>JAVBNG010000064.1:0-4562 GCA_031551695.1 Oscillospiraceae bacterium
CAGCTTCAGGCCGCCGCGGCTTACATAGGGAATGCCACTGCCGCGCACTTCCACAGCGACGCCATCGGCCACGTTTTCGCCGGGTTTGTCGGCCTTTTCGCCGTCCACAAACACAATGCCCGCCATAATGGCCGCCCGCGCCTTTTCCCGGCTGGCGAACAGGTTTTGTTCCGCCAGGTATTGGTCCAGCCTCATTTGCCTTTGCCCCCGAAGCTTTGCGCTTTTTTGCCGCCTGTGGCGCCCTTTTTGTCCGCTGTTCTTTTGCTGTCTGCGGCCGTGGCCAATAGCACCGCCGCGATATTATCGGCATCCAGGCCATACATCTGGCGCAGCTCGGCCACGTTGGCGTGGTCGATGCCGGTTTCCGGCACGGCGAGATGGGTATATTCCCCGCAAAAGCCCGTGCGGAACAGCTGCATCAGCAAATGCTCGCCAATGCCGCCCTGGCGGATGCCCTCCTCGGCAAAACAAATTTGACTATACGATGTCAATTCATCCGCCAGCCCCGCCGGAAGCGGATTGATGCACACCAGCTTGAACACGTCTGCAGGCATGCCGTTTTGCAGCAGGATATCCGCCGCGCCAAGGGCCTCGGCCGTTTCCACACCGTAGGTAACGATGGCAGTCTTGGCGGGTTTTGCTGCGCGCGTCACGTCATATTCCGCGCCGGAACACGGCGCGCCCGCAAGCAATGCAGGCTCGGCCCCGCGCGGGTACCGGATGGCCCGCGGGCCTTCGTATTCATAAATCAGCTTTTCCAGCCAGTATTCCAGCTCTGCATAGGTGCTGGGCGAAAAAATGGGCATGCCCGTTTGTTGGCTCAAAAAGGCGGCGTCGTAAACGCCCTGGTGGGTCTCACCGTCGCCGGGCACCAGGCCCGCGCGGTCGATTGCGAAAATGACATTCTGCTTTTCCAGCATGATGTCGTGGATGATTTGGTCGTAAGTTCGCTGTAAAAATGTGGAATAAATGGCCACCACCGGCAGCATGCCGCGGCTTGCCATGCCGCCCGCAAAGGTGACGGCGTGCTGTTCGGCCATGCCGACGTCAAAAAAGCGCGGTGGGTGCTGTTTTTTAAAATATTGCAGCCCCGTGCCATATTTCATGGCAGCGGTGACGGCGCAAAGCTTCGGATCGTCGTTCGCAATGCGGGCCAGAGCCTTACCGAACACGGTGGAAAAGGAGTTGTCCGGCGACATGTCCGGGTCCTCCACCTTGTAGGCGTTGAAGGCCGGCACGCCGTGGAAGGCGCCGGGGTTACGTTCAGCTGGTGTGTAGCCTTTTCCCTTTACAGTTTCAACATGTACCAGCACAGGCTTTTGTATCTTCTTCACATGCTCGAACATATTGCACAGCTTCGCCACATTGTGGCCGTCTTCCGGGCCGAGGTATTGCAGGCCCATGTCCTCAAAGAATGTGGAACTGTACACCGTGCGGCGGATGACGTTTTTTGCCGACAGCAGCCCTTTTGTAATCTCCTTGCCAATGACATTGCCGTCCAGAATCTGCACCACTTCGTTTTTGGCCTTGTAATATTTCGGGCTGGTGCGCAGGGATGTGAGGTAGTGGGAAAATGACCCCACATTTTTTGAAATGGACATCTTGTTGTCGTTCAGCACAATTACCAAATTGCGCAAATTGGCCACGTTGTTCAAGCCCTCATAAGCCATGCCGCCGGTGAACGCACCGTCGCCGATGACAACGATGACAAGCCCCGGCTCGTTGTTCAGGGTTTTGGCCCGGGCAATGCCCACGGCGGCGGAAATGGAGTTGCTGGCGTGGCCGGCGGTGTAGGCGTCGTGTTCGCTCTCCTTGGGGGACGGAAAGCCGGACAAGCCGTTTTTTTTGCGCAGGCGTTCAAAACCGTCCATACGGCCGGTGAGCAGCTTGTGGGTATAACACTGGTGCCCCACGTCGAACACAAAGGTGTCATAGGGGGAATCGAACACCTTGTGCAGCGCCACCGTCAGCTCAATGACCCCGAGGTTCGGCGACAAATGCCCGCCGGTCTTCGACACGTTTTCAATCAAAAACGCGCGGATCTCCTGCGACAGCTGTTCCAGCTCGAGGTAATCAAGATTTTTCAGGTCGCTTGGCGATTTTATTTTTTTCAGCAGTTTTGTTTCCATATAAAAGGGACCCCTGCAAAATTTCCTAGATTTTTGCTAAAATACCGGGAGGATCAGGCCGATGGCAATGCCGAGGATGGCGCCGCTGAGAACCTGGAACGGCGTGTGCCCCACCAGTTCTTTCAGGGGCTTGTGGTCGTGCCGGTTTTGGGCAATTTCCTCAAACTCGGCCATGATAAGGTTTAAAATTTGCGCCTGTTTGCCCGTTTCCAGCCGCACACCCATGGCGTCGAACATGACGATGACGGCCAGCACAAAACAAATGGCAAAAATTGGCGAAGACATGGAAAATTCCCTTGCTGCGCCAACCGTCATGGAGCAAACCAGCGCCGCGTGGGAAGACGGCATGCCCCCGGCGCCGATGACGCGTTCAAGGTCGAACTTGCCATGCTGCACCCGGTAGATGATGACTTTCAACACTTGCGCCACCACAAAGGATACCACCGGCAGCATCAGCAAGTAGTTGTGGAAGAAAATGGTTTGGAAAAAATCGGCCATATCGGTTACTCCTGCTTTTTTTAGCCGCTTTAGCGCAGCCTTTTGGAAAGTCGGTGGGCAAATTCGGTCAGGAACGCCGATTTTTCGCCGTACTTTCGCTCGACCGCCGCCACGGCTTCCGTTGTCAGGGCCAAAGCGATCTCTTTGGAGCGCTCGACGCCGTACAGGCTGACGAAGGTTATTTTTTCGCGCTGGAAATCGGAGCCCACCGGCTTGCCCAGTGCTTCGACACTGGAGGTTTTGTCAAGCACGTCATCCACAATTTGGAATGCCAAACCGATGTTTTGCGCGTACCGTGTAATTTCGCCCTCGTTTTGCACGGCGCCGCCTGCGGCAATAACGCCAAGGTGCGCCGCGCCGGTGATGAGGGCGCCGGTTTTGTTCCGGTGGATTTTTTGCAGCAATTCCGGCGTGCAAGCGCCGTGCTCGCTTTGCAGGTCCAACTCCTGCCCGAACACCATGCCACGCCCGCCGGCGGCCTTTGCCAGCGCCGCCACGGCGTTTGCCCGGCTCTCGCAGCTTGCCGCGGCTTCGGCCGTGGAACTGCCACAAGCGGCAATTGTTTCAAAAGCGGTGGTAAGCAGCAAATCACCCGCCAAAAGAGCCGTAGTTTCGCCGTATACAATGTGGTTTGCGGGTTTGCCGCGGCGCATATCGTCGTCGTCCATGCAAGGCAAATCGTCGTGGATGAGCGAATAGGTGTGTACCATTTCAACAGCGGCGGCATATATGTCCGCCGGGGCCTCGCAGCCGCCCATCATGTTGCACACGGCCATCACCAGCACGCCGCGCACGCGCTTTCCTCCGTTCAGCAGACTGTACAGCGCCGCTTCTGCCGTGGTAGAACCGGCGGTGAAATACTGTTTTGCCACTTGTTCAAGCGCCGCCTTACAGCGGGCAAGGTATGCGGCGTGTTCCCTGTCAAAGTTCATCCGGTTCCTCCGGCGCGGCAAAATCATTCAGCTCCGCACCAATTTCCTCCACACGAACCTGTGCTGTCTTCAGCCGCCGGCCGCAAGTCTCAATCAGCTCCGCAGCCTTGGCGTAAAGCTCCACCGCCTCGTCCAGCGGGGTCTCATTTTTGCCCATGCGCTCTAAAATCTCTTCCAGTTCGCCCATGGCGGCCTCAAAGCCCGGTTCGTCTTTTTCTACATTTTTTGTGCTTTTGCTCGGCATTTCCTATTCCTCTGCTGGCTTTGCCGCGCTTTTCACATCTGTCACGCGCGCGTTCACCGCTCCGTCTTTGAATTTAATCGAAATATCATCGCTTATTTGCAATTCATCTGCGCGTTCCACCATGTGGCCGCCCTTGTGCACCATGGTGTACCCACGGGCCAGCACATTGTAGGGATTCAGGCCGGCAGCCAGCGCCGCGGCCGCACGGAAACGGGCGTCCGCTGTGCCAAGGCGCAACGCCGCGGCGGCGGAGACACCGCGTTGCACCAGAGCCAAACGGGCCGCATATTTGCCGGGCATTCGCCGGATTTTTTCCAAAGCGGCATGCCGCGCGCCGCGCATATAGGTATTATAACACGAATCCAGCTTTTTATTCATATTTTTTGCAATATTCATGTATAAAGCCTCGATTTCACGCATCTCCGCGTAAATATCGGGCAATGCCATCTCGGCCGCGGCGCTGGGCGTGGGGGCGCGCACGTCGGCCACAAAATCGATAATGGTGAAGTCTATCTCATGGCCCACGCCCGCTACAACCGGCGTGCGGCAGGCGTACACCGCCTCGGCAACGCCTTCGTCGTTGAACACCCACAAATCCTCCGCGCTGCCGCCGCCGCGCGCCACGATGATGACATCCACCTTGCCGCTTTCGTCCAGCCGCCGCACAGCCGTGGCAATACCGGGGGCCGCAGCCTCGCCCTGCACGCCCACGGCGGCCAGCAAAAAGCGCACGTCCGGGCAGCGGCGCCTGGCCACGTT
>JAVBNG010000032.1:0-43732 GCA_031551695.1 Oscillospiraceae bacterium
TGTGAAGGTGTACATGTACAATTACGACCGGCCGTCTGACACAGGCTGCGTCTACCCCATCGAATGCTATTTCCCGACCTGGGTCATCCCGGAGGATCACAGGATCACAAAGGCTGTGGAGGCGGCCCATAAGGGGCTCTACGGCGAATCGCGCGTCGGTTCTTCCGGAACCGCGGCGGCGAGGGCGGCGCGGCCGCTCACCGACAAATGGACATTCTCCACAAACGGCGTGTCCATCATGGGCAGAAACGGCATCCCCTGTATTGGCTTCGGCCCGGGCGCCGAGGCCCAGGCCCACGCCCCCGACGAAAAAACCTGGAAGGACGATCTGGTCGAGTGCGCGGCGGTGTATGCCGCGGTGCCCGCGCTTTACTGCGAATAGACGAAGGCGGGGCGTGATTAACCTAAAATTGACGGGAGGACAATTAGATGAGTAATTTTGCCGGGCTGATAAAAAAGATTGAGGGACTCAAGGTTTCAAACATGTTTGAAAACGACTTTCTCCTGACCTGGGAAAAAAGCGACGACGAGCTGGCGGCTGTGTTCGCGGTGGCCGACGCGCTGCGCGACCTGCGCGAGCGCAATATCTCCGCCAGAATATTTGACAGCGGGCTGGGCGTCTCCCTCTTCCGCGACAACTCCACCCGCACCCGCTTCTCCTTCGCTTCCGCCTGCAACCTGCTGGGTTTGGAAGTGCAGGATTTGGACGAAGGCAAAAGCCAGATCGCCCATGGCGAGACCGTGCGTGAAACGGCCAACATGATCAGCTTCATGGCCGACATCATCGGCATCCGCGACGACATGTACATCGGCAAGGGCAACACCTACATGCGCGAAGTGTCGAAGGCGGTGCAGGACGGCTACAAAGAGGGGAACCTCGAGCAGCGCCCCACCCTGGTGAACCTGCAGTGCGACATTGACCACCCCACCCAGAGCATGGCGGACATGGACCACATCATCCACCAATTCGGCGGCGTGGAAAACCTGAAGGGCAAGAAGATTGCCATGACCTGGGCGTACTCCCCCAGCTACGGCAAGCCCCTTAGCGTGCCCCAGGGCATTGTTGGCCTGATGACCCGCTTTGGCATGGAAGTGAGCCTGGCCCACCCGGAAGGCTACGAAATCATGCCCGAAGTGGAAGAAGTTGCCAAGAAGAACGCGGCTGCCACCGGCGGCAAGTTCACAAAGTCGAACTCCATGGCGGAAGCTTTCGCCGGCGCCGACATCGTGTACCCGAAAAGCTGGGCCCCCTTCAGCGCCATGGAAAAACGCACCGTGCTTTACGGCGATGGCGACTCCGAGGGCATCAAGAAGCTGGAAACAGAGCTGCTGGCCCAGAACGCGAACCACAAGGACTGGGAATGCACCGAAGAGCTGATGAAGACCACGAAAGACGGCAAGGCGCTGTACATGCACTGCCTGCCCGCCGACATTTCCGGCGTCTCCTGCAAAGAGGGCGAAGTGGTTGGCAGCGTGTTTGACCGCTACCGCGTGCCCATGTACAAAGAAGCCGGCTTCAAGCCCTACATCATCGCGGCGATGATGTTCCTCTCCAAGATGAAAGACCCGGCCGCGGCCTTGAAAGCCCTCGAGGCCAAAGGCACGAACCGCATTTTCCAGTATTAATTACATATCTTCCAAAATGCAGCTTTCCTGACGGAGGCTGACGGCGCTGTGCGATTGAATACTGCAACATTCAAGACGCACAGCGCCTTTATCAAATTTTATTCGAATGATGGAGGCACTAGGAATTATGGGAAAAAGGATTGTTTTGGCGCTGGGCGGCAACGCCCTTGGAAACACTTTGGAAGAGCAGATGAAAGCGGTGAAAACCACATCGAAGGCCATCGCGGGGCTGATTGAGGCGGGCAACGAAGTGGTGATTGCCCACGGCAACGGCCCGCAGGTGGGGATGATTAACCTGGCGATGGAGGCCGCCGGCAAAACCGAGGCCAAAACGCCTTACATCCCCATGTCGGTGTGCGTGGCCATGAGCCAGGGCTACATTGGGTACGACCTGCAGAACGCCCTGCGCGAAGAACTGCTCGACCGCGGCATCACCACCCCGGTGGCCTGTGTCATCACCCAAACGCTGGTGGACGCGGACGACCCGGCTTTCAAAAAGCCCACGAAGCCCATCGGCTCTTTCTACAGCGAGGAAGAAGCGAAGGAGATGACGGCAAAGGGCTACGACATGATGGAAGACGCCGGCCGCGGCTGGCGCCGTGTGGTGGCGTCGCCACGGCCCACCGATATCATTGAGAAGGAAACCGTGAAAGCCATGCTGGCGGCGAAACAGGTGGTCATTGCGGCGGGCGGCGGCGGCATCCCCGTGCGCAAGGCCGAGGGCAACCGCCTGAACGGCGCGGCCGCCGTGGTGGACAAGGATTTTGCCTCCGCCGTATTGGCAGACATCATCGACGCGGACTACCTCATCATCCTGACGGCCGTGGAAAAAGTGGCCGTGAACTACAACAAGCCCGACGAAAAATGGCTGGACAAGTTGACCCTGGCCGAAGCACAGAAATACTGCGACGAAGGGCAGTTTGCCCCGGGCAGCATGCTGCCGAAGGTGCAGGCCGCCATGCAGTTCGCCGCGTCGAAGCCGGGCCGCCGTGCGCTCATTACCCTGTTGGAAAAAGCGGAAGAGGGCATTGCGGGCAAAACCGGCACGGTGATCGAGGGTTAAATATATTTACTTTTTCATTGCAGGGGACGATTCGGCAGTGCGCATAAGGGTATCGGCCCCCAGGGGCGCTTCTCTTGCCCCTGCGGGGCAATTCACCTTCTCAGCTACAAGGCCGGCGGCATACAATGTGTTTTAGATTGTGTGACGAAGGCCGCGGAAGGTAGATGCCCGTTGCGCACTGGCGTATCGGCTCCGGGATTTGTGGCACTCTGCCACGCAGAGGAGGGCCCCTATGTTACTGATTGGAAACGGACGCACCATTACCCAAAATGCAGACAACCCGTTCATCGAAAACGGCTGTGTGGCTGTGGACGGCGGGCTCATCAAAGAAGTTGGCGACACCGCCGCTTTGCAAGCAAAATACCCCGGCGCCGAGTTTTACGACGCGGCGGGCCGGGTCATCATGCCGGGCATCATCAACGCCCACACCCACATTTATTCGTCCTTTGCGCGCGGGCTATCCATGCCGGCAAGCGGGCCAAGCAAAACGTTTTTGGACATTTTGGAAAACGTGTGGTGGAAAATCGACAAAGTGCTGAACATTGAGGACAGCCGGTACAGCGCCTACGCCACCGGCATGGAGAGCGTGAAATATGGCGTTACCACGCTGTTTGACCACCACGCCAGCCAAAACTATGTGGAGGGGAGCCTCTTTGCCATCAAGGACGCGCTTTCCGACATCGGCATGCGCGCCTCCCTGTGCTATGAAGTGAGCGACCGCGATGGCGAGGCCACGGCAAACGCCGCCATTGCTGAAAACAAGGCGTTCATCGAGTATGCGGAAAAGCAAGCGAACGACATGGTGAAGGGCATGTTCGGCCTGCACGCGTCCTTCACTTTAAGCGAAAAAACGCTGGAAAAATGCGTGGACGCCATGGGCGACAAAAACGCGGGCTTCCACGTCCACGTGGCCGAAGGCATCGGCGATGTGTACGACTCTTTGGAAAAATACGGCAAGCGCGTGGTGGAACGGCTGTTTGACGCGAAGATTTTGGGCGAAAAAACGCTGGCTGTCCACGACATCCACGTGACAGGCGCCGAAATGGATATTCTGGTGGACACGAACACCATGGCCGCGCACAACCCGGAGAGCAACATGGGCAACGCTGTTGGCTGTTCGGCCGCTTTGACGATGATGGAAAAGGGCATTTTGCTGGGCCTCGGCACCGACGCTTACACCCAGGACATGTTCGAGAGCCTGAAGGTGGCAAACATCATCCACAAGCACAATTTGTGCAACCCGAACGTGGGCTTCATGGAAGCCATGCAAATGCTGTTCACGAACAATGCCAAAATTTGCGGGCGGTTCTTCGACGTGCCTCTCGGCGTGCTTGCGGAAGGCGCGGCGGCGGACGTGATTGTGGTGGACTACACGCCGCACACGCCCCTTTCGGCGGCCAACACCGCGGGGCACATCATGTTCGGCATGATGGGCCGCAGTGTGGATTGCACCATGGTGGCGGGCAAGTTCCTGATGAAAGACCGCGTGATGCAGACAGTGGACGAACAGGCCATTTTGGCAAAAAGCCGCGAACAGGCGGCGGATTTCTCAAAGCGCCTCAACAAATAGGGTTTTTCAAAAGGGGTTGGCCTGTGAGAGGCCATTTACGGGGCCTGCCTGCGGAAATTTTGGCGGACCGTTTTCAGAAACCAGAGGGAATCAATGGCAAAAAAACAGAATACAGAGGAAATCGTCCGCGCCGCGGGCACAGGCGCTCCCTCCGGAAGCGCGGGACAGGGCGGGAGTGCGGACTCCCTCCTGTTCCAGTTCAAAGGACGGCCGCCGCTGGGCAAGGTGCTGCCGCTGGGTTTGCAGCATGTGGTAAGCGCCATTGTGGGCGTGATGACCCCGGCGGTGATTGTGGCAAACGCCTGCGGCCTGCAGGGGCAGGACGTCACGTTCCTGATCCAGGTATCGCTGGTGGCGTCGGCTTTGGCCACACTGCTGCAGCTGTTTCCGCTGGGGCGGTTCGGCTCGGGGCTGCCGGTCATCATCGGCACCAGCTTCGCCTACATCCCCACCCTGACGGCAATCGGCAACGAGTTTAACATCGCCACCATTTTCGGCGCACAGATCTGCGGCGGCGTGGCGGCCATCGCCGTGGGCTTTTTTATCAAGCAAATCCGCCCGCTGTTCCCGCCCATGGTGACGGGCACCGTCATTTTCACCATCGGCCTGTCCCTGTATCCAACGGCCATCCGCTACATGGCGGGCGGCGGAAACGCGGGCACGAACCCCGCCTTCGGCAGTTCCATGAACTGGATGGTCGCCATCATCACGCTGTTGGTGGTAATTGGGCTGAACCACTACGCCAAGGGCATTGCGAAGCTGGCGTCCATTCTCATCGCCATGGCGGTGGGATACCTGATCGCCCTGCCGCTCGGCATGGTCAGCTTTTCGCCCATCGGCGAGGCCGGCTGGTTCCAGGTGCCGCTGCCCATGCACTTCGGCGTCGAGTTTGTTCCCAGCGCCATCATCACCATGGTCATCATGTTTATTGTGAACGCGGTGCAGGCCATCGGAGACTTTTCGTCCACCACCATGGGCGGCATGGACCGCGAGCCGACGGACAGGGAGCTTTCCGGCGGCATTATGGCCACAAATACCGCCAGCGGCATTTTTGCCCTGTTTGGCGGCCTGCCGCTGGCAACCTACAGCCAAAACGTGGGCATCGTCACTGTAACGCGGGTGGTAAACCGCACGGTATTCGCCCTGGCGGCGGGCGTCATGCTGCTGGCCGGCTTCATCCCAAAGCTTTCGGCGGTACTTTCCACCATTCCCCAATGTGTCATCGGCGGGGCCACCATCTCGGTGTTCGCCTCCATCACCATGACGGGCATCCGCATGATAGCGGCCGCAGGGCTCAACGCCCGCAACATCGCCATCATCGGGCTTTCGGTTGCGCTGGGCGTTGGGCTTACCAGTGTGCCGGGCTGCCTTGGCGGGTTCCCCCAGTGGGTGACGACCGTGTTTGCGTCTTCGTCCGTGGTCATCGCCACGGTAACGGCGGTGGCGGCAAACCTGATTCTACCAAAGGACAATCCCGGGGGCAGTGCGGCCTCCGGCAAAACCAGCACAGGCGGTGGCACTGCGGCCGCTGACGAAACTTGAGGGAGGTTCTGAATGAGCGAGATAATGAGGCCAATGCCCTTTGGGCAGCTCATGACATGGGCAATGACGGAATACCGCGCCGAGGGACGTGTTTTCGGCGTGCGCAAAGAGAAATTCTTCAAGAACGATTCCGGCACGGAGATGGAGATTTTCGGCACTTCCATCCCGTCCGCCATCGGCCCGGCCGCCGGGCCGAACTCCCAACTGGCGCAAAACATCATTGCCGCCTACCTTGCCGGCAGCCGCTTTGTAGAGCTGAAAACCGTGCAGAAAATGGACGGCAAAGAGCTGCGCGACTGTGTGCCGCGCCCGTGCATCAAGGCGGAGGACGAGTGCTACAACGTGGAGTGGAGCACAGAGTTGACCGTGCCGCAGGCCTATGCCGAGTATGTGAAGGCCTGGGTGGCCATCCACGCGCTGGGCAAGGAACTGGGCCTTTCGGACAAAACAGATTTTGTGTTCAACCAGAGCGCCGGGTACGATCTGGACGGTATCAAGACCGAAAAGATCGACAGCTACATCGAGGGCATGAAGAACGCCGCCGGCCGGCCGGACTTTGAAGAGGCCGTGCAGTGGCTGAAAGATAACGCGGATCTGTTCGAGACCTTCACCGCGGCGGACGCGGCGGCCATCCCCGCAGGGGTGAGCAACTCGGTGACGCTTTCCACGCTACACGGCTGCCCGCCGCAGGAGATCGAGCGCATCTCGAAATACCTGCTGGAAGAGAAAAAGGTGCACACCTTCGTGAAGTGCAACCCCACCTTGCTGGGCTATGAAACCGCGCGGCGGTTGCTGGACGAAATGGGCTTCACCTATGTGAGCTTTGACGAGCACCACTTCAACGACGATTTGCAGTACGGCGACGCCGTTGCCATGCTGGGCCGCTTGATGGAATATGCCAAAGAGCGCGGCCTCTCCTTCGGCGTGAAGATCACCAACACCTTCCCGGTGGAAATCACCAAAAAGGAACTGCCCGGCGAAGAGATGTACATGAGCGGCCGCGCTTTGTTCCCGCTGTCCATCAACGTGGCGCAAAAGCTGGCCCAGGATTTTGACGGCAAGTTGCCTATTTCCTACTCCGGCGGCGCGGACGCCTTCAACATTGAGGACATTTACAAAACGGGCATTCGGCCCATCACCGTGGCCACCACCATTTTGAAGCCCGGCGGCTACGAGCGCATGAAGCAGCTGGCCGCAAAACTTGCGCCGATGCTGAAACGCGAATGGGACGGTATCGACAAGGCGGCGCTGACAAAGCTTGCCACCACCCTGCCCACCCGCGAATTCTACCGGAAGGAAAAACGCACCGTGGGCAGCCGCAAAACAGAGAGCCCCCTCGGCCTGTTCGACTGCTTCATGGCCCCCTGCCGCGACGGCGGATGCCCCATTGGCCAGCAGGTGCCCGAGTACCTGAAAATGGTGTGCATGGAGGAGTACGGCAAAGCGTTCGACATCATCGCCATCGACAACGCCGCCCCCGGCGTGACGGGCGAAATTTGCAACCACAACTGCCAAAGCAAGTGCACCCGCATGGACTATGACGAGAGCCTGCACATCCGCGCGTCGAAACGCATGGCCTCGGAAAAGGCGCAGAAGGCCTTTACAGATAAAATTTCCGCGCCCGCTTTGAAGACGGACAAAAAGGCCGTCGTCATCGGCGCGGGGCCCGCGGGCATTGCGGCCGCGTTGTTCCTGCGGCGCAACGGCGTGGCCGTTACCGTGCTGGAAAAACGCGAGAAACCCTTCGGCATCGTGCAGTACGTCATCCCGGCCTTCCGCATTTCAGACGACGCCATGCAGCGCGACTACCAAATGGCGGTGAACATGGGCGTGGAGTTTCAATTCGGCGTAGCCGGCGCGGATCCCGCGAAGCTGAAGGGTGAGTACGACTTTGTCATCATTGCCACCGGCGCGTGGAAGGAAGGCGCCGCCGCCGTGGAAAAGGGACAGGAGCTTTTGCTGGACGCCCTGGCGTTTCTGGAAGAATCCAAAAAGAACGGCTGCAACGTCACCCTGGGCAAACGCGTGGCCGTGGTTGGCGGCGGCGACGTAGCCATGGACTGCGCCCGCGCCGCGAAGCGCGCGCCCGGCGTGGAAAACGTGACCCTCGTGTACCGCCGCACCCGCGAGTTCATGCCGGCCAGCCCGGAGGAAATAGACCTCGCCATCGCCGACGGCGTGGACGTGCTGGAGCTGTATGGCCCCAAAACCTACGACGGAAAAACCCTCACCTGCGAGGTGATGGAGCTTTCCGACTACGACGCTTCCGGCCGCCGGGGCATCAAGGGCACCGGCGTGACGAAGGCGCTGGCCTTCGACAAGGTGATTAGTGCCGTGGGCGCCCGGGTGGATTCTGCCATCTTCGAAGCCGCGGGCCTGGAACTGGACGCCAAGAAGCGCCCGGTGGTGAGCGGTATGAAGGAGAGCAGCGTGAAGGGTGTTTACGTGGCGGGCGACTGCCGCGAAGGCCCGGCCACCGTGGTGCGCGCCATTGCCGACGCAAAGGCCGCCGCCATCGACATCCTCATCAAGCTGGGCCTGCCGAACGACTTTGTGCGCGTGGCATCCACCAGCGAGGAGTTCAAAATGTACGAGCGCAAGGGCGTGCTGGCACAGCCGGCGGACATGCCGGCGGACAACCGGCGCTGCCTTGGCTGCGACGTGCTGTGCGAACTGTGTGTGGACGTTTGCCCGAACCGCGCCAACGTGCGTGTGAAGATGGACGGCTTCAAGAACAGCGCCCAAATTTTGCACGTGGACGCCATGTGCAACGAATGCGGCAACTGCGGCGTATTCTGCCCGCACAGCGGCAACCCGTACAAAGACAAAGTGACCGTGTTTGGCTCCGTCGAGGACTTCAAGGACTCGGAGAACCGCGGTTTTGCGAAGCTTTCCGGCGACGAATACCTCATTCGCCTTGCCGGCGGCGAAACGGTGCAGTGCGGCCTTGCAGACGCGCGCGTACCGAAGGACCTTTCCGCTTTCATTGCCCACGTGTGCAAAACCATTCCGTATGTAATGCCTATGTGAGCATGACCTGCGGCCCGGCATGGGGAAACCAGAGGAGCATGCCGGGCCGCATTACCATTTGCAAAAGCGAAGCGCCCGGGTGCGTCCCGGCGCGGCGCGCCGTTTAGGAGGCATCCATGGCAACATTTACAGTGAACGGGAAGCCCGTCACCGGGCCGAACGGGAAAAAACTGCTGGACTTTTTACGCGACGATTTGGCGCTTACCTCGGCCAAGGACGGCTGCGGCACGGGCGCCTGCGGCGCATGCACCGTTATCGTGGACGGCAAGGCCACCAAGGCCTGCGTGTTCGCGCTGGAAAAACTGGAGGGGAAAAGCGTCATTACCTGCGAGGGCCTCAGCCCCCGGGAGCAAGACGTGTTTGCCTTCGCCTTTGCCGAGGCCGGAGCCGTGCAGTGCGGCTTTTGCATCCCCGGCATGGTGATGAGCGCCAAGGCCCTGCTGGACGTGAACATCGACCCCGCGCCGGAGGACATCAAAAAAGCCTTGCGCGGCAATATCTGCCGCTGCACCGGCTATGTGAAAATCGAGGACGCCATCCGCCTTGCGGCAAAGCTGCTGCGGGAAAACGCGCCCGTGCCCACGCGTGAATTCACGGGCCTTTTGGGCGAAGACTTCCACCGGCTGGACGCAAAGGAAAAAACCCTTGGCACCGGCAAATATGTCAACGACCTTGCGTTCGACGGCATGCTGCACGCCTCGGCCCTGCGCAGCGCCCACCCGCGCGCGCGCATTTTAAAAATTGACGCGGAAAAGGCCAAGGCCCACCCGGACTGCGTGGCTGTGTTCACCGCGGCGGACGTGCCGGGGAACAACAAAATCGGCCATTTGGAGTTTTTGTCCGACTGGGACGTGATGATCAAAGAGGGCGACGTTACCCGCTTTCTGGGCGACGCCGTGGCCCTTGTGGTGTGCGGCAAAAAAGAGAGCCTTGACGAAGTGAAGGCCTTGGTGGACGTGCGGTACGACGTGCTGACGCCCCTGTGCACCCCGGCCGAAGCCATGGCCGAGGGCGCGCCGCTGATCCACGCCAAGGAGCGCAACATCCTCTCCCACGAGCATTTGGTTCGCGGCGACGCAGACAAGGTGATTTCCGAGAGCAAATACAAGGTGACGCAGCACTATTCCGTACCCTTCACCGAGCACGCCTTTATGGAGCCGGAGTGCGCCGTGGCCATGCCGGAGGACGACGGCGTACTGCTGTACTCCGGCGGGCAAAGCATTTACGACGAACAGCGCGAGTGCAGCCGCATGCTGGGCATTGAGCCGGACAAGGTGCATGTCGTCAGCATGCTGGTGGGCGGCGGCTTCGGCGGCAAAGAGGACATGAGCGTGCAGCACCACGCGGTGCTGGCGGCCTATCTGCTGCAAAAGCCGGTGAAGGTGCTGTTCAGCCGGGACGAGAGCATTTTGATCCACCCGAAGCGCCACGCCATGGAGATGGATTTCACCACGGCCTGTGACGAAAACGGCCACCTCACCGCCATGAAGGCCGTGGTTGTGGCGGACACGGGGGCCTACGCCTCCCTTGGCGGGCCGGTGCTGCAGCGCGCCTGTACCCACGCCGCCGGGCCGTACAACTACGCCACCATCGACGTCGACGGCAAGGCCATTTACACGAACAACCCCCCCGGCGGCGCGTTCCGCGGGTTTGGCGTATGCCAAACGGCCTTCGCCACGGAGATGAACCTGAACCTGCTGGCCGAAAAAGTGGGCATCTCGCCGTGGGAGATCCGCTTCCGCAACGCCATTGTGCCTGGGCAAACCCTGCCGAACGGCCAGCTGGCGGAAGCGGACGTGAAACTGAAAGAATGCCTGTTGGCCGTGAAAGACGCCTATGAAAAAGCGGAAGTGGCCGGCATTGCCAGCTTCTTCAAAAACAGCGGTGTGGGCGTGGGCCTGGAAGACGTGGGCCGGTGCATTTTGTCTGTGGAAGAGGGCAAAATCCACCTGCGCACTTCCTGCGCGTGCATCGGCCAGGGCAGTGCCACCGTGTGCCTGCAAATGGCATGCGAGGTGCTGCGTGTGGACCCGTCGCTGATTATCGTGGAAGCACCCGACACCCGGCGCACGCCGGACAGCGGCACCACAACGGGCAGCCGCCAAACCATGTTCACGGGCGAGGCGGTGAAGCGCGCGGCGCTGGAAATGAAAAAAGCGCTGGAGGGCAAAAGCCTTGCCGATTTGGAAGGCCAGGAATTCTTCGGCGAATACTTCGGCGTGACGGACCCCATGGGCAGCGACAAGCCGAACCCCGTCAGCCACGTTGCCTATGGTTACGCGGCCGAAGTGGTGGAGTTGGACGCCGTGGGCCGCGTGTCGAACGTGGTGGCCGCCTACGACGTGGGCCGTGTGGTAAACCCGAAGGCCGCCGCCGGGCAAATCGAGGGCGGCATCGTAATGGGCCTGGGCTATGCCTTGACAGAGGATTACCCGCTGGAAGGTAGCAAACCGCTGGCAAAATATGGCACGCTGGGCCTGCTGCGCGCGCCGGAAGCGCCGCCGATGGAAATCATCATTGTGGACAACCCGAACCCGAACCCCGTGGCCCTGGGCGCAAAGGGCGTGGGCGAACTTGCCACCATCCCAACGGCGCCCGCCGTGGCCGGGGCGTACTACAAGCTGGACGGCGTGCTGCGCACAAAGCTGCCCATGGACGACACGTTCTACCGCAAACCGAAAAAGGCGTAAGGTGCGAAAATGGCAAAGATCCTGATGAAAAACGGCCGTGTGGCCACGGCGGAGCAGGTGTTTGAGGGCGATATCCTGATAAACGGCGAAGTGATTGCCGAAATTGGCGAAGCGGGCGCGCTTGCCGCCGGGGACGCCACAGTGGTAGATGCCAGCGGCAAATATGTGCTGCCCGGCGGGGTGGACCCTCACACCCATTTTGACCTGGACGTGGGCTTCACCCGCGCGTCAGACGATTTTTACACCGGCGGCGTGGCCGCGGCCTTCGGCGGCACCACCACCGTCATCGACCATATGGCCTTTGGCCCGGCGGGCTGCGCCCTCTCGCACCAGGCGGGCGTATACCATAAGCTTGCAGAGCCATGTATCATAGACTATGGCCTGCACGGCGTGTTCCAGCATGTGAACGCGAATGTGCTGCGCGACATGGTGGCCCTGAAAAAGGACGGCATCACCAGCTTCAAGGTGTACATGACCTATGACTTTAAACTGGACGACGCGGATTTTTTGCGGGTGCTGCGCCGGGCGAAGGAGCTTGGCCTCACCATTTGCGTGCACTGCGAAAACCACGAGGTGGTGAACATGCTGCGGGCGGATTTTGTGGCCGCCGGGCAAAAAACAGCGGCGTACCACCCCCTTTCCCGCCCGCCGGAGGCCGAGGCGGAGGCGGTGTTCCGCGCGCTGATGCTGGCACGGCTTGCGGACGAGGCGCGCATATACATTGTGCACCTGACGACGGCCCTCGGCCTTGAGACCATCCGCTTTGCGCGGAACCTGGGCCAGCAGAACATTTTTGCCGAAACCTGCCCCCAATACCTGTTTTTGGACGAGGGCCGCTATGACGACCCGGCCGAGGGCCTCAAGTACATCATGAGCCCGCCGCTGCGCAAAGCAGCGGATGAAGAAGCCTTGTGGCAGGGCCTGAAGCGTGGCGACGTAGATACCGTTGGCACGGACCACTGCCCCTTCTTTTTTGAAACACAAAAGCAGCGCGGAAAAGACGATTTTACCCAGTGCCCAAACGGCGCGCCCGGCGTGGAACTGCGGCTGCCGCTGCTGTTTTCGGAGGGCTTTCTGAAAGGGAAGCTGCCCCTGGCCGACGTGGTGAAAACCTGCTGCGCGGCCCCGGCCGAAATTTTTGGCCTTAGCGGCAAAAAAGGCAACATCGCCATAGGCTATGACGCGGACCTTGCCATTTTCGACCCTGAGGCAAAATGGACCGTGACGAAAGCCGCGCTGCACGAAAACGTGGACTACACCCCCTACGAGGGCATGGCCCTGCAGGGCCGCGTGGCGCAGGTGCTGTCCCGCGGCGAGGTGATTGTGGAAAACGGCCGCCTGCTGGCCGAAAAAGGGCGCGGGCGCTACCTTGCGCGCAAATAGAAGCATGATAAAACTGGTAACCCGCATCGGCAAGGTCGAGTACGCAACGCACATCTACCTTCGCGCCTCCCCGTATATAACGAAGGTGCGTTTTTATCGCCTCAGCTCGCGGCTGATGATATGCTTGTGCGCACCCAACCTTTCCACCGCTCGTGCAATTTTTTAAACAGCCTCAAACCGCCGCTTTTACAAGCGGCGGTTTTTTGTTCATGCAAACAGCACCCGCCCGCAACAAAAATGTTAACTTCCCTTCACACCTGCGTGACACTATTTGGCAAATTTTTTCCCATTTGCCTGCTATCATCGTTTCAGGGAGGAATCCCTGCCACTTTACGTATGTCCACACTGCGTGTCGTTTTGAAAGGAGTCATCATCAGATGCAAAAATCCAAATTCAGCTGGGGCTACCTGATTGCAGGCATTTTGTTCATCGTCATGGCATTTCTTGCCTTCTTCAACACCGCCGCCAGCATTGAGGCCATCGCCTATCTCTTCGGCATAATGGCCATTGTCTCCGGCGTGATGCTGATTGTATCGCGCACCGGTGCGTGGGGCATCGTGGGCGGCATCCTCGCCATCCTTGCGGGCATTTTCATCCTGTTCAACATTTTCTGGACCATTACCGCCCTGCCCTTCATCTTCGCGGTGTGGTTCATCGCCGGCTCCATTTACAACCTCATCACAATCTCCACCATGCGCCAGTATGGCACGGGCTACTTTGTGTTCTCCATCATTGTAAACATCCTGTGCCTGTTGCTGGGCGTTGGGCTGCTGTTCAACCCCTTCGCGGCGTTCCTCACCATGTCCATCATCCTGGGGGCGTACTTCCTGTTGCTGGGCATCCAGTGCATCGTGTTCGCCTTTGCCGGGCAAAACGCCATGGCGGGCGCCTCCGATTCCGACCTTCTTTACAAATAAAGCATAGCCCCCCTGCGCATTTTACATAGAAAATCCCGGCGGCCTTTGTGGCCCGCCGGGGTATTTTTGTGTGGCTTCCGGCGTGCAAACGCTACAGCCACCAGGCCGAAAGGGCCAGAAACATCATACCGGAAAAATAGGCCACCAAGTTTACCACCTTCATCCAAAACCTGCGGTTTTGCCCGAAGTACACAAACAGCAGCACACAGTCCGATACGAAAAACAACACACCGCCCAACGCGATGAACAGGCCCGGGGCCGTGGCAATGCCAAAATACCGCGCGCCAACCTCCACCGCCTTTACCGCCATCAGCGCCACAATGAAGCTGTATGGATATGCCAGGGGCCGCACCTTGGCAAGGCGCACTTTGCCGGTGCTGTCCAGCCGGTACATCACGGCCAGCACCAGAATGGGCAGGATAAGGTCATAAATTTTGAAAGGCACCAGCAGGTAAAACAACACGCAAAACAGTGCGTGCGCCGCAAAAAAGCTGAGGCCACCGCACAGAAAGGCGCGGTTTTTCATCCGCCGGGCCGACGTGGTGAACGCCAGGAAAATGTCCCCCGCCATGCACAACAGCAGCGCCGCAAACAACAGCGCGAAATTTCGCCCCTGAGCCGCCCCGCTTGTGCCTGCGCTTGCACCGCCGATGTGGGCAAGCAGGCCGCACAGCACAAACAGCGCGCTTTCGGCGCCTTTCACCAGCGGGTAGCGTTTGGGGCGGTGGCGTGACGCCAACGGCACAAACCCCATCCATGCCGCGTACAAAAGCACCAGCACCAAAAGCAACTGTTGCATCCCGTTCACCTCTTCTTTCCACATGCCAGCGTAGCACGCGGGCAAACTGTTGTCAAATGTAACAAATGTATGCTGTTCGGTGCACAGATATGCGGGGAAAACGCGGCTTGTAAAATAGAAAAAAATCCTGTAACATGGTAACTGATATGTTTTAGCCTGTTTTTAGCGAAACATGTCGGCTGCCTGTTAAAATTATTGACTAACAAAGAGGTAAACTTATGATACGTCGTTTTATTCCCCTTTTTCTTTCCCTGGTGCTGGCGGTGTTTGCCTTTGCCGCCTGCGGCGGCGACGCCTCGTCCTCTTCGGATGCGGCGAGCGTTTCGTCTGAGGCCGCGTCCAGTGAGGCTTCCGAGCCCGCTTCAGAAGAAAGCGAAGCGCCTGCCGATTCCGGCGTGGACCCGGAACAGGCACAGCATGACGTGAACGCCACCCTTGCCGCCATTGCCGACGGCGCAAGCCTTGGCGAAACCATTGAACTGCGCGAACTGGAACTGACCTCCGGCGGCATCGATTTGACCGGCGTTACCGCCTGGAGCGCGGCGGAAAGCCAGATGGCCAGCGAGAATGGCGGCATTGTGATGGTGTTTGAGGTGGACGCAGCCAATGTGGCGGGCCTGAAAACCAGCCTGGAGGCCTTCCGCGACGCCAAGGTGTCCGACGACCGCTATGCCGAATACGCCGAAGCACGCGAGCACACCCAGAACGCCCGCATTGTGGACAGCGGCAACATGGTTATTTACGCCGTGTCCGCCACCGGCGACAACGACGCGCTGGACGCCGCCATCTCCGGTGCAACGGCCTGAGGCGGGGTTTAACAAACGTCCATTTTGTGGCGGTGTGCAGGCGGGCATAGCCCCACCGCCACCGCCGCGTTTCATTTTCAAAAAAATCTCTTGGCGGTAACCTAACATCCGCGCCACGGGGGAACCTATGCTTTTCAGTTCTGTCATATTCCTGTTCCGGTTTTTGCCCATCACCCTGCTGTTGTATTACATCAGCCCGCCAAAGCTGAAAAACACAACGCTGCTTATTTGCAGCCTTGTTTTTTATTGCTGGGGTGAAGTGCGTTTTTTCCCCATCATGGTCACGGTCATTCTGGTGAACTACATCTGCGGCATCCTGATTGCACATTTTGACCAAAACGATTTCTGGCGTCGCTTTTTCCTCATCGTCTCCATCATCGGCTCTCTTTCCATGCTGTTGTATTACAAATACGCCAATTTCTTTCTTTTGAACCTGAGCGCCCTGTTCAATCTGAACCTGAACCAGCTGGAAAGCGTGATTTTGCCGCTGGGTATCAGTTTTTACACCTTCCAAAGCATGAGCTATTCCATCGACGTGTACCGCCGCAAGGTGCCCAGCGAGCGGAACATCGTCAACTTCGGGGCCTATGTGGTCATGTTCCCGCAGTTGATTGCCGGGCCCATCGTGCGCTATTCCGACATCAACGAGCGGCTGCATATTTTAAAGGGCCGCGTCACTATGGACCGCGTGGACGAAGGCGTGGGGCTGTTTATTTTCGGCCTCGGCAAAAAAGTGCTGCTTGGCGACTCCATCAACCGCCTGTGGACGGAAGTGATCGGCGCGTACGCCGGCGGCAGCGTGGTAACGCCGGGGGTGGGCCTCGAGAACGCGTCCACACCGCTGGTTTGGCTGGGGCTGGTTGCCTACACCCTGTACATTTACAACGATTTTTCGGGCTATTCGCTGATGGGTATCGGTATGGGCAAAATGCTTGGGTTCGACTTTCCCATGAACTTCAACCTGCCCTACGTCGCCGCCTCCATCACCGATTTCTGGCGCCGCTGGCACATTTCGCTCACCAGCTGGTTCCGCGAATACATCTACATCCCCCTTGGCGGCAACCGCCACGGCACGGCCAGGCAGATCCGCAACATCCTCATCGTGTGGCTGTTGACGGGGTTCTGGCACGGCGCCAACTGGAACTTCATGTTCTGGGGGCTGTATTACGCCATCATCATGATCGTGGAAAAAATGTGGCTGCTGCCAAAACTGCAAAAAGGCCGCGTGTGGCCGCATTTGTATGCGCTCATCATCGTGGTCGTCGGCTGGGCGCTGTTTGTGGGCAACGACCCCGGCGTGGGGCTGGTGCCGCTGTTCACCAAAATGTTTGTGCCCTCCGGCGGCGTAAGCGCGTGGTATTACCTGCGCAATTACGCCGGCACGCTGGCGGTGTGCATTTTGTTCTCCAGCTCTGTGCCGCAAAAGCTGTATGACCGGGTGAAGGGCAACCGCGCCGTGCGCGCCGTTATTTTGGCGGCGGTGCTGGTGCTCAGCATCTCCTACATGGTGGCCGGCACCTACAGCCCGTTTTTGTATTTCAACTTTTAAACCCGGAGGCGACTATGGGCAAGTTCCGCAATTTTTGGCGCGAAATTAAGCCGTATCCCATCATGATCGGCTTTTTCGTGTTTCTGGCCCTGTTCACCCTTGCCGATATGTTCACGCCGGACCGCGGCTTTTCCGAGCTGGAAAACAAAGTGCTGAAACAGGCGCCCAGCTTTAACCTTGCGGATTTTTTCGGCAACAAGTGGACGCTGGAATACGGCGAATATACAAAGGAGCAGTTCCTGTTCCGCGACGGATGGATTGACGTGCACGCGGCCGGCGAGCTTGCCACCGGCAAGCTGGAAAACAGCAATGTGTGGTGGACGGCAAAGGGCAATTACCAGATTGCGACAAACAAATACTGGAGCGCCGCGCAGGAAGCCAAGATGCGGGAAAACACGGAGGCCGTGGCGCAGCTGAGCCGCCGCCACCCCGGCATGGTGACGGCGGGCATCGTGCCCTCGCCAGCGAACGTGTTGGCTTCCCGCTTGCACGCGAACCCGCCCCAAGCGCCGGAAAACACGCTGCTGGATGAAACCTATGCGGCGTTTGGCGCAGCCGGGGCGCGGCAGCTGGATGTGCGCGCCGCCTTTGCTGAGGCCGACGCCACAAACGGCCAGCTGTATTACCGCACGGACCACCACTGGACCACACGCGGCGGCGCGTTTTTGGCCTACCGGCAATTCTGCTTTGTGAACGCCGCGTCCTCTGCCATGCCGGCGGACGGTGTGCTGGCGCCGGGCCTTGCCGTCACGCCGGACGAAAGCCTGCTGCGCAGCGTGCCGGGCTACCTTGGCACCAACTACGCCCGCAGCCGCCGCCCCTTTACCCAGAGCGACACGCTGGAATATTACGACTTTCCCTACACCCTCACGGTGTACAAGCCGGACGAAACCGGCGCCATTGTGGCGCAAAACGGCCCGCTGATGGACACAGAGAAGCTGGATGCCTATGACAAGTACGCCGCCTTTATGCGCGGCAACAACGGCTACTCCGTAATTGAGGGCGAAGGCGAAGGCAGCATTTTGCTGCTGAAAGACAGCTACGGCAACAGCTTTGCGCCGTACCTTGCGCAAAACTACGCCAAGGTGGGCGTGATCGACCTGCGGGCCTTCAAAGCGTTGGGCCGCACGGTGGACGAGGTGATTGAAGAGGACGGATACGGCGCCGTGCTGGTGCTGTACAGCTTCGACAATTTCTCCACCGACGACAATATGATTTTGCTGATGGACGGCATGCAATAACGCGTGGCCGCGCGGGCCAATAGCGCGCCGCGTGCGCGGCGCTTGGGTGCGGGGTATGAGCTTGTGCCTTCGATGATTGGCCCCTTAAAAAGACCACATAGAACAAAACACAAAGCGGCGGCATTGCCTGATGGGCAGTGCCGCTGTTTTCCTTTTGCCTGTAAAACCGGGGCGCCTGTTTACATTTTCTTCACATCCTCCGGCCCGGCAGTTTGTATAATTATAACATCCCGCGAAACCCCACCCCACTGCGAAACAGGAGGACACCCCATGAAAAAGCGCCTTGCGTCCGGGTTGGTTTTTGCCATGGTTTTCCTTACGGGCTGTTCCTATTACAGCAGCAGTCCTTCTTCCACTGCCGTCCAATCGGAGACAGCAGCAATTTCAGAAGCAGCACCGGAAACAGAAGTTGAAATCGTAGATTTGCCGGCGGAGCTGTACCAAGAGGCCGTGTCTGCCTATGCCAATTACCTCGGCTACGATTTCTCGGTGCCCGAAAAAATGGAATTCACCATTGCCGTCCAGGTGGATGCCGGAGATTTTAGCCTTGGAATAAAAACAAAGGGCACCGACGATTTTGTCTATCCTATGAAAGAATTTGGAACAGAAACGGATACCGTCACGCTGGAGGCGGGCGATTACACCATCGTCATCGAAGAAACCAAGTATACCGGCAACTACCGCGTCACCGGCGTTTCCACGCAGTAAACGCGCAACAGAAAAAGCGCGGGGAAATCTCCCCGCGCTTTTATGCGTTTATTTACGTTCTTTCATATCAAAGAAGTTCTACTTCCCCTCTTTGTTAAACGCCTTGCGCAGCAAAACGGTGGCCCCGATAATGAGCCCCATCACCATAAAAATGCCCAACATGCCAAACAGCATAATTTCCAGCGCTTCCAGTATCATATCATTCACCTCATATTGGCTGGCTTATTTCGCCACAAAGTTTAGAATCAAACCGCCCGCGATCACGCTGGCAATCTGCCCGCCCACGTTCACGCCGGCCGCGTGCATCAGCAGGAAATTCTGCGGGTCTTCCTTCAGGCCCATTTTGTGCACCACGCGGCTGCTCATGGGGAAAGCGGAAATGCCGCAGGCGCCGATCATCGGGTTCACCTTCTCCTTGCTGAACAAATTCAGCAGCTTTGCAAACAGCACGCCGCCAATGGTGTCGAACACGAAGGCGAACAGGCCAAGGCCCATTACCACGAAGGTGCCCACGGAGAGGAACTCCGTCGCCTGCATGCGCACAGCCACCGTAAGGCCAAGCAGCAGGGTGATGAGGTTTGCCAGCACGTTTTGCGCCGTTTCAGACAGGCTGCCCAGCACGCCGCACTCGCGCAGCAGGTTGCCGAACATCAAAAAGCCCACCAGCGCCACGCTGCGCGGCGCCACAAGGCCCGCGATCACCGTCACCACAATGGGGAACAAAATGCGCACGGTGCGGCTCACCTCGCCCGCTTCGTAGGGCATGCGCATCTTGCGCTCTTTTTCCGTCGTCACCAGCCGGATGCACGGCGGCTGGATGATGGGCACCAGCGCCATATAGCTGTAGGCGGACACCAAAATGGCACCGATGTATTTGGTGCCGTAGTAGTTTGCCACAAAAATGGCCGTGGGGCCGTCGGCCGCGCCGATGATGCCAATGGACGCGGCGTCTTGCAGGGTAAAAAGGCCCGGGAAGAATTTCCCCAAAACGCAGGCCAGTAAAATGGTGACGAAAATGCCGAACTGGGCTGCCGCACCAAACAGCAGCAGCTTCGGGTTTTTGAGTAACGGGCCAAAGTCGATCATGGCGCCGATGCCGATGAACAGCAGCAACGGGAACAGCTCGTTCGCAATGCCCGCGCGGAACAATTCGCTCAAAGCGCCGGGCTCCACCGCGCCGCCATATACCTGGTCGATTGCGCCGGACAGGGGCAAATTCACCAGAATGGCGCCAAAACCCATGGGCAGCAGCAGCGCGGGCTCCATGTCCCGCTTGATGGCAAGGTAAATGAGCACTCCGCCAATCACCCACATCACGATCATTTTCAGGATATCAAGCGGCGCCATCGAAGCGATGGCGCCGAAGATAGCCCCGAAAAATGCAACAACAGTTTGCATTAATTTCCTTCCTCCAGGGGGTTAAGTTTTAGTGGCGGCCGCAGCGGCCTTGCACACTTGTTCAATAAAACCGAGGATATCCTCGTACACTTCCTCTTTGTTCACTTCGTTCAGCATCTCATGGCGCGCACCGGGGTACAGCTTGTACACCAGCGTTTCCACGCCCGCCTCTTCCAGCCATCCCTTTACCTGGGCGGTTCCTTCGCCATAGGCACCAACAGGGTCGTCCGCGCCGGACATGATCATCACCGGCAGGTCCTTTGGCATTTTGCCCGCCCATGCGGGGCTGCTTACCGCTTTCAGTGTCTTGAACATCTCTTTGTAGCCGTTCAGGGTAAAGCCGGTGGTGCACTTGGGGTCATTTGCATATTTTTCCACCACGGCGGTGTCGCGGGAGATCCAGTCGTGCGGGGTAGCGGGGTTCGGGATGCGCTTCATGTAACCGCCCGCGGCCATATTGTCAATCAGCTTCGAGCGGGCGCGCTGCCCCTTGAAGAGGCCGATGAAGTTCACCAGCGCAATGCCCACGTCCACCAGCTTGTTTTGCCCGCTGGTGCCGGAAAGGATGAGCCCGTCGATGGTATCCGCGTGTTGTGTGGCGTATTCCCGCGCAAAAAAGCTGCCCATGCTGTGGCCCAGCAGCACAACGGGCAGGCCGGGGTATTGCCTGTGCGCCAACTCGTTCATGGTCTTCATGTCCGCCAGCAGGTAATTGCGGCCGCCTTCGCCGGAAAAATAGCCAAGGTCCGCCTCGGCTTTGGCGGTGCTGCCGTGTCCCAAATGGTCGTTGCCGCACACCACCACGCCCCGCGGCGCAAACCACGCAGCCGTTGTTTCGTAGCGGGCGATGTACTCGCGCATGCCGTGGGAAATTTGCACCACACAGTGCGGCCGGGCGCCAGGTGTGGTGTAAAAATATCCCGCCACGCTGGTGGTGCCGTCGGCGGAATCAAACAGTATGTCTTTTTTCTCTGGTTGCTGCAAGCTGCAATCCCTCCTCGCCCACCGCCACCACCTTCAACTCCGCATAGCTTTTCACGGCGTACGTCGGCTGGATATTCGTGGTATTTTCAGCGTTTGAGAAGTTGCACCAACAGGTGGCAAGCCCCGCGTTGGTGCCGCCCTGGATGTCGGCCATCAAGCTGTCGCCAATGACCAGCACCTTTTCTTTGTTCGCAACGCCGAGCTTTTTCAGGGCAACCTCGAAAAATTTGGCATTTGGCTTTGTGCAGCCCACTTTTTCACTGATAAAAACCTCGTCAAAAAAAGGCAGCAGGTTGCTTTTTTCAAGGCGTGACATGGCCACCTTTTCCACACCGTTGGAAACGGCGGCCAAAGTGGCAAATTCAGCCAGTTCCGCCAGCACCTCGTCCGCGCCGGGAAAAGGCGTCGCCTGGGCAGACAGGCGCGTCATGTAGGTATTGTTCAGGCGGATGGGGTCGCCCTCGGCAGAAAGCTCCTCCAGCAGCGTTTTGAAGCGCTGCACCACCAGCCGGTCTTTTTTGATGCCGCCGCGCTCCAAATCCGCCCAAAGGGCCGTGTTTATCTCTGAAAACCGGCGGGCGTTTTCCTCCGTGGCAGGCAGGCCGCAGGCTTCCAGCGTGCCAAGGATGGCCTCGTGCTCGGCGGCAGCGAAGTCAAACAAAGTGCCGTCCAAATCAAACAGCAGGCAGTTATAGTTTGCAGCCAATACATCGTCTCCCGTTTCGAATATTTTGCGGGTTGCCTGCGAAAAACTAAAACAGGCTGGCCGCCGAAATGATGTTTTCGGCCAGCTCCGGCAGGTAGTCGTCATCCCGTGGGCGCATGCTGCTCACAATCACGCCCTCCACCCCCGGCAGGCTGCAGGCGTGCACAAATTTCTGCTCGCCCATGTAAATACCCACGCTCTCGGGGAAAAACAGCAGATCGCCTTCGTCCACATCGTCCACCCGCACCGCGTGCAGCACGCCGCCCGGCTTCACATGCAGCTCCCGCGGGATGGAAACCCCGTTCAGGTAATAGCTCATGGCGGCAAGGCCGATGCCGTCGATGCCAAGCGGGCTGCGGCCGCCCGTGCGGTAGGCCGCGCCGTTGTAAGACAGCGCCGTCTCCACGATATTCCAGCGCATGTCCTCCTCCGCTATCTGCGTCCAGTCGGTTATCACGTCGCCAAGATAGGAGCCGCGGGTATAGCCCACGCCGCCGTTGGCAAGGCCCACCTTCATGAAGCCGGTGGCGTCCGCCGTGCCCAGCGGCACCAAAATGCCCCCACGGGAAAGGCTGGCCACCCGCGGCGCGTTCGTCTCCGGGCGCAGCTGCACGTCAATGTACGGTGCCAGCACCGTCATTTTGCGGTATTTGCGCCAGGCCGCCGCCACATTGGCATCCTTTTCCAGGTACGACAGCGGGATATATCCCTCCGCGCCATATTCGGTACGGATGTAGGCCCAGCCGCTTTCGCTCTCCTGCACAATTTGCACGCTCATGCCATACAGCATTTCGTCCGCGCGTTCTCCCTCAGTGGTGGGCCTCCCATATACCGCCGCCACGTCTTTTACTACCGTCGCAAGACCCATCGAAGCACTCCTTCCAAGGTTTCATCTCTCACCATTCCATATTATAGCCGATTGCGCCGTTCTTTTCAAATTTTTGTGTGGCATTCGTCTTTACAATCTCGTATACTGTTTATGGGGGATACGTTCCCAAACGGAGGCGGAATTTGAATAATATAGAAAAAAAACGGGCTTTCATTATAAATTTTTTAAACCTGGCCATTTGGGCAGTCATCATTTACCTTGTGATGAAATATTTGATGCCTGTTTTGATGCCCTTTGTCGTCGGCTTTTTTATCGCGTTCATCCTGAAGCCCCTCATCAATTTCCTTACGAAAAAGCTGAACTGGGGCCGGCGGCTTGTGTCTGTGCTGGTGCTCATCGTCATGTACCTTGTGGTGGGCACGCTGCTGGTGGTGCTCGTCATCCGCGTGGGCAGCTTTTTGGGCGGCTGGTTCACCAATTTGCCGCGGTTTTACCGCGAAACGCTGGACCCCGCCTTTGCCGAAATCACCCAGTGGTTCAACAATGTGGTGGCAAAAATCGACCCGTCGCTGATGAGCACCCTTTCGGAGGCCAACCAGAATATTTCCAGCTATATCATGAACATCCTGAACTCCGTGTCCTCCAGCGTGGCCGGCGGTGTGGCGGGTGTTGCCACAAGCGTGCCGTGGATTGTCGCAAGCTCTTTTTTGTGCATCATCTCCTCCTTCTTCTTCGTGGTGGATTATTACAAAATCACCACCTTCATTGTGCGCCAGCTGCCGGAAAAGGCGCGGCGCATGGTGTTCCTCGTCAAGGATTTCACCGTGAACACGCTGTTTAAATTTGGCCGTGCATACGCCATTTTGCTGTCCATCACCTTTGTGGAAGTGCTCATCGGCCTTACCATCATGCGCGTGCCCTATGCGCTGCTCATTGCCCTCATCACGGCCCTGGTGGATATTCTGCCCGTGTTCGGCACCGGCACCATCATGATTCCCTGGGCCGTTTACTCCCTGTTCAGCGGCAATGTTGGCCGGGGTATCGGCATCGCCGTTATGTACGTGGTCATCACCGTCCTTCGGCAAGTCATTGAGCCTCGCATTGTGGGCAAGCAAATCGGCCTGTATCCGCTGCTCACGCTCATCTGCATGTTTGTGGGCGCGCGGGTGTTCGGCTTCTGGGGGCTGTTTGGCCTGCCGGTGCTGCTGGTGATTTTGATATATCTGAACCGCCAGGGCGAGATTTCCCTGTTCAAAGAATAATGGAATTTTTTACATATGAAGGCACAAAACCCGTGCGCTTGGACGCGTTTTTGCGCCAGTGCCGCCCCGGCGCGCCGCTTTCCTTGCTGCACCGGTTGCTGCGGGAAAACAAACTGAAACTGAACGGGCGAAAGGCACCGCTTTCCGCGCGCCTTGCGGGGGGCGACGTGGTGGCCGTGTACGCCGATTTGGCCGCCCTTTCCGCCGCGCGGGTGAAACTGCCGGACGTAAAAGTGGCCTTTGAGGACGGCAATTTTTTGATTGTAGATAAACCGGCCGGAACCCCCAGCGGTGAAAATTTTCGCCCCGCAGGCGGAAGTTTCGTGGTTGGCGGTTCAACGGACAAAAGAGCGGCGAACGAGGGTGACGGAGGCTATGCCGGGACAAACACCCGCCCCACCATGCTGGAAGCCGCGCGGGCTTACCTGGCGGCACAAAAAGGGCCCGGCGCCGCGCCCGCCTTCATTCCCCTGCTGTGCCACCGGCTGGACACCGGCACCAGCGGCCTTTTGATGATTGCCAAAACGGCGGTGGCGCTGGCCTTTGCCGAAGAGCTGATTCGCGCGCGGCGGCTGGAAAAGACATACATTTGCCTCACCGTAGGCGCGCCAAAACCGGAGAGCGGCGTTTTAAGCGGCTGGCTTTGGAAGGATGCCAAAAAGGGCCTGGTTTGCGTCTTCCCCTCCAAAACCCCCGGCGCAAAGCAGGCCGAAACCGCCTACAAAGTGCTGGAAACGCGTGGGCGGCTGGCACTTGTACAGGTGCACCCGCGCACCGGGCGCACCCACCAAATTCGCGCGCATCTGGCTTTTGCCGGCGCGCCCATTTTGGGCGACTCCAAATACGGCGTGAACACCGTGAACCGGGAACTGAAATGCAAGTACCAGTGCCTGTGCGCGTTGCGGCTGCGCTTCCCGCCGGACTGCCCGCCGCCTTTTGCGGCGTACAGCGGGCTTGCTGTTTCGGTGTCGGAACCGTGGTATGTGGGGAAATTCCACACCGGGGAACTGCGGTAGGCTGGCGGCTAGCAGGGCGGTAACGGCGGTTCGCCGTCTATGCGCGGATATGAGTTTTCTCCGCGGTACTTTTTCCGCGACGCTTCCTCTATAGCCCTCCCTTTATGGCTTCTTTTCTTCGCGGCTTTTCCCTCTGGCGCGCCCTGCAAATAGTTGACAAACAATAAAATTCTCCGGGAACCTGTCCAACATCAAAACGGGCAAAATCAGCGCCATCCGGTTTTCCACGCTGAACGCCATTTGCACCATTCTGGAGTGCCGGCCCGGCGATTTGCTGGAGTTTGAGGCAGACGAGGCGGACAAAGCGGACGACAGTTTGTGACAATCACGGCATGTGTGGCATATACAAAACCGGCCTCCCACGGGAGGCCGGTTTTTTTCAGTGATTGTCTGGCCCGGCATCAACGGCGTGCGTCCACCGCCCGCACCCGAGCGAAAAAGACGCTTCGCGTCTTTGGCGCGATACCGGCCGGTCCGGCCACGGGCCGGTCCTAGCGCTCCGGAATCAAAACGCCGTAGCTGCCGTCTTTGCGGGCATACACCGCGTTGATCTCGTCGGTATCGGCGTCGCGGAACAGGTAAAAGCTGTGGCCCAGCATGTTCATCTGCAAAATGGCCTCGTCCGGCGTAGCCGGCTTCACCACAAAGCGCTTTTCGCGCAGCAGGTGGTAGCTTTCCTCGTCGGCGGGCGTGTCGTACTCGCCCTCCGGAATGGGCCGGTGAAGCTTCTCCGAAAGTTTTTTGCGGTTTTTTACTATATTTTTGGTCAGCACGTCGGCCGCCGCGTCAAACGCGTCTTCCATCTGCTCGGCACTGCGCTCGCTTCGGGCAACAAAACTGCCGTCGCGCACGGTGATCTCCACCTTCTGGAAATTGCGCTCCACCACCACGGTCACGTGGGCCTCGGCATCATCGGAAAAAAACTTATCCAGCTTGTTCAGCCGTTTTTGAACCCTCTCTTCAAAACTGTCTTTCAAGGCAACCTTCCGTCCGGCACAGGTCGTTTTCATAATACTCGCCTCCTCGAAATAGTATTGGCTAAGGGCGTGCTTCGGCACATTGCGTGTAAAACGCCGGGCGCCGCATATACCCTGATTATAGTATACAGTATTTGCCGCAAAAATAGTAGTGCAAAATGCCGCCCTGCACAAAAATGCAGGGCGGCGGATATTTCAAACTTAGGGCATTTTGTCAGCGCCGGCGGGAATAGCCGCCGCCGCGGTGACTCTCGGTAACGCGCCGCAAATCGCTTATTTTTTCCTCGCTCTGGCTTTTGAACCGCGCCATCATGTCTTCAAACCCGTCGCCGGTGTTTTTGGTGGAAGGGCGCGGCTGCCAAACCTTGCCGGTGTCCGCACGCTGGGGCCGCTGTGGCTTTTCCCGCTCCACGGCGCGCTTCATGGAAAGCGCCACTTTGCCGTCCGGCGCAACGCTCAGCACCTTCACCTTCACCGCCTGCCCGTCGCTGATCACGTCGGCCAGCTCCTGCACATATTCGTTGCTCACCTCGGAAATGTGCACCATGCCCGTAACACCGTTTGCAAGCTGCACAAACGCGCCAAACTTACGCACACCAGTCACTTTTCCTTCCAGTACCTCGCCTACTTGCAGCTGCATCCCGTGCCTTTGCCTCCCTGTATCGTTTGCCAACCGGGCCTATGGCTTCCTTTTTGCCCTACTGCCCGGAAATATCCACAAAAATGCGTTCTTCCGGACGTGTATAGCCCAGTTTTTCACGCGCCACGCGCTCAATGTATGCGTCCTCATCGTCCGCGGACATCAGCAGTTCCAATTCGGCATTTTGCTCACAAACCAAAGCAACCTTCGTTTCCAGCTCTGCCAACTGCGCCTTTTTTTGTGAAACCTGCATTTGCCCACCGACAAAGGCAACCAGCAAATACACCGCCACGCCTACAAGCGCCAGCCGTAGCAGAAAACTTATAATGGAGATTCGTTCTTTTTCTTTTGTCACAGCAACTTTCATAAATTCACCAATGCCGCACGAATCACATTATAAAGGGATGTCGTTTTATAAGTATACAACAATGCGGCCAAAAAATGCAAGGTTTTCTGTGTAAAATTACAAATTGCACCGTTTTGTAACTATTCCACAATCTCGTACATCTCGCGGGCCACGTCCTTGCCGGTGGGCACCTCCAGTGAAAGCACCCGCGCTTTCATCAGGCGGTTGCCAAATTCCACTTCCACCACGTCGCCCACTTTCACCTGGTAGCTTGCCTTCACAGGGCGGCCGTTCACCGTGATGCGCCCCGCGTCGGCCACTTCGTTGGCCACGGTGCGCCGCTTCACAAGGCGCGACACTTTCAAATACTTGTCAATACGCATGTTTTCTCCGTTTGCAGGTGGCCTTTCTTGCCAAAAAAAGCAGCCGCCTATTCATATAGTCGGCTGCTTTTCTTTATTCTGAATGTTAAATGCCCTTTGGCAAAAAAACTTATTTCGCCACCGCGTCTTTAAGGGCCTTGCCGGGTTTGAAAGCGGGAACCGTGGTGGCCGCAATCTTCATCGGCTCTTTGGTGCGGATGTTGTGGCCCATGCGAGCCGCACGCTTACGGGTCTCAAAAGTGCCAAAGCCAACGAGAGCAACTTTGTCGCCCTTTTTCAGAGCAACGCCGATCTCGTCGATCACAGCGTTCACAGCTTTTTCAGCATCTTTCTTCGACAAACCCGCGTTGTCGGCCACTTTGGCGATCAATTCCATTTTGGTCATTAAAAACTACCTCCGTAAATTTTGTCAGAGAAACCTCTGTTGTACCCATGACCTCGTTGTATTCAAGCCTTTTCCGCTTTTGCCTGCTTCCAAAGCTCGGATAACCTCTCCTCACTGAGGGCGCGCGGTTCACTGCCGGCCTCGGCCGCCAACTCATCCACGCGCTTTACCCTCTTTGTGAATCTGCCGCAAGCTTTTTCCAACGCCTCTTCGGCGTCCACACCCAAAAGCCGCGCCACATTCACCGCCGAAAACAATACGTCTCCCGCCTCGTGCTCGCGGGCCGCGGCATCTTCTATAACTGCCGCCTCTTTCAGTTCCGCCACTTCGGAATCCAAATCGTTCATGGCGGCGGCCGCGTCCGGGTAGCCGAAGCCGCAATCGGCCACGCGTTTTTGCACCTTCGCGGTTTTCATCAGGGCCGGCAGGCTGCCCGGAACACTGTCCAAGCGCTCTGCTATGGTGTCGCGCCCTTTTTCGGTGTTTTTCAGCGTTTCCCAGTTTGCCAGCACCTGGCCGCTGGTCAGCATCTTCGCTTCGCCGAAAACATGCGGGTGGCGGTAAATCAGCTTTTTGCAAATGCCGTCGCACACGTCATGGAACGTGAAGCGGCCGGCCTCTTCCTCCATTTGCACATGCAGGGCCACCTGTAAAAGCAGGTCTCCCAGTTCCTCACACAAAAGATGGACGTCGTCCAAGTCGATGGCCTCGGCCACTTCATAGGTCTCTTCAATGAGGTTTTTGCGGATGGAGGCGTGGGTTTGTTCCCTGTCCCACGGGCAGCCGCCCGGCGCGCGGAGGATGCGCACAATTTCCAGCAAATCGTTTATTCCGTAGCTGTTTTTGGGCACAAAATCCATGGAAAACCCCGTGTTCTCAGAAAATCAGCCGATGCAACACACGCACCACGGATATATTCTATACTATAAAATTCGTTTTTTCAAGTATTTTCGCCAAATTTGGCCTAAAAAAGGTGAAAAAACTCGCCTATTCCGCTTTGCGCCCTTGGGGTTATTTGCGCTTTCTACTTGTTATCGCCAAAACCAGCGCTTTCGGAATCATATAGTTTTGCCCCACAGCGGCGACAAAACATGGCGCCCTCCTGCCCCTCCTCGCCGCAGGACGGGCACGCAGACACTTCGCGCGCAATGCTGCCCTCGCCGGAAATGTCTGCGATGCGGGCCTTGGTCACGTCAATCTCGTCGATGTAATGCTTGATCATGGGTTCGTTTTCCTGGCCGGTTTTGCGCAGCATGTACACCAGCGCCCCCAGCTGGCGCTCGGCTTTCGCCAGCTTGCCCTGCAGGGAGTACACCTCCACTTTTTCCTTGCTTTTGTCCACCAGCGCACCGGTGGTTTTCATTGCCGTATCGGCCATTTTGCCGGCAGTCTCTAAAATTTTGTCCAATCCCGATTTCATGCTTTCAGGCCTCCTTCGCCTATGAATTCCCGCAGCATGCTTTGCGGCGGGATGTAGCGTTCGTCAAATTTCACGCAGTGGTCCAGTTTGTCGGCCAGGGTGTCCAGCACCTGGCCTTCCGGCGTGTCGCCCAGGGTGCCCTTCAGTTCGGCCATATAGTTCGCCAATACGCATATTTCATAGCTGAAAGACGTGTCCAGCAACAGGTCGGCGTGAAACTTGAAGTTCTTGATGAAACGGTCTTCGCCGTCGCACACAAGGTGCCACATGTTGATGGTTTTTTCCAGCGAGTGGCCGCGAAATTTTATGTCCCGCACCATGCGCCGGGCAAGGCGGATGTCCCGCGTGGGCAAAAACCGCTGGCCGGAAAGAGAGTATTCCTCCCGCAGGCCGGCGTAAATTTTATACACGCTGCCCTCGGGCAAAGCATCCGTAAGCAGCGGGTTCAGCGCGTGGATGCCCTCCACCACCACAATGCCGTTCTGCAGCTCGATCAGCTGGCGCTCCGGCTTGCGGTGCTCGGTCTCAAAGTCAAAAAGCGGGAATTCGCTCCGGCCCGTTTCCACCAGTTCCAGCAGGCAACGGTGAATCTCTTCAATGTCCAGCGCGTGCACGCTTTCGTAGTCCACACTGCCGTCCGGCAGGCGGGGGTAGTTTTCGATGTTCTTGTAAAACTCGTCCAGGCTTACCACCACGCTGGGCGTGCCGGAGCGCTGCAGCGCCGCGGCAAGCTTATGCGCCGAGGTAGTTTTGCCCGAGGCGGACGGCCCCGTAAGCATAATGACCTTGCAGTCGTTGCCTTTACTCTCGGCTGCCGCCGCTATCACGCGGCTTTCGTACTCCACCTCGCAATGGCACACGAACGACGCCGGGTTTGCGGCCGCCGTGTTGATGAGGCCCACCTCAACGAGGCGTTTCGGAATCCAGATGGCCGGCATAGCGCTCCACCACTCCTTCTTTGCGCCGCAGCACGTCGGCGATGTTTGCACAGTACTCCGCGGGAAATTTTGGGTTGTACTCGCGTTTGATGAGGTTTTGCCCCGGCAGCACCACCTTGGTGGACGCGCCCGCCCCACAGGCCAATATGATGTGGGCCTCCTCCATGATAAACACGTTGTAAAGCCCCACGTCGCCGTGTTTCATCCAGCCCGTGTTTTCCAGGTTCGACGGCGTGGCCTTCTGGCGGTACAGGTAATAGGGCCGGTAACCCGCCGCCTGCAGCGCGGCGTAGGCCGCCTCCAACATAGAGGCGGTTTGCGCTGCCGCGTTATACCCGCCGGGAACATCCGGATATCCTCCCCCTCCGTTTCGCAGCGACGCGCCGCGCTTGATGGTGAGGGTGTGCAGGGTGATGTTGGAGGGGCCCAGCGCGATGACCTGTTTGAGGGTATTTGCAAAGGTCTCGGGCGTGTCCTTCGGCAGGCCGGCGATCAAATCGACATTGATGTGCTTAAATCCCGCCTTTTGGGCATTTGCGTAACAGGTGAAAAAATCTTCCGCCGTGTGGCGGCGGCCAATGGCGGCCAGCACCTCGTCCGAGAGGCTTTGCGGGTTCACGGATACCCGCGTGGCGCCATAGCGTTTCAAAATCTTCAGCTTTTGCAGGTCCGTGCAGTCCGGCCGGCCGGCCTCCACTGTGTATTCCAACGAGGCCGGCACGTCAAAGGCTTCGTTTACCGCCCGCATCAGCTTTTCCAGTTGCGCGTGGGGCAGCGACGTGGGCGTGCCACCGCCGATGTAGAGCGTGGCAAGGCGCAGGCCCGCTTTGTCCGCCGCCGCGGCCGTGGCGGCCAGTTCCTGTGTCAATGCGTCCACATATGCCTCGGCAAGGCCCAGTTCTTTTTCAATGCTTTGGGACACAAAGCTGCAATAACTGCAGCGCGACGGGCAAAACGGGATGCCCGCGTACAGGCTGTACGCGTTTTGCGGCGCGGCGGCCAGCACGGCGCTTTGCGCGTCCAAAATCTCTTTTGCAATGTCATATTTTCGAGGCGACACATCGCATGTTTCTATAAAATAATCCCGCGCGCCGCCCTCGCCGCGCTCTGCCGTGCGCTTGCGCAGGTGGTTCACCGGGCGCACACCCGTCAGCATGCCCCAGGGCGGGCGCTCCCCCGTGATTTCCACCATTATATCATAGAGCATGCGGCAGAGGGTAGTCTTTTTGTCCTTTTCAGCGCTGCCGGCGGCAAGCCGCCGCACACACACGGCGCAAACGCCGCCAAGCCGCACGCCCGCGGCCAGTTTGCCCGCGCCGGCGCGGGCGTAAACCACGTTCCCGCGCGTGCTTTTCCCCTGTGCGGGCGTGGCCCGCGGAAAAAACACGCGGGCCAACTGCTCCACATCGTAGCCGGAGGAAAGGCCGCGCGCCACAATGACCGGCGCGGCGGCCTTGTGGGCCGGTGCGCCGCCGGTCATTTCGCGTTCATGCAACTGTTCGTGCGCCTTTCTGTTTCAAATGTGGAAAATTCCTCGTGGCCCGGCAGCACCTGTGGGTCGTCCAAGATGAGGGCCTTCAGCTTGTTCAGGCTGTTTTCCATGTCCGCCTGGCTGCCGCCCTTCAGGTCCGTGCGGCCACAATCGCCGGAAAACAGGGTATCCCCGGTGAACAGTAAATCGCCCAGGCGGATGCACACCGAACCCGGCGTATGGCCTGGCGTGGCGATGACGGTGAACGCCATGTCGTCCACGGTGATGGTTTGGCCGTCCGCCAAATAGCCGCCTGGCCGCGTGGGGAACAGCTGGCCGTCGAATAAATTGGCGTCCGCCTCGGCCAGCAGCACCGCCGCGCCGGTAGCCTGGCGCAGCTCGTCCACGGCGTGGGTGTGGTCATAATGGCCGTGGGTGAGGAAAATATATTTCAGCTTGGCGCCGTGCTCTTTCAACTTGTCAAAATAAACCTGCGCCGAAGCGGCGGGGTCAATGACGACGGCGCCAGCCTTGTCGCCCACCAGCAGGAAGCTGTTGGTGTAGTACGGCAGAGCGGAAATGTGCTCAAATTTCATATGGTTTGTTACCTCTTTGACCTCATGAATACAATGTCGGAAGGGTGTTACGCGACGCACATCTCCCTTCCACCTATTAATACCGCCGCTTAATACCGCCGCGAGAGCAACGGCTCGCGTGCCCGGAGGCTATATAATTCTTCGCCCAATAATGTTGTAGTTTAAGCGCCCGCCCACTCATCCGTGTCAAACATAATCGTCACAGGCCCGTCGTTCACAAGCTCAATATCCATGTGCGCCCCGAACTCGCCGCACTTCACGTTTTTCAGGCCCCGCTCCCTGATGGAAGCCAAAAACTTTTCATAGCACGCGTTGCCGAATTCCGGCGCGGCCGCCCTGATGAAGGACGGCCGGTTGCCCTTTTTGGTGTCGGCAAACAGGGTGAACTGGCTGATGACAAGCGCCTCGTACCCCAGTTCCCGCGCACACAGGTTCATTTTGCCCGCTTCGTCAGAAAAAACGCGCAAATTAGCGCACTTTTCGGCCAGCTTTTGGCACCACTTTTCGTCGTCACCCGCGCGCACACCGTAAAAAATCAGCAGCCCCGGGCCGATGGCCCGCCTTTCGCCGCCGTTTATGGTAACGGCCGCATGCTTCACCCGCTGCACCAACGCTTTCATTTTCCGTCCCTCCACCCGTCACGCCCGCACAATATCCGTCACATCCTTCACCTTGCGCAGGCGCTGGATGACACTGGTCAAATGCTCTGTGCTTTGAATGCCGATGGTTACGGTCATTTCGGCGCGGGCGTTGTCGATACTGCGGGCGTTGATGTTATACACAGGCACGCGCATATCCGCCAAAGCGCTGGAAATATCCACAAACAAACGGGCACGGTCCAGCGCCGTAATCTCCAGCGTAGACTTGAAGCTCTCCTTCACGTCCTTCGCCCACATGGCCTTCACCCAGCGTGGGCTTTCCTCGGCGGAATGGGCGTTTTTACAGTCTTTTTTATGGATGGACACGCCGTAGCCGCGGGTGATAAAGCCCACGATGGGGTCGCCCGGCAAGGGGTTGCAGCATTTGGCGAACTTGATGAGGCAGTTGTCGAGCCCCTCCACGATCACGCCTTCCATGGCCTTCTGCGGCCGCTCGGATTTGAGAGGGATGTCGAAGGTCTCCTTCGGGTCGCTCGACCTCACCAGCTTCGCGTATTCTTCCTTCACCTTCGGCATCAGCCGCGAAAGCTGGATGCCGCCGTAGCCGATGGCCGCGTACATCTCCTCGGCGCTGTTCATGCGCTGGCGCTTGGCCACCGTTTCCATGAACTCGTTGTACAGCTCTGCCGGCACGCTGACAAGGCCCCGCCGCATCTCTTTTTCCAGCGCCGCCTTTCCCTCGACGATATTTTCATCTTTGCGTTCTTTTTTAAACCAGTTGCGAATCTTGCTTTTGGCCTCGCTGGTGGTGACGATGTTCAGCCAGTCCCGGCTGGGGCCCTTGTTCTCGCTGCCGGTCATGATCTCGATCACTTCGCCCGTCACCACCTTGTGGTCAATGGGCACGATGTGGGTGTTCACCTTCGCGCCGATCATGCGGTTGCCCACGGCGGAGTGGATGGCGTAGGCGAAATCGATGACTGTTGCGCCGCTGGGCAGGTCGATAACGTCCCCCTTCGGCGTGAAGGCGAACACTTCTTCCGGCAACAGTTCACTTTTGATATCCCGCAGCAATTCGCCTCCGTCGGCGGAATCGCGCTGGCTCTCCAGCAGCTGGCGCACCCAAGCAAGGCGCTCGTCCAGCTTGTCCTGCCCCTGCACGCCCGCTTTGTACTTCCAGTGGGCCGCAACGCCGTACTCCGCCACCCGGTCCATGTCCTCGGTGCGGATCTGCACCTCGAACGCGATGCCCTCGTGGCTGATAAGGGTGGTGTGCAGGCTTTGGTACATGTTGGGTTTTGGGGTGGAAATATAATCCTTGAACCGGTGCGGCAAGGGGTGGTACATGTCGTGGATGACGCCGAGGGCCGCGTAACACATGGGGATACTTTTCAGGATGATGCGAATGGCGTAGGTGTCGTAGATTTCCTCGAAACTTCTCCCCTGCATGTACATTTTTCGGTAAATTCCGTACACGCTTTTCACGCGGGAGTGCATCTGGGCGTCGTGCACACCGTTGGTCTCCAAATTCACATGGATGGCCCCGGCAATGCTGCCGATGTATTCGAGGGCGTCGCCCTTCTGGCCGATAAGGTCCACGATTTCCGCATAGGCCACGGGGTCGAGGTAGTACAGGCTTGTATCCTCCAGCTCCTCGCGGATGGCCGACATGCCGAGACGGTGGGCAATGGGGGCGTATACCTCCATGGTTTCAAGCGATTTATCGCGCCGTTTTTGCTCGCCCCAGGCGTAGGCCGTGCGCATGTTGTGCAGGCGGTCGCACAGCTTTATCAGCATCACGCGCACATCTTTGCTCATGGCCAGCAGCATTTTGCGCAGGTTTTCGGCCTGCTGCTCTTCCATGGTGGAGAAAGTGATGCGGCCCAGCTTCGTCACGCCGTCCACCAGCAGGGCCACGTCCTCGCCGAACTCGCTGTTCACGCGCTCCAAGCTCACGTCCGTGTCTTCCACCACGTCGTGCAAAATGGCGGCTGCCAGGCAGTCGGTGTCAAGGCCAAGGTCCAGCAAAATGGCCGCCACGGCCAGCGGGTGGGTAATATACGGCTCGCCGCTGCGGCGCACCTGCCCCACGTGCGCACTTTCCGCCAGGGCGTAAGCGCGGTCCAGCAGGGCTGTGTCATACGGGCGGCCGCTCTCCTTCACCGCCTCCATGAACTGGCGGTAAGTGACGGGTTTCGCCTTTTCGCCTATTTGCACTTCGCTGTTCATACGGGCACCCCCAGCCTTTGCAAAAGCCTGCTGGAGGCAAGATTGCGTTTTTCTTCCACGGGCACGGTCAAATAGCGGCCGCTCGGCCCGTCCCGCCGGATGAGGCCCAGCTCTTCCAGCGCCGCCAGCGCCGTTAGCAGGCGGGCGGTGTCTGCCTCGCCAAGGGCAGCGAACAGGGGGCGCAAATCGCTATAGCACACCGGGCTGCCGCCGCGCACGGCCTTGTACACGCTTTCCGTGTGCAGCCGCGACGGGCACAGCACCGCCGCCTGGGCGGCCGAGGGGGTGTTGCCCGTCAAAAAGCTCTCAAACAGGGCGCTTTGTTCCACATGGGCGTCGCCCATGCCCGCCGGCCGGATTTCCAGCACCCGGGCCGACACCATTTCGTTTTGCTTGCCCTCAAACACAGACAGCGCCAGCAGCACGTCCACGTTGCTGCCGGGCGTGTAGGCCAGCTGCTCTGCCGACGTGCCGAACAGCACCGCCGCAAGCACGTTTTCGCCCTTGCGCAGGCGCAGGCGGCAGTGGCGGCCGTCGCCCACGGGGAAGGCGGCCTCCATCACGGCGTTCTCCAAAATAAATTTGGGCGCGGGGTTGCCGCTGCCGCAGGGGGCAAGGCGCTCCAGTTGGCGCACATCCTCCACGGTGAGGGGGGTGTCCGGCAAAGGCGCATCGATGCTGATCTCCGGCGCTTTTGGCACGGGGAACTCATCCGCGGCCCACTCGTTCACGCGGCGGCGGAACTCCGGCAAATTCGCCCGGGGAATGGACAGCCCTGCGGCAAGGTCGTGCCCGCCGAAGCGGGTAAGCAAGTCCTGGCAGGAGGCGATGGCGCCGTACAGCGAAAAACCCGCCACGCTGCGCCCGCTGCCCCGGCCCTCGTCCCCCTCAAAAGTGATGACGATGGCGGGCTTTGCGTATTTGTCCACCAGCCGGCTGCTTACAATGCCCACAATGCCCTGGTGCCAGTTGTCGCCGTCCACCACCAGCACGCGGCTGCACTGCAGTGCCGGGTCGTTGTCCACGCGCTCGGTAATTTCTTTTACAATCTCCTGTTCCAGCGTCTGCCGCGCGATGTTTTGCTCCTGCAGCGCCTTCACCATGGGTTCGGCTTCCTCTTCGCTGGCCGCAAGCAGCAGCATCAGCGCGCCGGTGGCGTCGTCCATGCGGCCGGCAGCGTTCAGCCGCGGGGCCAGCGTGTAGGAGATATTCTCCACCGTTACCTGCTTGCCGCCGCCAAAGCCACAACTTTCCAGCAACAGGGCCAGGCCGGGCCGGTGGGTGCTGGCCAGCACTTTCAGCCCTTCGCGCACCAGCACACGGTTCACGCCGGTCAGCTTCATCACGTCGGCCACGGTGCCCACGGCCACAAGGTCGCCGTATTCGTGCAGCAGTTCTTCCGGCCGCGCGCCCTCCAGCGCCGCCGCCAGCAAAAAAGCCACGCCCGCGCCGCACAAAATCTCACATCCGCTGTCGTCGTCTTCACGGCAGGGGTCCACCAACGCGCACACGCCGGGCACTTCGCCCTGCAGCAGATGGTGGTCCGTCACCACCACGTCCACCCCAAGCTCCGCGGCGCGGGCCACGGCCTCCAGCGCCGAAGCGCCGTTGTCCACCGTGATGATGAGCGACACGCCGATGGCTGCCATTTGCTCCACGATGGCCGCCGTCAGGCCGTATTCGTCCACGCTGCGGCTGGGCAGCTTATAATACACATTTGCGCCGCGCTCCTCAAGGCAGGTGTACAGCAGCGCCGTGGCCGTAATGCCGTCCACATCGTAGTCGCCAAAAATAACGATGGTCTCGTCGCCGTCCTCGGCCTTTTGGATGCGCGCCACGGCCTTGTCCATGTCGGTGAGGGAAAAAGGGTCCGGCAGGGGCACTTGCTCCGCCAGCAAATCGCGGGCGGCGTCCGCACCTTCATAGCCGCGGCTCACCAGCACGTCCGCCAGCAGGCCGCCGCAGGGCAGCGCTTCGCCCAGCGCTTTCGCCTTCGTCTCATCCGGGCGGTGGACGTTCCAGCGCCTGTACAGCATTTCCCTCACCTCCTTTGCTTTTACATGTTTACATCAGCAAACAGCACGATACTCCGCGTCTTTATACAGGTGTCCTATCCAGCCGTGCTGTTTGCCGCCGCGCCGCCTTCCACCTCCACCGTGCACACCACGGGGTACGTGCCAACGGCAAACACGCGGTTTGCGCTGGGCACCAGCACCCGCGCCGGAATGATCTGTTGGCCGCTCTTGCCCGCCGTCACGCCGTAGGCGTCTATCTGGATGACCACGTTTTCAGGCAGTATGGCCTCCATCTGCGCCGCGTCGCCCATCAGCGTCACGTTCATCGTTCCGGAAAGCGGGGCAATCTGCGCGTTTTTCGGCTGGTTCACCACGCGGTATTCGTCCACAGACAGCGTTTTTTCCACCATGCTGGACGTATCCACGCTCACCGTCACCTGGCGCAAACTGTCGTAGCTGCGAATGCCCTCGGGAAGCTTGATGTTCACCGGATCCGAAACCCAACTCATCGAAAGGGACGACAGGTCGAACTCGGCCACGGGGTACGGGTCCTCCAGGTTTGCAAATGCGCTGGACGAGCCGATAACGTCCATGCTTTCTTCCGAAATGCCGACAAGGGAATTGAACCATTCTTCGTCAAAGCCCGCCGGCTGGCCCACAAAATCGGCGGTTAGGCCAATGGTGCGGATCTCCAAAACGGGCACCGTCACCTCCACGGAGTGCACAGGCGACATGGTAAGCTTCGGCGCGTCCACCTCATCGCCGTTTTTGTCCAGCAGGGTAAGGGGCACCGTGGTGGTCAGTGTCTCGCGCAAATCCTCCTCCTCCGGCAGCACGGCGGCCACCTCGGCCACGCGGCTCAGCTCGCTGGTAGGGCCGGACAGCGTCACCGAGGTCTGGCTCACCTCCGCCACGTCCTTGAAGAAATCTTCAGCGGCCGTCACCTTTTCGTCGTGCACTTTCACAGGGTAGGTCATGGTGCCCACCTGCTCGAAGGTCATGGGAACGGTGGTGGAGGTGTTGCGCAGGGAGTACAGGGAATTTTTAAGCGAGTATTCGATAATATTGTAGGCGCCGGAGGCCACCTTTTCCGCCCGCAGGGGCACGTCGTAGGTGCCGGGGCCGGTAACGGCGGAATAGTCCGCATACACCATCACGTCGGCGTTGGCAAGACTGTTGATCACACTGGCGTCACCGCTCACCACCACATCCGCGTTCGACTCGTTGCTCTGGTCGCTCACGATGATAAGGTCGTGCTTTGTATAATCTTCCTCGCGGTTTTTATAGTCTACCTGCACGTTGGGGATGGTGCGCTCGCCGTCCGGGTTGATAAACCCCGCCACGACAACCCACGCCAAAACCGCCAGCAGCACGGAGACCACAAGCACCACGCGTTTATCGGCAAACAGCCCTTTTTTCTCCTTGTTCTTCATCAGCTTTGCGGCCCCTCGTTATTTTCTTCGCCGGCGGCGGGTTTTCGCCGCAACAGCCGCCGCTTTTCCTTTTGCACTTCCGGTGGGATGATCTCGCTCTCCAGCAGGTTGAACAGGTTTTGCCGCTCCAGCCGGCGGATAAGCACGCCGCTTTTGGCCAAAGAGATGATGCCCGTCTCCTCGCTTACCACCACCACGATGGCGTCGCAGCTTTCGGAAAGGCCCAGGGCAGAGCGGTGGCGCGTGCCAAGGTCCTTGCTGACGGCCAGATTGTTGGAAAGGGGCAAAAAACAGCCCGCAGCCTCGATGCGCCCGTCGCGCAAAACCACGGCGCCGTCGTGCAGGGGGGTCCCCTCGTAAAAAATGGTGGTGAGGGTCTCGATGTTCAAATCCGCATGCAGCGGCGTGCCGGTGCGGATGATCTCCACCAGGTTCGAGCGGCGCTCGATGGCGATGAGCGCGCCAGTTTTTTCCTCCGCCATGCGCTCGGCGGCGTCGCATACCGCCACAATGCCCTTTTCCCACATCGTGCGCGTTTGGCCCGTGGGGCCGCTTTGGCGCAAAAACCGGGCAAACAGAGTATTCACGCCGCCCACTTGCTCAATGGCGCGGCGCAGCTCCGGCTGGAAGATGACCGCCAGCACCACGATGCCGAAGCTCATGATGGCCTGCAGCACGAAGGACAGCGTTTTCAGCCCCAGCATGGCGGACAGCGCGTAGGAAAGCAGCAGTACCACAATGCCCTTTGCCAGCTGCGCAGCACGGGTGTTGCGCACAATAAGAATCAACTCGTAGATCAAAAAGGCCATGATGATCACGTCCAGCACGTCGCTGTACTTCACCTCGCGGAAAAGCAGCGATAGCTGGTTCACAATGGTGGTGAAAAAATTTGCGATCACACCTGGCACCGTATCCCTCCGGTCTTTTGGCGCAAGGGAAACGGCACCCCTGCGCAAAAAAATAAATCACATATTAGTATACCATATTCACCGTGCTTTTGCCAGCAAGGCAACACAGTGCGCGGCCACGCCTTCCCGCGCGCCGGTAAAGCCCAGGCCCTCTTCCGTGGTGGCCTTCACGTTCACGGCGCTTTCGTCAATGCCAAGGGCGCCCGCAATGTTCCCGCGCATGGCGGCAATGTAGGGGCTAAGCTTTGGCGCCTGGCACACCACGGTGGCGTCCACGTTCACGGCGGCAAAGCCGGCCGTGCGCGCGGCCGCGGCCGCGCGGCGCAAAAGCACCAGGCTGTCCGCGTCCTTAAACTCGTCGCTCGAATCCGGGAACAGTTTCCCGATGTCGCCAAGGGCGGCCGCGCCCAGCACAGCGTCCGTCACCGCGTGCAGCAGCACGTCGGCGTCTGAATGGCCCAAAAGGCCCACCGGGTGCGGAATATCCACCCCGCCCACAATGAAGCGCCTGTTTGGCGCAAAGCGGTGCACGTCATAGCCGTGGCCAATTCTCAGAGATGTTGCGTCTGCTTTATCACTTGCAGCGTTATCCGGCAAATCCTCCACCGTGGTAATTTTAATGTTCTCGTAGCTTCCGTCCACCAGCCGCACCTCTTTTCCCGCCCGTTCCATCACCATGCAGTCGTCCGTCACTGCGGCATAATCCGCCTGCGGTATCCCGCCCAGCGCCGCAAGGTACGCGCCGCGCAAAAACACCTGCGGCGTTTGCATGGCGGCAAGGCCGCCGCGCGAAAGGGTGCGCACCACCTTGCCGTTTTCCGCTTCTTTCACCGTGTCCTTCAGCGGCACGGCGGGCGCCGCCGCGCCGCATTCGGCCGCGGCTTCCACCGCCGCCGTGATGACGGCTTCCGTCACAAAGGGCCGCGCCGCGTCGTGGATGGCTACAAGCGCCGCGTTTTCGCAGGCTTCCACACCATTTTTCACGCTGTGCATGCGGGTTTTGCCGCCGGGCACAAGCCGCACCGGCTTTTTCGCAGGGGCGGCTTCCAGCGCAGCCTCGAAGGCAGCGAGGTTTTCGCCACATACCAGCACCAGCTCGTCCACAAGGGGATGGCTGTCGAAGGCGTCCAGCGCCGTGCGCCACACCGCCTTGCCGCCCACCTCGCAAAACAGCTTGTCAAAGCCCATGCGGCGGCTTTGCCCCGCCGCCACAATCACCGCCGCAACACGCTTTTCCTGCACCATGGCTTCCTCCGTCTTCCGCCCGCCACGGGCGTGTCATTTTTTTCATTATATCGCTAAACGAGTGAAAATCAAATGGAAAATTTGTGTTTTCTGCACTGCCGTACATCCAATTCCGCGCAGCAGCGCCTGTTCGGCAAACCGGATAAAAAAATGGATAATTTTGTGTAAAGCCATCGTGGTTGTGTTATAATAGTATCTTGGCAGGAGATATTTCAGTGACACTCATTCGGGATCAAAAACATATTCTATCATAAATAAAACCATTAAAACCATAAAACCATTTTCAAGAGGGGTGCCATGCAAACATATCGATTTGAGGTAAGCGGCATGACATGCTCGGCCTGCGCCGCGCACATTGAGCGTGCCGTCGGCAAGCTGAACGGGGTGCAAAAGGTTGCCGTGAACCTGCTGGCAAACAGCATGTCCGTTGTTGCGGACGAAACACTGCTGAAACCGGACGATATTATTGAAGCCGTGCGCAAAAGCGGCTACGACGCCACACTGTCACTGGACAATTACATCCGCCCCACGGCAAAGCCCGCAAGGCAGGACACGCATCCCCAAAAGCGCGTGAACCTGGAAGTGGAAGACATGCGCCGCCGCCTGCTTGTGTCGTTTATCTTCCTCATCCCCCTCATGTACATCAGCATGGGCCATATGGCGGGCCTGTCGCTGCCCGGCGTGCTGAAGGGCGTGGAAAACGCGGCGGTGTTCGCCGTTACGCAAGGCTTGCTTTGCATCCCCATCGTGTTTGTGAACCGGGTGTTCTTTGTCAGCGGCTTCCGCAGCGCCATACACGGCGCGCCCAACATGGACAGCCTCGTCGCCCTTGGCGCGGCGGCGTCTTTGGGCTACGGCGTTTTCGCGCTGTACCGCATTTGCTGGGCCCTTGGCAACAGCGTGGCCGCCGTGGCCGAGCGCTATATGCACGATTTGTATTTTGAAAGCGCCGCCATGATCCTGACCCTTATCACCCTTGGCAAAATGCTGGAGGCCATCAGCAAAGGGCGCACGGGCGCGGCCATTCAGTCGCTGGTGGACCTTGCGCCGGAGACGGCCATCATATGGCGGAACGGCGTGGAAAAGAAAATCCTTGTGTCCAACATCCGCGCGGGTGATGTTTTGGTGGTGCGGCCGGGCGCGCGCGTTCCGGTGGACGGCGTCATCACCAGCGGCTCCTCGTCGCTGGACGAGAGCGCCATCACGGGTGAAAGCCTGCCGGTGGACAAAACCGTCGGCGACAAAGTGACCGGCGCCACCATCAACCTGAGCGGTTATTTTAAAATGAAGGCCGAGCGCGTGGGCGCGGACACCACCCTCTCCCAAATCATCAAGCTGGTGGAGGACGCGGGCGCGTCCAAGGCGCCCATTTCGAAGCTGGCGGACCGGGTGAGCGGCATTTTTGTGCCGGTGGTCATTGCGCTGGCGGCGGTGGCCTTCGCCATTTGGATGTTCGCGGGCAAAGGGTTCGAATTCTCGCTGGCGCGGGCCATCACGGTGCTGGTCATCTCCTGCCCGTGCGCCTTGGGCCTTGCCACGCCCGTGGCCATGATGGTGGGCACCGGCCGGGGCGCCAAGTTCGGCATCCTGTACAAGACCGCCGAGGCCATGGAGTCCCTTTGCAAAATCGACACCGTGGTGCTGGACAAAACCGGCACCATCACCGAAGGCCGCCCCCAGGTGACGGACATTGTTGCCGTGAAGCGCACGGAGGACGAATTGTTGGCCCTTGCGGCTGCGCTGGAGGCGAAAAGCTCCCACCCCATTGCCAAGGCCGTGGTGGCCGAGGCCGCCGCGCGGGACGTGCGGCCGCTGGAGGCGGACGAGTTTGAAGTATTGTCCGGCCTTGGCCTTGCGGGCAGATGTGGCAAAAAAGAGCTGCTTGCAGGCAACGAGCGCCTGATGAGAGAAAACGGCGTGGACCTTGCGCCCGCGGGCGATTTACCCCGGGAGTATGCCGAGGCGGGCAAAACCACCATTTTTTATGCTGAAAACGGCAAGCTGGCGGGCTTTGCCGCCGTGGCGGATATGCCGAAGGCGGATTCCGCCGCCGCCATCAAGGCGCTGAAACAGCGGGGCCTGCATGTGGTGATGCTGACGGGCGACAACGCCGCCACGGCCGAGGCCGTGCGCAAAGCCGTGGGCATCGACGAAGTGATCGCCGAGGTGCTGCCGAAGGACAAGGACGACAAGATCCGCCGGTTGATCGAGCAAGAGCACAAGGTGGCCATGATCGGCGACGGCATCAACGACGCGCCCGCTTTGGCAAGGGCCAACGTGGGCATCGCCATTGGCGCGGGCACGGACGTGGCCATTGAGTCGGCGGACGTTGTGCTGATGAAAAGCAGCCTGGTGGACGCGGTGACGGCCATTGACCTGAGCCACGCCGTGCTGCGCAACATCAAACAAAACCTGTTCTGGGCGTTCATTTACAACATCATCGGCATTCCCGTGGCGGCGGGCGTGTTCTATCCGGCCTTCGGCCTGACGCTGAACCCCATGTTCGGCGCGGCTGCCATGAGCCTGTCCAGCATTTTTGTGGTGACGAACGCCCTGCGGCTAAACCTGTTCACGCCGAAACTGCGCCCCGGCACAAAGAAAAAGGCGGCGCAGCCCGCCGCCGCACAGCCTGTGGTGCATGAAATTGCCGAGGCCGGTGCGGAAAAAGAGCTTACCGGCACAGCGGCGCTGCTGGCGGAAGCCGCCGGCGCGGCGGATGCGCCGGAGAAGAAGCCCACCGAAGAGCCTGCGGCGGAAGCTGAAGAAGCGGCAACTCCGGAGCCTGAGCCTGAACCGACGGCTGAAGCAAAACCTGAGCCAGAGCCAGAGCCAGAGCCAGAGCCCGACCCCGAACCCGACCCCGAACCCGAGCCCGAACCCGAACCGGAGCCTGACCCCGAACCCGAACCGGAGCCTGACCCCGAACCCGAACCGGAGCCTGACCCCGAGTCAGAACCCGAGTCGGAGCCAGAACCCGAGCCGGAACCCGAACCCGAGCCGGAACCCGAACCCGAGCCGGAACCCGAAC
>JAVBNG010000021.1:0-107237 GCA_031551695.1 Oscillospiraceae bacterium
AAGCTGTCAAGAACCCAGAACAATATCTGGCCGACAGAAAGGATGCACTTGAGCTGTATTTGGCGTATAAAAAATCTGACGAATACAAGCAATCACCAGACTATAAACTGAAAGAAATTATTACTCAATTCCAAAATGAGAGCGGGTACAATGACGTTTTCATCCCGGCCATGAAAAGGTTAAGCGGGACTTATAAAACGTATCATGACGAGTTGATGAAAGCAAATGAGATTTTTATAAGAGAATATGGTGATAGAATCGAGGAATAGCAAAATTTCTTTGCCGTTTATGTGCATTCCCCCGTTCAGCGATAAACACCGCCGATGACGTACAATAGATTGCGCAAATAGAAAAAGGACACATTGAGGCCAAATGGTAAAATGGGTTTGTTGAGAACCTATTCACCGAAGGAGGCCACAATATGTCCAAGAATCATACAGCTAAACGAGGGTGCAATCAAGGACGAGTTGAAGGAACTGGTGCGCGGCAACGTGAAAGAAACGCTGAACGACCTATTGGAGAAAGAAGCTGCGGAGTTGACCCAAGCCGCCAAATACGAGCGTACTGAAGCCCGTCAGGGATACCGCAGCGGACACTACCAGAGAAACCTGACCACTACCAGCGGTGATGTGACACTGAACATGCCTCGACTGAAGGGTGTGCCCTTTGAGACAGCCATCGACACTTCCCTCTGCCGATGAGCTAACCTTTGGCCTCATTTTTCTATTTTGCACATAAACATTGACAGTCCCTTATTATACCAACAAGCCGCACATGTGCGACTTGTTGGACAAGCTGGCTTGGGCGGCCCTTGCGGGCCGCCAAGTGTTTTTGTGTGGGAATACGGGGTGTTAGCTCCATGCATGCATTATCGATCATCAGAGTTGTGTTTCGTTTCCCGTTCTACAATATAAACGGGCCGGTTTCTAGAAGCATCCAAATTGCGCCACAAATAGCCGCCCAAAATCCCCATCGTAAGCATAATTATCCCAAAACTGAATAATTGGAATATAAATAATGTTGTCCAGCCCGAAACAGGGATATTGCCTATCAATTTATTAATCAATATAAAAATGCTCCAGATAATTGCGCCCAAAAAACTTGCAGCACCAACGACAGATACAAAGGTGATTGGCACAGTTGAAAAGCTGAACAGGGTATCCATGACAAGACGGATTTTCTTTTTGAGCGTCCAGCGGCTTTTTCCTATTTCTCGTGTACGACGAGTATAGTATATCTTCTCCGTTTTGAAACCGGACCACAGAATTTGTCCCGTAATAGCACTATTCTTCTCGTCCATACGTTCTAATACTTCTATCACTTTATGATCCAGCAAAAATATGTCGAACCCACCCACTGGCATTGTTGGGAGTGATGTTTTACGTACAAGCCAGTAATATAGGCATGCAAACAGCTTTTGTCCGAAGCTTTCTTTCCTGTCGCTACGTACGGCAAGGACTACGTTGTTGCCCGCCAGCCATTTTTCTGCCATTTCAAGAATCATTTCTGTCGGTTCCTGCAAGTCAGCAGCCTTAACAACAGCGCAGTCTCCTGTCGCATGACTCAACCCGCACAGAATTGCTGCATGGGATCCAAAATTACGCGAAAGCTTAATTGCATGCAAGCGGTCATCCTCTTGAAGCAAAGTTTGTAAAACATCCCAGCTTCCATCGCCAGAACCATCATCAACAAAAACAACCTCCCATTTAAATTCTGTATGTGAAAACAGTTTCTCGCAAATATCTGTGTATAGCGCATGTAAATTTTGTTCGTTAAAATAAACAGGAATTACTACTGATATTTTTTTCATGAGTAATTCACTTCCTCTACAAAGATATCGTAATCTCGAATATATTCTTCCGCATCATAATGCTCACTGGCCAAAACCAAAAGAACAGAATCTGGGCTGAAGTCATACATGTCTTTCCACACCATTGTCGGCAAGTAAATGCCCGTATGCGGACGGTTCAGGCAAAAAACCGCCTCATTCCCTTTCCCGTCCCGAACCTTCACCTTGCTTTGGCCTGCAACATTGACTAAGACAAATTCGGTTTTGCGATTTGCATGCTGACCTCTGACAACATCACAGTCTGAGCCGTAAATATAAAAAATACGCTTGAGTTCGAATGGTATGTCCTGTAGGCCCTCTACAACCACTAAATGACCTCGCTCGTCACCCATTTGAGGGAATTCCAGCATATGTACTTTATTGTAATTATTATTGTTCACTGATTCCACTCTTTTCTCAGTATTGAATACCAGCAGAGATTTTTATGTTCACCGCGTATTTGAATATGCTCTCTAAATTCTCCCTCAAAAACAAAACCGGCTTTCTCGTAAAAATGTCTTGCATGAAGATTATCGCTGAAAACATTCAAATACACCTTGTTTAACCGCACTTCATCAAAGGCAATACGCAAAATTTCCTGTGTGGCATATCGTGCAGCACCGGTACCTTGCGCTTCAAGGCAAAAGCTGATTGCATATTCAGCAGTCTGATTGTCGCGATTGATGTTTTTCAAACTAACTGTACCCAAGTATTGGTCGGCTTCATCCACACACGCGAGATGCATATGTATATCCGTATCTGCTGCCGCACAAATAAATGTATCGACGCTTTCAGCTGTTACGGTATCTGGGTCAAAGCGGAAGAAGCGAAACATCTTTGGATTTTTCATCCATGCTAACATTCGCTCACGGTCTTGGGGAAGTAGCTTTCTTAAATGCATTAGACCCTCCATCGCTCAAACCGGTTTATTGCATCAATTACATATGTTTGCTCTTCGGCAGTCATTCCGTTGTACATAGGCAAGCTAAGTACCTCGTTTGCATATCGCTCTGCAATTGGGAAATCTCCTTGATGGTGTCCCAGATAGGCATACGCTTTGCTCAAGTGCGGCGGAATAGGATAGTGAATGATTGTCCCGATACCCAATTCTTTTAAATAGGCAGCAAGAGCATCTCTCTTTTGCGGAATGTGTACCACAAACTGGTGCCACGTGGAATCAGCGTTTTCCCGGGTTTTCGGAAAATGCACGATGTTGTTTTTAATTTCTTCCATATAACGTTTTGCAATTATGCAGCGCTCATTGTTAAATTCCACCAGATGTCGCATTTTTACGCGCAGTAAACCGGCTTGTAACTCATCTAGGCGGCTATTTGTGCCAACAATTTCATTTTCATACCGCACTTTGCTGCCATAGTTGCGGTATGTGCGGAATTGGTCGGCAAGTCCTGCATTATCCGTAACAATACAGCCGGCATCCCCAAATGCGCCGCAACCCTTACTTGGATAAAAACTAAAGCAGCCTATATCGCCAAACGTACCAACTGTTTCACCATCCCAATGATTCCCATGGCTTTGAGCGCAATCTTCAACAACACGCAAATTGTGCTTTTGTGCAATTTCCATGATGTGGGTCATATTACAGGCTTGCCCATATAGGTGTACTGCCAAAATGGCTTTCGTATTTGGCGAAATTGCCGCTTCAATTTTGTTAGTGTCAATGTTGTCATATTCGTCCGGTTCGACAAAAACAGGTCTCGCACGATTCATTGTGATGCCCATAACGCAGGCAATATAGGCATTTGCACATACAATCACTTCATCGCCCTGTCCGATATCTAAGAGGCGAAAGCTCATCCAAAGGGCATCTAAACCACTGGCTAAGCCCACGCAGTATTCCGTGCCGATGTATCGTGCCCACTCGGTTTCAAATGCTAAAACCTCTGCGCCAAGGATGTACCATCCGCCGCGTAATACCTGCAAAGCTTTTTCTTCGTATTCAGAAGAGTGCAAATCATATTGTCGTTTCAGATTATTCGGCATTATATTCATTTTTTCCTCTCACATTCGCTTGATGCCGCTGTGGCATATTTCATTGAGCGGAACCGTTTGAGTTGCAAATATTGAAAATCTCAGCTAGTGGAAATCACGGAGATGGCAGCGCCTTTTCCAACTTGAATTGCAAGATGCACCTATAAATTTCGAATTTGATAGCTGTCACTTAATCATTTCCGCTACCATATTCAATCTTTTGTCCGGCACCTTTCCCTGGCTGAATCTCTCATAGTCTTCCCGCAGCCAGCCCTTCACTCGTTCCACCTGTTCTCCCTCCAGACCTGCCGCCTTGCATTTTTCAAGCCGGTCGAGCGCCGTCCAGCAATACATGTTCAGGCATTTCTCGTACAGCGCTGTGTTGGTGCGCTCCCGGTAAAAATCCACCTTTTCCCGGTAAGCTTCCACCACATCCAAATTCCGCTCGGTGATTACAGTACCGGTAATGCTGTCTTCCCGTGTCTGGTCATAGTGGTACAGCCCCCGGTCTACATATGCACAGCGGTCAGCCTCATACACCACACGGTGTGTAAAAAACTCGTCTTCGTGCAGCTTTCCCTTGGGATAACGTTTCCCTTCGGCAAAAAGGCGCCTATGATACAACTTATCCCATGCCATACATTTAAAACGGCCCCATTCCAACATACTGCGCAACGCATAAAAGTTGTCGTTTAAAAAAATTTGGCCTGTTTCCTCTGCGGAGTTTTCTTCGTGTTCGCTATATACGTTGATAAAGCCACATGCTGAAATCCCGGCATCACAGTAAATTGCAGCGAACAGCAGTTCCTCCAGCATGTCAGGCTCTATCCAATCGTCGCTATCGACAAATGCGAAATACTCTCCTTTCGCGACATCGATTCCAGCGTTCCGTGCGTCAGACAGCCCTCCATTGGGTTTATGAATAACCACTATGCGACTGTCTGCCTGTGCAAACGCATCGCACATGGCGGGGCAGTTGTCCGGACTGCCATCGTCAACCAGAATGATTTCGATATCTTTTACCGTTTGCTCTTGAATACTCTTTACACATCGCCGCAAGAATTTTTCTACTTTGTAGATGGGAACAATCACGCTGACAGCAGGTGTTGCCTGACCCAACACGCCATTCTCTTCCAAAAACTGCAGTTTGTTGATACCGCTGTACTCTCCGGTCATATTTGTCCAGTTAACGGTATATTTTGTGCGGGCGGCATCCGGCTGACAGCGTACGCCAAAATCCCTGCAAGCAGTTTCCCAAAGCTGTTCACAGGCCCGTTTGGTATACCATTCTTCATTAGACAACGCGTCAACACCTTCTTCAAACGCTTTTTTCCGAATATCTTGGATTCGCGCGCGGATCACATCCGGGTAGGAATCGAACTTGGTCAGCCCCAAATTTTCAAGGTAATAGCGGTTCATCGCATGGGCAAACACGGACTCCCGCGTGACGATTTCTCCCTCCGGCAATAATTGGCGCAGGGCATTGGTATCTAAAAGCAGGCGGCCATGGGCCACCAAACTGTGCAGCAAGGATAGTTCCCATCCACTGTCGCGGAAAGAAACAGAGCCACCGGATTCGTGCACATGGAAGCCCCCAAACACCTGCAGTTCGCTTGTTTCACAGCAAACACAGCCGCGAGAAGCATAACCCTCCATGTCTAACATCACGGCGAACCGCTCTTCGCCCCCGCAAGGCAATGCTGAATCGCATGCGCGGCCACAAATTGCGGCCACTTCGGGATGAAACAACCACGCCAAATCGGCAACCTTCAAATAGTTGTTGTCACAAACCGCGCCTGCGGCAAAAAAAGCGATCCGCTCCCCCTTCGCAGCCCAGGCCGCAATATTGTGGCATTCCGCCACGTCATTTGTCGGTGAGAATACAATGCGCAGCATATCCGGCAACAGCGCTTGCCTTTCCCATATCTTTTCAAACATATGGGACACCGTTTCCCGCTCGCTTTCGGGCGCCACCACGATGATTTCATATTCATCCGCGTCATAGTTCATTTTAGTCAGGGCTTCGATTGTCCTGTTGATTTGTGCGCCCCCCCGGTTATGCGCAACCACACAGGTGTATTTTTTGCTGTATTCGCGGGGAAGTTCTACCGTACCCTCCATTCGGGAAAGGAACCTGCTCTTCGCGCGAATTTCCAAAAATGCGAACATAGCCCTTCCACTGTCAAAAGAAAACCAACCTTTGTGTTCCCCAATGAAATTTTCGGCCGATACAGGAGCCACGCTGATATAACAGTCCCACCCCAGCGGGGGATCCGGCTCCGGCCGGGGCGCCACGTAAACCTTGTAGCAGCCTGCCGGCAGCCTGAAGGGATCTGCGCCTTTGCCGGAATATGCCATATATACGGTAGAAGTATAGTCGCTTTGGCACAGCGCAGCTTGTTCATCAAAATCGCTGATGGTACTGTGCCCGGCATGCTGCATGTCTGCAAAAAAGGCCGAAAACCGTTTGTCGTCCAAACCGATTCCATCGATTTTCCAGTAAAGCGGCCGCAGCAAGAAACTGCGCCGGAAATCATCCCAGCGCATCAGCCGATAGCGGTTTTCGGAGATTCCCAGTTCCTTGTCCTTGGCTGTCAAACTCTCGGGGTGGAGGCGGTATTGGTAGACGGGCTGCTTAAAACTGGCATGCCGCAGGTTAAAAATATCGTTTATTCGCATCCAATAGTCATAGTCTTCCGTAGTGAAACGGACATATGAATACTCCTCCAGGGCCTGTGCCACAGCCGTGCGGTACAGAAACGCGGCGCCGATATAGTTGTTCGCATAGGTATTTAGTTCCAGCATGCATTCGGGCAGCACTACCGTTTGCGGATGGGCGGGATCTGGATACCACCGGTTGTCGGTGATGGGCGCGCCGTTCTCGTCAATCAGTTCAATATTTGCGAAAACCATGCCCGTCTCAGGGTGGCCGGCAAGCTCGGCCACAAGGCTCTCCAAACAATCCGGCGCCATCAAGTTGTCAGCACTTGTCCACGTCAGGAACTCACCACGTGCAAGCTTGAAACCATTCGACAACGTCCGTGGCAACTTCTGGTTTTCTTGGTGCACCACACTGATACGGCTATCTTTTTGCGCATAACTATCTATAAGGCCCGGCGTGCCGTCGGTAGAGCCGTCGTTGAGAATGATAAATTCGAAGTCCGCATACGTTTGGGCCAGAACGCTATCAATCGAAGCCGCCAGCAAGTCGCCGCCGTTATACACCGGCAATATCACGCTTACCCTCCCGGGGATATGCGGCGTTTGAACAGCTGAAAGTAAAAACGGGTACTTTTTAATTCGTTCTTCCTTGTACAGCAAGAACCGATATTCATAAGAGTTGAGGCAGTGCTCAAAGTCAAACACCATTTTGGGCTGCTTCGGCGCGGGGCATTTTCGAGCCTGCACCGGAGACGGACCAATTTTATTTCGGTTTTTCCTCTTAAAATAATCAAGTAAATGGTGTACCCCGAGCGCAAGCGACAGCCGCCACAACAGATTCAACACCCGGTACGGGAACGATGATTGGATGGTTTTTAGTTCTTTTTTTAACTGCCCCACCTGTTGCCGCAATATTTTTTCTGATTCGCCCACACACACTTCCTCAACCAGCACCTTGGTGGGAACGGGCGCAGGATTTTCAGTTCTAAGCCGAATCAGTTCCTGTTCCAGCGCGTCAATCCGGTCTTCATAAAACTGAATATCCAACTCGTCCATTTTTCCTTCTCCCAATAAACGTTTCCCTATGCATACATTGCCATGCGGCCATTTCATGACTGCTATTCGTTGCTTTGCGCCCGGTTAATGTCCTGTAATTTTTCCCATCAGCCGCATAATCTTAAATGTTTTTGAGCCTTCCAGCATAGAAATATATTGCTCGTTTTTCTTAAGTTTCGCATTTTTCGCCTTCTCAGCATTCTTCAAATCATTAACCTGATCCCGCAGCAAGTCGATCTTAGCGTTTAAACACACACCCTCGTCGACAAGCCGCCTGATATTTTCTTCCAAATCAAACTTCTCATTTCGTAGGTTGGCAGCCCGCGCCTCCAACTCCCCTACTTGGCTCTGCAGCCATGTGCTGTGGTTTTCCAGCCTTTCCACCCAACTGCGGTAAACGGCAAGGTCAGCTGTCAGGGCTTTTTCCGAGCGATGCAAATCACGCGCCCATTTGCGGAATAACGCATAATGCTCAAATAAAACGTCCATTTCTACTGCGTTTACACAACCTCTACAAAGGGTATCTGCGTCTGCTTTGCAAAAACCTTCTTTCACTTTTTTTGCCTCTGCGGAGTTGTGGATTTCTTCCCATGTCTCTTCTAAAAGGTTCCCCAAAATGTGCTTCATCCCGTAGTCCATACAGCACAACAGCACAGTTCCGTCCGGTAGCAGCACATTGTGGTGGATTTCCCAGCCACAGTTAATACAGATGGATTCCCCATTGGGGGAAACATGTGGGGCATTGGGCTGGTCGACATTACCGGCGCGGTCATTCATCTCAGTAATCAGGACGCTGTCGTCCGAAATACAACCCTTGATATCTGGATGCAGGCCCGCGTGACAGGAATACCCCGTGACGACAGGGACCCCGCCCCGTTTCATGCCGACAACTTCTTCCAGCAGTGCAATATACTCAGGTGTCACATCGATGTGCGCGTTGCTTGCGTCATCCGGAATATGCAGCACAAACTCCTCGAACGGGATATGGGCTATCCTTTCGAGGTCTACGCTTGTCATTCCCACCAGCGTGGTGTATACGACAATTTTAAAGCCCTGTTCGTGCGCATACAGCACCATATCTGTGCAGTGCGGATTCAACCATGCCTCACACATTCCGGAAAAGTCTATGCGCGTGTTGCGCGGAAGCTTGCCGAGGCATGCCTTAAACACCTCCAGCGTCATTTCGATGGGGTGATCCCGACCGTCTTGACGCCCCCGGTAACGCTTGGTCAGCGTGTTCTGCGGGCAGTAAACACAGTTCATTTTGCACCCGATGCGTGTAGTGATTTCAAGGCGGGGGGTATTGTTTTCAGACGCCATTCTTAAACTCCTAGTGTGGCCTGCCGACGAACAGAAGCGCTGGACTGCAAACTCACAAAAACTCAATTGCTGACACTCTAACATATTATATCATGTGTGGGTTTCTTTGCAAGAAAGGTCCTTCGCGGTAAGCCATAAGGCTTTTTCTCATGTTTAGATTTTTTGTTCTCCGCGGGCGCTTTTCCAATACGCCGTATACCTGCTGCGCACCCCATCCGGGCTGCAGCGCACGCCAAGGTCCTTGCACACCGTTTCCCAAAGCTGTTCATGGGCCCACTTGGCATCCAGCTCCTCCTCCGTCAGCGCGTTGTCGCCTTTCAGGAACGCCTTCTCCCGGATGCGCTGGATGCGCGCGCGGATCTCGTCCGGGTAGGATTCAAACTTGACAAGCCCCAGATTTTCAAGCTCGTAGCGGTTCATCATATTGGCCAACATCGCTTCCCGCGTGGTGGGTTCTCTTTCTGCAAAGCGCTGGCACAGGGCGTTTGTGTCCAAAATCAGCCTTCCCTGCGCCACAAGGTGGTACAACAGCGAAAGTTCCCACCCGCTGCCCGGGAAGGAAGTGGAGCCGCCGTTTTCGTGCACGTGGAAGCCGCCGAATAATAGCAGCTCGCTTGTTTTGCAGCAGACGCACCCGCATGAAGCGTAGCCGTCCATACTGCTTTTTACCGTAAACCGTTCTTCGTCACTGTACGGCAACGCCCCGTCATACATGCGCCCGCAGACAGCGGCAACCTCCGGGTGGAACGACCACGCCAGGTCGGCAATTTGCAGGTAGTCTTCGCCGCACACCGCGCCGGAGGCAAAAAACGCCATCCGTTCGCCCTTTGCAGCCCATGCGGCGATGTTGTGGCATTCCGCCACATCCTCCGCCGGCGAAAAAACGATGCGCAGCATATTTGGCGGCAGCGCTTCCCGCTCCGCCACTTCTTCCAATATTGCAGGCGCGGCTGCGCGCTCGCTCTCCGACGCCACCACGATGATCTCATATGCGCCTTTTTCACAGCTCAGCTTTGCCAGGCAGGCCAGCGTGGCCTTCAGCTTGTCGGCGCCCCTGTTATGTGCTACCACGCAGGTGTATTTCTTTTCGTATTGGCGGGGCAGCGTGGCTGTCCGCTCCATGCGCGCCAGGAAATGGTTTTTGGCGCGGATGTCCAGAAAAGCGAACATGGCGCTGCCGGAGCCGAAGGAAAACCAGCCCTTGTGCCCGCCGATGAAATCCTCTGCCGACACCGGCGCCAGGCTGACATAACAGTCCCACCCCGGCGGCGGCGCCTCTACGGGCCGGGGCGCCACATAAATTTTATAGCACCCTTCCGGCAGGCGGGTGGGCTCCTTTGCTACGCCGGCAAACGCCATATATATGGTAGATGTATAGTCACTTTGGCACAGATCGGCCTGTTCCGCGTCATCCTCGATGACGCGGTGGCCCGCCTGCCGCATCCCGGCAAAAAAGCCCGCAAAGCGTTCGTCCTCGGGGTCGATTCCGCCCAGTTTCCAGCAAAGGGGACGCAGCAGGAATTTGCGCCGGAAATCATCCCAGCGCATCAGACGGTATCGGTTTTCCGCAATCTTCAGTTCTTTTCTGTGGCCTGTCAGGCTGTCGGCGTGGAAGCGGTATTGATAAATGGGGCGCCTGAAGCTTACATGCCGCAGGTTGAAGACCTCATTCACCCGCATCCAATAGTCGACATCCTCCATGGTGAAGCGAATGTCGGAATACTCTTCCAGCGCCTGAGCCACCGCCGTCCGGTACAGGAAGGCGGCGCCGATATAGTTTCTGGGGTGGGTGTTCAGGGCAAGCATGCAGTCCGGCAACAGCACGGTTTGCGGGCTGTCCGGCTGGGGATACCATTTGTTGTCCAAAATGGGCGCGCCGTCCCCGTCTATGAGCTCGATATTTGCATAGACCATCCCCGTTTCCGGGTGACGGACAAGCTCAGCAACCAGGCTTTCCAAAAAATCCGGCGCCATCAGGTTGTCCGCGCTGGTCCATGTCAAAAATTCACCGCGGGCAAGCTTGAACCCGTTGGACAGCGCCCGTGGCAGTTTTTGGTTTTCCTGGTGCGCCAGCCGGATGCGGGCGTCCTGCCGGGCGTATGCTTCAAAAATGGCGGAGGAATCGTCGGTGGAGCCGTCGTTGACGATGATAAGCTCAAAATCAGCATAGGTTTGAGCCAGCACGCTTTCAATCGAGCCCGCAAGAAAAGCCCCGCCGTTGTACACCGGCAATATCACGCTTACCCTCCCGGGAATGTGCGGCGTTTGCACATCGGAAAATAAAAACGGGTACCTCTCGTCCCGCGCCTCCCGGTAGCGCAGGTAGCGGTATTCGTAAATCTTCAGGCAATTCGTAAAGTCGAATTCCATAGGGGGCTGTTCCGGCGCGGGGCATTTGGCGGTTAGCCGGCGCTGCTTCCCGTTCCGGAAAAAGTCCAGCACCTTGTGAATGCGAAGCTTGAGCGAAAGCCGCCACAACAAGTTCAGCACCCGGTAGGGAAAGGACTCCCGGGTGGAGCGCAGTTCCGCCTGGAGCTGCTCTACCTGATGCCGGAGCGCTTTTTCCGCCTCACTGCCATATCCTTCTTGCAAGCATACATCCGGCTCGTCCACTTTTCCACCTCCCGTAAACGGTTTTCGAAGCTATTCCGACTCGTCATATTATACCATGGATGCCCCCCTTTGCAAGAAAGGCGCCGGCTTTCCGGTACGCCGCATTTGTACCAAAAGCTGGGGTTTCAAGCCACGTGCGAATTTTGCAACTATACCCGGGGGGCTGTAGGGCGGCAGAGGAATTTCGGCATCTACTTTTTAGTAAGGTATATACTTTTAAAACAGTGAAACATCACCTCCCCAATTATGACAAAAAGCCTCTTGCATTTTCAGGCAATAGGCTTTCGCTTGCTATTCTTCTTGCGCCTTCTTGAACCACTCACTTTCCCCGGCTTTTTTGATAAAATAAACCGGATTTAGCAATGGCCAAAAAATCCATCTGATTGGTTTTGAGGCAAGGATAAATGTAACTATCAAAAGAGCGAGAAAAAACAGGATTTTACGAACCATCATACCTGCGACAATTGCCGGAACAAAAACGGCCGCCCATTTGAGCACAAAGGCATGAAGATAATACACCTGCAATGTGTTTGCACCAAGGCTTGTGGCCAAGATGATTTTCCCCGACGGGATACACGCCATAAGCGAAACCACAAGTACCATGCCCCACCCCATTGCCAGAAGACGCCAAAACGCTCCGCTGACGCCTGGCAACTCCATTGCGGCATATCCTAACGAACCATATAATATGCCTACGGGTATCTTTACAGCTTGTATCAAAAAATATGAAATTAGAATTGTAAGGCACCCGACCCAAAACGGAATTTTACGTATCATTTCAATATGTTTTACTTCCACAAGGTAACCTAGTATAAAGAATGGCAAAAACACGGATATCCTGGATGCGCTGAAAGCATACCCGATATCTGGAATAAAGCCTGCCACGAGCGCCCACACGACCGTGATTGTTATTACCGCTGTTTTCGGCATACGGGTAATGTATGGTGCAACCATTTTCCAAAAAATTGCGGCAAATGTAAACCATAATATCCAAAACGGCGTTGTATAAAAAAACGTTGTTTCTGAAACAGGCACTCCATTCAGCCACCCCATGAAAAACAAATATAGTGTTTGAAAAATTAAATATTGAATGAACAAGTTCCCAATCTTTATTTTCGATTGTTTCTTCGTAAAATATCCAGTAACAAAAATAAACGCAGGCATATGAAATAAATAAATCAGCGAATACAACGCACCCAGCACAGGGCCCGATATTATTTCCATGCCATGGGCTAGAACAACCAGCACTATCAATACCATTTTCAAATTATCAAAATAAAAGTCTCTTTTTGCCATAATTAAGTACCTATCTTCCAAATTTAAAGCATAAATGCGCCAAGAGCAATGACACAAATTTGTCGCCAGTTTTTTTTGCCATGCATAAATATTTTATCAGTATACCATATTTTCCGACGTCTACATAAGCAATTTTTTTTTGCAAAGACCTATGGAAACAACAAACACCCGACCCTAGATCGACGAAAAAAACGCCGCCGTCTTTGTATACTGGATGTATCACCTGTTTGCTGTTTTCAAAGCATGCGCAAAAAATGGAGGCACTATGGATATGTTTGACACGTCCCTTGACGAGGCGCAATGCACCGACTTGCTGGCAACCCTGCGTGCGCGGTTTGACGCGAACATGGACCGCCACGCGGGGCTTGATTGGGCCGGCGTGCGGGAAAAGCTGAACCTGCGGCCGGAAAAGTGGTTTCCGCTTTTCGAGATGGAAGCGTCCGGCGGCGAGCCGGATGTGGTGGATTTTGACGTGGACAGCCAGGAGTATATATTTTTCGACTGCGCAGAGCAAACCCCTGCCGGACGCCGCAACCTTTGCTATGACCGCGCGGCGCTTAACTCCCGCAAAGCCAACAAGCCACGGGGCAACGCCGTGGATACCGCCGCCGCCATGGGTGTGGAGCTGCTGACGGAGGCACAGTACCGGGCACTGCAACAGCTTTTCCCCTTCGACACCAAAACCTCCAGCTGGGTGGCCACGCCGGAGGATATTCGAAAGCTTGGCGGCGCCCTGTTTTGCGACCGCCGCTACGGCCATGTTTTCACCTACCACAACGGCGCGGAAAGTTACTACACTGTGCGCGGCTTTCGCGGCGTACTACGGGTGTAACGTACCTTAAAAAGCCCCCTCTGCAAAATGGCCCACCCGTTGACGGGCGGGCCTTCTTTGCGCTATTCTATATGAGGATATGGCGCGGCGGCGCAAAAAAAGGGGGGCTTTGCGTTTGAAAAAATATGGTGGCGTGGTTGCGGCGCTGGTTGGCGGGTTTTTGTTCGGCGCAACCACCATTCTGGCAAAGCTGACTTACTCCCTTGGCCTGAACCCGGCGATGCTGACCTGCCTGCGCGCGGCGCTGGCCCTGCCGGTGCTGTTTGCCATTTTGAAAGTGCAGCGCGTTAGCCTGAAGCTGACAAGACGCGAGGCGCGAGATATATTGCTGGTGGGCTTTTTAGGGTTCGCGCCCACGGGGGCCTTGCTGTACATTGCATTTTCCTACGCGCCGGTGGGCCTTGCCACCGTGCTGCATTATATGTACCCGGTGGTTGTAACACTGGGCGGGGCGCTGTTGTTCAAGGAAAAAGTGAACCCGCCAACGGCGGCGGCGCTGGTGTTGGCTACGGTGGGTATGCTGCTGTTTTTCGACGACGCCGCCGGTGCGGGCTTTTTCGGCCTGCTGCTTGCGCTCATTTCCGCCTTCACCTACGCCGTTTACATGCTGGGCGTGGCGCGCACGTCGCTGAAAAATCTGCCGCCTTTCAAGATATCGTTCTATTTCTCCGGATGCAGCGCGGTTTTGGCAGGTGTTTTTGCCGCCGCCACCGGCAATTTCACCCTCTCCTTCCAGCCGCTGGGCTGGGTGTACACCGTCCTCATTGCGCTGCTGGTGTCTGTGGGGGCGTTCACGCTTGTCCAGGTGGCTATCAAGCTGTCCGGGCCGTCTACGGCGGCCATCCTCTCCACCGTCGAGCCCATCACCAGCGTGGCGCTGGGCGTGGCCGTGCTGGGTGAAACCCTGGGCATCGCCAAGGGCATCGGCGGCGCGCTCATCATTGCAAGCGTGCTGGTCATCACCATTGCGGGTTCGCGGCAGGGCGCCGCAAAAAAAGAAGCCGGCGCCGCAAGCGACGCCGACATTGCCTGTTGAATCCCGTTCTCCTCACGTGCTTTTTTCGCCCAACTGCGAGGTGCAGGCAGGGCAGCGCGTGGCGTCCACGGGGATGTCCGTTTTGCAGAAGGGGCACTGCTTTGTGGCGGGGGCGGGTTCTTCCGCCTTTTTGCGGCCCAGGGACGCGAGCGCATTCATCCCCTTCACCAGCAGGAACACCACCAGGGCCATGATGAGAAAATTGATGACGCTGGTAATGAACGCGCCGTATTTGATGGTGACGCCGAACACCTCCGCCTGCAGCGCGTCAAAGTTTTTGCCCGTGAACAGGCCGATGACGGGGGAGAGGATATTGTCCGTAAGGCTGGACACCACTGCCCCGAACGCCGCGCCGATGATGACGCCGACAGCCAAGTCCATTACGTTGCCCTTCAGGGCGAAGGCCTTGAACTCTTCCAGGAATTTTTTCATTTGCGCTCCCCTTTTCTTGCGGCCCGCCGGTTCGTTTCGGGGCAGCCTTTCGGCCCTTGCCGCCGCGCCAAACCAGTGGCCGCATGATATGTCATTGTTTTTACGGCATATTTTGCATTTTCACTGCAATAATTTGTCAATTCAGCAGCCCTTTGCAGGAGAGCCGGGTGAACCCTTCCAGCAACTGCCGCACAGCGGCGCCAATTTCATCCGCGTCCTCCCTTGTGTTGCCCTCAATATTCAAGGGCAGCACAGGGTCGTGCAAAGACATGCGCAGCAACAGCCAGCCCTTGCCCGGGAACGTGAGGCGCACTCCCTCCTCGGTGGGGGCTTTTTCTATGCCCGCGGCGGCGGCGCGCTGCTCGAAGGACGCCAGCACCTCCTTGCCATAGGCGGCGAAAGCATCGCCGGAGATCACCAGACGGTATTCCCGCTCATCACCGCCGGAAACAAAACCATCCAGCAAACTATTGATGGTTTTTCCGCTTTTTTTTGCGTTTGCTGCTGCAATTATAATGCGCACCGCCATGTAGGCGCCGTCGTCCAGAAAATAGTTTTCCCGCAGGGCGCCGTGGCCGGAGGTCTCGATGGCCAGCGGCGCGCATACGCCCTCGGCAGACAGGCGGATGGCCTCGTTGATGACAATTTTATAGCCTCGCCGGAACCGCCGGTGCACAAGGCCCAGCGTTTCCAGAAAATCGGTAAGACGGTCCGACGTGACGGAGTCCGTCACGATGGTGGCGCCGGGGTATTCAGGGGCCAAAATGGCCGCCATCAGCGCAATGATGGCGTTGCGGTTCACGGGCTTGCCGCCCGCAGTTACGGCGGACATGCGGTCCACGTCCGTGTCGAAAATCACGCCAAGGTCGGCCCTGGCCGCCGTTACGGCTGCGCAAACGGAGGCCATGGCCTCCTTGTTTTCCGGGTTTGGCGCGTGGTTTGGGAAATTGCCGTCCGGCTGCAAAAACTGGCTGCCAGCGCAGTTTGCCCCAAGAGGCAGCAGCACGTTTTCCACAAAATAGCCGCCCGCGCCGTTGCCCGCGTCCACCACAATGTGCAGGCCTTCCAGCGGTTTTGCGCCCGTGCCCACGCCGTCGATTATTTTCTGCCGCAAAAAGGCGGCGTAAAGGTCCATTAGGTTACAGGGTCCTGCGGACGGCAGTTCGCCTCCGGCGGTTTCCACCGCGGGCTGGGATAAAGTGGATACCTTCCCCAGCGGCGGCTCAATGCCCAAAAGGGCCGTAATGTCGGGTTTGTCCAGGCCGCCGTCCCGGGTGAAAAATTTCATCCCGTTGCGGTTTTTCGGCAAATGGCTGGCGGTTATCATCACCGCGCCGTCAAAATTGGTTTCGCCGAACACCGTACCCATGAACATGGCCGGTGTGGAGGCGAGGCCGCAGCGGAACACCTGCGCGCCCTCGGCGGAAATGCCCTCGGCCATGGCGGTTTGTAAAGCCTCCGCCGTAAGGCGGGAATCGTGCCCGAGGCCGATTTGCAGCTTATTTGCGGGCTTGTTTGTATAGGCGCACAGCCACATCACAAACGCCCCACCCAGCCGCCGCGCAATGTCCGGCGTCAGGTTCACTTCCTCGCCGCCGGGCGTTGCCATCGCCACACCGCGCACGTCGCTGCCGTTTTGCAGGTTCAACAGTTCCATACAGCCTCCTTGCCATTTTCATGGCTTTGCAATATGATAGGATAGGTTTTATGATTATGAAAATGAAATGGCCGCCGGGCAAAACACCTGTTGCGGCCGGAGGGGTACCGCCAAATGAAGCACGTGTTTACACCGGAAAATGTATGCTCCACCAAAATCAGCTTTGACCTGGACGGCGACGTGGTGAGCCATATCAGGTTCACCAGCGGCTGCAACGGCAATTTGCAGGCTGTGGCGCGCCTGCTGGACGGCGTCACCGTTGATTTTCTGGAGCAAAAATGCGCGGGCATCCGCTGCGGGCGCAATCACACCTCCTGCGCCGACCAGCTGGCCAGGGCCGTTGCCTTCGCAGCGGGAAAATAGGCCGTGTATTGCATTTATAAGCAATTAAATCCGGATAATTTGTGGAAAAGCGCCTTTTATCATGCGGAAGCTGCCTCCATCCAACCCATCAAGGTCGTTTCCGGGAAGTAAGCCTGCAAAATTTCGACATACCCAAGGCCGCCGTTTGCGTAGCCCGTGGCGCCCGCCATGCTCAAACCGCAGCCATGGCCGCGGCCGTAGGTGGTAATGTCGAACACGTCGCCGGAAAAGGCCACCTCAAAGGCGGGGCTTGCCAAAAGCGGCTCGCCGTCGCGGGTGAAATATTCGTGCCAGAAATCCATGCCGCTTACCCGCTTGCCAAACACCTTCAGCGAAGTGACATAGCCGCTGTCATCATGCTCCACGTCCGTCACCCAGGCGGAGGGGTCGTCGCCGATGTCCTCCGCCGTGGCGCCAAGGCGCGCAGCCAGCGTTTCGCGGAACACCTCGGAGGAAAAGCTTTGCACCGCCTGCCAGTCGTCCCGGCTTTGCTCGTACACAGAGGGCTTTGCCGCAAGGTAGGCGCGCTCCACGCCAAAGGCGTTAACAGAAGGGTTTGTGCCCGCCGCCGCCATGGAAAACCAGGGCGTAAAGGCGGGCGTTTCGCCGTCCGCCGTCACCACCAGGTCGGCCACTTCGGCCACGGCTTCGCGCACGGCGGCGTTCGGCATAAGGCCCGTCACCTCCGGCGCTTCCACACCGGCGTTTTGCCGGCACAAAATCCACGAGTGCGCGCTGACGGCCACCGCTTTGATCACCTCCGGCTCGCACCAGGCGGCCTCCTTCTGGCAAATGTAGGCCAGCACGTCCGCCACGGCGCCTTTCGTGCGCACGCCGTTCATGGTTACGGTAAGATACTGCGGGTCTTGCTTCGCCATTTGCGGCACCTGCTCTGCGTCGGCCGCGCTTTCGGCCTCGCCGGGGTTTGTAGTCTCGTCTGTGACGGTGGGGGCCACCTGCAATGCGGCGCCGGAATTGTCTGCCGCGCTTTGGGAATCGGAATCGCTTGCATCGGTGTCGGCGGCGCTGGCATTGGCGCCGGCGTCACCGCTTCCGGAAGCCGCGCTTGAACCGGAACTGCCCGTGGTGGAATCGCTAGCTGCGGCGCTGTTTGCATTTTCGCCGGCGGCATTGCTTGTGTTGCTTGCGGCATCGGTATCGCTGGAATCGCTGCCCGCATTAGACGCATCTACCGAAGAGGAACTGCCGGACGGCGCTTCGGGCGTGGCCTGCACGTCGTCCAGCGTCGGCTCGGCGGTTTCGGCCGGCGGGGTGTACAGCTCCTCCGGCGTTTTTTGCGGCCCCAGGCGGTTCACCGGCTCCACCGACGGGCGGGGCTGGTCGGTTTCGGGCATGCCCGCGCGGTACACCAGTTCTTCGTTTTCAATGTCCCCCTGCAAAAACCAGCGCATCCAGCCGTTGTAAACCGCCTTTTCGTCCGGCCTTTCGGCGCCGGTGGCGCTGTAGTACGCGTTGGGGTAAATGGGCGCGCCCGCCGGGGCGGCCTTTTTTTCGGCCTCCGGCTCGCCCGCGTGGGCCAAACGCCCGCACAAATAAATATGCCGCCCCGGCACGGACGGATCCGGCGTGGACAGCGTCATGTAACTGTCGCTTTGTGCCACGGGCACGGGAATGTCGTACATGCTGCGCGCCTTTGCGCCGATGATGTAGGTCATATAATCGGTATAGCCCGACAAATTCGACGCCTGCGCATCAAAACCGTCGGGCTGTGTGTCGTATTGGTCCACGATGTACAGGGCGTAAATACGGTACTCCATGGCGTAATGCTCGGTATAATAGGTAAAAGTGGTGAGGCTGCCCGCGTTTTTCGCGTCCAAAAAGCGCGAGAGCTGCGCCATGCCCTCCTTCGCCAGCACCAGCGCGTTCGTCATGGGCACGCCGGGGTCTGCCTCGGCGGAAATAAGAGCCATGTCGTCGAGCCCCGCCATGCCCAGCTGCGCCTCTATTTCCGGCTGTGGCAGGGGGGTGGCGGCCACCATTTGCTCTACAAACGCCCCCGGCATGGCCACAAAGCCCACCACGGAGGGGTTTTGCTCCTTCTGGCGCTGCACCAGGCTGTTTGCCGCGCGGGTGTATTCCTCGGTGCCGTAGGTGTAGCCCATGTCGGACGGATACGCGCCGCCGGAGGCCGCCGCGCCGCCGCCGCGGGTGAGGTATATGCCCAGCACCACCGCGCCAAACACCGCCGCCACAAATAAAAGGGCCAGCGCCATGCGGGCAAATGCAGCGCCGTGCAGGCGCGGCGGGCCCATGCGCTCAAAATCGGCCTGCTGGTAGCGCGTGAACAGCTTTGCCCCCGGCATGGGCAGCGCCGCCGCCACGCGCCGCAGCATGTCCAGCGCGTGCTGTGTGGCCATTTCGCGCACATAATCCCGCGGGCGGTCTTTTATCAGCAGCTTGCGCACATACACATGGCTGCCGCTGGCCACCGCCACGTACACAAGGCCCACCGGTTTTTCCGGCGTGCCGCCGTCCGGCCCGGCAATGCCCGTGATGGCGACGCCATAGTCGGCGTGGCCGCGTTTTTTGGCGCCAAAGGCCATTTCCGCCGCCGTTTGGCTGCTCACCGCGCCGTATTTTTTCAAAGTGCCGCCCCGCACGCCCAAAAGCTGGTGCTTCACGTCGTTAGAATAGGTGACGGCACCGAAGCCAAACACGCCCGACGCCCCCGGCACCGACGTGAGCCGCTGACCGAGCAAACCGCCGGTGCAGCTTTCGGCCAGGGCCACGGTGTCGCCGTTTTCCAAAAGGGTGCGTACAGCGGTCTCTTCCAGGTTCGCGCCGTCCTCGGAGTAGACCAAATCGCCCAAAATGCGGCGAAACATGGCGGCGTATTCGGCGCACATCATGTCCGCCTGGCCGGCGTTTTGCGCCTTTGCGGTGATGCGCACGTGCACTTCGCCCGTTTTGGCGTACAGGGCGGCCGTGGGGTTCATGCCTTCCAAAAGCTGGGCCACCTTGGTTTCCAGCTCGCTTTCGCCGATGCCAAACACCCGCAGCGTGCGCGAGCGGATGCTGGAATCCTGCAGGGTCTCGAGCAGCGGGCGCACCTCGTTCAAAAACATGGGCTCCATTTCCCGCGGCGGCCCCGGCAGCAAAATTGCATATTTGGCGCCCTGGCGAAAATAAGCACCCGGGGCCGTGCCGTTTGGGTTTGCAAACAGGCCGCCGCGCCGGGGGCGCATGGCCTGCTTGCGGTTGTTCGGCGTCATGGGGCGGCCAAGGGAGTTGAAAAATCCCTCCAGCGCGGCCAAAACGGCAGGGTCTTCGTCCAGCTGGTCGCCAAACACCTCCGCCACGGTTTCCTTGGTCAAATCATCCGCCGTGGGGCCAAGGCCGCCGGAAAGAACAATGACATCGCTGCGGTCCTTCGCCTCCTGCACCGTTTTGGCAAGGCGGGCGGGGTTGTCGCCCACCACGCTTTGGTGAAACACGGAAAAGCCCAGGGAAGCCAGCTCGCGGGACAAAAACTGCGCATTCGTGTTCACAATATCGCCGAGCAAAAGCTCCGTGCCAACGGAGATGATTTCCGCGCGCAACACTGGCCTCACCACCTTTCCGGTTGAAATTTCGTTCGGTTTACCGCCTTGGTATAACACTGGGTAATAATTGTGCTAATTTTTACTTATGGTTGTCTCCCAACGTACTTCAACATCGCCTCACAGCATTATAAAACATATATGCAACATATAAGTATACAACTATAGCAACATATTAAGCATACAACACACAAGGCGCGTTACCGGTCACCCTCGATCAGCTCAAACCCGCCTTCGCAGGCCAGCTTTGCCGCCTCGGCCTCGTGGGCGGCCAGTTCCGGCATGGCGGCCTCCAGCGCCAGCACGTCGGCCAGTTTGGGCTTCGTGCGCGGGTGCGGCGGCGTAAAAATGGTGCAGCAATCCTCATACGGCAGTATGCTGGTTTCGAACGTGCCGATTTTGCGCGCAATGTCGGTGATTTCAACTTTGTCCAGCCCAATGCACGGCCGCAGCACGGGCAGGTCCTGGGCGGCGTCGGTGCAGGCCAGCGCCTGCAGGGTTTGGCTGGCCACCTGGGCCAGGCTTTCACCTGTTACAATGGCGGCGCACTGCTCTTTTTCGCACACCACCCGCGCCACGCGCATCATGCTGCGGCGCATCATCACGGTGAAGTAATCCTGTTTAGGCAAAGCGTCGCGCAGGTATTCCTGGGTTTTGGTGTAGGGAACCTCGTAATATGGCAGCGGGCCGGTGTAGGGCGAAAGTTCGCGCGCCAACTGCTTCACCTTGGCCGAGGCGCGGGGGCTGGTGTAAGGGGGGCTTGCAAAATGCACCGCCACAAGGCCCAGGCCGCGCTTTGCCATTTGCCAGCCGGCCACCGGGCTGTCGATGCCGCCGGACAAAAGCAGCGCCGCGCGCCCGCTGGTGGGCACCGGCAGGCCGCCCGCGCCCTTTTGCGCGCCCGCGTGCACGTAGGCCGCCTTTTCCCGCACCTGCACCGTCACAACCAGCCCCGGGTTTTTCACGTCCACCTTTAAATGCGGGTATTGTTCCAACAGCACACCGCCCAGCTCCCGGCCAATTGCCATGCTGTCCAGCGGGAAGCTTTTGTCGGCGCGCTTGGCGGTCACTTTAAAAGTTTTAGCAACTTGTAATTCACTTTTTAAATACACAGGGGCAATTTGTGCAATTTCGTCCATGCTTTTTTCACAAACCGCCGCGATGGAAACCAAGGCCAGCCCAAACACTTTTTTGCAGCGCTCGAAGGCTTCCCCTATCGCGGCCTCCGCCTGCGCATCAGTCGGCTCAATATAAACCGCAGACTGCATACTTTTTACGTGATAACTGCCTAAATTTGAAACCCTGCGCCGGATGGCCTTCAGCAGCGCCGTCTCGAACACGTTCCGGTTTTGGCCCTTCAGGGTCATTTCACCCATGGTGGCGATGATCAACTGCTTCAAGCACGCCTCCTTTGCCCGGGCCGCCCTTTGGCAAGGGTGCTGTTCGCCTCTTTTAACGCATTTATCAATTCAACAACATCCTCTTGTGTATTTTCTGCCGCAAAGCTCACCCGCACAGCGCCATCCAAACGCGCGGCGCCTAGCCCCATCGCCGCGAGTGTGTGGCTTTTTTCCCCCTTGGCACAGGCGGAACCGCTGGACACAAGAATGCCTTTTTGTTCCAAAAAGTGCAAAATCACTTCACTTTTCAATCCTGTCAAAGAAAAATTGACGATTCCCGCAATTGCATCCTCAGGAGAGTTGAGAACCGCACCGTCCATTTCAAGCAGGCCGGTTTTCAGCAATTGTGAAAGATTTTCAATATTTTGTGCCATTTTTGTTCTATTTTCATCATATAGCAAAGTGGATTTTGCAAACCCAGCGATATATGGTGTGTTCTCTGTTCCCGGGCGGCGGCTGCCCTCTTGCGAGCCCCCCGCCAAAGGGGGCAGCAGGTCGAACCCTTTGCGGATATACAAGGCGCCCACGCCCTTGGGGGCGTGCAGCTTGTGCCCGCTTACGCCGTAGGTGTCGATGGCGGTGGCTGGTAAATCCAGCGGCAGTTTCATAAAGGCCTGCACCCCGTCCACATGCACGGCAGTTCGCCGGTTTTTGGCCTTCACACGCCCGGCCAAGGCGGCAACGTCCAGTACCGCGCCGGTTTCGTTGTTCACGTGCATGGCGCACACCAGCACTGTTTTGTCCGTGACGGCGGCAACCATGGCGTCGCCGTCCACTTTGCCGTTTTCGCCGGGGTCAATCACGGTGGCGGTAAAGCCCTCGTGCGTGCACAAATAGTTCACGGCGTTCGCCACACAGGGGTGCTCGTAGCCGGTAAGCACAATGTGCCCGCCCCAGGCCCGCCGCGCCCGCGCCGCGCCAAACACGGCGATGTTGGACGCCTCGGTGCCGCTGGCAGTGAACACAACTTCCGGCGTTTGCACATTTACGCCATTTTTCAGGCCAAAAAACCGGCCCAACGTGGTCCGCGCGGCGAAGATACAGGCCTCAGCCTCCATGCCGGACGCATACAGCGAAGAGGGATTTGCCCACAGGCGGCGCATCACATCGTCTATTTCATCCGCCACCAGCGGGTGCACCGCTGTGGTGGCCGCGTTGTCCAAATAGCGCAAGCCTGCTTCCTCCTGTCGTTTTGACGGCCAAACCCGGCCGCGAAGATTGCACATAGAAGATTATACACTAGAGTCCTTTTTTCGGCAAGAAAAAGGGGCCGCATTTGACAGAACATGCAGGCCATGTTAATACAGTAACAGATGCAATAGAAAGCGAGGGAACTGACATGGAATACCGCACAATTAAAACGCTAGGCGAAACCGTGTCTCTGCTGGGGTTTGGCGCCATGCGCCTGCCGAAGGACGGCCCCGGGGAGGGCGACATCGACTTTGACGCTGCGAAGGCCATGCTGGACGAAGCGCTGGCGGACGGGGTGAACTATATCGACACCGCCTATGTTTACCACGGCGGCGCGTCGGAATCTTTCCTTGGCAAAGCGCTGGCCGGCCGCCCGCGCGAAAGCTATAAGCTGGCCACCAAGCTGCCCATGTACAAGGTGGAATGCGCCGAAGACGCCGAACATATTTTCAACGAGCAACTGGAGCGCCTGCAAACCGATTATATTGATTTTTACCTTTTACATTCTTTAACCAGTGATTCATGGCAAAAGGTTCTGGACCTTGACCTATACGGCTTCCTTGCCCGCAGAAAGGCCGAAGGGAAAATCCGCCATCTGGGCTTCTCCTTCCATGACGAACCGGAGTATTTAGAACAATTTTGCAGTGCATTCCAGTGGGATTTTGTGCAAATCCAGCTGAATTATTTGGACTGGACCCTTTACAAGAGCAAAGAGCAATATGAGGTGCTGCAAAAACACGGCCTGCCCATCATTATTATGGAGCCGGTGCGCGGGGGCATGCTGGCGAACGTGGGCGGCGAGGCGCTGGAACCTTTGCAAAAGGCGCGCCCGGGCGTAAGCGCCGCCAGCTGGGCCATCCGCTACGCGGCCAGTTTCCCCGAGGTGATGACGGTGCTGTCCGGCATGAGCACCATGGCGCAGGTAAAGGACAATGTGGCCACCCTGTCGCCTTTTGAGCCGCTTACCGGGAGCGACAGGGCCGTGCTGGACGTGGCGCTTACCGCGCTGAAACGCACAGCCGCCGTGCCCTGCACCGGCTGCCGCTACTGCATGCCGTGCCCCGGCGGGGTTTCCATCCCGGACGTTTTTTGGACCTATAACGGTTCACTGCTGGTTGGCGGCGAAGAGGCTTTTCAAGCGCAATACCGCTTTATGGACGACAGCGAAAAGCCCACAAACTGCACCGAATGCGGCGCCTGCGAAAGCGTGTGCCCGCAGCATTTGCCCATCCCGCGGCTGCTGAAAGAAATTGACGGCGGGGAAAAATACGGCGATATCCACGTGTAGCCATCCGGCAAATTTGCACAAAAAAGCCCCCGCAAGGGGGCTTTTTGGGATGGCGGGAGTATGTGGGAATCGAACCCACCTGGGCGGCTATTAACCACCTGCACCGGTTTTGAAGACCGGGGAGCACACCAGCACTCATCTACTCCCATATTGTTTGCCCGGCCTGCCGCGCCGCGGGGAGGGCAAACATGATGGTACCACAGGCCACAGGGTTTTGGCAAGTGCCGGGCGCTACACCAGCACCCGCGCGTCATCTATTTTTTTCGTTTTGCCCTGCCTGTCAAACAGCTCCAGCAGCGGCAGGGCGTATTTGCGCGAAGCGCCGATCAAGTCGCGGAACTCGGCCAAAGTAATCTGCCCGTTCTGTTCGGCAAACTCGCGCACCATCTTCCACGCCTCGTTCACCGCGTCCCGGTGGAACACCATCTGGGACGGGGTTACCACCAAAGCGCCGCTTTCGCACAAGGCGTCGTACACGCGCTTCACAGCGGCGCGGTCTTTGCTTTTTGTGTAGGCCTCGTCCGGCGAGGGCGGCGTGAAGGCTGCGTCCGCAAAGAATTTTTCAATGGTCTCCGACAGCTTTTTGTCCGCGTCGCTGTATTCGATTTTAAAGCCCGCCAGCGCGGCCTTCTGGCCGTCGATGGTGATGAGGCCGTCCGCCTCAAACAGAGACAGCACCTTGTCTGCCAGGCCAATTTCGCGCCCCGGCAGCAGCTTGCCGCGCAGTTCGTCCTTGCGCATGCCGCTTTGCAGCGGGTTTTGCTTGTGGTAGTCGCGCATGATTTTCACAAGGCGGCGGCCTAGGGTCTCCTCAAAGTCGGCGCTGATGGCCGTGCGCGACGACAAACGCACCACCTGCCCGCTTTCAATCAAGCCCTCCAACTCAGTCTTGAAGGTGGCGTCGTCCATGGCGATATGCTTTTGAATGTCCGGCAGAGGGATAAAATTCGGCGACGCGTCGGAGACGGCCACCAGCAAATTGTCTGCCGCCGAGCCCTTTTCGCGTTTATCCAGCGCGTCGCGCACGCGGGCATCGTTCCGGCGGTGCTTCGCCGGGTTCGCGTCCAAAATCACGCCGCCGGCCACGGTTTCCACCGGGGAATAAAAGCGCAGCACAAAGCGGTCGCCCTTTTTGGCGGCAACCTCTTCCACAAAACGCAGCTGGGCAAAGCACTCCTCGCCGGGGGCCACGGCCTCCTGCCCCAGCAGCACAAGCTTGCACAAATCTTCCCTTGCGCCGTGGTAAAAGTGCAGGCGGCTGCCGTTTTGCAAAACGCGGCGGCTGTCCTTCAAAACGCGCACTTTCACATCCAGCATCAGGGTTTGCTGCATGCTGCCGGGGGCGGCCACGGTGTCGCCGCGGGAGATTTCGTCCTTTTTGATGCCCGCCAGGTTCACCGCCACCCGCTGGCCCGCAAAGGCCGTGGGCGCGTCTTGGGAATGGACCTGCAAATTGCGCACGCGGCTTTTTTCGCCCGAGGGGTAAGTCTCCACCTCGTCCCCCTCAGACAGCGCGCCCTCAATCAGCGTACCCGTTACCACCGTGCCGAAGCCCTCCACGCTGAACACCCTGTCCACCGGCAGGCGGAAAGGCACGGCGGTGTTGTTGTCCGGCAGCTTCACCCGGTCGTAAATCAGCTCCCGCAGTTCCGGGATGCCCACACCCGTATGGGCGGAAACGGCCTGCATGGGCGCGTTTTCCAAAAAGGTGCCCGCCGTTTCCTTTTTCAGGTCCTCCATCACCATTTCGACCCAATCTTCGTCCACAAGGTCCGCCTTGGTGATGACGACGATGCCGTTTTGCACACCCAGCAGCGAAAGGATGCCGAGATGCTCGCGGGTTTGGGGCATCACGCCGTCATCCGCCGCCACGATGAGCAGGGCGAGGTCAATGCCGCCGGCGCCGGCCAGCATGTTTTTCACGAATTTTTCGTGGCCCGGCACGTCCACAATGCCCGCCTTCTCGCCGCCGGGCAAATCCAGCCAGGCGAAGCCCAGCTCAATGGTGATGCCGCGCTTTTTTTCCTCGGCCAGGCGGTCGGTGTCAATGCCGGTGAGGGCCTTGATAAGCTGGGTTTTGCCGTGGTCCACATGGCCCGCGGTGCCGATGATGGCGTATTTTGCCGGTGCTGCCATAGGTTTCACTCTCCGGTGGTGGTGTTAAGGGCTGATTTCGGGTTATTTAAAGGGTATTAATGCTTCAGGCAGTCATAAAAACCTTGGGGCCACGCCGTGAGTGCAGGTACGCAACACACATCTACCTTCCGCGGTCGTCTACGGACAACGGTGGGGCCGTTGTCCGCCGCCGAGCTTGCGGCTGAGAAGGTGAATTGCCGCGAAGCGGCAAGAGAAGCGCCCCTGGGGGCCGATATGCTTTTGCGCACCAACCCTCCCTGCGCTCTTGCAATGTTCCAATGTCAGCATGTTTTCAAGTAATCGCTTTGCACGCTTTTTGCAGGGTATCTGCAACTATTGTTAATTCGTCATCTTTTATCGTCCTCACGTCTAATATCAATTTGTCGTGGGCAATGCGGCCGATAACGGGGACTGTGTGGCCACGCAGGGCGGCCTCCAGCCGCACGGGCTCGCGAGTAATGGCCACGGCCCATGATGCCAGCGGCAGCATGGGCGCGCTGCCCGCGCCAAGCTGGCCGGTCTCCTGCGTCACCTCGGCGTCCGCGCCAAGGAACGGCAGCATTTGCAAAAGGGTTTCCGCCTTTTGCCGCAGGGCGGTTTCGTCGGCGTACAGCATGGCCAGGGTGGGCACTTCGCGCTTGGCCAGCGTCTCGCTGCGGTACAGGCGCAGGGTGGCCTCCAGGGCGGCAAGGGTCATTTTGTCCACGCGCATGGCGCGGGCAAACGGGTGCTTTTTCAGCTTCTCCACAAGCGCCTGCTTGCCCAGCACCACACCTGCCTGCGGCCCGCCCAGCAGCTTGTCGCCGGAAAAAGTGAGGATGTCGGGTCCTGCTTCCAGGCTGTCTTCCACACTGGGCTCGTTTGGCAACGCCGCCGCCTGCCAGCGGTACAGGCCGCCTCCGCCAAGGTCGTAAATAACGGGGACGCCGTGCTGTTTGCCGATCTCCACCAGTTCCGCCAGCGACACCTCGCTGGTGAAGCCCTCAAGGCGGAAGTTCGACGGGTGGGCCTTGAACAGAGCCGTGGTGTTTTCGCCGATGGCCCTTTCATAGTCCGCCGGGTGGGTGCGGTTGGTGGCGCCCACTTCTTTCAGGGTGGCGCCGGACAGCTCCATGATTTCCGGGATGCGGAAGGAGCCGCCGATCTCCACCAGTTCCCCCCGGGACACCACCACTTCCCCGCCCTTTGCCATAGCGGAAAGGGCCAGCAGCACGGCTGCGGCGTTGTTGTTCACCACCATGGCGGCCTCGGCGCCGGTCAGCTCGCACAGCAGCGCGTCCACGTGGCTGTGGCGGCTGCCGCGTTTCGCCTCTTCAATGATATACTCCAAATTGGAATAGCCCGCGGCAGCTTCCCTTGCCGCTTCGGCGGCACCCCGCGCCAGCGGCGCGCGGCCGAGATTTGTGTGCAAAATGATGCCCGTGGCGTTCACCACGCGGCGCAAATGGGGCTGCGCGCTTTTTTCCAGCGCTGTTACCGCCGCCGCCAGCGCGGCGTGCGCGTCCGGTACAGTGGTGGCCGCGCCCTGCAAAACCGCGTCGCGTGCCGCGTCCAGCACCGTGCGCACGGCAGCCACCACCGCCTCGCGGCCATAGGTTTTTTCAGCCCCCTCCACACCGGGAAGCGCCAAAATGTCGTCCACTTTCGGGATATTGCGCAGCAAGCCGCTGTCCATGGGCATTCCGCTCCTTTAATTCAGCAAACCATAGCAGTATATTAAAGCTATTAACTATTGTACAATACGCTAGAAAATAATCAAGCATGATTGTTCACTTTTGGTATTTACAAGCAGTTGCGGCCATGTTATAATCTTGACGATATCTGGAATTTTGGGGAATGAAAACTGTGGGAGAGTCTGCCGGGGCTGAAAACGAGCCAGAAACACGGGCAGACGCCGAAGGTGCAAGTGCACGGATTGCCACGCCGCTGCGCGAAACTCTCAGGCCAAAAGTACCACAGCTTGACCCACCCTGGATAAACAACAGGGACACAGGCAAGTCTTATTGCCGTGTTCCTATTTTTTTGCGCGCATTTGATAATTAGATAACAAAGTGCGCGCGAACGAGCGACAGTTTTTGTTTGGGGTACGTTTACTATCATTAAAGCGGAGCCCTTGCGCGCGGCTTTGGGCGCTGGAGAGGATCAGATGGCAAATTTCTGTATTATGACAAACAACCCGGCGGCGAAGAAAAAATGGCCGGATGTGACGGAATACGGCGAGGCGGACGTTGCGGGCATATTTGGCCGGGTGCGGGACGCGGTGCACCTGGGGGCGGTGCTCATCAGCCACCCGCTGGCGGGCAGCCTGAAGCCCAACGAAAACCCCTACAAAAGCGTGGTGCTTTCCCTGCGGCGCGGGCCCCACGACGCGAAAAGCCTGCAAATCATTGAGGACGCCATTGTAACGCTGCGCAAAATGCCGGTGAAGGAGCGGAGCTACCCGCCGCAGGCAATAGAGGACTTCCAGGTGATCGATTTGGACCTGCTGCACTCGGCCATGGGGGCCCTGCCCGCGGAGTACCATTTTTAGGCAGGTGACGGCCGGCTGAATATTCGCGCCATAGCACGTTTCGAACACATTTGAAGTCTATTTTTAACATACGGCCGCACCGCGGCAAAACCCGCACAGCTTATTCAAACAGAGACAACACTGCCGCAACAATGGCAATGTAATATATTGACTGGCCGGCATCGGCCTTATTAGGAAAGGAAGACGGATATGGCGGAAGTTTATGACATTTTAGTTGTTGGAGGCGGCCCCGGCGGGCTGGCGGCGGGCATTTACGGCAGCCGTGCCCGCCTGAAGACCGCTGTGATCGAAAAGGGCCGCCCCGGCGGGCAGGCCGGCACCACGGAAGAACTGGAAAACTATCCCGGCAGTTTTGACGGCAGCACCGGCCCCGGCCTGATGCAGAAATTTGCCGCCCACGCCGAGCATTTTGGCACTTCCATCCTGAAGGGCACCGTGAGCGACGTGGATTTCACCGGCCACATCAAAAAGGTGATAACGAAGGACGGCCAGACCTACGAGGCCCACAGCGTCATCCTTTCCCCCGGCGCCGAGCCCCGCTCCCTGAACATCAAGGGCGAGGGCAAGCTGCGCGGCAAGGGCGTTTCCTACTGCGCCACCTGCGACGCGGACTTTTTTGAGGATTTGGACGTGGTGGTGGTGGGCAACGGCGACGCCGCCATCGAAGAGGCCATGTACCTGACGCGCTTTGCCAACGAAGTGACCGTCATCGTCATCCACGACGAGGGCATTCTGGACTGCAACAAGGCCAGCGCCGAAAAAGCATTCGCCAACCCGAAGCTGAAATGGATCTGGAGCAGCGTGCTGGATGAGATCAAGGGCGACGAGCTGGTGGAAAGCGTCATGATCAAAAATATCAAGACGGGCGAGCTTTCGGAGAAAGAAGTGAACGGCGTGTTCTTCTTTGTGGGCACGGTGCCGAAGACGGATTTCCTGAAGGGCAAAGTGGAGCTGGACAAGCAGGGCTACATCATCGCCAACGACCTGATGGAGACCAACGTGCCCGGCGTGTACGGCGTGGGCGACGCCCGCGTGAAGTACCTGCGCCAGGTGGTTACGGCGGCGGCAGACGGCGCCATTGCGGCCGTGGCGGCGGAAAAATATCTGGACGAGATGGAGAACTTCCGCGAGAAGGTGCTGGACGCCGAAAAACCCGTGCTGCTGGCTTTCTGGGCGCCGCAGGTGGAAGAAAGCATCGAGGCCATCGGCGTGTTGGAAAACACCTTGAAAGACTACGAAGGCAAGGTGGAACTGGCAAAGCTGGACACCTACCGCAACAAAAAAACCTCCGCCACCTACGACGTGGAGACCATCCCCACGGTCATCCTGTTTGACAAGGGCGAAGTGAAAGGCCGCGTGGACGGGTTCTTCAGCGTGGCGAAGGTGAACGCGCTGCTGGAGCCTTACAAGTAAGCAATATTTACATAAAACTGCCATATTTTTTGGCAAATATCCGTGAAAAGGAGAGTTATGATGGTTGAACTGACGAAAGAAAATTTTGATGCCGAAGTGAAGGGCGCGGACGGGCTGGTGTTCGTGGACTTCTGGAGCCCCAAATGCGAGCCGTGCATGGCGCTGCTGCCGGAAGTGGAGGCATTCGCCGAGAAAAACGCGGGCCGCGCCGTGAAGTTCTGCAAGCTGGACACCGCCGGCAACAAGCGTCTATCCATTGCGGAAAAGGTGATGGGCATCCCCACCTTCGTGTTCTACAAAAACGGCGAAAAGATCTTCACCTTCGACAAGCCGGCCCTTGAAGAAGGCGGCATTGCGGCCGTGCAGGCAAAGCTGGATGAGCTTTTGGGCTAAACACTTTCACGATAGTGTCAAGGCTACAAAGGCGCTGAAAGAATATAATTGATCAAAATTTTAGAAAAAGGAGGGTAACAACTTGCGATTAGAAATTGGCAACGTTCTAATCAAAGACGTCCAGTTTGGCAATGAGACGAAGGTCTCCGGCGGCGTGCTTTATGTGAATAAAGACGAGCTGGCCAAAATTGCCGGTGACGACGAGCGTATCAAGTCGGTGGAAGTGTTCCTTGCGAAGCCCGGCGAGAAAACGCGCATCATCCCGGTGAAAGACGTTGTGGAGCCGCGCGTAAAAGTGGACGGCCAGGGTAACATCTTCCCCGGCTTCCTCGGCAGCGTGGAGCAGGTGGGCAGCGGCCGCACGCATGTGCTGAAAGGCGCAGCGGTGGTCACGTCCGGCAAAATCGTCGGCTTCCAGGAGGGCATCATCGACATGAGCGGCCCCGGCGCCGAGTACACCCCGTTCTCGAAAACGAACAACGTGGTGGTGAAGGTGGAGCCGGTCGACACCCTGAAACAGCATGAGCATGAAGTGGTCGTCCGTTTGGCGGGCTTCCGTGCCGCCGATTACCTCGGCCAAGCTGGCAAAGACGCCAAGCCCGACGAGGTGAAAACCTACGAGACCAAGCCCATTCTGGAACAGGCCGCCGAATTCCCGAACCTGCCGAAGGTGGTGTATGCTTACATGCTGCAGACCCAGGGCCTGCTGCACAACACCTACTACTACGGCGTGGACGTGAAGCAGATCGTTCCGACGTTCATGTACCCCACGGAAGCGATGGACGGGGCGATCACCAGCGGCAACTGCGTTTCCGCCTGTGACAAAAACCCCACCTACGTGCATGAAAACTCGCCGGTCATCCATGACCTGTACGAGCAGCACGGCAAAACCATCAACTTCCTGGGCTGCGTCATCACCAACGAGAACGTGACCCTGGCCGACAAAGAGCGCTCGTCCAACATGACGGCGAAGCTGGTGGAGTTTTTGGGCGCCGACGCGTGCCTGATCTCCGAAGAAGGCTTTGGCAACCCGGACGCCGACCTTGTGATGAACTGCAACAAGATCGAGAAGAAGGGCATCAAAACCACGCTGATCACCGACGAGTACGCCGGCCAAGACGGCGCTTCGCAGTCTTTGGCGGACTCGACCCCGCTGGGCGACGCCTGCGTGACCGCCGGCAACGCCAACCAGGTTGTCACGCTGCCGAAGATGGACACCGTGATCGGCTGGCCGGAAGTGGCCAACGTGATTGCGGGCGGCTGGGACGGCAGCCTTGCGGCCGACGGCAGCATCACCGCTGAAATTCAGGTGATCACCGGCGCCACCAACGAGCTGGGTTTCCATAATCTGACGGCGAAGACGGTTTAAGCCGGGGCGGCAAAGCACACAAAACCAAGCTGCACATTTTGGGTGGCCACCCTGAATGTGGCAGAAAGAACAAATTACCGCGTGGTAGTTTGTGAATTCTTACCGAAAGGAGAACTTGTTCGTATGGGTATTATCAACGGCAAAAAAATTGCGATACTTGGCGACCGCGACGGGATTCCCGGGCTTGCGATTGAAGAGTGCGTGAAACCTGCCGGCGGCGAAGTGGTTTTTTCCACTACCGAATGTTTCGTTTGAACCAGCGCCGGCGCAATGGACCTTGAGAACCAGGCCAGGATCAAAGAACTGGCGGAGAAATACGGCAAAGACGATTTGATCGTTGTTCTGGGCGGCGCGGAGGCTGAGGCTTCCGGGCTCGCGGCAGAAACCGTATCCACCGGTGATCCTACGTTCGCAGGTCCCTTGGCAGGAGTCCCGTTGGGACTCAAAGCGTACCACATCCTTGAGCTGAAAGATGAAATTGACCCCGCCATTTACGAAGAGCAGATTGCTATGATGGAAATGGTGCTGGACGTTGACGCGATCAAGCAAGAGGTTGCCACCTACCGTGGGTAGTTCGTTTTACACAATACATCTAAATAAATGAATTGGACCGAAAGGAGGGTAACTTTTGAGCAAACGCAGGATTGTACATTATATCAATCAATTCTATGCCGGCATCGGCGGCGAGGACAAAGCCGACGTGCCTGCCGAGAAGCGTGACGGCCCCGTGGGGCCCGGCGCAGCGTTTAACACCGCTTTGGGCGATGATGCCGAGATCGTGGGCACAGTGCTGTGCGGCGACAGCTATTTCAACGAGAACCTTGAAAAAGCCTCCGCCGACGTGCTGGCAATGATCAAAAGCTACGACCCTGAGCTTGTGATCGTAGGCCCGGCGTTCAACGCCGGCCGCTACGGCATGGCTTGCGGCACCGTGGCACAGCTTGTGGACGAAAACCTTCATCTTCCCGTGGTGGGCGGCCTCTATGTGGAGAACCCCGGCGCGGAGATTTACAAGAAGTATGGTTACTTTGTTGAAACAGGCGATTCCGCCGCCACTATGCGCAAGGCAGTGCCAGACATGGTCGCCATCGTCAAGAAACTGCTGGCGGGCGAAGAAGTGACTGAAGGGTACATGGAAAAAGGTATCCGCGTGAACTACTTTGCCGCGGAGCGTGGCTCGAAGCGCGCCGTCGACATGCTGTTGAAGAAGATCAAAGGCGAATCTTTCAAAACCGAGTACCCGATGCCCGTGTTTGACCGCGTGGACCCGATGCCCGCCATCAAAGACATCACCAAGGCGCGCATTGCGCTGGTGTCTTCCGGCGGCCCGGTGCCCAAGGGCAACCCGGACCACATCGAGTCGTCTTCCGCTTCGAAGTACGGCAAGTACTCGCTCGTGGACATCGATTTCTTCACCCCCGAAAACGGCGAAACGGCCCACGGCGGCTACGACCCTGTCTATGCCAACGAGGACCTTGACCGTGTTCTGCCCGTGGACGTGGTGAAGGAAATGGTGAAGGCCGGCGAAATCGGCTCTCTCCATGACTATTGGTACGCTACAGTGGGCAACGGCACATCCGTGGCCAACTCCAAAAAATTCGCGGCTGAAATCGCGGAACAATTGCTCGCCGACCATGTGGAGGGGGTCCTTCTCACATCCACCTGAGGCACCTGTACACGTTGCGGTGCAACGATGGTAAAAGAGATCGAGCGTCATGGTATCCCTGTGGTGCATTTGTGCACGGTTGTGCCCATTTCCCTCACGGTTGGCGCGAACAGGATTGTGCCCACAGTGGCCATCCCTTATCCCCTTGGCAACCCCGCCCTTGAGAAAAAGGACGAGAAAGAGCTTCGCCGCAAGCTGGTGAAAAAGGCCCTGAAGGCCCTTGAAACCGAAGTGACGGAGCAGACGGTCTTCAAAGACTAGTTTTGTTTTTGTGACTTGAAAGAGCCGGCCGTCCGGGTTTGGCACGGCGTTGAAACCCGTGTTCCGGTGGCCGGCTCTTGCTTTTTTATCCCTGCTTTCCTTTTTTTCTATTTAAATGAGTTGACAATGGCACGCTGAACGGGTGTGCTTTGAAACGGACCAAAGTGTCCATAAATTTTGGAGGTGTTCCCGATGAGCTTTCCTGTGCTGAAAGGGGCCAGTTATGCCCTCATTCAGGCCAACGACGTGCTGCTGCACCAGGGCAGCACGCAAACCAGCGAAATGCGCCTGAACAAAGATTCCGAGTTTTTGAAAGAACTGCCGAAACACCTGCGCAGCTTTGAGGACTGCGTGGCCTACCCGCCGAACCAGGCGTACATTGGGAACATGCGCCCCCGCGCTTTGGAAGACATTGCAAAGCCGTGGTACGAAAGCCCCGTGAACGGCGCCACCCGCGAGGGCAAGTACGGCGAGATGATGCCGGAGGACGAGTTCTTTGGCCTGATGATGGCCGTGGACATGTTTGATTTGGTGGTTTTGGACGAGGCCTTTCAAACCGGCGTTGCCGCCAAGCTGAAAGCGCACCCCGTGGTAAGCGGCTGGAAAACGCTGGCCAAGCTGGATAAAATTCATGGCGACGCCGGGTCCATCAAAGAACTGGTGGACGGCCACAAGGCCGAGCCCATGTACTTTGAAGACAAACTGGTGGGCTGTGTGAAAAAGGCCCACGATTTTGACGCCGCCCTTTCCGAGCACGTGATGTTTGAAAATCTGGTGGCCAAGGCCAGCGCCGCGTTCGTGCTGTCTTTGCTGTTTGCCAAAACCGATTTGAAGCCCGAGGATGTGGAGTACATCATCGAGTGCAGCGAGGAAGCCTGCGGCGACATGAACCAGCGCGGCGGCGGCAACATCGCCAAGTCCATCGGCGAGATTGGCGGCTGCGTGAACGCCACCGGAAGCGACACCCGCTCCTTCTGCGCCGGGCCCGCCCACGCTTTGGTGGAGGCCTCCGCCCTAGTGCAGGCCGGCGTGTACAAGCACGTGGTGGTTCTGGCCGGTGGCGCGTCGGCAAAGCTGGGCATGAACGCCCGCGACCACGTGAAAAAAGGCATGCCCGCTTTGGAAGACTGCATCGGCGCTTTCGCCGTGCACATCGGCGAGAACGACGGCGTTTCACCTGTCATCCGCACGGACGTTGTGGGCCGCCACACCATCGGCAGCGGCGCCAGCCCGCAGGCTGTGATGCAGGCCATCATCGCAAACCCGCTGGACCGCAGCGGCATCAAACTGGGCGAAATCGACACCTTCAGCGTGGAGATGCAGAACCCCGAAATCACCGAGCCGGCCGGCGCGGGCGACGTGCCGAAGGCCAACTACAAAATGATCGCCGCCCTCGGCGTGATGCGCAAAGACTTTGAGCGCACCGAAATCGACGCCGTGGTGAACCGCATTGGCATGCCGGGCTTTGCGCCCACGCAAGGCCATATCCCGTCCGGCGTGCCGTTCCTCGGCTTCTGCCGCGAAATGATGCTGGGCGGCGAATTGAACCGCGCCATGATCGTCGGCAAAGGAAGCCTCTTCCTGGGCCGTTTGACGAATTTGTTCGACGGTGTTTCCTTCATCGTGGAAAAGAACGACGGCAGCACCGGCGAAACCGGCGGCACCGACAAAGAGACCGTGCGCAAAATGGTGGCCGAAGCGATGGCCGCGTTTGCCGCCGGGCTGAAAGCTTAAGCGGCGGAGGTGGCAATGGAAACGAAACTGACAAAAGAAGAGCAAACCGTGAACGCCGCCATTGCCGAGGTGTTCGGCGAGATTGCACAGGGCCTTGAGAGCGGCAGCTTCGGCAAGCGCACGCGGGTGGGCCTTTCCTTGATGGGCAGCGAGCACGGAGAGGCGGAAATGCTGCGCGGCGCAGAACTGGCCCAGCGGGCGGACCCGGCCATCGAAGTGGTGGCCATCGGCACAAAGGCAGACACTTTTGTGACGCTGGTGGAAGCGAAGGACGCCGACGACGGCCACGCCATCATGGACAAAATGCTGGAAAACGGCGAGCTGGACGCCGCCGTGACCATGCACTACTCCTTCCCCATCGGCGTTTCCACCGTCGGCAAGGTCGTCACCCCCGGCGTGGGGCGCGAGATGCTGGTTGCCTGCACCACCGGCACCAGCGACACGGAGCGCAACAGCGCCATGCTGAAAAACACGCTCTCCGCCATTGCGGTGGCCAAGGCCTGCGGCCTTGACAAGCCCACCGTAGGCATTTTGAACATCGACGGCGCCCGCAGCGTGGAACGCGCCCTGCAAAAGCTGGCCGACGCGGGCTATCCCATCCACTTTACGCAAAGCGCCCGCGCCGACGGCGGCGTGGTGATGCGCGGCAACGACCTGTTGCAGGGCGTGCCGGACATCATGGTGATGGACTCCCTCACCGGCAACGTGGTGATGAAGGTGATGAGCAGCTTTACCACCGGCGGCAGCTATGAGTCCCTCGGTTCGGGCTACGGCCCTGGCGCGGGCGAAGGGTATGACCGCATCATCAACATCATTTCCCGCGCTTCCGGCGCGCCGGTTGTGGCGGGGGCGCTCAGCTTTGCGGGCGCCTGCGCCCGGGGCGGATTGCTGAAAAAGGTGAACGACGAGTTCGCCGCCGCCAAAAAGGCGGGCCTTGCCACCATTCTGGACGGCTTCGCGGCCGCCTCCGCCCCCGCGGCCGCGGCGGCAGAGGACGTGAAGCAGCCGCCGGAAAAAGTGGTGACGGAAGAAATTACCGGCGTGGAGATTCTGGTGCTGGAAGACGCGGTGAAAGTGCTGTGGAAGGAAGGCATTTACGCCACAAGCGGCATGGGCTGCACCGGGCCTGTCATCATGGTGGCGGGCGAAGACGAGGAAAAGGCCATGGAAGCGCTGAAGAAGGCTGATTTCCTGTAGGTTTTTTGCATAAGTTTTGCGTTCCGGCACATCCGGGATGTTTTGCGGCAAGCCCGGAGGGGATTGATTCCTCCGGGTGTTTTTTTGTTTGGCGGGCGTGAGGGCTGCTTTTGGCCCCTCTGTGCTTGTGCGATATCGGGCCATTCAGGAACCGGCGTTTTTTGCCGCCATTGCAAAACACGGCCAATTCAAGTAAAATATGAAAGGCACCACAAGTAACTTTTGAGGGGGCATCGCGATGGCGAAGTACTATCTTGGCATCGACCTTGGCGGCACCAATATTGTGGCGGGCGTGGTGGACGCTGCCTACAACATTGTGGCAAAGTGTAAAACACCCACTCTTTCGGTACGCCCTATGGAAGATGTTGTGGCGGACATGGCCAAAATGGCAACGCAGGCAATCGCCGAGGCCGGGCTTTCCAAAAATGACGTTTCCTATGTGGGCATCGGCGTACCAAGCCCCATTGACCCCAACACGAAAAATTTTATTTATTCGAACAACCTTGGCTGGCGTCAGGTAGATTTGCAGGGTGAATTTCATAAGCACTGGAATATTCCCGTGCGCCTTGCGAACGACGCCGACAGCGCCGCCCTTGGCGAGGCCATTGCCGGCGCGGCGCGGGACTATGACAATGTGCTGATGGTGACGCTGGGCACGGGCGTGGGCGGCGGCATGGTGCTGAACAAGAAACTGTGGCGCGGCGGCGACGGCTTTTGCATCGAGCCGGGGCATATGACGCTGGTGTATGACGGCTTTCCCTGCACCTGCGGGCGCAAGGGATGCCTAGAGGCGTACGCCTCGGTGACGGGGCTCATCCGCATGAGCATCGACATGATGACGGTGTACCCCCACAGCCTGATGTGGGACGAGTGCGGCCGGGACCTGAACCGGGTGAACGGGCGCACCAGCTTTAACGCGGCAAAGCGCGGCGACAAGGCAGGCCTTGCCGTGGTGAAGCAGTACATCGACTATTTGGGCGGGGGCCTTGCCAGTTACACCACCCTGCTGCGGCCGCAGGCCATCATCATCGGCGGCGGGCTTTCCAATGAGGGCGAATATTTGATTGCGCCCCTGCGCGAAATTGTGGCAAAAACCATGTACGCGGGCGATTTGCTGGCGCCGCCGGCCATTGTGCGTGCCACCCTTGGCAACGACGCGGGCATCATCGGGGCCGCGCTGCTGGATTCTTAGCGCGTGGCCGCGCGTGACAGTATCGCTCCAAAGGGGCCTGCACCTTTTCCGCTCCGGGTGCGGATGACCGGTTTGCGCCGTTGGCGTCCGGATATGGCCGATATTGAAGAACTGTGCAACAGAAAACCCCCGCAAACATGCCGAGTGTTTGCGGGGGTTTTCATCTATGATGAAAAAGAACGTGTCGGTTTGTTTGGCATGCGCATAGCCGAAGATGCGTTCTCGCAACCCGCATCCGAGCGGCTGAAGACGCGATATTGACCGGCCGGGCACCGGCCTATTTGCGGAGGATGGCTTTGCGCATCAGCAGCCAGGCAAAAAGGCTGAAAAAGGCGGCCCCGAGGAAGTATTCCAGCATGACGAAGGCTGGATGGGCTGCGATAAAATTGTGATAGTCCCTTACAAGGTTTGTAAACCAACTGAACAACACCTGGTTTTTCGTCATCTGAAAGGCAGCCACACCCGGCGCCACCATGAGGAATACCGGCACGCCCACGCTGATGATGATTTTGCCCGTGCGGGAAAGCCGATAATACAAAATGGTGATGAAATAGCCAAGGCAGATACAGAACAGATAGGTGCAGAAGGACTGCACGATGGCGGCGAACATGCCAAGACCTGCCGCGTTTGACGATGAGGCGGTAATCATTTCCCAGCCCACCGCTGCGGCACCAAGCCCCGCCCTGAACAACAGCTGTGCCAGCGCGCCCAAGATGAAATCGATGATGGTGGTGCCGAGAGCGATGCACACCGCCGCCAGGCCATGGCCCCAGAATACGCTTTTGCGCGAGACGCCGTTTTGCAGCAGCATTTGGAAGTTTTCTTTGAACGTGCACAGGCCCAGCACAAACAGGAAGATGGGCGTGGCCGAGGATATGCCGCCGACGACGCCGGTAGAAGATTCCCGCTGGTTGGTGGTGACGTAAACTTGCGTGGGGCCGTCCGCCCCGCCGATGACGCCGACAGCCGTGCCGGTTTCGGACATGGCGGCTTCGTTTGCGAGGGTACGTTCATCCAGCGAGAAAGCCGTTACCATGAAAATAGAGAGCAACAGGTAGACACACACGATGACAATATAAAAAATGATGATGGATTTCAGGCTGTCCCGCATTTGGTACTTAAAAGAAGAAATGCTTTTTGCCGCCATTATGCCCGCCCCCCTTCCGTGGTTTCAGTGTGCGTAAACACAGTGTCCCCTGTGCTGCCGCCGGTCAACTGGATAAACAGCCTTTGCAAATCCAGCTGCGATAGTTCAAGGCCCTCAGGCAATTCCTGCGGTTTTTCGCCCAGGATGTAGACGGTCTTCAGGCCGCCGATGGCGTCCTGACCCAGCAGGGTTTTGCCACTTGCGAAGGCATCCACCGCGGCGATGGCGCCCGTCACGGTGTAGCCCTGTTTCAGCAGCTCGTCGCGGCCGGCCGTTTGCAGCACCTTGCCCGCGTGGATGATAATGACCTCCTCGATGACGGGAGAGATCTCCTCCACCAAATGGGTGGACAGCACCGCGCAAAACGGGTTTTCCGCGTATTTTGCAATCAGCGTTTTGTAAAACAGGTCGCGGTGGTTCGCGTCCAGGCCCAGCACCGGCTCGTCCAAAAGCAGGTACGGCGCGTTTGTGGAAAGGGCCAGCACCAGTTTGAAAATGGTGTTGTAGCCGGTGGAAAGGCCGTCGATGCGCCATTTGGGGGACAGGCCGAAGTCGCCAAGAAGCTTGCTGGCATAGGTCTCGTCAAAATCCGGATAAAATTCTTTTGTCCAGTGCACCGCCTGGCCCACCCTCATGCGCGGGGGGTAATAGGTCGGCTCGCTTAGCATATAAATTTTGCCAAGGGCCGCGTCATTCTCCAAAATCGCCTCGCCGTCCAGCGTCATTTCGCCCGCGTCGGCAAAGCCGCGGCCGGTAATCATGTTCAGCAGGGTGGTTTTTCCCGCGCCGTTGCGGCCCAAAAGGCCGTAAATCTTGCCCGGTTCCAGCGCCACGCTCACGCCGCTTAGCGCCTGCACGTTGCCGTAGCTTTTGGAAACACCCCTCACCTCTATGCCGTTCATTTCATCAATTCCTTTCTTTGTGAATGCTGCTGCATACGTCTTCATCTTTGCATTTTACTCAAGCGTCAAACGCATTTTCCAGCATGGTAAGCGTGTCTTCTTTTGTAATTCCAAGCCGTTTTGCTTCTTCAGCCACAGGCTTGATGTAGCCGTTATCGAAGGAAGCACGGCGTTTTTTTCGCAGTTGCTCGGCTGCGCCCATTTTTACAAACATGCCTACGCCTCTTTTTTTGTAAATAATATTTTCATCCACCAGCATGTTCACCCCCTTCAGCGCCGTGGCGGGGTTGATGGTATATTTTACCGAAAACTCGGTGATAGAAGGGATTTGCTCTTCTTCCGAAAACGCACCCGACAAAATGGCGTCTTCAATTCCCTCCGCTATTTGCAAAAATATCGGCTTTTCCATACTTTGCGTAATCTCCATGGGCTCCCCCTCTTTTTCAGGCTCTGCCCGCGTTGCGGCAAGCGGTTCATCGGTTTTATGGTTAATTAGTATAGCAACTAACTAATAGTATACCGACGTATATCCGGCTTGTCAAGTATATTGTTCAAAAAAGTCCCTGGCAAGCGGTGGTTGGCCGCTGCCGGGGTGTTATTTCGTTGCCGTCCGGGCGCCTGTCATTGCCGTCTTCACTGCATATCCGTAAAATTTCCGCAGGAACGCAGCTTTTCCCGCCAGGCAATCACCTGTTTTTCTTTCTGCTTTTGGCGCGCTTAATCACTTTCAGGCGGGTAAATTCCTCGCGCTCGTGCTCTTCCAGCGCGCCGCTGATAAAATGCGCCGTGCTTTCATATTTGGGAATCATCACGTTTTCCAGCATATTGGCGCGGCGGGTGGTTTTTTTGATGGCCACGGCCAAGCGGTACACGCTGTTTTCCACACCGGCCAGCTTTGCCGCCAATTTCTTCACCTGGTCGAAATGGACCAGGGTGGAATCGAGGTAGCTGTTGGTGCCAAAAAACCCGTAAAAGGGCTTCGGGTCCTTTTCTTCCAGATGGGTGGTGGGGATGTCCACGCCCATCACGCTGCGGCTGGTCATGGAAAACCCGTTTTCCTCAGAGGAATAGTTGCCAAGGGTAAAGTTGATGCCAAGGGTGACGTTCGCCATTTGCAGCGCCATATAGGCCGTGGAAAAGGTGTTGCCGATCTCTTTTTGCAGTTCGCTGGCCTGGTCGATCAGTTTCATCATTTCGCGCACCAAAACATTGCGCTTGCGGTCCAACAGGTCATAGCCTGTTTTCGCAAGCTCCAGGTTCTTTTTCACGGTCATTAAATTTGCTTTGGTGGGGGACATTTGGGCCATAGGTTATTCCTCGTGGTGGGCGCCCTGTATGAGCAACACCAGCTCAATCAACAATCACACTTCCATCCCCTGCTCCGCGCCCTGCAGCTGCTCGTGATGCTTTTCACGGGCCTTGGGCAGCGCCTGCGGCGTGGGCATGGTGTTTGCCGTAATCGGTGGGGCTTTTTCGTCCGTTTTGCCCAGTTTTTCGTCCAGCAACTTGTCATCCAAGCGGTCCAGCTCAGCCCGGGGCAAAATAGACAGCAAATGCCAGCCAAGGTCGAGGCTCTGGTCGATATCGCGTTCCTCGTCGAACCTTTGGTTCAAAAACGTGTGCTCAAAGGTTTTGCCGAACTCCAGGTATTGCTTGTCTGTGGGGGAAAGCTCTTCCTCGCCTATGACGTTTGCAAGGCCGCGGGCATCCGCCACCTTGGCGTAGGACGCAAACAGCTGGTTCGCCACGGCCGGGTGGTCGGCCCGGGTGAAGCCCTCGCCAATGCCGTCTTTCATCAGGCGCGAAAGGCTGGGCAGCACGCTGACCGGCGGGTAAATGCCCGTTTGGTCCAAAAAGCGGTCCAGCACAATCTGCCCCTCGGTGATGTAGCCCGTCAAATCCGGCACCGGGTGGGTGATGTCGTCGTTCGGCATGGTGAGGATGGGCAACTGGGTCACGCTGCCTGTGGAACCTTTGATGACGCCGGCGCGTTCATACAGGCTGGCAAGGTCCGAATACAAATAGCCCGGGTATCCCTTGCGGCCGGGAATTTCGCCCTTTGACGAAGACAATTCGCGCAAAGCCTCGGCGTAGGAGGTCATGTCCGTGAGGACCACCAGCACGTGCATGTTCTTTTTAAAGGCCAGATATTCTGCTGCTGTAAGGGCGCAACGGGGCGCTATCGTCCGCTCCACAATGGGGTCGCTGGAGAGGTTCAGGAACATGACCACCCGCTCGATAGCGCCGCTTTCCTCAAAGCTGCGGCGGAAATAATCCGCCACATCCTTGGTTACGCCCATGGCGCAAAACACGATGCAAAAATCGGCACCCTCGGCGTCGGCCCCGGTGATGCGGCTTTGGCGCACGATTTGCGCGGCAAGGCGGTTATGCCCCATGCCGCTGCCGGAAAAAATGGGCAGCTTTTGGCCGCGGATGAGCGTGGCCAGCGTGTCGATGGAGGAAATGCCCGTGCGGATGTAGTTGCGCGGGTAAGAACGGGCAACCGGGTTGATAGGGCGGCCGTTCACGTCGCGGGTCTCCTCGGCCCAAACGGGGCCAAAGCCGTCGATGGGCTCCCCCGCGCCGTTGAACACGCGGCCCACCAGTTCGCCGGAAAGGGGCATCTGCATGGGCTTGCCCGTGAAGCGCGTGGCAATGCCGGAAAGACCCAGGCCCGCCGTGCCGGAAAGCACCTGCACCACGGCCTTGTCTCCCTCCAGGGTAACAACACGGCCAATGCGCGTGTCGCTGCCGTCGCGCAGCTCCACCATTTCCTCGTTCAGCGCGCCGGAAACACCCTCCAGCGTTACCAGCGGGCCGTTGATTTGTGAAAGGCCGATATATTCCATCGCCATGGGGCTCCACTCCTGTCCGGGAAATTTGGCGGCATTTTTGCTGCCGCGCCAGGCTGCCGTTTATATGCTACATCGCTTCGCGCAATTTAACAAGCTTTGCTCCGGCTTCATCAATTTCTTTGTAATAACTGTCAAATTTAGAGAGATCGTCATTGGGTACGTCAAACTTGCAGCGGATGACATCCTCGAACACGCCGGTATCGCGGATATCGCTGACCGTAACGCCCTTTTCAATCAATTCCTTCGATTTGTCGTTTAAATATAAAATCAGCTTCATCATGGCAAGCTGCTTTGGCAGCGGGGTATAGGTGTCGGCGGCGTTGTAAGCATTTTGCTGCAAAAAGCCGCTGCGGATGACCCGCGCCACCTCAAGGGTAAGCTTTTGGCTGTCGGGCAAAACGTCGCTGCCAATCAGCTTCACAATCTCCTGCAGGCTGGTCTCCTCGCTCAGCAGGCTTTGGATGCGGCCGCGCAGGGCGGGCCAGTCCTCCGTCACTTCTTTTTTATAATAGGGGTCCAGGTCCTCGAAATACTCGCTGTAGCTGATGTTCCAGTTGATGGCAGGGTAATGGCGGGCGTAGGCGAGGGACTTGTCCAGCGCCAAAAAGCAGCGCACAAAACGCTTGGTGTTTTGAGTCACGGGCTCGGAAAAGTCGCCTCCCTGGGGGGAAACCGCGCCGATGATGGTGATGGAGCCGTGGGTGCCGTTCAGATTTTGGGTGCTGCCCGCACGCTCATAAAAGCCGGCCAGGCGGCTGGGCAGGTACGCGGGAAAGCCCTCCTCGGCGGGCATTTCCTCCAAACGGCCGGAAATTTCGCGCAGCGCCTCGGCCCAGCGGGAGGTGGAGTCCGCGATCATGGTCACATCATAGCCCATGTCGCGGTAATATTCAGCCAGGGTAACACCGGTGTAAATGGACGCCTCGCGCGCGGCCACAGGCATGTTGGACGTGTTGGCGATGAGGGCGGTGCGCTCGGTCATCAGCTTGCCGCTTTTCGGGTCTATCAGTTCGCCGAATTCCTCCAGCACCTGGGTCATTTCGTTGCCGCGCTCGCCGCAGCCCACGTATACCACAATGTCCGCGTCGCTCCATTTGGCAATTTGGTGCTGGGTCATGGTTTTGCCGGTGCCGAAGCCGCCGGGCACGGCGGCCGCGCCGCCCTTGGCAATGGGAAACAAGGTGTCGATGACGCGCTGCCCCGTGACAAGCGGGCGGCCGATGCTTTCGGCGCACTTCACCGGGCGCGGCGTTTTGATGGGCCACACCTGCGCGAGGAACAGCTCCTTTTCCTCGCCCTGCTGTGTTTGCACCTTCACGATGGGCTCGTCGATGGTGTAGGGGCCGTTTTCGGCCACCCAGGTGACGGTGCCCGCCATGTCCGGCGGGGCCATGCTTTTGTGGGTGATGCCGGAGGTTTCCGGGCAGGTGGCGATGATCTCGCCGCCGGTGATGGCGTCGCCTTTTTTCACCGCCAGGGTCACGTCCCATTTTTTCGTATTGTCCAGCCGTGTCACCTTCAGGCCTGCCGCCATGAAGGCGCCGCTTTGCCGCTCGATATCCTTCAGCGGGCGCTCAATGCCGTCAAAAATATTCTGCATAATGCCAGGTCCGAGGGTGATGGAAAGCGGCGCGCCGCTGCCCACCACCGGCTCGCCTACAGAAAGGCCGGTGGTTTCCTCGTATACCTGAATGACGGTGGCCTCGTCGCTCACCGATATCACTTCGCCAATCAGCCCGGCGTCGCCCGCCATCACCATCTCCATCATTTTGAAAGAGCTGGTGTTGCGCACGGTGATGACCGGCCCATTGATTGAATATATGACATCTTTCAAATAATTCACCCGCTTTGTGTGTGAATACTACTTAATTTTTAAAGGGCCAGCAGGCCGCTTTCGTGGAAGGCTTCGCGCTCGGCCTCCATGGCATCGTCAAGGGTTTCGTCGAACAGCACGTGGCCGCACTGCAGCCGGAAGCCGCCGAGGGCGATGGAGCGGTCTTCCCGCGCCTGCACATTGGCCGGGGCGGAAAGCTTGCCCGCGAGGGCCATATCTGCCGGGCGCAGGAACAATGTGGCAGAATCGACATTTTTTATGTCTGTTTCATGGCTTTTCAGCCTGGTTTTCATCCATTTGGTGTAGTCTTTGCCCGCGGCAAACTGTGCAAGGCCGTCCTCCACCTTTTTAAAAACCTCGTTCACAAGCCGCACGCGGTAAATCAGCAGGTCGCGGCTCGCCTTGCCGGATGCGGCGGCAAGCTCGCGCTCGTGCTGTTGGCGCAGCTGCTTTTGCACGTCGGCCACTGTGGCGGTGGAACCTGCCTGCTTGTGCGCAGCCTCCAGCGCCTCGGCACGGCGGGTGCCGGCCTCGGCAATCAGCTGCATGCCCTTTGCCTCCGCCTTGGAAATGACGGTTTCCTTGAACGCCGCGCCGCGGGACGGGCGCTGTGTCGTGTCGGTTTTCACTTTGCTTTTCACCTCTTTTTGGGGGTGGGTTTTTGCCGGCTTTTAGCAGCTGGGCAGGCACTTTCGGTGCTATACGTTTGGCTGTGGCCCGCGGTGGGTGGCCACAGGCTGCAACCGCCAAAACATGCACTAGATTTTTATGCCCACCACATCGGCGATGTACCCCTTGATGGACTGGGACACGTTGTCGCCGCCGTGGCGGTCCGGCATTTCCACCAGCAGGGGCCGCTTGGCATGCAGCTTAAAGTCAAACAACATGTCGCGGTTTTCGCCAAACAGCTTACTTGTCACCAGCACCAGGCCAACGGTTTCGTCCGCGGCGGCCTGCTGCAAAGCGGCCTTCACCTCGGCGGGCTCGTGCGCCACCACGCCCGCCACGCCCGCCATGCGCAGGCCGGCAAGGGTGTCGACATTATCGCTGATGAGAAAATATTTCATATGCTTGTGTTCCTTAAGTCAAACCCTGTTCAAAATGAGGATGGAAATGAGCATGCCGTACAGCGCAATGCCCTCGCCCAGCGCCACAAAGATAAGCGCCTTGCCAAAGCTTTTGGGGTCTTCCGTAAGGGCGCCGATGGCGGCGGGCGCGCCCTTTCCCACGGCAATGCCGCCGCCGATGGCGGCGATGCCGGTAGACAGCGCGGCGCCGATGTAAGCCATGCCCGCGCTGAAATCGCCGCCGGAGGCAACGCCTTCCACTGTTTCAGCCAGCACCGACGGCCCGAACAGGCACGCCATGGCGAACATGAGCGATGCAAACACGATGACGCGGCCAAGTTTTGAATGTTTCATAGGTTTCCTCCCAAATGTATGTGGCCATACAGGCCGATATCGCCGCGCTTCGCGCGGCTCTGGGCGCAAAAAAAGGTTAACTGCGTTGCTGCTTCCGTACATCTGTTTCACAAACATCGCCGTTACTCCTCGGCGGTGTCGCTGTCCAGCTTCAGAGGTTCATAGGGCATGCCGTCCGGCTCATAAAAGCGGCTGAACACCTCGTAGTAATTCAGGCGCAACGCCTGGATGGCAACCAGCAACCCCTCAAGGCAGATGACAATGACATTGCCAACGGCCACCACCAGCGGCGCCAGGCTGCCCGCCATTTCGGCCAGGGTCATCACCACCATCATCATGCCGGCGTGGGCCAGCACAAACCCGCCCACGCGCAAAAAACTGACCGTATTGCTCAAATATTCCAGCACCGTGACGAAAATCTCGAAAAAGCCGCTGAGCAAAATGTCGCCGGGGTTTTTGAAGTGCCAGCCGTGGCCGTTCAAAAGCTCGCTGAACGGCTCCTGCAGGTACATGAGCACAAAAGCGACCGCCACGAAGGGCAAAACACAGGCCGCCGGCAGCAAGGGCGCAGCCATCAGGTTCACCACCAACAGAATGACGCCGATGTAAAACACGAGGCCCGCAATGCCGTTGGGGCTGGTAACAGCGCCGCCGGGGTTGCCCGCTTTGAACTGCTGCACAATATTGATGCCAATGGCCAGCATCACCACAAACGCGCCAATGGCCAGCGACAAAAGCAGGATGGCCGTAACGCTTTCTCCGCTCATCACTTCAAAGGGCAGCGCGGTAAGCCCCACACTTTGGAACATACCGCTGAACATGTGCTCGTAACCGAACACACTGCCGAACAACACGCCGAACACAACGGAGAAAATGGCGCAGCGGGCCAAAATGGCGCCAATTTCGAGGTGCTTCATCTTATACATGAAGAAATAACCCACAACGCCCAGCACGATGCCCTGCCCCACGTCGGCGAACATCAGCCCGTATAAAATGGAATAAAGGATGGAGATGAGGAATGTGGGGTCGATGCCTCCATAGGCGGGCAGGCCGTACATTTTGGTGTACATCTCATACGGCCGGGCAAACAGGTTGTTGCGCAGCAGCACCGGCGGTGTAGCGGGCACCTGTTCACCGGTGTCGGCCTCCTTTATGTGCACGATATGCAAATCGTCGATTTTGCTTTCAAACCGGGCGGCGTCCGCCTCCGGCACAAAGCCGCTGATGTAAAACGTGCGGTTGAACACCAGCGCGTGCTTCGACATGGCGTACAATTGGTTCATCATAGACAGCCATGCCGTCATGTTCTGGATTTTCTCAAGTTCCGCCTTGTCCACCACGCCGGACAGGGTGTTGATGTCGGCCAGTTCCTCCTTCAGCACCGCGCTTTGCATTTGAATGCGCTTGATGGCGTCCTCCGGCCGGCCGTGCACAAACTCCGGCACCCACACCCGCTCGAAGTAAAGGCTGGACATGATCTCATCGATTTCGGCGGTGTCGTCCCCCGGGGCAAAATACAGGCCCCAGTAATACTCGTCGTCAAAGTCGTACACGACGAAATGGAAGTTGGAGGTGAAGTTGAAGCCCTTGTCCGCGTAGTATTGCAGGCGAACGTAGCCGTCCTTCGGCAAGCGGCCCACCCGCACCTTCAAAAACCTCACCGAAAAGATATCTTCCATGCTGATGTCCAAATTCGTCATGTGGGACAGCAGCGCCAGTGTCTTGGTCTGCAGGTCCAGCTCGTTCTCAATCTCCACCTTGCGGGCCGAGCGTGACGAAAGCTCGGAGGCAAATTTTTCAAGGTAGGCCTCCACCTCGGAAAGCTGGTAGGCGTCGATATTGCCCACAAAATCCGGCGCCATGGGGGAATAGCCCAAATCCTTCAAAAGGCCCTTGGCCTTTTTCAGCGGCGCGTCATAGATATTGGTGCGGTTTTCCAGGGTGGAAATAAGCGGCTCTGTTTCTTCAGGTACGAAAAGCTCGCTGCGGGCCACCGCCAGCAGCGTGTCATTCAAAAGCTTTTCGGGCCCGTAGATATTCAGGTATTTCATCTTTGCGACAGCCATGATCCCGAGACCTCTCCTTCGCCTGTAAGCCGCCAGGCACTAATATTCCAGCAAAGACTGTATCTTTTCAGGCGGCATGCCGTAGCGCACGCCCTCCACCACATTCACCACATTGTCCCGTTCCAGCTTTGCCAATTGCAAAAACGCCGCCATGCTGGCAAAGGGAGACGCCGTCATGTGCATCACCCGGCGGGCGTTTTTATAGCGCTGGCGCGCAACGGCGGTGGAAAATTCCTCCGGCGCGTCCGGCAAGGCTGCGTGGGAAGCGCCGGGCATGGCGCGCAAAATGTCCAAAACCGCAGAGGGCTGCGCCGCCTCCACCATCTGGGAAAGCTTCGCGTTCGGAATGCGGTATTTGTAGGGCATCAGCAATTCGCGGATGGCATCGTTCGAATAAATCTTCGGGAAATACGCCTTCACGCGCATGATGAGATTCAGGTTGTACAGTTCGATCTCCTGCAAAAACAGGTTCTCCACCGCCTGCTGCTCGTCCGCGTCAAAGCTTTCGTCAATCACCCGGAACAGCCACGCGTAGTAAAACCGCAGCAGCGCCGCCTCGGTGGCGGCAAAATCGTCAAGCGCCGGGTCAATGGCAACGCGCTGGCGCAGCACACGGTAATAGCGGGTGTGGCGCATGGTCTCCACCGCCTCGGAAAAGCTCGCAGCCTGCCCGAGGGCGTACAGGTCGATGCTGGTTTTGCCGATGAGGTACGGCGGCAAAACGCGCAGGTATTTTTCTCCAAGCCCTGCGTGGATAAGGCTGAGCGCTTTCAAAATTTCCGTGGTCTCGCACTCGGCCAAATAATAGGCCGAAAACCCCGCGCCGCTCTGGTCATATTTCAGCATCAGCTCATACTTCGTGAAAATATCCAGCGACAAGAGCTCTTCTATCTGCTCGCGGTGCGGGTCCGTAGGGGAAAGGGTGGACAGGGACGCGCCGAAATAGGCGTGCCGCTTCAAGATGGCCGCCACCTCCGGTACGGTGCGCCGCCGCATCATATCCTGGTACTCGTGTAGCCGGATATGCTTCGCGTACATGCCGCGCGCTTTCGATATGATGGCTTCACTGGGGGAAGCCGGCATTTCCATCACCTCGGTTATTTCCGCACTTGGGTGATTCTCTCCAGGATATCCCGCACCCATTCGTCGCCGTTGCCCTTCGCCTTTTTGGCAAGGGCGGCGTGCTTTTCGGCCATTTTGGCCTCCATGGCCTTCTGGCGCGCGGCAAAATCATCGTTTTCAGCCGCCAGCGCTTTTTCGTTGATTTCGGCGCTGGTGGCGGCGGCACCTTTCAAAATCTTGGCCACCTCGGTCTTCGTCTGCTTCTCGATATACCGGCAGGTGTCATTGGCGCCTTCAATGATGTCCATCGCGGCGCGGTCCGCCTGGATGATGCGGCGCAGTTCCACTTCAATGCCTTGTTCCTCTTTTGGCATAGTTACGCACTTCCCTGCCTGTTTTTTTGCAATACAATGCCCGCCTTGCCGTCTGCGGCCTAGTTATAACCCACTAAAGCAGCAGGTGGGTGCCCTGCCGCGAAATTCACGCTCCCTGCATCCCAACAGCAGGCAAGGCCGCTGTGGGGAGGTCTGCAATCCATCCGAAGACTCAGGCTCCCTTTTCATAACCAGTAGGATAAATATGGCCGCAACAGTTCGCACAAGGCAGGCTAAACGGTCATGTTCGTGACAATGAGCGGCACGGTCATTCCCCGATGCCGAACTCCTTCAGGTCGATGTCATACAGCTCTTCAAGGCGGTTCATGAACACCTGCCCCGCGGTAAACAGCTCGTCCTCGCCATCCACAAGGTCCAAAAACTCTTCGCCGTCTTCCTCGCTTACGCGCATGATGAGCATTTCGGTCTCTTCTTCATCCGCTTCGGCACTTTCGGCGTTTTCGGCGCCGGGCTCATATTCCACCAGCGCCATATAGCGCACGTCGCCAATCACCGCGGTGTCCAGCACCTCAAACTCGTGTTCCTTGCCGTCTTCGTCCAGCAGGGTAATCAAGTCCGGCTCATAATCCAGCGCTTCGGCGGGGGTTTGGTCCATATCGCTCATCGGGTTTTCCTTTCTGCCTAGCGTCCGTTTCGGGGGCCGGCGCCAAGGTTCCGCCGGCCTTGGGAACAGCCGCTCCGGCTTCGGGCTAAACCAATGATACTCCAATGGCTTTCATCCGTCAAGGCATCCGGCAAAGGCCGACGTTTTTCGGCAAAAACGCCCTGCGGCTTTCCGCAGGGCGCTATGCTGTTTTGGTGAAAATGATTCCTATTTTACAACTTTCACTTTGCACGTGGCGCTCTTTTTGGTGCCGTCTGTGGAGGTGCAGGTAATGGTTACCGTTCCCTTCTTCAGGCCCGTAACCTTTCCCTTCGACGACACCTTGGCAACGGTGGGGTCTGAGGAAGTCCACTTCAGCGTTTTGCATACGGCGGCGGAGGGGCTGACGGTCTTTTCCAGCGCTGTTCACAGGTCCGCTGCTGCCGGCAGGCTTGCTATCTGCGGGTTCGCTGTCCGGGGTCTCGGCGGTCTCTTCCGCCACCACGCCTTCGCCTTCGGCGGGCACTTCACTCTCCGCCAGGGCGGCCGGCGGCAGCGCGGCTACCAAGATGAGTGCCGCAAGCAGTTTTTGGAATTGTTTCATCAATGATCCTCCCGTTTTCATAAAATAGCCGCGTCCAAACTGCCATCCTCATGGCCGTATAGTTATAACTGTTACAATAATACGTTAATTTACAACACCGCGCAAGATAACGTGCTGTTTTTGCTGTTATGTACAAAAAAATCCGCAATTTTGATTTTTCCGGGATTTGGCAGGGCATTTTTGGCAAAAAAAGCGCGCAAGCGCCGCATGTTGTGGTATGATGTGTGTTGCGCGATATGCTATAATAGTCGAAGACATTCATCCGGGGAGGGATGGCGCTGAAGAAGACGATATCGCTTGGCCCGCGCGCACTTGCGTTTGCGCTTGCGCTCGCGCTGTTTTTTTCCGCCTGCGGAGGCGCCTCGGCAAGTTCCGGCGAGGGCGGGAGCAGCGCCGCGGGTTCCTCCGGCGGGGGCGGCGAAAACACCGTGCAGCAAAGAGGCCGCAGCGCGTTTGAAAGCGGCGAAATGCAGTTTTTGCCCGAAAACGACAACCAGGCGGTGGCCGTGTTCGACACCTCGCGCGGGGAAATTCGCGCCGTGCTGTACCCGGACGAAGCGCCGCTGGCTGTGTACAACTTCTACACCCTGGCCGAAGCGGGCCATTACAATGGTTCCTCCTTTGACCGCGTGATGCAGGATTTTGCCATCGAGGGCGGCAGCCCGGCCTCCGGCGGCGCGAAAAGCGCCTGGGGCCACCCCTTCCGCAGCGAGTACGCCGAAAACCTGCACCATTATTCCGGCGCGCTGTGCATGGCCCCCGGCAAGGACGCCGAAAGCGGCGAAGCCGGCCATATGGACCGGTTTTACATCGTGGCAACCCCGCAGGACAGCGTGGACGAAGCCACGGCGCAAAAATTGCGGGACGCCGGTGAAAGCGAAGGCGTGGCAAGCGCGTATTTAAATGCGGGAGGTACGCCGTACCTGGACTACACCGACACGGTGTTTGGCCAGGTTGTCACCGGCATGGACGTGGTGGACAAAATCGCTTCCTCCGGCGCGGATGAAACCGGCGCGCCAAAAACCGAAATCATCATCAACTCCGTTGTGGTATACGGGTATACGCCGTAAGAGTGGCCCGATTGGGCGAGCCGAAGGCCGGTTGGCATGGAAAGGAACTCATTTGCTGAAAAAAATTCTGCGCGTCGTTTTGTCAAAAACCTTTTTGTTCGCCCTGTTGCTGCTTTTGCAAATCGGGCTTTTGGGCTGGCTGGTGTACATGTTTGCATCCGCCGGCTTTGCGGCATACGCCATTTTAATGGGCATCTCTGTTCTGGTGGTTATGGGGGTGCTCAGTTCCGACGAAACAAACCCCGCCTACAAGCTGCTTTGGCTCATCGTGGTGGTGGTGCTGCCGGTGTTCGGCGCGTTGTTTTACCTTTTGTGGGGCCACCACCAGGTGCCCTCTCGTATCCGCTGGCACATGACGGACATCGACATGCGGGCCAATGTGTCTCTGCGGCAGGACATTGCCACGCTGGAGCACTTGGAAAAAGAAGACCCGCACCTGGCCAAAAGCGCCGGATATTTGTTCAACCACGCCTTTTCGCCGGTGTACCCCTGCGAATCGGCGGAGTATTTCCCGCTGGGGGAAGACTTTTTTCCCCGGTTTTTGGAAACCGTGAAAAACGCCAAGCGTTTCATTTTCATGCAGTACTATATCATGGAGCCGGGCGAGATGCTGGACCAAACGGTGGAACTGCTGGCCCAAAAGGCCGCCGAGGGCGTGGACGTGCGCATCATCTGGGACGGCTTCGGCTCGCTGTTCACCATGCCGAACAGCTATGCCAAAATGATGCGTGCCAAAGGCATCAAGTGCCATGTGTACAGCCCGCTGAAGTTCACCATCCACATGTCGCACTACGCCATGCTGAACCACCGCGACCACCGCAAAATTGCCGCCATCGACGGCAATGTGGCATTTACCGGGGGGCTTAACTTCGCGGATGAATACATCAACGTGAAGGAACGCTTCGGCGTGTGGAAAGACACGGCCCTGATGGTGAAGGGCGAGGCCGCCTACAGCATGACCACCATTTTTTTGCGTACCTGGGATTTTGTGGCCGGCGTGAAAACCGATTTTGAGGCCTACCGCCCCGCGCGGGACCACACGGTGGAAAAATGTATGCGCCGCGGCTATGTGCAGCCCTATTGGGACTCCCCGCTGGACGAAGAGAACGTGTCGGAAAACGCGTACATGAACGTGCTGCACCACGCAAAAGACTATGTGTACATCTGCACGCCGTACCTGATTTTGGACTATGAGATGATCACCTCTCTTGCATTGGCGGCCAAGTGCGGCGTGGACGTGCGCATCATCACCCCCGGCATTCCGGACAAAAAACTGGTGTACTGGGTAACGCAAAGCTATTACCATGTTCTTTTGAGCGAAGGCGTGCGTATTTTTGAGTATACCCCCGGCTTCAACCATGCAAAGATGTATGTGTCGGACGATTCCTCCGCCATTGTGGGCAGCGCAAACATGGATTTCCGCAGCCTGTACCTGCATTTTGAAAACTGCGTGTCCTTTTACGGCGGCCACATGGTGGGCGACGTGAAGCGCGACATGCTGGATATGTTTGAAGCTAGCCACGAGGTGACGCTGGAGGAAGTGCGCGCCACGCCCGCCTTGAAGCGCGCCGTGCAAATTGTGGCAAAGTTTTTTGCGCCCATGTTATAGGCCGGTGCCCGGCCGGCCGGTATCGCGGGCGCGTGATCGCGCCGGAACAATATCGCGCCAAAGATGCAACGCATCTTTGGCGCTCGGGTGCTAATGGCCGGCTTGCGCCGTTGGTGGTTTGCTTGCGCAAGTATGGCAAATCATTGTCCTTTTACAAGTGGCACAAATTATAAAAAATAGAGCAGGAGTGTGCGTTTTATGGTGACATCCAGCCTGTACGGCGTTACCCGGAAGGGCGAAAAAGTATACGCTTTTTCGTTGATGAACAAAAACGGCGTGGAGGTGCGCACCATCAGCTTCGGCTGCCGCATCACGCACATTCTGCTGCCGGACGAGCGCCCCCGCCCTACGGACATCGTGCTGGGCTTCGACACTTTGGCCGAGTACGAGGCAGACCATTCTTTTCAGGGCGCCGTGGTGGGCCGCTTTGCAAACCGCATCGCGGGCGCAAAGTACACCCTGGAAGGCCGCACCTGCACACTGCTGAAAAACGACGGGAACAACTATCTGCACGGCCACATGGACCAGCACGTGTGGAAACCTGAGATCGTGGGCGAAAGCAGCGTGCGGTTCACCACCACGTCGCCCGCCGGGGAAGACGGCTTTCCCGGCAACGTGCGGGCTGGTGTCACCTATACCTTGAGCGACAGCAACGAGCTTTCGCTGGATTACCGCGCCGTAACGGACGAGGCGACGCCCATCAACCTGACGAACCACACCTATTTCAACCTTGCGGGGCCGTTCAGCGAAAGCGTTTTGAACCAAAAGCTGTGGCTTGGCAGCCGCTCGTTTTTAGAGACCAACTCCGAGCTGCTTCCCACCGGCCGCGCCCTGCGCGTGGACAACACCCCCTTTGACTTCCGCACGGAAAAGCTGGTGGGGCGCGACATTCGCGTCGACGACCCCCAGCTGCTGATTGCCGATGGCTACGACCACTGCTTTCTGCTGGCAAAGCCCACGCCCGGCCAGCTGAGCCTTGCCGCCGTGCTGACGGACCCCGCCAGCCGCGCCAGCATGCGCATGTACACCACCCAGCCCGCCGTGCAGCTGTACACCGGCAATTTTTTAGACGCGCACACAAAAGGGAAACGCAAACGCCCCTTTTTGCCCAAAAGCGCCCTGTGCCTGGAAACCCAGGGCTGCCCCGACGCGCCGAACCAGCCCCGCTTCCCCAGCAGCATTTTGCAGCCTGGCGGGCGGTACCACCATGCAACGGTGTTCAAATTTTTTTATTAAAGCTATTTTTGGCACAGCGAAGCAGCTTCAAAACAGCGGCCTTTCCGCGCAAAACGCGGCAAGGCTGTTTTTTCGATTTTTTTTGCCGTCTTTTTGGGCTACACTGCCATCACCACAACAGAAAGGTGGTTTCAAATGATGGAACATGACCGCTCCCTTTGGGAAAAGGCCAGGGACGAAGCCAAGGAACTGAAAGCTAAAGCCTCGTCCTCGGCGAAAAAAACTGCCGACGGCGTGAAAGAAGGCGCCGCCGACACCAAAGCCTCCGCCAAGAAAATGACGAACGATGTGAAGGACAAAATGAACCGTATGTAGTTTGCCCGCATCACCCTATAGAAAAAGCCGCACCCGATGGGTGCGGCTTTTTGTTCGCAGCAGTTTTTGCATGTTTTCATTTAAAACTAATCAATTTCTTCCGGAATATCATTTTCTTCCACCCGCAGGCGCTGGCTGCGTTCGCGCTCCAGGGCGCTTATTTTGCGCTCCATTTCGGCAATGCGCTGCTCAATAACGTTGGGGTAGTCCCGCTGGTCCAAATCATCGCTGGCAACACAGCGGATGGCCCCGCGCTTCACCACCACGGCGGGCGAGCCCACGGCGGTGGCGTTTGGCGGGATGTCCGCCAGCACGGTGCTGTTTGCACCCACGCGGCTGCCGTGGCCAATGGTAATGGGCCCCAGAACCTTCACGCCCGCGCCCAGCAGCACGTCGTCTTCCACAGTGGGGTGGCGTTTGCCCTTGTCCTTGCCGGTGCCGCCCAGGGTAACGCCGTGGTAAATGGTGACGTTGTTGCCCACAATGGCCGTTTCACCGATAACGATGCCCGCGCCGTGGTCGATGAACAAATTGTCGCCGATGGTGGCCCCGGGGTGGATCTCGATATTGGTGAAGCCGCGGCCCCACTGGCTTACCATGCGCGCCAAAAAGAAATGCTTATGCGTGTAAAACCAGTGGCTCACCCTGTAATAAATCAGCGCGTGGAAGCCGGGGTACAGCAGCATCACCTGCGCAAGGCTGCCGCCGGCCGGGTCTTTTTTTAAAATATTCCGGGCATCACTTACAAGGCCCATGAGGTCCACCTTTTTGCCGCGCCAACCAGAGCGTATTCCCGCTCCAAAGGCTGTGGGGGTTATTCGACAATGCTTTTCCCGCTCATTTCCGGCGGCTGGGGCAGGCCCATCAGCTTCAGGATGGTGGGCGAAAGGTCGGCCAGCACCGCGCCTTCGCGCAATTTCACGTCCCCCGCGCCGATGACTACCAGCGGCACCGGGTTTGTAGTGTGGGCCGTGAAGGGGCTGCCGTCCGGTTCGTACATTTTGTCCGCGTTGCCGTGGTCGGCGGTCAAAATCATCGCGCCGCCTTCCCGCAACACTGCGTCTATCACCTTGCCCACAGCGGCATCCACCGCCTCCACAGCGGCTTTGGCGGCGTCGAACACACCGGTGTGGCCCACCATGTCGCAGTTAGCAAAGTTCAAAATAATCACGTCATACTTGCCGCTTTCAATACGCTTCACGCACTCGTCGGCCACTTCCGGCGCGCTCATTTCGGGCTGCAAATCGTAGGTAGCCACCTTGGGGCTGGCAATGAGGGCGCGGTCCTCCCCTTCGAAGGGAGCCTCCACGCCGCCGTTGAAAAAGAAGGTGACATGGGCGTATTTTTCCGTCTCCGCAATGCGCAGCTGGGTTTTGCCGCACGCGGCAAGGTAGGCTCCCAGCACGTTGGCAAGCCCCTGCGGCGGGAAGGCCACCTTCACGTTGGGCATGGTGGCGTCGTACTGGGTGAAGCACACATAATCCAGCGGGAAGCGCCCGTTTTTGCGCGCAAAGCCGTCGAAGGCGTCGTCCACAAAGGTGCGGGTGATCTCCCGCGCGCGGTCCGGCCGGAAGTTGAAGAAAACGAAGCTGTCGTCTGCGGCCACCCGGCCGCCCTCGCAGGTAACGACGGGGATGACAAACTCGTCCGTCACTTTGTTTGCGTAGGACGCCGCCATGGCCGCCGCCGGTTCTACTGCGGGTAATTTATTGCCAATTTCGTCCTCTCCGTATACAAAAGCGGCGTAGGCTTTTTCCACGCGTTCCCAGCGGTTGTCGCGGTCCATGGCGTAGTAGCGGCCGGAGATGGTGGCGAGTTGCCCCACGCCAATCTCCCGCATTTTTGCCAGCAATTCCTCAATGAAGCCCTTGCCGCTTTCCGGCGGCACGTCGCGGCCGTCCATAACGGCGTGGACGTACACCTCGCTGAGGCCGCGGTTTTTGGCCATTTGCAGCAAAGCGTACAGATGGGTGTTGTGGCTGTGCACGCCGCCGTCGCTCACAAGGCCCATCAGGTGCAGGGCGTGGCCGGTGTTTTTGGCGTGGTCTACCGCTTCGGTGAGGGCGGGATTTTCAAAAAAGTCACCGTCCGCAATGGCCTTGGTGATGCGGGTAAGCTCCTGGTACACAATGCGCCCCGCGCCGATATTGGTGTGGCCCACCTCGCTGTTGCCCATCTGGCCGTCCGGCAGGCCCACGTCCATACCGGAAGCGCCGATGAGGGTGTGGGGGTACTCTTTAAAATAGCGGTCAAGGTTCGGCGTTTCGGCCGCCGTGATGGCGTTGCCGTAGGAATCGGGGTTGTTGCCGAAGCCGTCTAAAATGCAAAGCATAACTGGTTTCATGGGAAGGTCTCTTTTCTATTCATCATTTCATTCGCAGAAAGCGCACGGCCGATATCCGGGCGCACGCTTTCCGTTAATTTATCAAGCAGAAGTATAGCACAAACGGTGCATTTTGTACAGACTGGCAGCCTGCGCCCAGAGCGCAAAAGATGCTTTGCATCTTTATGCGCGATATCGGCTGGCCGGGCACCGGCCTACACGCTGGCCGCCCGCACGATGGCGGCAAAATCCGCCGGCTTCAGGGACGCGCCGCCGATAAGGCCGCCGTCCACATTGGGCTTGCCCAAAAGCTCCGCCGCGTTGGCGGCGTTCATGCTGCCGCCGTACTGGATGGTGATGGAATCGGCCACGGCCTGCCCGTACAGCTCCGCCAGCAGGGCGCGGATGCCGCCGCACACTTCCTCGGCCTGGTCTGCCGTGGCGGTGCGCCCGGTGCCGATGGCCCACACCGGCTCGTAGGCGATGATGACGTTCTTCAAGTCGTCGGCGGTAAAGCCCTGCAGGGCAACTTTCGTCTGCAGGCGCACCAGTTCGCTGGTAACGCCCTGCTCGCGCTCTTCCAGGCGCTCGCCCACACACACGATGGCGGTGAGGCCGGCGTCAATGGCGGCGCGGGCGCGCCGGTTCACGGTCTCGTCCGTCTCGCCGAAGTACTGGCGGCGCTCGCTGTGCCCTACAATGGCGTATTGCACGCCAAGGTCCACCAGCATCTCGGCGGAAATTTCGCCGGTGAAGGCGCCGCTTTTTTCAAAGTGCACGTTCTGCGCACCCACGCCGATGTTGGTGTTGGCGGCTTTGGCCAGCACGGCGGAAAGGCTTGTAAACGGCGCGCACACCACCACGTCGCAGCCCGCGTCCGCCACAGCGGGAATCATCTCATCCATCAAAGCCGCCGCCTGTGTGGCGGTTTTGTTCATTTTCCAGTTGCCGGCAATCACGGCCTTGCGTTTTGTTTTATCCATTGTAGTTTCTCCCTATTTTACGTTTGTGCGGCGCCCTATGCGTTTTGGATGGCGGCGATGCCGGGCAGCTCTTTTCCCTCCAGATACTCAAGGGACGCGCCGCCGCCGGTGGAAATGTGGGTCATTTTGTCGGCCAGGCCCAGCTGCATCACAGCCGCGGCGGAATCGCCCCCGCCAATGACGGTGGTGGCGCCGCTGTCCGCCATGGCTTTGGCCACGGCCAGCGTGCCCGCGCATAGCACCGGGTTTTCAAACACGCCCATGGGGCCGTTCCACACCACGGTCTTCGCTGTTTTAATCGCGTTTGCAAACAGCTTTTCGCTTTCCGGCCCGATGTCGAGGCCAAGCTCGTCCGCCGGGATGGCGTTTGCCGCCGTGGTGGCAACGTCCACCTTGGCGTCGATGGGGTCCGGGAAGGACTTGCAGTTCACGCTGTCCACAGGCAGCAGCAGCTTCACGCCTTTTTCTTCCGCTTTTTTCAGCATGTCGCGGCAGTAGTCCAGCTTTTCGTTGTCCACAAGGCTTTTGCCCACTTCCAACCCTTGTGCTTTCAGGAAAGTGTAAGCCATGCCGCCGCCGATGATAAGCACGTCCACCTTGCCCAGCAAATTGTCGATGACGTTCAGCTTGTCCGCCACTTTCGCACCGCCCAAAATGGCCACAAACGGGCGCTCCGGGTTATTCACGGCGTTGCCGAGGTATTCGATCTCCTTGCCCATCAAATAGCCAACGGCGGTGGTTTTCACATAACCGGTAACGCCCACGGTGGACGAATGCGCCCGGTGGGAAGAGCCAAAGGCGTCGTCCACATACACGTCGCACAGGGCGGCCAGGTCTTTGGAAAAAGCTTCGCCGTTTTTGGTCTCCTCCGGGCGGAAACGGGTGTTTTGCAGCAATACCACGTCGCCGTCCTTCATGCCCGCAATCACGGCCTTGGCTTTGTCGCCCGCCACCATATCGTCGTCGGCAAAGGCGACGGGCTTGCCCAGCAATTCCGCCAGGCGCTTAGCCGCCGGGGCCAGGGAGAAGGCCGGGTCCGGCCCCTTCGGCTTGCCCAGGTGGCTGCACAGAATCACCTTGCCGCCGTCTTTTATCAGCTTTTCAATGGTGGGCAGCGCCGCGCGGATGCGGTTGTCGTTCGTGATCTCGCCGTTTTTCAGCGGCACGTTGAAATCCACACGCACCAAAACGCGTTTGCCCGCCACATTGATGTCGTCTACCGTCACTTTTCCAAGGCCCATGTCGTCCGTCCTTTCTGTTTGCAGAAGCGGCAGTTGCGCCGCGCCTGCCGGGGTGTATCGGCTGGAATGCTTTCAGGGTGATATCGATGGGGCCATCGACGAAAAAATAGAGTATGTTAAAAAAATAATTATCTGCCTTGCTTATTATACTGGATTGGGATAAGGGGTGCAAGGGGGATATTGGCGCGAGCATGCACAGCGTCGTGATTGGTTTGCGCGTAAGCGTCATCGTCAGCCGCAAGGCAAACGAAGAACATTGCAACACATTGTACGGCGCGTGCCGCGAAGGTAGATGCGCGTCGCGCACACCAAGCGCGATGTTGTATGGATACGAGGCACGCATGCCATATGCAGGCGCGGCATTGCGCCATGCCCCAAGGCCTCAAGCCCCGATCCTTAGCCCAAACCACGTCCAATACCCTAAATATCCAGCAGCTCATACAGCGCCAAAATATACACCTTCAGCGCCGTTTTCATGTCGGCAAGGCTGGCGCCCTCGTTGGCCATGTGCTCGGCCCCGGCAAAGGGCGGGTTTTTGTGCGCCGGGAAATGCGGCCCAAAGCTGACGGCGTTTTTGAAATGCCGCGCGTAGGTGCCCCCGCCGATGGTGAAAGTCTCGCCTTTTTCGCCCGTTGCCGCCTCAAACGCGCGCAGCAGCGCCTGCACCTCGGGCGAGTTCGGGTCCTGGTAGAACAGGGGCACGTCGGTGCTGTTTGCAAGGGCCGCGCCGTGTTTTGCGGCCGCCTGCGCAATTTTTTCCGCCAGCGCATCGCCCGTGGTAGCGCCGGGGTAGCGGATGTTGATGTTTTGCACCATGCGGCCGTTTTCCATTTTGATGGTGCCGCCAATGCAGGTGAGCGGGCCGAACTGCTCATCGCGGCAGGCAATGCCGAGACTGCCGCCGTCCGTGCGGGGCAAAATGCCGTTCAGCAGTTCCAAAAAAGCACGTTCCTTTTCGCCGGCCAGGCCGTTTTCCAAAAGGTAGGCCACCAGCACGCCAATGGCGTTCACGCCGCCTTCCGGCTTTGCCGCATGGGCGCTTTTGCCTGTGGCGGTAATGATGGCGGTGCCGCTTTGGGCTTCCACCACAATACCCGGGGCGTTTGCAAGGGCTTTGCCGCCGGTTTGCACCGTGCAGCGCGCCAGCGCGGGCACCACATTGCCGGCAAGGCCGCCGGAAAATTCCGTGATCACGGCGTCACCGCCCAAATCGCCGGAAACGATATCCCCGGAAAACAGGCCCTTTTCGCCCACGCATACGGGGAAATCGGCATCCGGCGAAAAACAGAACGCCGGTTCGCCCACGGCACTTAAATAGGCCGGAAGGTCGCCCATGCCGCTTTCCTCGTTCGTGCCCAGCACCGTGTGCAGGGTGTGCTTCGGCGCGCGGCCCTCTTCGGCGTAGGTTTCGTCCAAAAATTTGGCCGCGTACAGGCACAAAACGGCGGGGCCCTTGTCGTCCAGCACGCCGCGGCCAATCAGCCAGCCGTCCTGCACGCGCAGGGCAAAGGGGTCCGCGTCCCAGCCGTCGCCCGCGGGCACAATGTCCACGTGGGTAACGGTGGCAATGGCGCTGTCCGTTTGGCCGGGCAATATTGCCCAGCCCACGCGGCCCTCGGCCTCTTTTGTTTCAAAACCCATGCGCGCCGCCATGGCCAAAGCGGCGTTTAGCGCGGCCTTTGGCCCGGGGCCAAACGGCGCGCCCGGCGCGGCCTCGCCCTCCACACTGTTCACCGCCACCAGCGCGGCCATGTCCCTGATGATATGTTCCTCCTGCTGCGCAATGAACGCGTCCGCCGCGCGGCAAAGCTCCTCCGGTGTGCGTTTTCCCATTTGTGCGCCTCCTGCTGTTTCATTTCTCGCCTGCCTAAACAGTATAACTTTTTTTTGATAATTTCTCAATCGCATTGAAAAGCACCGGGGGAACCCGTATAATTAAGTCTGGTATTTTTTTACTATACGCGAAAGGATCGGACATGGCAAAGCGTCGCTGCATCCGCCTGTTGGCGCCGGTTCTGTGCGCCGCGCTGCTGGCGGCGTGCGCCTGGCCCGCCCCCACGGCAAGCGCGCCCGCCGCCACGCCGCAGCCCCCTGTGTTCGACGTTTACGACGATGAAACGGACACCCCCGCGCCGCTGCCCGCCATCACCGCGCCCGGGGCGGGCACCCCCCTTTCCGCCGCGCCGGTGGGCTTTTCCTTCGGCAAACAGCGCGACGGCGAAAACCGCCCGCTTTTGTGCCTTGCCGCGGAAGAACAATACGGCGGCTGGGGCTTTCTCGCCTTCGGCCCCGAAACAGACGCGGTGTACCTGACCTTTGACTTCGGCTTTGAAACAGGTTACTCCGGCGATATCTTAGACACCCTGCAAAAAACCGGCGCTAAGGCCACTTTTTTTGTGGTGGGCCATTACCTGGACACCGCCCCCGACGCCGTGCGGCGCATGGTGGAGGAAGGGCACTCTGTGGGCGGGCATTCCGTAAGCCACCCGGCCGCGCCCGGCGGCCTTGCGGCTCTCAGCGCAGAGGAGCGCCGGTATGAGATAGCGGAAATCACCGCGCGGCTTTCGGACGATTACGGCTACGAAAGCCGCCTGTTCCGCTTCCCGGAGGGCATCTACAGCGAGGCAGCCCTTGCCGGCGCGGCCGCCCTTGGCCAGTACAGCGTGTTTTGGTCCTACGGCTATGCCGACTGGGACGCCGAGAACCAGCCGGACGAGGCCGCCGCGCTGCAAAACGCATTGGACGCGGCCTGCCCCGGCGCTATCTACCTGCTGCACCCGCAAAAAACAAACGCGGCCATATTGGAGCGGCTTATTTTGGGCCTGCGGAACAAAGGGTACCGCGTGTGCGCCCTGTAGGGTTTTGGGCGCGCCGGGCGCCGCAAGATCGGGCGCCCATGAGGGCAACATATTATGACGCTCATATTATTAAAGTAAGTATAACAGCCTGCAGCAGAAAGATATAAAGAAAGAGATTAAGGGGTACCTTCCTATGACCGTGTTTGACTTTGTGGCCCTTGCCGGCGGCGTGGCACTGCTGATTTACGGCATGAGCATCATGGGCAGCGGCCTTGAAAAGCTGGCCGGCGGCAAAATGGAAAGCGTTTTGCAGCGGCTTACATCTTCCACCGTCAAGGGGGTGGGCCTTGGGGCGCTGTTCACCGGGCTCATTCAAAGCTCTGCCGCCACCACCGTCATTTGCATCGGCCTTGTAAACAGCGGCATCATGCAGTTTCGCCAGGCCGTGGGCGTCATCATGGGCGCCAACATCGGCACCACCGTCACCGGGCAGCTCATCAGCCTGGCGGACATCTCCGGCGACAATATCCTGCTGCAAATACTAAAGCCTTCCACCCTTGCCCCGGCCGTCGCCTTTGCGGGCATGGTGCTGTACATGTTCTTCAAAAGCCAGCAAAAGCGCAACATCGGGCAGATTTTTCTCGGTTTCGGCATCATGTTTTCCGGCATTTTCGCCATGGAAGCCGCCGTGTTTCCCCTGCGGGAAAGCCCCGTGTTTTTGGAACTCTTCTCCACCCTCACAAACCCCATCCTCGGCATCATCGCGGGCGCCGTCTTTACCGCCGCCATCCAGTCCTCTTCCGCCTCTGTGGGTGTTTTGCAGGCCCTTACGGTGACGGGCGCCATCACCTGGGGCAACGCCGTGCCCATCATTTTCGGGCAGAACATCGGCACCTGCGTCACCGCGTTTTTAGCCAGTGTGGGCGCGTCGCGCTCGGCAAAGCGCGTGGCCGTCACCCATCTTGTGTTCAACCTCAGCGGCACCGTGGTGTTCGCCGTCATCATTTACGCCATCAAGGGCATTTTCGGCATCCCCTTCTGGGACGACCCCGTGAACAAAAGCGACATCGCCATGTTCCACACCTTCTTCAACGTCATCGTCACACTCGCATACATCCCCTTTGTAAACCTGTTGGTATGGATCGCCGAAAAGATCATCCCGGAAAAAGCGGGTGAAGCACACCCGGAACTGGAAGCCACCATTTTGGATGAGCGCCTGCTGACAAGCCCGCCCGTGGCCATTGCCCAGGCGCGCAAGGCCGTGGAACAAATGGCTGTTTTGGGCCATATGAACCAGCAAAACGCCGTGCATCTTCTTGTGAAGTATGACCCGGAGGGCGTGAAGCTGGCCGAACAGCGCGAAGATTTGGTAGACAAGCTGGACGTGAGCGTAACGAACTACCTGGTGGCGCTGGCGGAAAAAGACCTCTCCGAGGCGGACAGCCGCGAAGTGACCACGTTGCTGAACTTCGTCACCGAGTTTGAACGCATGGCGGACTACGCCATGAACGTGGTAGAGCGCGCGGGCGAAGTGCTGGACAAAGAGATCACCTTCTCCCCGGCCGCCCAGCACGAAATGAACGTGCTGAGCGCCGCCGTGGACAGCATTTACTACATGGCCACCGAGGCCTTCGTGCACAACGATGTGGACGTTGCCCGGCGTGTGGAACCGCTGGAGGAAACGGTGGACACCATTTGCGAAACCCTGCGCGACGGGCACATCAGCCGCCTGAAGGCGGGCCGCTGCTCGCTGGAAGCGGGCATTGTATTCCTGGAAGTGCTGACGGACTATGAGCGCATTTCGGACCATTGCTCCAACGTGGCGGCGCGCCTGTTAAGCAACGAGGCCGACGTGGCCGATAGCCACGCCCTGCGCCGCAGCCTGCACGGCGGGCAGGAGGAATGGTACAACCGGCTGACGGCCGAGTACGCCGAAAAGTATTTGGCGAAACTTTCAAGCGATTACAGCGACGACGAAAACGCCGAAGAGGACGCCCCGGGCACAAAGCAGCTTTCGTTTGGGGAATGAGTGTTACAGTTATACAGTACGACGCCCGCGCCCGGGAACCGGGAGCGCAACGGACATCTACCTTCCGCGCCGCCTCGCATACAACGGGAATACCGTAGCATGCGATTCGGCTTGCGGCTGACGATATCCTAACGCGCTCCCGGCTCCTGGGCGCTCGTGCGTTTCCCCGGCGCGGGCTTTCCCAATTGTTTTCATAATTGTATGGTATCAATTGAAGAAAGCTTTCGGCCTGCTTCGTTATAGTGAGTGCGGGCGGCCAACAAAAAATGCAACGGCGTAAAGTGTGGTGAGGCGAGTGTGAGCGAACAGGATTTTGGCGCGATCGTGGAACAGTACGGGCGGCTGGTGTACAGCGTATGCTACCAGTTCAGCCGGGACCACCACATCGCGGAAGATTTGGCCCAGGAGACCTTTTTATCCGCCTACACCCACCTTGCCAGCTGCCCCGCCGACAGCCTGAAACCCTGGCTGTGCCGCATTGCCGCAAACAAAGCGAAAGACCACCTGAAAAGCGCCTATAACCGCAAAATCTCCACAGCGGAGGACGAGACCATCCGCGATTCCAAAACCGTGATGTTCGCCCGCGACGAGCGCCCGGAAGACCTTGCTATTTCAAAGGAGCAAACCGCCCGCATCGAAAACGACATTCGCGCCCTGAAAGAGCCTTACCACCAGGTGGCGGTGCTGTACTTTCTGGAAGAACTGCCCGTGGAGGAGATTGCCCGCGCCCTGGAGCGCCCGCCCAAAACGGTGCACACGCAAATCTACCGCGCGCGGCGCATTTTGCAAGAGGCGCTGGGCGAAGAATTTAAAAAACCGCCGAAAGGAGGCGACCCAGGTGGAGCTGTTTAACAAAACCGGACATTTGACCGACGAGGGCCTTAACGCCCTGCTGGCCGATGGCCTCAGTGAACTACAGCGCCTGGAAGCTGCCGAGCATTTGGACTATTGCGACCTGTGCCTGATGCGCCATATGGAGTTGATGGATGCCACCGGGGACGACGCCCTGCTGCCGCTGCCAAACGGCTTTGCCGAGAAGACCGTGAAAGCAGCCCAAACGCCGAAGGGAAAGCCCGTTTTCCTGCGGCGCTGGGTGCCTGCCGCAGCCGCCGTATGCCTGACGGTGGGGCTGTGGATCGCCGGGTATTTCACGCCCGCCATCCGCGATTCCATTACACAGATGGCGCCGGTCAGCACCACCGCCGCCGCGGCCGCCATGCAAACGGCGGAAGACGCCGCGGCAGAGAAAGAACGCCACACGGCGGACATCGGCGAGCAGTTCAATATGGCCGCCTCCCACATCTCCAATCAATTCAGTGAATTTTTCCTCTCCCTGCGCACGCCCGACGCGCCGCAGGAGGCCCCTGCCAACAGCGGCGACTAGCAATCCCCATTCCATCACCGCTTGTTCCATACATATATTTCCGCATATTACCGCCGGGGCCGCCATGCACGGCCGCCCTGGCCAGGAGGACTATGATGAAAAAGAACGGTTTCTTCACTTTCTGCTGCGCCCTGGTGCCCGGCTTCGGCCAGATGTACTATGGCTATATGCGCCGCGGTGTATCCATTGCGGCATGGTTTTGGGGCATTGTGTTCCTGGCCTCGCTCACGGGCCTTGGCATCATCGCGTTCGTTCTGCCCGTCATTTGGGCCTATAGCTTTTTCGACACCTACAACATCCGCAACCTTTCCACCGACCAACGCGCCATGTTCCGCGATGAATATATCCCGAACGGCCACTTCATGAAGAACATGGGCGTGGACAAATGGCTGAAAAACGCCAAAACCTCCCGCTTCGTGGGCTTCGGCCTCATCGCCCTCGGGCTGCTTATCCTGTACAACCTGTTCATCAACAACTTCTACTGGCGCCTGCGGGAGTACTTCCCCTTCCTGTCTTACCTTGTGAACAGCCTGCCCGCGCTGCTGATTGCCGGCGCCGCCATTTTCGTCGGCGTGCGCGTGCTGCAGGGCAAAAAGCCCAACGGCAAACCGCTGGACGACGACTATAGCGGCTATGTGCCGCCCGCGCCCAGCTGCCAGCAGCCGGAGTACCCCTCCCCCTTCACCGCCGCCGGAACCCCCGCGCCGGAGGCCCCCGCCACGGAAACGCCTATCCCGAAGGTAGACCCCAATGTGGAGCTGACGGTGGATAGCACCCCCGAGCTCTTTGTGCAGGCGTCGGAGGACACAGGCATCAACCTGGAAGTGCACGCCAGCACAGCGGAAACGGACGCTTCCGCGGCAGCGGAAACCGCCGAAGACGAGACCGCCAAAGCCAAAAAGAAAGGCGGCCGCAAGGCGAAAGACACCGAAGAAAAGGAGAGCTGATAAATGGCTGACACCAACACCAATACCGTGCGTGCGCCATATGTACCCACCAACACTTACCAAAATGTGGACCCCGGCCAAAACCCGGTTTTTGCCATGGGCGAGGCGCCGGCCCGCCCCACACCGCCCCGTCCGGCGGACATCCCCGCCGGGCCCGTGGCCCAAAACGCTCAAAACGCACAGCCCGCGCAGCCGGTTTACGCCATGCCCCCGGCCGTGCGCGTAAAAGAAGAAAAAGGCCGCCGCGTGGGCACCTTCACCATGGCCTTTTGCCTCATCATCGCGGGCGGGCTGTTGGTCGCACATATCTTTGTGCCCGGGCTGGACCTGCTTGCCATCGCCAAATTTGCGCCGCTCATTTTGGTGGCGCTGGGGTGCGAGATCCTCATCACCGCCCTTTTGAACGACGGCAAAAAAATGCGCTACGACTTTTTGAGCATGCTGGTGTGTATTATGCTCATCGGCGGCAGCGGCGTGGCCACCTTGGGCGGCATAGTGTATCAGCATGAAACTACCACCCGCACCGCCGAGGCGCGGCTGGAGAGCGAGCTGAACGCCCGCACCGCCGAGGCTCTTTCCGGCAAAGTCGGCCTCGGTTACTATGTGGACAACTGGAACATCTACCTGCCGGACAATGCGGACCTCGATTACACCGGCATGTCTTTGGCCGACGTTCCCGCCTTTGCCAACACCACGCTGGACTTCACCTTCGAGCAGGACTTTGCCGGCGTGAAGGACTTCACCAAAGCCGCGCGGGATTACCTTGCCGCCATGAACGGCGTGGCCCCCCATATCGACCGCGCTTACCTGACGAACCACATTGAAGTGGGCACCCCGCAGGACGGCGACACCTATTACGAGCTGAATGTGAGCGGCCTGAACAACATGGCCCTCTCCGCCGCACAGCTGGAAAGCTTTGTCACCACCTACGTCTACCTGCAGGACAACGGCTGGATGGACGAGGAAAGCTACGAACAAATCCAGGCCAACATGTACGAAGTGACAGACGGCGAGGCCGGCACACCGCCGGACGGGGATGTCACCGCAGCCGAAGAGGTGGAAACCCCCGCGCCGCCCGCCATCCCGGAAGATGCGGAGATGGCCGCCTAAGCATCTGTAGCTGTGGCTAGCGGATGCGCAACCACGTGTTTTTTTCAGCGCTTCGCAAAAGCGTCGTCCAATTGACACCACGCACCACGCATGCTACAATAAAGCTATCAATTTTGGCACCTGTCGGGGTTTTTCCGAAGGTGCCATTTTTGCAATCTTCTTTCACAATACAAGGACGGAGGCGCGTGTGATGGCATATACAGCGGCGGAGATAAAAAAACTGGTGGACGTGGCGGCCGGGCGCACGCCGCCGGATCTGGTGATCAAAAACGTGAACGTGGTGGACGTGTATTCCGGCGCCGTCATCGACGGCACGTGCATCGCCATTGCCGGCGGGCGCATTGCGGGCGTGGGCGATTACACCGGCCCGAACGAAGTGGACGGCGAAGACATGTACGCCCTGCCCGGCCTCATCGACAGCCACATCCACATTGAATCGTCCTGCGTCAGCCCGGAGGAGATCAGCCGCCTGCTGGTGCCAAACGGCACGTCCACCATCATGGCGGACCCGCACGAGATCGTAAACGTGTGCGGCCTTCCCGGCCTGCACTATATGATGGCCGCCGCCGAAAACGCGCTGCTGGACATCAAGTTCATGCTGCCGTCTTGCGTGCCGGCAACGCCTTTTGAAAACGCCGGCGCGGTGCTGGACGCCGCCGTGACGGCAAAGGCCATTCAGGACCCGCGCGTGACGGGCCTTGGCGAATTTATGGATTACCCCGGCGTGGTAAACGGCAACGAGGAGTGCATGGCAAAAATCGCCGCCGCCCACGCGGCGGGCAAGCCGGTAGACGGCCACAGCCCCGGCCTTTTCGGCAAGGCGCTTTCCGCCTACGCCGCGGCGCTCATCCACACGGACCACGAGTGCTCCACCGTGGAAGAGATGCAGGGGCGCATCCAGCGCGGCATGTACGTGCTGATGCGGCAGGGCAGCGCCTGCGAAAACCTGCGGGCTCTGGCCAAGGGCGTGACGGCCCAAAACGCCCGGCGGTGCCTCTTGTGCAGCGACGACCGCCAGCCCAAAACCATTTTTGAAAGCGGCCACATCAACGGCCTGCTGCGCATTTGCGTGGAGGAAGGCATCGACGCTGTTACTGCCGTGCGCATGGCCACCCTGAACGCCGCTGAGTGCTTCGGCCTGCGGGACCGCGGCGGCATTGCCCCAGGCCTGCGGGCGGACGTTACTTTGGTGGAGGATTTGAAACAGTTCAAAGCGCGGCGGGTGTGGCTGGCAGGCACCGAAGCCGCAAGGGACGGCAAATACCTGCACCCCGTGGAACGGGTGGACGCCGCCGCCGTGAAAGGCAGCATGAACGTGAAGGATTTTTCCATCCGGAAGCTGTCCATCCGGCCAAAATCCAACAAAGTCCATGTCATCGACATCATTCCCGGCGGCGTGGTGACAGGCAACGGCGTGGCCACGGTAAAACTTGATGAAAATGGCGAGTTTTTGTATGATTCCGCCGAAGATATTGCAAAAATCGCTGTAATTGAGCGCCACCACGGCACCGGCAACGTGGGCCTTGGCTTTTTGCGGGGTTACGGTATCCGGCAAGGGGCCGTGGCACTGTCCATCGCCCACGACTCCCACAACATCATCACCGTGGGCAAAAACGACGCGGACATCGCCTTTGCCGTGGAACAGCTTATCCGCCAGGGCGGCGGCATCGTGCTGGCAAACGGTGGAAAGCTGGTGGAGGCCATGCCCATGCCTCTCGGCGGCATCATGAGCGAGGAAAGCGGCGAGTGGGTGGACGAGCGCCTGACGGCGATCCACGCCGCGGCGGCGGACGTGCTGGGCATTTCCGGCGGGGTGGAGCCGGTGATGACCCTGTGCTTCATGTCCCTGCCCGTCATTCCGGATTTGAAAATTACCGATATGGGGATTTTCGACGTGTGCAAATTTGAATTTATCCCGCTGGAAGCGGAGTGAGCCGCGGATTTTCTTGCAATTTCCGGCAGATAGTGTATCATAAAAAAGCAGTTTTTACGACTATTCCCGCGCCTGGGCGTTCTGCCGCGGCATGCGGTTTTTCGCGCAGCTTGCAACGAAAGAGGGTTTGACATGAGGTACACAGGTGTTACCGCACGGGGCATTATTTCTCCCATTTTCAAAGAGGGCGACGATTTGGGCGCCATGATTCCCGAAACCGTGCTGAAAGCCGCAAAAGGCGAGGGCTTTTCCGTGGACGACGGCGACATCGTCGCCGTTACGGAAAGTGTGGTGGCGCGCACCCAGGGCAATTATGCCACCTGCGCGCAAATTGCCGCCGACATCCGCAAAAAAACCGGCGGCGGCACCCTTGGCATCGTGTTCCCCATCCTCAGCCGCAACCGCTTTTCCCTGCTTTTAAAAAGCATCGCCATGGCGGCGGACAAATTGTACGTGCAGCTGTCTTACCCGGCGGACGAGGTGGGCAACGCGCTGGTAAGCCGCGATTTGCTGGACGAAAAGGGCGTGAACCCCTGGTCGGACAGCTTTACTGAGGCCCAGTTCCGCGCGAAGTTCGGGCGCGACACGGTGCACCCGTTCACCGGCGTGGACTACATCGAATATTACAAAAGCTTTGGCGACAATATCGAAATCCTGTTTTCGAACGATCCCACATATATTTTAAACTATGCGAAGCGGGTCATCTGCTGCGACATCCACACCCGCGCACGCACGGGGCGCCTTTTAAAAGCCGGCGGCGCCGCGGTGGCCCTCGGCCTCGACGATATCCTCACTTCCAGCGTGGACGGCAGTGGTTACAACCCGGAGTTTGGACTGCTTGGCTCAAACCTTTCCAAAGGAGATGTGGTGAAGCTGTTCCCGCGGGACAGCGGCGAGGTTGTAAAGGCCATCCACGGCCGCCTGCTGGCCGAAACAGGCAAAAACGTGGAAGTGATGGTGTACGGCGACGGCTGCTTCAAAGACCCTGTGGGCGGTATTTGGGAACTGGCCGACCCGGTGGTGTCCCCCGCGTTCACGGCGGGGCTTTCCGGCACGCCGAACGAAATAAAAATGAAATATGTGGCGGACAACGACCTGGCGGATTTGAGCGGCGACGACCTCTCCGCCGCCATGAAGGAGCGCATCCGCCAAAAGGAAGGCGACCTTGTGGGCAAAATGGCCGCCCAGGGCACCACGCCGCGCCGCTATGCCGACCTGGTGGGCAGCCTGTGCGATTTGGTGAGCGGCAGCGGCGACCGCGGCACCCCGGTGATTTACATCAAGGGTTATTTTACGAACTACGCCACGGAGTAGGCTGCGTTTCTGCCATAAATATTGAAAACCCCGCTGATTTCGAAGAAAACCAGCGGGGTTTTTGTGTTTTCTGCTTACTTACATCCATTCACTCGCCGTGGTGCCGCACGGGCCGCATTGCCACATGGCCGCGCGGCCCGCAAGCTATGGCCAGCCCTTTTCGCTCTACCCCATGCCGGCCAGGCGCGCGCTGGCCATTTGGATGTCTTTATCCACCTGGGCTTTCACTTCGGCAAGGGTGGAGAATTTCAACATGCCGCGCAAAAACAGCAACAGCTCCACCGCCATGCGCGCGCCGTAAAGGTCGCCGTCAAAATCGATGAGATGGTTTTCCACCGTGACATAGCTGTCGTCGTCCACGGTGGGGCGGCGGCCGATGCTTGCCGCGCCGTACAGGGTTTTGCCGCGCCAAATGGTGCGCGTGGCGTACACGCCCTCCGGTGGCAGGGCTTTGCGCGTGTTGTAGGCAATGTTGGCCGTGGGCATGCCCACCGTGCGGCCCAGGTGCTTACCGTGCACAACCTCGCCCATTATCACATAATTATGCCCCAATATTTCCGAAACTTTCTCTATTTTACCAATTTTCAACGCGTCACGGGCGCGTTGCGAAATACGGCCGAGCGCCTTTTCATCCATATCCAGCCGCATGCTGTGACTGGCTGTGCCGCCGCCTTCGGCTGCCCGGCCATTGGTGGCAAGGCCGTTTTGCCCGGGCATGGAGACGAGCAAATCCAGGCCGGTATCCTTCAGCAAATGGGCCTTTTCTTCCTCCGTGGTAAGCAATGTGCCAAAGGGCGCGGTGGCGTCGGCAGAAAAGCTGACCAACACACTTTCGCGCCCGGTTTCGGCGGCACATTGGCACAGGCGCTCCACCACTTCAAGGTGGCCCTTGTGCATACCGTCAAAATGCCCAAAGGCCACACAGGCGGCGCCCGGTTCATAGTTATCCGTTTGCAGGTGACGCATACGGCTCCTTCGCCGTGGAGGGCTCAGCCGTCCACGTAAACAAATTTGTTCACCTTCCACGCGCCGTCCACATACAGCATTTGAACGGACTGCTTGTTGCTGCCCGTTTTCAGCGCGCCGGTGCCGTCCTTCGGCTTGTAATCATACTGAAAGTCTGCCTCAAACTCCACACTGGGGTCGCCGCCGCTCGCCCCCGCTTTCACTGTGTCCGGCAGGCAGGCGGCGCTTTTGTAGGTAAACTGGTTCACCGTGTTGCCGGGGGAATCCAGCCGGTCCGCCACTTCCATTTCGCAGGCCTCGGTGGCATATTCCAGCGGGGCGGTGCTGCCGTCGTTCAGGCAGGCAAGGTAGGATTGGTAATAGGACTGCAAAACCGCGTCGATGTCGCTCGCCCCCATTTTCGCGGCAAATTCGGCGGGCGTCTCGGCCGCGGGCGCGGAGCTGCCGGAGGATGACGCCACGGAAAAGCTGCCGGGCGCTTCCGGCGAGGACGCACCCTCGCTTGCCCCGGCGCTTGAGACCGCGCTGCCACCGCCTTCCGCAGGCATGGCACTTTCCGTGTCCGGCGCGCTTTCGCTGGGCAAACTGTCTTCGCCGTCGGGGTCGGCATCCGTTTCCGGCGCGGCGGAGCCATCCTTTCCGCCTACAAAAGGCAGCGCCTGCAGGGCCGCGTCCACTGCGTCCGGCATCAGCTGCACCACCACTGTCACCCCGGCCGCCAGCAAAAACACCAGCACCGCCGCGATGGCAAGCGCCAGGGCGCCGCCGCGCCTTTTGCGCGGTGCTGCGGGAACCGGCGGGATATCCTGCGTGCCCGCAAGACGGCGCGGCTGTGCCGCGGGCTGCGGCGGTGGAGCTTCCCACTGTGGTGGGTTTGCCTGTTGCACCGGGGCGTCCCATGGGGTCGGGGCCGCTTGCTGCACTTCCGCCTGCCGCGCGTCCCATTCCGGCGGCACCGGTTGCCATGGCGCGGCGCCTTGTCCGGGCTGCGCCGCGGCGTTTTGCAAAGGCGGGGGAACGGCGGGGGCTTCCTGCTGCGGTGCGGACCGGATCGTCTCCTGGATGCCCTGAGCAAATTCCTCTTTCGCTTTCTGCCCGCCCTCCTCCGCCGCCACAGGTTCCCCCATGGGTACAGCCGGTTGCTGTTCCCCTTCCTGCTGCCGCGCGGCAGGGCCCTCTTCCGGGAAAAACGCCTGCCGGGTAAACGCCGGCTGCTCTTCTTGCTGCCGCAAGTCATACCCACATGCAGAACAAAAATTAGCTTTTCTGGCATTTTTCTCGCCACATCTTGCGCAAACTGCCATATTCAAACTCCTTTATGCGGTATCGCCCCACATGTGCCGCCGCTTATTCCACTTCCTCAAACTGCAAAACACCCCACAGGCCGCCGCTTTTTGCCCAGGCGCGCCCGCCATACACGTCCAGCGCGCCGTCCAGCTCCAGCGGAACAGCCAGCGCGCCGCTTTCAGCCAAATATCCATATTTCCCGTCCTGCGCCACCGGGCACAGTCCGTTATAAAACCCGCCGTATACGGCCACTTCTTCGCCGCCAAAGCGCCGGGTGTGGCCCCACACGTCCCACAGGTGGCCGTGGCTGTCGTTTTCCACCGGGCTGCGGGCTTCCACGGCATAGTACGCCACCTTGCCGCCGCGCAACGCGCCGGCCACACCGCCGCTTTGGCGTGGCAATGTGTCAAACTCCATGCCGGTGAACACGGCCCCGTCTGGCGCGGCAATGGCAAATTTTCCGCCTGCGGCAGTATAATCTTTCAAATTTGGGTGGTGTTTGGGCCCTTCAAAATATCCCACCACGGCGCCGCTTTCCGCCAGCGCCGCTGCGTCACTTTCTTTGGCGGACTCCGTCTCCCCACTTGCAAACACGTACAGCAATTCTGTGTCACCGCTGTGCAGGCGCCTGTAAAAACAAAAAGTACCTTCGTAGCTGCCATGGGCGCTCTCCACATGGAAGGGCAGGCCCGCGTCTCGCAGGGCAACGTTCCAGTGTGCCGCCCACCCGGCTTCGTCCATTCCCTCCGGCCAGCCGCCGGGAATTCCGTGCAGCCCTCCGTTTTGGCACACATATGCGTCTTCACTGCCGCAGGGGATTCCCTCCAGCAGCAGCTTTCCGTCGTCGGCGTTTGCAATGGCCCAACGGCCGCCGGCCTCGGCCACCACATACAGCCCGGCGCCTGTGGCGCCTTCTGCCACGTCCAGCCTGTACGCCCGGTCACAGGCGAACTGCGGCGCCACCGCCCACGTATACCGCCACGCCCGCGGGGCAGCTGTTCCGGCGGTTTTTTGCGGGGCGTCCGGCGGGTTTTGTGCCTGTGCGGCGGCTTCCGGTTCCGGGCCGGGCGGCGCGCTTTCCTTTTGCACCGCGGCATCCTGCGCGGGCTGGGCACCCGCTGCCGCTGTGTGGGCCGCCTTTGCCCGCGCGGAAACGGCAAACCCTGCGCCCACGCCCAGCACCGCCGCCAGCAGCAGCACTGCCATGCATACGGCCACCTGCGCCAAAAAGGCACCCCATGCCTTTGGGAAAAACCGCCCGGCGCGCACATGCACGCTTTGCAGGTTTTCGCCGCTTCCCCCTGCAGAATCCCTCATGTCTTCCCCTAGTGCAAAGAAGTGCCGCAAATTTGGCAGTTCGCACACATTGTGTTTGTTTTATTGTATAAAAATTGCAAATTCTTGTCAAATTTTCGACGCATCGCTAACAAATGATTGCAACAAGCTACAAAATATGCTAAAATTATACGGGATTTCGTTAAACCAAACCATCAATTTGTAAAGGAGTACCTAAAGAATGAAAGAGTCTCAACTTTTAAGAATCACCGGCATCATCATGATCATCGGCGGCGCGGCCTCTATCCTGATGGGCATCCTGGGCATTGCCGGCGGCGCGCTGGTTTCCGCCAGTGCAGGCGCCGAGTTCACGGGCGGCCTCGTCATCCTCGCCTCCGTTTTCACCATTGTTGCGGGTGCTGTGGAGTTGGTTGCCGGCATCCTTGGCGCCAAAAACTGGCAAAATCCTGCCAAAGCGCAAAGTTGCCTCGTTCTCGGCATCATCCTCATCGCCCTCAGCCTCATCAGCAACATCCTCAGCATCGTTATGAGCGGCTTCACCGCAAGCATGCTCTTCGGCATCCTGATCGGCCTTGTGCTGCCCGTGCTGTATGTTGTTGGCGCAATGCAGCTGAAAAAAGCCGCGTAATCCCCTTTTTCGCTTACACCGGCCAGCGTTTGCGGGCCGGTTTTTTTGCGCCGTTTTCTGGGGGGGCCGGCCTTTATCAGCCGACCGCGCGGGACAGCTTTTCCACCGCGGCGGCTTCGCCCGGCACAAAGAAAATATGGCTGCCCCGGTTGCATTCGCGAATAAAATCACGCAAGGCGGTGCTGGGGTATGCCGAAAAATCGCCAATGACGGCAAATTTGCACCGGTAGTTCACAAATTTTTGCAGCACTTCGCCGGCAAGGCCCGTCCTCAGGTCAAAAAATGGCTCCGCAATGGCCTCCTTGTTCAAGGCAAAGCGTTCGCATCGGTCGTTGTAACGCAGTGACGCCAAAAGGTCCAGCGCGTCCTGCGCGCTGGAAATTTCCACCGCCGTGCTGTGCAGCAGCGCAACCTTGTGCCCGTTTTCCTGCAAAAAGCGTTTTGTCATATCCGGTTTGCCTCCGCAGCCGTTTTTCGCAGTATACCACAAAAAAGGCCAAATGAAAAAGCACCCGCCTGTTTGCGCAGTGGGTGCTTATTGGCAAAATATCAGCTAGGATGGATTTTCAGGCGGGGCGTCTTCCCCCTCGGGCGGTGGGGTGGCCGCTTCGGCGGTAGGTTGCGTCCCGCCGCCGGCCGTCATAACAGGCTTTTTATGCGGGCGCAAAACGTGAAGCAGTGCCTGGAATCCCCGGCGCACCAGCATGCCCACAAACACGACGGCAGTGATGACAAAAAACGTTGTGACAAAGTAGCCGAGGAACACAACGATACCGTCAAACCCTTGGGCGGTAAACCACTCGGGCAGGCGCTCAATGCCAGGCATGCGCGTAACAAGGGCGTGCAGCCCCAGGTACAGGATGGAGTTGACGCCGACAAATTCCAGCAGCCGGCTGCGAACGGACTTCGCCAACAAAAAACAGGACATGATGCCAATGAGGGCACCGGGGAAATGCCAGTAGGACGCGATGCTCCACATGTCTCCCCCGCCAAAGCGCAGGCAATACAAGCCCACCAAAAACAGCGCCAGCGCCCCGAACGCCCCCACAAGCTCCGTTTTTTCCGGCGGGAATTCCGGGGCGGGGCGGGGTTCGGGCAGGGTGGTGAACATACGAAAAGCACAGCCCAGCAGCATGTAACAAAGGGCCAGCGGCAACAAACGCAGCAGCCACACACCGGAAAGGGGCGAATTTTTCAAAAGCTCCTGCAGCGGCACCGCCGCAACTGCCAGCCCCACGCCCACAACCGTAAGCAACAGCTTGCTTTTTAGCTTCACAAGAAAGAAAAACAGGATGCTGGCAAAAAACAGCGCGTGCAAAAACCAAATGGGGAAGGTTACGACAGGGAAGTTGTACAGGTATTCGCCCGCAAGAAAAAACGCCTTCACCAGCTCTTGCCATGTGAACGCGAACCCGAACAGCGGACCGCCTGTGGCAACGGCGTATACCGTTTCCGACCATAAAAACGAAACGAAAAAAAACACGGCGTACGGCACCGCCAGCGTGCGCGCCTTGCGGGCCACATAGCGCCCAAAGCCCAGCTTTGCCTCCGTTGCCCCCGGGTGCAAATAACCGCTGATGAAAAAAAACATCGGCATGTTGAACATGGCGCTGTAGCCAAGGATGCTGTAGCCCAAATAGTCCAGCGAGCGCATATGCCCAACCAGCACCAGCATAATGCCGATGCCTTTCATCACATCAATGTGCGGGTTTCGCCGGCGCGGCATAGCGGCCAATCGTTCCGCAGTACCCATAATTCCCCTCCTCGCCGGGCGCCGCCAGATAAGCCGCGCCGGATTCTGCACCCCATCATACCATAAATTCCGCGATGATGGCTCAAAAATTATGGCGTTTTATGAAATTTGCCGCGCGGCAGGGCGCAGCCCAGCGGCGGCGGCACGCGGTGGACAGGCCCCCCTCAATGTGGTACACTGATTCTTGGTTATTCGGTGTCTGTTTAATGTAATTGAGGAGTAAATACCCTATGCGCACACGCGATTTTACGGTGGCCATCACGGCGGCAAGCTTCAGCGGCAACAAAGGCGCTGCCGCCATGCTGATGAGTTCCATCAAACAGCTGCGCACCCGCTTTGGCGATGCTTTGTTTGTGAACCTGATGAGCGTGTATCCCCGCGCCGACAAAGAACAGCTGCCTTTCGACTTTATCCGCGTGGTTTCCTGCAAGCCGGAGCAGCTGGTTTTTTGCGCCTTCCCGCTTGCCGCGCTGCATTGGCTATTCCGCTGGCTGCCACCGGCGCGCCGGCTGTTTGCCCGCAACAAAATCATCAAGGCCTATCTGGAAACCGACCTCGTGATCGACGAAGCAGGCATTTCTTTCGTAGATTCCCGCGGATTTGTGATGAACACCTACGCCTTCATCACCCTGGCGGTGCCGCTGCTATTGGGCGTGAAGGTGGTAAAATATTCCCAGGCGCTGGGCACGTTCCAAAACGGCTGGAACCGCTTTTTGGCCAAGTGGATCTTGCCAAAGCTGGGCCTCATCTGCGCACGGGGCGAAATTACCCGGCAGAATTTGGCGGACATCGGCATTGCCAAAAACGTGGCCCTGTGCGCGGACGGCGCGTTTTCCATGCCGGACGACGCCGATGTTGCAAAGGACGTGGCCGCCCTTGCCGCCAAAGACGCGTTTTACGACAAACCCTTCGTGGCCCTCTCCCTCAGCAGTGTGGTGGACGGCAAGCGCGCAAAGCTGGGCCTGCCCTACCGGCAGACCATGGTGGAGTTTGCAAACCACCTGACGAAAAACGGCTACGGCGTTTTGCTGATTGCCAACGCCGCGCGCCTTGGCAGCGAAAAGGCCCGCAACAACGACCTTGTGGTGTGCGACGCCGTGTTTGCCGCCGCAGGCGACCAAACGGCCGTGCGCTGGTACCACGAGGAAATGGGGCCGGAAAAAATACGCGAGCTTATCGGCCGAAGCCAGGTGCTGGTAGCCAGCCGCTTCCACGCGCTGATTGCCGGTTTGGAGCGAAAGCGCCCGGTGTTGCTGGTGGGCTGGAGCCACAAGTACAAGGAAGTGCTGGACATGTTCGGCCTGGGGGCCTGGGCACTGGATTACGCCGAGCTTTCCCTGCCGCTGCTGACGGAAAAGTTTGACGATCTGGCGGCCCACGAGGCACAAGTGGAAAGCGCCATTGCGGCGCATTTGCCCGCGGTGCTGGAAAGCTCGAAAGAGAACATCCGGCGCATTGGGGAGTATCTCGAAACAGAAGTGTTGGCAAAGCCGAAGCCGGTAAGGCTGCTGGATTTTGGCAATCCCGAACGCTATACAGGCGATTTTTTACGCTGCCGCATCGGCTATGCTGCAAACGATGCCGTGCGTGGCATCGGTGCCTCCGGCGGCATGGTGACGGCGCTGCTGTGCCGCCTGCTGCGGGATAAGGAAATTGACGGCGCGTGGGTGACGCGCAGCTTTGTAAAAGACGGCCATATGGGCTACGAGACCTTCATTGCAACTACAGAAGAGGAAATTAAAAGCTGTTCTTCCAGCATTTATATGGAAATGCCGCTGATGAGGCATGTGGGGATGCTGGAAGAGTTTGACGGCAAGGTTGCCGTGGTGCTGCTGCCCTGCCAGATCCGCGGGCTGAACGGATATCTGGAACGGCACCCCGCCGTAAAGGAAAAGGTGGTGCTGAAGGCCTGCCTGTATTGCAGCGGCAGCCATGACGAGAGAGCCACCACCATGCCGCTGGCGAAAAAGGGCGTCGGCCTTACAAAGGCAAGCCGGGTGATTTTCCGCCGGGGCCACGGGCGTGGGTATACGGTCATCCAAAAGAAAGACGGTACCGAGGAGACGGTTTCCTACACCAAGACGATATGCACCTTCAAAAACGCCTATTTTTTCACAGAACCGCGCTGTATGCTGTGCCAGGACCAATATGGCAAAGAGGCTGATTTGAGCTTTGGAGACATCTGGCTGAAGGAGATGAAGGCGAACCCCATCAAGCACACCAGCTGCCTCATCCACAACGAGACGGGTGCCCGGTATTATGATATGGGCGTGGCAAGCGGCGACATCGTGGATTTTCCCTTTTCCCTGCCAAAGCTTTTGCGCAGCCAGAAACGCGCGCTGGTGTTCAAATATAATTGCGCGGCGGCAAAGGCGGCCACTTATGCGAAGCAGGGCAAAACCCTGCCGCTGGACACGGCGCCGCCTTGCAAGCTACGCCATCGGCTGGCCTGGGCCCTGGCAAGGCGCAACCAGCAGTTTTCCTTCCAGCATCCGGAACGCTTGCAAATAATCCCGCTGGGGCTTTTGTATTACTACATGGGCTTTATACGGCTGTTGTTGAGTTGAGTATGCAAAAAGACACAAGCACCAAATCGGCCAAGAAATGGGACAAAAAAAAGCTGGCGCGGTACGCGGGAACGCTGCTGATGCTGTTGGCTTTTGTGTTTATCGCGTATAAGATATCCCGTTATAATATTGATTTTTCCCTTCTGGCTTCGCCGGTAACCGTGCTGGCCCTTTTGGGGCTGGCCGTGCTGTGGGGTATAAGCGTATTTTCGGCGTCATTCAACTACAGCTGGCTGCTGGACACGCTGACCGGCAAAAAAGCGGGGCGGGCGCTGGTGGTTGCGACATACTGCCGCTCAAACCTGTACAAATACCTGCCGGGAAATGTGATGCACTTTGTGGGGCGCAACCAGCTCGCCATCGACGTGGATGAGCTGACCCACGCGGAGGTGGCCTTCGTCACCATCACGGAAAACATCTTTCTCATTTTGTCCGCCGCCATCATCTCGCTGGTCAGCACCTTCGACTATTTCATCTCCTATTTTCGGCAGATGGTCATCCCGGGATATGTTTTTGCCATCATCGGCGGCTTGGCGCTGGTGTGCGCGGTGCTGGCGGTGATTTTCCGCAAAAAGCTGGCCAGGTGGCTGCGCCGCTATGTAGACATTTTAAAGCAACTGACGCCGAAGACGGTATTGCGGCTGTTGTTCTTTTGCACACTTCGCCTGTTGGCGCTGGCCGTCACCTACCTGTGCACCCTGCTGCTGTTTGGCCAGGCGTTCAGCTGGGACCTGGTGCCTCAGGTGCTGGGGCTGAATGTATTGTCCTGGCTCATCGGGTACATCACGCCGGGCGCGCCGGGCGGCCTTGGCGTACGCGAGGCCATTATGCTGATGTTCATGGGGGACGCGATCAGCGAGTCCCTGCTGCTGACCACCACGCTGATGCACCGGGTGATTTGCATCGTGGGCGACGTTTTTGCCTATTTGTTCGCGCTGGGCTACTGTGCCCTGGCAAAACGCCGCCGGCAGCAGTAGGTAAAAACAGCAGTAGCAGCCCAACAGAACCGTTTGAAACCGGAAAGGACGTGGATTTCATTGAACGCAGTAAAACCCTTCGAAAAATTGCGGCGATTTTTATACCGGAATCGCTATGAGATCGGTTTATTTTTGGCGTTTGCGGCGTTCAATATCGCCATTTCCAGCTGGTTCACCACCTCTGTCTCCAACTCGGACGAATATGGCGTGTTGACGGCGGCAAACTGGTTTTCCGGCGGGCCCGAATGGGGGCCGAAGATGTCCTTATACTATGGCTACGCCCACTCCATCCTGTACGCCCCCCTGTTCGCCATTTTCGACAATCTCCTTTTCATTTACGTGGCGGCCCTCGGCATCAATTCCCTGCTGGTGGCACTGATCCCGGTGTTCTGCTTCAAAACGCTGAACGGCGTGGTTGGCTACACCGACAAAACAAAGGCGGCGTGGATTTCAGCCGTGGCCGGGCTGTACCCGGTTTTTACCTATTTTTCCAAGCGCACCCAGAACGAGACCCTGCTGTTTGTCATTTTGTTTGCCTGTGTTTACCTGGTAGGCAAAAACCTGACCACCGAAAGCAAGGCCCTGTTCCGGTTCAACAGCGTGCTGCTGGGTTTTTTGCCCGCCGTGTGCTACGCCGCCCACGGCCTGGGCCTTTCCTACCCTTTAGCGCTGTGTTTGTGCATTTTACTCACCCGGCTGGTTTGCAGGAAGGACGTCGTGAACTACCTTCTGTTCGGTGTGTCTCTGGTGGGTTTTTTCTTGCTGGACAATGTGATGAAGGGCCTTGTGAAGAGTGCTCTATACGCTGCAGACACCGGCCTGCGCAACACTTTCCTGTTCAACTTGCAGCGCATGCTGCCCTCGCTGTTCACCTTAGACGGCCTGAAAATGCTGTTTCGCTCACTGCTGGCCAAACTGCACTACCTGTCCTCCGCCAGTTTCGGCCTGTTCCTGCTTGCCTTGGCCATGCTGGTTGTTATCATATGGCGCTGGTTCCGCCAGCGCAAGCGACACCGGCTGGACGCGTCGCTGCCAAACCCCTCCATTTCGCCCGCATGGTTTGGCATGGTCACCTTTATCCTGCTTATCCTTTTGGGCGGCGTGGGCATTTCCACTTTGAACTCCCTGCCCTACCTCGCAGATTATGGCGGTTCGTATTATTTTTACGGGCGGTACTACGAATACCTCATGGTGCCGCTCATCATGTTTGCATTGTATTTTCTGGCGACGGCAGTGTTTTCGAAAAAGACCCTGCTGTGCCTTTGGGGCGCCGCCTCCGGCGCATATGTGATAATTTCCATCCTCACACAAATTGCTGTGATTCCGGGGGTATTAAAAGATGACGCCATCATCAAAACCCACGTCACTCTTGGCACAACGCCCTTCATCGGCATCCATTACGCCATGCTGAACCCGTTGTCCATGCAGCCTAAAATTTACAACTTGCTGATTTTGGGCGCTGTGACTCTGGCGGTATTCGGCGTGTTCATGCTGCTTTGCATTTACAAAAAACAGGGTGTGGCGCTTTTGCTCATCGGCTGCATGTTCGCCTATGTCACCTTTTTCGATTTGGGCACCATGGCACTGCGCGCCTCGAACCAGGGATATGTGAACACATATCACTGGCTGAATGAAATGCGTGTGAGCTTTGACAGGAACAAAACACTGCAGGCGCTTTACAAGGAGTATCCGGAGCTGTATGTGTTCCTGTCAACGGAAGCGAAGAAGAACCGGAACTTGCGGGCCCAACTGGGGTTCAATGATTATACTGTCCGCTCGGGCACCTATGACCCGGAATACGACTATGAAAACGCTATCATCCTGACCGACCCCGGCAGCCCGGAGATTTTCCCAGGGCCGGACTGGGTCTTGGTGTCTTCGGATGGCAATCTGGACGTGTGGCTTGCAGGGGAAGAGATCATCGCACGCTATTACGAGCTGGGGGGCACGGGCATCACACCCGAGACGGACGCGCCGGACGAAGTGGCCGACGCGGCCTGACAGCAACACACAACGGGGATTCCATAAAGAGGAGAACGCCGTGAAACTGATCATCCAGATACCATGCTTCAACGAGGAGGCCACCCTGGCCGAGACCGTGGCGGACCTGCCGCGCCAAATCGCGGGCATCGACGCCATCGAGTACCTCATCATCGACGACGGCAGCACCGATAACACCGTGGACGTGGCAAAGGCCGCGGGCATCAACCACGTGGTGCGCTTCAAGCAAAACAAAGGCCTTGCCGAGGGCTTCAAGGCGGGGCTCGACGCCTGCCTGCGCCTTGGGGCGGACATTGTGGTGAACACGGACGCGGACAACCAGTACTGCGGGGCGGACATCGCCGAACTGGTGAAGCCCATCCTCGCCGGGAAGGCAGACATCGTCATTGGCGAGCGCCCCATTGACGACACGGAGCATTTTTCCGCCACGAAAAAGCGGCTACAGCACGTGGGCAGCTTTGTGGTGCGCGTGGCCAGCGGCACGGACGTGCCCGACGCCCCCAGTGGCTTCCGCGCCTATTCCCGCGAGGCTGCCCTGCGCCTGAACGTCATCAACAGCTACACCTACACCCTCGAAACCATCATCCAGGCGGGCCACAGCAAAATCGCCATGGCCACGGTGCCCATCCGCACCAACCCCGAAACCCGCAAAAGCCGCCTGTTCAAAAGCCCGTGGGCCTACATCAAGCGCTCGGCCACGGTCATCATCCGCTCCTTTTTAATGTACAAGCCCATGCGGTTTTTCTGCACGGTGGGCGTGGTGTTGCTGGCGGTGGCGCTGGCCATCGCCATCCGCTACCTTGTCTACTTCTTCGGCGGCAGCGGCGCGGGGCATGTGCAGTCCCTGCTGCTGTCCATCCTGTTCGCCCTCATCGGCGTGCAGTGCGTGGTGGCCGGCCTGCAGGCGGATTTGATCTCTACCAACCGCAAAATTTTGCAGGAGCTGCAATACCGCATGCGCAAAATGGACTACGCCCAGGACGCGCAAATGGCCGAAGGCAGCCGGAAGGAGACGGAATAATGCCAAAGTTTGCCGTGGTGGGCGGCGGGTATGTGGGCCTTTCCAACGCCGTGCTGCTGGCCCAAAAATACCCGGTGCGCCTTTTGGACATCGACGCCGCGCGCGTGGACATGGTGAACGCGAAAACATCGCCGCTGGTGGACGCGGAACTGAGCGAATACCTGGCGGGAAAACCGCTGGACATTACGGCCACCACCAGCGCCGAGGCCGCCCTGCCCGGGGCCGATTTCGTTATCATCGCCACCCCCACGGACTATGACCCAAAGGCCAACTATTTTGACGTGTCCACCGTGGACGGTGTGCTGGACCAGGTGGCGCGCCTTGCGCCGCAGGCGGCCGTCATTATCCGCAGCACCTTGCCGGTGGGCTATTGCGCCGGAGCGGCTGCGCGGCATCCGGATTTGACCATTTTGTTTGTGCCGGAGTTTTTGCGCGAAGGCCGGGCGCTGTACGACAATCTGTACCCCTCCCGGTTCATCGTGGGCGCGCCGGACACGGCTATTGGTAAAGAAAAGGCCGAAGAACTGGTTGCCTGCCTGCTTTCCTGCGTCATCAAAACCGACGTGGCGGTGCTGTTCATTCAGCCGGCAGAGGCCGAGGCCGTGAAGCTGTTTTCCAACACGTTTTTGGCCCTGCGCGTGGCCTATTTTAACGAGCTGGACTCCTACGCCGAAAAGCGCGGCATGAGCGCAAAGCAGATCATCGAGGGCGTTTGCCTGGACCCGCGCATCGGCCGCCACTACAACAATCCCTCCTTCGGCTACGGCGGCTACTGCCTGCCGAAGGACACAAAACAGCTCTTGGCCAACTATGAAAATATCCCGAACGACATCATTTCCGCCGTGGTGAACGCCAACCGCACCCGCAAGGATTTCATCGCCGAGCAGATTTTGGCCCGTGGACCCAAAGTTGTGGGCATCTACCGCCTCACCATGAAAACCAGTTCGGACAATTTCCGCCATTCCTCCGTACAGGGCGTGATGAAACGCATCAAGGCAAAGGGTGTGGACGTGGTCGTGTACGAGCCGGCCCTGCGCGAGCCGGATTTTTTCCGCTCGCCCGTGCTGCACGATTTAAACGAGTTTAAACAGCGCAGCGATTTGATCGTGGCAAACCGCTACAGCGACGATTTGGCGGACGTGGCGGAAAAGGTGTACACCCGTGATATTTTCGGGGCGGATTGAGGCCAGCCGGCCAAACAGCATTGACAGGACGCCGACACCGAAAACGGCACTGAGCCCATTTTGTGGCGCGTGCTGGAAATAGACGGGGATAAAATCTTCTTTCTGGCAGAGCAAGGGCTGGACGTTCAGCCATACAACGGTGTTTTTGAAGACGCGATATGGGAGACCTGTTCCGCGCGGCAGTGGCTGAACAGCGCATTCTTCGCAGCCTTAATAGGCGCGCAGGCTACGAACGTGTAGTGCTAATTTTGAAATTAGCAAACTTGCTAAAATTCTTAGCAAACTCCTCAAAATAGTTCGTTTCCAATTAGCAAAAATTTTAGTTTTCGAAAACCGATTTATAAATTACCACCTCGTCTGCGGTAGACGAATTTAAGACAGGCAAAAAATAAAAAAGAAGCCGAAAACCTTGTGGTTAAAGGCTTTCGGCGTTGTTTTCTGGCACCCCCGACCAGAATCGAACTGATAACTAAGACTTAGGAGGTCCTTGTTATATCCATTTAACTACGGGGGCGTATTCAGTTTTTTGATGCATCGGGGGCAAACATCCGGTTCAAAAGCCAGGGAAATATACCGCTTCATAAGAATACCATGTTTGCGGTGGTAAAATCAACTGCGCGGCAGGACCGCCTTGCGTTTTTATGTAAAAAATGGTAGGTTTGTATTGTATTAGACAGCTTTGCGCTTCGGAAATTTGGAGGGAAAAACGTGCGTATTCGGCATGTGCGAATGGCGACAACTTTATGCGCATTGGCGCTGTTTTTTTTGACAGGCTGCACGCAAACTACGGATGGCATAAGTGGCACAGAACCCCACAGTACCGAAAGCGGCACGCCGCCGCAAAGCAGCGCGGTGGCGCGAGACACGCAAAGCACCTCACAGGAGGCGGACGGCATGGAGATGGAATTCACAGCGGCCGGCGTTACAGTGGGCGGGTATGACGAAGACGGCGTTTTGCCGTTGGCGGAGGTCACCTCCTCTGTGGAGGAGCTGCAGGCATTTTACGAGAAATACCGTGCCGTGTTCGCGCTGGATCAGCCCGCTTACCCCGGTTTTGTGGGCCGGATGGCCGCCTACGACGACACCTTCTTTGAAGGGCACTCTTTGGTTTTGGTTCTTTTGCAGGCAAGCGGCAGCGCGGAAAGCATCACCCTGCAAAGCGTGCGGCGGGAAAATAACACCCTGGTGCTGACGTACCAAAGGGAACTATCCGAACTGGCGGGGACCACGGCGCTCATTTATACGGCAGAGTTTGTGGAGTTGGACGGCGCGTGCGGTGATTGCACGGCGACGGTGGAAATTGTATAAATTGGGTATGTTTTTTGAATAAGGGGAGATTGTTTTGATAAAACTGCGGCAAAAAGTTTTTGCGCTTGTGTTTGCGTTGGCATTGGCACTGTCGATGCCGGGCGGCATGGTGCTGGCGGAAGAAGCCGCCGCGGGACAGGGCGCGGCCACTTCGGAGGCAGCCGGCGACAGCGGCGTGCCCGTCGAAGCCGGTGCCGGGGAGGAATCCCCGGACGCCGCGCCCCAGCCTGACGGCAAAGACAGTGCCACGCCGGAGAGTGAACCGGAAGAAACCGCCGGCCAAAGCACAGAAGAGTCTGCCGCAGGCGAGGAAGCCCCGGCTGAAGACCCGGCCACGGCGGGCGAGGAAGCCCCGGAGGAGGAACTTTCCGCGGCGGATGGCGAGGCAGAGGACGCCGAAGAGCCTGTGAACGAGGCGACCATAGAGGAAGACACCGAGGCGCTGGGCTATATGCCCGGCGAGATGATTGTGGTGGTGAAGGGCACCCCGGACGAAGCCGAGGTGCTGGCCACGGCAAACGGTGCGGAAGAGGCCGAGATGGCGTTTGAACAGAGTGGGGAAGTGACCCTGCTTGTGGAGGTGCCCGAAAGCCAAACCGTGGCCGAGGCCGTTGCACAGATGAACGAAGCGCCGGGCGTGGTATATGCCCAGCCGAATTTTTTGTATTACGCGCTGGAAACCGCCGACGAGCCCGTAAATGGCAGCATTGAAGCCGCCGGGGAAGGCGAAGACGTGTTGCTGTTGCCGCAGTATGCGTTCAGTGACCCGCTGGCATCAGGCGCAGCGCCCGCCCAGTGGCACTTGAAGGCGGTGAACGCTTCCGCCGCGTGGGACATTGTGAAGGAAAAAACCGGCACCCGCGTGAAGGTGGGCGTGCTGGACGTTTTGTTCGATTTTGACCACGTGGATTTCACCAATGTGGACAAGAAGTTCCAGGCGAACGACTATTTTTACAAAAGCGACGGCAGCCTTTCCGGTTGGATCCCCGTCACATCGCCCACGGAGGTATACGGCCACGGCACCCACGTGGCCGGCATCATTGCGGCGGCGGAGGGCAACGGCCTGGGCGGCGTGGGCGTGGGCGCGGGTGTGGGCAACACCTGCATCAGCCTGGTGCCGGCCAATGTGTTCGCGTGGCCCAGCGCCGCTTCAAAGTCCAGGGGCGACGAGCCCTCCGCCAGCACCCTCGCCCTTGTTTCGGCCATCAACGCCATGGCGGATTACGGCGTGAAGGTCATCAACATGAGCCTGGGCGGCAAAACCGCCGTCACCCAAAGCTACAGCGACACCCTGCTTGACACCGCCATGCGGCAGGCAAGGGACAAAGGCTGTGTGTGCATTTGCGCCGCGGGCAACGAAAAAACCAACGCGCGCTATTACCCCTCCGATTCCCCCTATGCCATCAGCGTGACGGCGCTGAAACAAAACAGCGGTTCCTATGTTTTTGACGACTCGTATTCCAACTACGGCGCGGATAAGGACGTTGCCGCCCCGGGCTCAAATATTTACAGCACGCTGCCCGGCAATACCTATAACAGAATGTCCGGCACCTCCATGGCAACGCCGGTGGTAAGCGGCGTTGCGGCGCTGCTGTATTACGTGAACCCCGGCCTTGCCGCCGCGGACGTGGAGGGCATTTTGTGCGCCACAGCAACAGACCTTGGCGCGCCGGGCCGCGACGATTTGTACGGCTGGGGCATGGTGGACGCGGAAAAAGCCGTGAAATCGGCCTTTACACGGGTGACGGGCGTGACGCTGCCCGCCACCGCCAAACTAAGCGAGGGTGCCAGCACTTTCCTGTCCCCCACCGTTCTGCCGGCGAATGCGGGCATCAAGCGGGTGTGGTGGTCATCGTCGGACGCGGCTGTGGCCGCCGTGGACAGCTATGGCAATGTCACGGCGGGAACGAAGGGCACGGCCGTGCTCACCTGCACCACGGCGGACGGCGCTTTTCAGGCCGCCTGCACCGTGGCGGTGGTGCGCCCGGTGACAGGCGTTTCCCTCGGCATGGCGGAAAAAACCGTGAAGCGCGGCGGCAGCTACCAGATGCCCGCCAGCGTGCTGCCCGCCGGGGCGTCGAACACTGCGGTGACGTGGTCGACCGCCAGCCCCTCCATTGCCGCGGTGGATGCCGCGGGCGTGGTGCGCGGCATGGCCGCGGGGACGACCACCCTTACCTGCACCACGGCGGAAGGCGGCAAGACAGCCAGCGTTAAAATCACCGTGGGCACGCCGCTTACAAAGTTTACGCTGAACATGCAGGCCAAAACAGTGACGAAGGGCAGCACGTACCAACTGAAAACCGTGTTTACCCCAAAAAAGCCGACAAACAAATCCGTCACGTGGAAAAGCAGCAAATCGTCGGTGGTGTCGGTGACGTCCAAAGGGAGGGTGACGGCGAAAAAATCCGGCAAGGCCACCATCACCTGCACGGCGAAGGACGGCGCGCTGGTGGCGAAATGCGTCATTACGGTGGGCACGCCGGTAGAAAGCGTGGCCCTTTCCCAAACGGCGGCGACGCTGAGAAAAGGCAAAAGCGTGACGCTGAAAGCCGGCATCACGCCCTCGAACGCCAAGAACAAGGCGGTCACGTGGGCGTCCTCAAGGCCCAGCGTGGCAAAAGTAAGCACGAAAGGCGTGGTGAAGGCCCTGAAAAACGGCAGCACCACCATCACCTGCCAAAGCAAGGACGGCAAAAAGACGTCCAAGTGCAAAATAACGGTGAAGTGAAGCAGCTTACAGAGAACCTGCGGCTCGCCTTGCGACTGAGCCGGTGAATCGTCCCGCAGGGCATGGAAAGCCGCCCGGGAGTGCGATGGTCCTATGCGTACCAGTCACCCGTCGCTTGTGCATATTTAAAGAACCGAGGAGACAAGTAGATGGCTGGACTCAAGGGACGAAAGCTGACAGAACCATGCCACACAGCAGGGGGAACAGTAGTCTTGTCTGCTGAACAACAATTGTTTATCAAGCAAGCCAAAGAAGGTAAAAACATTCTTGTTGATGCCTGCATTGGTAGCGGAAAAACAACAGCAATTCAGCATCTTTGTGATGAATTACCTTCCAATAAAAGAATCCTATATTTGACATACAACAAATTGTTAAAACTGGATGCCAAAACAAAGATTAAAAATGCGAACATCAAGGTGAATAATTACCATGGCTTTGCTTACGCGGTCTTAAAAAAAGCAGGCATTACAACAGGCATTTCCGACCTGGTTCAAACCTTTAACAAGAAAAAACCGATGCTAGACCATTATGACGTTTTGATAATTGACGAATACCAAGATATTGAGTAGGAACTTTCCGAATTGCTTGTTTACATCAAATCAACCAATCCAACAATGCAGATAATCGCCGTAGGCGATATGGAACAGAAAATCTATGATAAGACAACACTGTCTGTTCCAGAATTTATAGAGCAGTTTTTAGGTGAACATATAAAATGGGATTTTACCTATTGTTTCAGGTTGTCCCCTGATTTGGCGACTAGCCTCGGTCGGATATGGAACAAAAGCATTATTGGCGTTAACAACAATTGCATCGTCGAAGAGATGGATGTTGATGCTGTTGTGAAATTTCTCTCAGAACAAAACCCATGTGATATTTTATGTTTAGGCTCAAGGAATGGTGACCTCTCAAAAACACTGAATCTATTGGAACACAAATATTCTGATAAATTTAACAAAAGCACAGTGTATGCAAGTATATCAGACAAAGACGGTGCAGGAGCGACACACCCCAAGCCAACATCCGCAATATTTACAACATTTGATAGTAGCAAAGGCTTGGAACGCAAGATATGTATCGTTTTTGATTTTGTAGAATCGTATTGGCAAGTTCGAATCGAACAACCACAGCAATCCTATACAATCCTGCGTAATATTTTTTGTGTGGCGGCAAGCCGTGGGAAAGAGAGGATTATCTTTGTAAACAGCGGCGAACAAATGCTTTCCGAACGAACGCTGTCAACAGAAGTTGACGCGACTAACAAATTTCAAAATGTGGATATCTCCGGGATGTTCGATTTCAAGTATAAAGAAGATGTGGAAGAATGCTATTCACTTTTGCACGTAGATTTGCTCACTAAGCTGGACGATGTCTCAGAAATTCATATTACTAGTAAAGATGAACTGATTGACCTTTCGCCTTGCATTGGTATCTACCAAGAAGCAGTATTTTTCAATGGGTATGATATCGATAAATCAATTAAGCTATGGCTTGACTTGAATAAAAATAAAAAAATTCTAAGCACTGAAGACGGGAATTTACCGATAGACAAGAAAATATTAATCCTCACCTCGCTTGAGACTTCACAGAATCGCTATAGATATCAAGTTGCTACACCGTTTGTAAGTGACACCGAAAGGCAACAAATTATTGAAAGATTAGGCTCTCAGTTTACAGATGATGAAGTAGTGCAATCTCCATGTGTTATTGATTTTTCGGATAAAAAAGAAGGGAAATGCTTGTTTTCGGCACAAGGGTTTACTGATGTCGTAAAAGATGGCGTTGTGTATGAACTGAAATTCGTATCTGAATTGACACATGAACATTTTTTACAGTGTGCCTGTTATGTAATAGCGCTAGGATTGAAAAAAGGCATTCTGTGGAATACCCGAACAAATGTCAAATACGAAATTAAAATACCACACAAAACAAAATTTTTAGATGCTGTAGCCAAAACGATTACCAAGGGTTTTTTGAAGGGGTATCATGTGCCAAAGGAGGAAAGCAGATGGCGAACTTTGCAGTCGTTGACACAGAAACCAATTGGTACGACGCAGTAATGTCAATTGGGGCAATTATCGCTGATGCCGATACATTTGAACCCGTGTCTTCAAAATACTATATCATCACACCTGAGCATAAAGTGGGCGGCATGTTTGCACACGCCTTGTTTTTCAAAGATAAAAAGTTGAATCTGGAGTGTTCACGAAGAGAAGCATTGGGAGACCTAATAGCTTTTTTGGGAGGCAATGAGGTTAACGGCATTTTCGCCTACAATGCTTCGTTTGACTATCGACATTTGCCAGAACTGTCGTCGTTTGCTTGGTATGATATCATGAAGTTGGCGGCGTATAGACAGCATAATCACAAAATCCCGAAAACCGCTGATTGCCACGGCACCGGACGGCTAAAATGCGGCTATGGAGTTGAACCTGTTTTCAGATTGCTGAGCAACGACGAGACGTACTGCGAACTACACAACGCCCTTACGGATGCGTATGACGAATTGGAGATAATGGCACTGTTACAACACAAGCTCGACAAATATGTAAAACTTAGCAAGTAAAATATTAAAATATCATTGTTTAAAAGACTTCTGAAATATGTAAACGGACGTATCGTCAAAGTGCGATACGCCCGTTCTCCGTTAACACCCAATATGGCAGCTACCCTAATTCGGTTTATTCTTTGATACTGCCTTATGGAGACTGCCCATTCGGGCGGCCGTTTTGTTTCTGCTCACTCTTTGCCGCCGGGTTCGTCTTCCTTAGCCTCGCCGCCGCCGTCCTTTTTGCCCCGGTGCGCGGCGGACAAAATGCGGTTTTCAATCATCAGGTCCAGGCCGCGGTTGCGCACGGCGGGCGCGCCGTCCAGATATTCGTTCAAAGCGGCGTTTAACAGGCCCCCCAGCAGCAAAATGATAGCCGAAAAATACAGCCAGAACATCAAAACAAACACGGAGGCAAGCGCCCCGTAGGCGGAAAGACGGTTCGCGATGAACCGAAGGTACAGGCTGAACAGCTGGGTGAGAGCCAAAAGCCCCGCCGTGGCAAAAGCCGCGCCGGCCAGCGCGCGCCGCACGCGGATCTTCACGTCCGGCGCAATGAGGTAAATAACCCACAAACAGCAAAACACGAAGGGAATGGTGACGGGCCATTTCAAGTCGCCGATAAGCTCGGCCAGGCCGTCCAGCTCCGGGATGAACCCGGCCAAAAAATCAAGGATCTCGGTGCCCAGGTTCAGCACCACCGCAAACAGCACCGCCACGAACAGCAGCAGCATGGTGACGGCCACGCTGGTAAGCCGCCGGGCGATGTAGCTGCCGGGTTCCTCCAGCCCATAGGCCCTGTTCAGGCCGGTTTGCAGGTAAATGGCCCCGCGGGACACCGACCACAGCAGACCGAAGATGCCGAACCAGAGAAAACCGCCGCTTTTTACGGTGAAAAGGCTCGTCACAAGGCCGTCCAACAGGGGTTCCACGCTGTCTGGCAAAATGATATCGATATAGGCCATAACAGAGGCAGGGTCCAGGTTCAGATAGGGCAACAGGGTGCCCATGGCGATGGCCAGCGGGAAAACCGCCAGCAATGCATAATAGGCCAGCAGCACAGCGCTGCTGCTGGTTTCCGCGTGCTGGAACCGTATTTTCAGCACATCAAAAAATTTCTTAAAGCGTTCCTTTTTCATGCGGTGTTACCCCCTGGCCAGCCCGGCAGGCTGGTAGATGAAACCCATCAGCTGCGCCAGCAGCGGCAGAGAGAACATGGAGATGGGCGTGGACAGCGCAATGAGATGGGAAGCCAGAGTGGCGTTGCCGCCGTGGCGTTCGCTCATGATGGCGGTTGCCGCCGCCGCGGGCATGGCAAAAATAAGCACCGTTACCATGGCGGGCAAGGCGGGCACCCGCAGCACGTACACAAGGCCCAGCATCAGCAGGGGAATGGCCACGAGGCGCAGAACGCTGGCGTAAAGGACCCTGCCGGAAAAAATGGCCGAAAGATTGGTGCCGGCCAAAATGCTGCCGGAAAAAATCATGGACAGAACGGTGGTGGATGTGCCGAGGTAATCGGCGGTTTGCAGCAAAAATCCCGGCAGGCGCAGCCCCGTGAGGAACAGCACCAGGCTAAGCGCAGCCGCAATGGTGACGGGGGATAGGATCAGCTCCTTCGCCGCCTGTTTCGCCGTGGTTTTTTCAAATATGGTTTTGCCCGCGCACCAAAGGAAAAAATTCATGGGGATGAGCATGGCGGCAAGGTAAAACACGCCCACGTCGCCGTAAAAGGCCGACACCACCGGCAGGCCGATGAAGCTGGCGTTTGGCGCCACCATGGAATAGCGCAGGGTGGCGAGGATTGGCCCCGTTTGGCGGGGGAACAAAAATTTGGACAAAAAATACATGGCTGTTTCGCCCACAAAGCCAAGGGCCATCACGATGAGGAAATTGCGGAACAGGTCGGGGGCATAGTCCTGCTTGCCCATGGTGGCAATGATGCTGCACGGCACCAGAATATTCACCATCAGCGCCCCGATGGATTTCCGCGCCGGAGCGCCCACCATGCCCAGCTTGCCCGCAAGGTACCCCACGGCCAACAGGCACAGCAGCGTAAGCTGCCGGCTCATCATAACGCTGAAACTTGCCAAGAAAGGCCCCCTTTTCGTATACTGGTACGCAGGAAGATTGATTTTGTAATTAAGCATCTGCGGCTAAATTCGAACCGCTGTGGCAAGCCCCGATATGCGGGTCCTGTCACGGGGCATGTCCTCTCTTCCGGCACTGCGCCGACGTATGCGGGATGGGAACAGGCACGCTTCGCGGCCAGCCAAAGAAACCGGTCTGTCGGCTGCGTTTCGTCCGTTCGAACAAGCCCCGCACCACCCGCTCCGCGCATTCACAAAAAGCGGTTCGAACGCATTTTCCCTTAAGCACCCACAGGAGGAACCATGCCAGAACAAAACCACCCGCAGCTTATTCTGCGCGCGGCAAGGCCCGGCGACGGTGAAACGCTGCTGCATTTCATCAGGGAACTTGCCGCCCATGAGGGGCGCCCGCAGGACGTGAGCGCCACCGCCGAAGAAATGGAGCGGCAGCTGTTTGAAGAAAAAGCGGCAGAGGCGGCGCTTGCAAAAGTGGGGAGCGAAATCGTCGGCTACGCCATTTATTACGCGGTTTACCGCTCGTTCAGTGCCGGTTGCCTGCTGTATGTGGAGGACGTTTACGTTTCGCCCGCCTGCCGGGGCAGAGGATACGGCAGGCAGATATTTGCCTATTTGGAAGAAACCGCCCGCGCCCGCGGCTATGCGGGGCTGTGCTGGGCGGGCCTTGCAAACAACGCGTCCGCCATCGGCTTTTACGCGTCCATCGGCGCCGCGCGCGAAGAGGGCAAGGCGCATTTTTTAAAGCTGTTTTAGTTTAGCCGTTTGCGCCCGCATGGCCACCGCGGCGAGCCAATAAGCCGCGACCGCCGCGCGCTATTTTGCCGCTTCGCCCGCCAGCTCGTCCATGCGCGCGCGCCCGGCCACAACGGCGTCGATGACGGAGGCGCGGAAGCCGCCCGCCTCCAGCGCGCGGATGCCCGCGATGGTGCCCCCGGCGGGGGAGGTGACGGCGTCTTTTAAGGCCGCCGGATGCCGTCCGGTTTGCAGCACCATTTCCGCCGCGCCCGCAAGGGTTTTTGCGGCCACTTCAATGGCCAGTTGGCGCGACAGGCCGTTTTCCACACCGCCGTCGGCCATGGCCTCAATAAACATGTACACATAGGCGGGCCCGCTGCCGCTTGTGCCGGAAAAGGCGTTGATCTGTTTTTCCGGCACGACATACACACTGCCGCAGATGCTGAACAGGTCTTCGGCGCGGCGCAAATCGCTTTTTGCGGCGCTTTTGCCCTTGCATAGGGCGGCCACGCCCTTGCCCAGCAGCATGGGCGTGTTCGGCATGGCGCGGACGACAGGGCTATTCGGCATCATCTCTTCCAGTTGCTCCAGTGTCAGCCCGCCCATGATGGAGATGACAAGCAGGTCCTTCGGCAGCTTGGCGGCAAACTGCGGCACGGCCGCAGGCGCCACCTGCGGCTTTAAGCACAGCATCAAAACGCCGCACATCTGCGAAAGCTTCACCGCGCCCTCGCCGGTTTCGCCGGAAAGCACGGTGCACACCTTATAGGTTTCCCGCAGGTACAGCAGGCGGTCTTCATTCACGTCCGTCACAAACAGGCTGCCCGGGGCGTATCCCCCGGCCAGAAGCCCCGCCAGAATGGCCTCGCACATCTGGCCGCCGCCCACAAAACCGATTTTCATCTTTTCATCAGGCATTTTTTTGCCTCCTTGCACACAGGTGTTGCCAACACATAAATTTTACAGGATAGCCCTGCGGCGGTCAAGTGCGGTCTGTGTTATAATATTCTCAGCACAAAATTACTGCGCAAATTCAAACGCGAAGCTGCCCTTCCCGTTTTCGGCGCTTCCGGCGCGATCATCATTCCACAGCGGAGGATTTCATGGATAACAACAAAAAGAAAAGAAAACCGGGAAAGGTGATCGGCATCATTCTCCTGTTCCTCTTCCTGATTGCCCTGGGCATTGGCGCGGGCCTTTTGGTGGCGAACATTTTTGGCGCAAAGGATAGACACGCCCTGGAAGCCTTTTACGCAGAAGGCGCGGCGAAGGCGTTTACCGTGGCCATGCCGCAAGACCCCGGCGACGAGGCCGCTTTGCGGGACTACTACGCCGAGGCCATCGCCTATGGCGAACAAAACGGCTTCAACACCATGATCGTTTCGGTGAAGGACGACGGCACCGTGCTGTGGCGGGACGAAAACTTCCCCGTGGCGGCGGATGTTTCGGCGAAGGATTCCTTTTTTAGCAAATATGACCCGCTGGCCGTGCTGTTTGAAGAAGCCGAGGGCAAGGGAATACAGGTGTGGCTGCAGGTGACGCCCTTTGAGGTGGGCGGCGTTACCGGCGAAATGAAGGGCAAAGCGGCGGACATGGCAAGCAGCCTGGTGGGCGGCGGCGCCGTTTCGAGCGAAGAGTACCTTGGCCTGTTGACGGACAGCCTTTCGGCTCTGCCGCAAAAATACCCTCTGGCCGGCGTGGTGCTGAACGCGCGGGTGGACGAGGAAAAGGGCACCGACAGCATGGCCTGGCGCCAGGCGGTGGAAACGGTGATGTCCGGCGTGCAAAGCCGGTTTGAGGGCATCGGTTCCAAGGCGGCGGTGGCGCTGTCTTTTGGGGAAAACAGCCTGCTGGTGGACGCCGCCTACGCCGGCGGCCTTGTGGCAAGCGGTGCGGCGGACTGCCTGCTTACGCCGGTAAGTGACAGCGCGGATGTCGGCAAAAAGCTGGCCGCCTTTGGCAATACGGCGGGCAGCCTGATGGTGGAAGAGCAGGACACGGATACCTCCGGCCGCGTGCTGTTCACGGCGGCCACGCGGCTAAACTTTCGCGGCGCGCTGCTGGCGGCATACCCCGCCGCGCAAACGGACGCCGCGCGCCTGGGCTTTTTGCAAAGCGCCATGGCGCCGGTGGACGGTACGCTGCCCACCGGCTTTGACATTCCGCATACACTGCAAATCAACTACCCGCTGGAAAGCGACACCATCGGCAGCGGCCAAACGCAGGTGTTCATCATGGGCAATTCGGACCCTGCCCAAGACCTGTTATTAAACCATGAGGCCGTTGCGCGCACCACGGAAAACGGCGTGTTCGGCGTGCTGGTAGATCTGGCCGTGGGCGAAAACACCTTCGTGTTCCAGCAGGGTAATACTACCGTCGACTACACCATCACCCGGCCGGAGCCTTCCGGCGGCGGGGGTGCGGGCGCCGCCATCACCCACGACGGCACCGTGGCCGCGCAGCCCGGCCAGGCCGTGCAAATTGCGTCGGCGTTTACCGGCGCCCTGTATGACCCCTCCGGGGATAAATTTATCAACGAAACCTATTACCAGGGCGCCACGGCCATTGTGCAGGAAAGTATGGAGACCGTGCGCTGGTACTCCGGCGCGAACCACCGCACCGAGATATATAAGCTTACCAGCGGCGACTATGTGCTGGCCTACGACTGCCAGTGGATATCGGGCGGGAAATCCGCCTTCACGGGCCTTACGGCCGAGCCGGATGACCGCGGCGAGTGGCTCAGCTTTACAGGCGATGGCACCCCGGCGGTGAACATGTCCTGCGCAAACGGCGTTTTGCGCATTGAGATGTACGACACCACCTTTAACCTGCCGGAGGGCTTTTCCTCGGCGCTGGTAAAAAGCGCCAATGTGGAGGCCATAGCCGGCGGCGTGGCGTTGAACTTGGACGTGGGCACAAATGTGTGGGGCTACACCGTGGATTATTCCACCGGCGGCACACGGGTATTTTTGAAAAGCGCGCCCACCTTGTCCGGCGATGCGGCAAAACCCCTTTCCGGCGTGCGCGTGATGCTGGACCCCGGCCACGGCGCGGACGACGCCGGCGCGGCGGGCATTATGGGCCGGGATAACGGCCCCAATGAAAAGGACTGCAACCTGGCCCAGGCCCAGGCCATCGCCTACCGCCTGCGCCAGATGGGGGCAGAGGTGATCATGGGCCGCGACGACGACAGCTTCACCACCACCCAGGAGCGCCTGGCGGCCCTGATGGATGCAAAGCCGGATATTTTCATCTCCGTGCACCACAACTCGGCAGAGCTGACCGCCGACCACAACGGCACGGAGGGCGCGCAGGTGTATTATTATTCGGACGCGGACAACTCCTCACCGCAATCGAAACAGCTGGGCCAGCTGCTGATGGACGGCGTTGCCGCCGAAACCGGCCGCGCGCCGAGCGAACCCGGTTGGGGTTATTATAATGTGCTGCGCACCACGGTGTGCCCGGCGGTACTGTTCGAGTTTGGCTTTATGATAAGCCCTGCCGAGTTTGAAAACGTGACCAGCGCCGACGGCCTGTACGGTGCGGCCTGCGGCGCCGCCGAGGGCGTTTTGCGAATGGTGGAAAACGCGGGCGGCACGGCCGGTGCGGCGGCAGGCAGCGAGGCGCAAATCGGATAGCGCAACGGACTCATGGCGGGCACGCACCGGCGCGGTGCTTGTGCAGCCATCGACGCAAAAAACCGCCACTTTTACGGTGGCGGTTTTTTAAATTGCAGTTCACCGCGCCTTTGCGCGTGTCCATTGTGCCTTCGCCGTCTTTTTCGTCCCCGCGGACACATGCCGCAGCCAGCGGGCGGTGTCGCGCAGGGTGTCGGCAATGTCGCGCGGCCAAAAGCCCAGTTCGCGGCTGGCTTTTTCATGGGAGAAATTGTCGTTGCTGGCAAGCGCCTGCATGGAATAGGGCGTTACCAGCGGGGCGCGCTTGTGGCGGATGGCCACCCTTTCGGCCACGCGGGCAAAAGGCGTCACAAGCTTGCCCGGCACTGTGGGGCAGGGGCGGTTTTTCAGCCGCAGGCCCATGTCTTTGAGCATACGGAACACGTCTTTTATCTCGTAGTGCCGGCCGGACAAAATATAGGTTTCGCCCACCCGGCCGCTGTCTGCGGCGGCAATGCAGGCCTTCGCCACGTCGCGCACGTCCACAAGGTCGTAGCCGCCGGCCGGGCAAACGGGCAGTTTGCCCTCCATGTAGCGGCCAATGGCGTCCACAATATTGTTGCTGCCGGGGTCCAGCGGGCCGATGATGCCCGACGGATGTAGTACGATGGCGGGCAGGCCATGGTTTTTTACGGCATCCAGCACCACCTGCGTGGCCTCCGCCTTGGTTTTGGCATAGCCACCGGCCACCAGCGCGGGCGAAAACCGCCCCACTTCACTGATGCGCCGGTGCAGCGCGGCCTCCGGGATGGCGTGCACGCTGCTCACATGGATGAAGCGGCGCACATGGTGCGCCAAACAAATGTCCACCGCGTTTTTTGTGCCCAGCACATTCACTTCATACACCCGGGGCGACACCTCGGACGAAATGTCGACAATGCCCGCCGTGTGGATGAAAATAATTTCTTCGTCTGCAAGGCCGTAAAACAGCGCTTCCAGAGAGTGCATGTCCCGCACGTCGCCCACCACCGGCTCAAACTTTCCCACCAGCGGGGGATAGATCTCTTCGCCGGGCAACACCAGTCCGCGCACACGCCGGCCGGCTTTTGCCAGCTGCTGCAAGATATTGCGGCCCAGGTGCCCCATGGCGCCGGTAACGATATATACTTTTGGCATGCGTTCCCGTCCTTTCAATCAATCCGTTCCGTCAAACCCCGCCCAGAGCATGTTCACGCGAATCAGTCGTCGTCTTTATCCGCCTTTGCCGCGGCGGCGTCGGCAGCGGCCTGCGCGGCTGCCTTTGCCGCGGCAGCGTCCTCCGGCGGCACGCCGCTGTGAGAGTCGCAAACCGCCGGCAGATCATTCGCGTTGTAATAGCCGGTCATCAAATTGGTGCAGTGCTCGCCCTGCAGCAGGCCGCTGTCGCGGCAAAAAGCCTTTTCCACCACGGCTTCGGGCTTTGGGGGGAACTCCTTCGGCTCCATGTTTGCCTGCACCGTATCCATAATCATTTTCCACGCAATGGTGGGTGGGTTTGTGGTGGCGCCGGCGGCCAGGGCAAGGGGTTCGCCTGTGTCGTAGCCCCACCAGCAGGCTGTTACGTAGTTCGGCGTAAGGCCCACAAACCAGCGGTCCTTGTTGTCGCTTGTGGTGCCTGTTTTGCCCACGGAGTCGGTGGTTTCCAAGGCCATGCCGTATGCCGTGCCGCCCTGCATGCGCAAAACGTTCGACAGCATGCGGTTCATAATATAGCCCGTTTCGGGGCTGATGGCCTGCATCTGCACCACTTCCGGCGTCATGATGATGTTGCCGTCGGCGTCCAGCACGCGCTCGTAGCAGTGCAGGGTGCTGTGCACGCCGTAGGTGTTGCCGTCGTCACCGCCGCCGCCGTACATGGTGTAGGCCGCGGCAAGCTCCGCCGTGGTGATGCCGTTGGTCATGCCGCCCAAAACCAGCGGCGACAGGCCCATGTCGCTGGGGTCTCCCTCGCGCACCAGGGTGGAAATTTCCAGCGTTTCCGAGGCAAAATTGAACATTTCCTCCTCCGTCACCATTTTGCCTATTTTGGCCGCCACGGTGTTCATGGAGTTGAGGAGCGCGTAATACACCGGCACCAACTTGTTCGTGGGGGCGGTGGGGCCATAGTTCACGGGCCAGTCCGGGTTTGTTTGCACATAGGAATCCGGCACCAGCGAGCCGTAGTTGATGAGGCCGTAATCCAGCGCAAGAGGATAAGCCGCCACGGGCTTCATGGTGCTGCCGGGGCTGCGCGGGCTTTGGGTAGCGCGGTTCAGGCCCAGGCTCTCTTTCTTTTCGCCAATGCCGCCCACCACGCCGGCAAGGGAGCCGTCGTAGCGCACCACGCTCATGGCGCTTTGGGGGTGCACGTCCTTTTGCACCTTTGCGCCGCTGGACGTTTCCACCTCCACGGTGGCAACTTCGCTTTCGGGAAACGCGCCGCCCTCGCCATAGCCAAGCTCAAACACGCGCTCCATCTCGGCTTGCAGGTTCATGTCCATGGTGGCCTCAATGCGCAGGCCGCCGGTGTAATAGTAGTTGATGGCGGCTTCTCGGGTGTGGATGTTGTGGATGCCCTGCTTTACCAAATCGTTCACCACGGCTTCAAACACCGCGTCGGTGAAATAGCTGGTCACGCCGGTGTCCACGGCGGACTGGTCCGCCTCGCGGGGGCCGTCGTACAGGCCCAAAGGCGTGTCCACGGCCTCGTTAAACTGCGCGTCGGTAATGTAGCCGGTTTGCTGCATGAAATACAGCACGTCGTTTCGGCGTTCAAGGCAGGCCTCGGGGTGCAGGTAGGGATTGTACGCCCCGGGAGACTGGGTGATGCCCGCAATCATGGCGCATTCGGGCAGGGTCAGCTCGCTCACATCTTTATAGAAATATTCCTTGGCCGCCGCCTGCACGCCCACAATATTGCCGGAGAGGCCCATGGTGTTCAGGTAGGCCTCCAAAATCTGCTGCTTGGAATAGCGGTTGTTCAGGCCCACGGCGCGGAAAATCTCGCGCAGCTTGCGCTGGTAGCCCGCCATGGCGTTGCCGTCCTCGTCCGTCACCTCTTTTTCCTGGGTGATGTTTTTGACAAGCTGCTGGTCCAGCGTGGAAGCGCCGAAACGTTCGCGGTAGCCGATGAACTCGTTGATGCCCGCTAGGAAGGTGCGCTGAAGCGAGAAACCGTTATGGTTATAAAAATCGCGGTCCTCCGTGGCAATCACGGCGTTTTTCAGGTCGTCTGGAATTTTGTCAAGGCTAACCGGGATATTGTTCACACTGCCGGACACCAACTTCTGGTACTCCACCCACTGGTTCGTGGCAGGGTCCTTTACCAAAATATAGCCGGTTTGCGGCATGCTGTAGGTTTCAAGGTTTAGCAGCACGTCATCGTCCGCGGTGGACTCCACCACGTACTTTACCACCTGCACCATAGCAATCGAGCCGATGATAAGGGCGAGGCACAGGCACACGAAAGCGGCCTTCAGCAGGTTCATGAACACGGCCTTGGCCACGCGGCCCCTGGCCGGTTTGCGGTTTTGGGGCGGTTTGCCGTTTTTCACGGGCGTGCTCACACGGGTGCGGCCGTCGGCGCTTTTTTTTGCACCGGCGGCCTTCACGTTATTGCGCGTGGCAGACACGCTGCGCACGGGCTTGTGCACCGTGGTGGCGCCGCTGTTCGCGCGCTGCTGCGGCGGGCCGGCCTGGCCGGGCGCCACGCTGTTTGCCGGGCGCTGCGCCCGCGGGCGGGCGGGGGAAAAGCCGCTATGGTGGGGAGAGGTGCCGGACGCGCCGTTTGCAAAAGCGCAAACGGCGGGAGAACGGCGGCTTGCCCTTCGTGGGTTGCGGCCGCCGGCGCCGGGGGTGGCTATGGTAAAATCGTGCAGGCTGTCGTGTTTTTTCGTAATTAACATTCGCAAATGTGTGCCTCCGAACAAAGATTACGTGCATGTAGCTGAATTGGGAAGTAATCTTTAGTATACCACATCCGCGCGGGGTGTGGCCATGGGTTATACGGCCGGGCCGTTTCGCCCCACGTAAATAATACCAATGCTTTGCGTTTGAAAAGTGAAAAGTATATGAAGTGTACGCCGCGCGGCATAGGAAAACAAAAAGGTTTGTGGTACAATATAGGCTACTACTGTGAAGGAGGAATGGCTGGTGGAAGAATTAAAACGGCGCATTGCAAAAGAGGCAAAAATTTTGCCGGGGAATATCATTAAAGTGGACGGGTTTTTAAACCACCGTGTGGACATGAAGCTGATGCGCGATATAGCGAGAGAATTTTGCGATTTGTTTGACACCACCGGCATTACGGCCGTGCTTTCAGTGGAAGCGTCGGGCATTGCGCTGGGCGCGGTAACGGCGGAGGAACTGGGCGTGCCGCTGATTTTTGCCAAAAAGGCCAAAAGCGACAACATTGAAGGCGGCCTGTACCAAAGCGAAATTTACTCCTACACATACAAGAAAAAAGTAACGCTGCTGGTTGCCAGCCAGTGGCTGGGCAAGGACGACAAGGTGCTTGTGATAGACGATTTTCTTGCCAACGGCGAGGCGCTGCGGGGCGTGGCCGAAATTGTGGACAAAAGCGGGGCCGAGCTGATTGGCATGGGCGTGGCCGTGGAAAAGGGCTTCCAGGGCGGCGGGGACAAGCTGCGCGCCGCCGGCATCGACGTGAAAAGCCTTGCCATTATCGAAAAGGCCGACGAAAACGGCATCGTGTTTCGGGAGTAAGGGTGCATGCGGCAGTGCGAACAGAAAAACCAGAAAGAAAAACCAGAATCGGAACAAAGAGAGGCAGTTGAGGGTCTGCGGCCGGTGCGTTTCCGGTGAGCGTCAGCCGCAAGCTGATGGCGAACAATGTGAAACGTTGTCCGCAAATCAGCGCGGAAGGTAGCTCTTCGGAGATACACCGGCCGTGGACCCCTTGTGCACAGCAGGAGGAACCCATGGGCAAAGCCTTTGTTTTTGGCAACGATGTGGACACGGACCAGATCCTTGCCAGCCAGTATATCATTTACCCCACCATCGACGAAATGAAGGCCTACGCCTTCGAGTCTCTGGATGCGGATTTTGCAAAAAACGTGCGCCCGGGCGACATTGTTGTGGCGGGCGAAAATTTCGGTTGCGGCTCCTCGCGGGAGCAGGCCCCTGCCGTGCTGCTGGCCCTTGGCGTGAAGGCCGTTGCGGCCAAAAGCTTCGCGCGCATTTTTTTTCGCAACGCCATCAACATCGGCCTGCCGGTGCTGGTGTGCAGCGGCGTGCAGGCCGTGGCCAAAACCGGCCGCGGCATCGACGCTGACCTTGCCGCCGGAACCCTCACCTGCGGCGGTGAGACATTCACCTGTACCAAACTGCCGCGGCACATGCAGGATATTTTGGCCGCCGGCGGCTTGATTGCACACCTGAACGGGGAGGACTAAAGCCCATGGGCATGACAATGGCAGAAAAAATCATCGCCGCGGCCGCGGGTGTAAAAGAGGCGAAGGCGGGCGAAATCTACACCGTGACGCTGGACCGCCTGATGAGCAACGACGGCACCACCCACCTCACCATCGACATGTACAATTCCAAGGTGAAGCACCCGAAGGTGGCGGCGCCGGAGCGGGTTGTTTTTATTGTAGACCACAACTCCCCGGCGGACAGCCCGAAAACCGCCGCCGCCCACAAAAAAATGCGGGACTTTGCCAAAGAGCATAAAATCGATTTTTATGAGGGCAAGGGTGTGTGCCATCAAATCATGGTGGAAAACTACGTCACGCCGGGGGAACTCATCATCGGGGCCGACAGCCACACCTGCACCTACGGCGCCCTTGGGGCCTTTGGCACCGGCGTTGGCTGCACGGATTTTTTGTATGGCCTCGTCACCGGCACCACCTGGATGATGGCGCCGGAAACCATCCGCTTTGAGCTGACCGGACGCCTGCCCGGCGGCGTGTACGCCCGCGATTTGATGCTGACCATCATTGGGGACGTTGGGGCCGACGGCTGCAACTACAAGGTGATGGAATTCGTGGGCGACGGTATTGACGCCATGACCGTTGACGAGCGGCTGGTGCTGGCGAATTTGGCCGTGGAGGCCGGGGCCAAAACGGCGCTGATGAAGGCGGACGAAAAGGCACTGGCGTACCTTGCGGCGCGCGGGCGTAGCCCCAAGGCCGTGTATGAAAGCGATGCGGACGCCAGCTTTGCCGCCGTGCACCAATATGATTTGGGCAAAATAACGCCCGTGGTGGCGCAGCCGCACAAAATAGACGACGTGGCCCCCGCCGAAACGGCCAGGGGAACAAAAATAGACGAGGCTTTCGTTGGCTCGTGCAGCGGCGGGCGCCTGAGCGATTTGCGCATTGCCGCAAACGTGGTGAAAGGCAAAAAAGTGGCCGCCGGCGTGCGGTTCATCGTGGCCCCGGCCAGTAACGAAGTATACCGCGCGGCGCTGGAAGAGGGCATCATCGAAACGCTTAGCCAAGCGGGCGCCATGGTGGTGAACAGCAACTGCAGCGTGTGCTGGGGCAGCTGCCAGGGTGTTTTGGGCAGCGGGGAAGTGCTGGTGTCCACCGGCACGCGCAACTTCAAAGGCCGCGCCGGCAGCCCGGATTCCTTCGTGTACCTGGCCAGCCCCGCCACCGTAGCCGCCAGCGCCCTGGCGGGCGAAATTGCCCTGACGGAGTAGTGCGGCAAAGGTTTTGAATGGCAAAATAGTGCCGTTTAAACAAAGATATCGTTTGTTTTTAAAAATAAATAACGATTTTTTGATCTATAGGAACGGCTGCGCATGCTGTGGAACCACAATGTACGGGAACAACAAAAAGAGGCAGAAGACTAAGAAGACCAGTATAAGGTGCCCGGAAGAGGAGCGGAACAGGCAGATGCAAACAGAGAAAAAAGCATTTACAGGCAAAATATGGCGCCTTGGCGACGACGTGGACACGGACATCATCATCCCCACGGAATACCTGGCCCTGCCCACGGTGGCGGCCATGGCGCCCTATGCCTTCAGCCCGCTGCGGCCAAAACTGGCCGGGCAAATACAGCCCGGCGACATCATCGTGGCGGGCAAAAATTTCGGCTGCGGCTCCTCGCGGGAGCAAGCGCCCGAGGTTATCAAGGCGCTGGGCGTGGCCTGCGTGGTGGCAAAAAGCTACGCGCGCATTTTCTTCCGCAACGCCGTGAACAATGGCCTGTGGGTGGTGGAGTGCCCTGACCTGCCGGAGCTTGCCGAGGGCGAAACCATCACGGTGAAGCCCGGCGATTGCATCACGCGCGCAAGCGCTGCCGGTGGAAACACTTGTGAATTTCCCCTTTCCAAAATGCCGCAAAACGTGCAGGATATTTTGGAGGGCGGCGGCCTTGTGGCCCAAATGAGGCGGCTGAACGGCCTGCTCACTCCGGCGGAGGGCAAATAAATGGGGCATACGGTCATTGAAAAAATCCTGATGAAAAATACCGGGGAGGCGTCTCTTTCCCCGGGCGATATTGTGATGGCAAAGCCGGATGCTGTGATGATCCACGACATTTTTGTTCCCTTTGTGGCGGATAAAATGGAGCAGATGGGCTTTGCCAAGGTGTGGGACGGGGACAAGGCCGTGCTGATTTACGACCATCTGGTGCCCGCCGCCACGGCAGACGACGTGCGCCACCACAAGATAGGCGACGCCTTCGCCGCGAAATACGGCCTTGCCCACGTGCACCGGGCGGACGGCATTTGCCATCAACTGATGGTGGAGCAGGGCTATGTAAAGCCCGGCGGCGTTGCCTTCGGCACAGACAGCCACACCACCACCTACGGCGCGGTGGGGGCCTTTTCCACCGGCATCGGCTATACCGAAATGGCCGCCGTGCTGGGCACGGGCGAACTGTGGGTGCGCGTGCCAAAAACCATCCGTGTGGACGTGAACGGCACCTTGCCGCCGCATGTATGTGCGAAAGATATCATTTTGCGCCTGCTCGGCGACATCGGCGCCGACGGCGCGTCGTACATGGCCCTCGAGTTCGGCGGCGATACCGTCGCGGCCATGCCGCTGGCCGAACGCATGACCATCGCCAACATGGCTGTGGAGGCCGGCGCCAAATGCGCTACCTTCGCGCCGGATGAAATCTCTTGCACCCACTGCGGCCCGGTGGATTTCGACCTTGCCGCCTTTGCGCCGGACGCAGACGCCGCCTACGCCCGCCGCATCGCCTACGACGCAGCCAAGCTGGTGCCGGTGGCGGCGTGCCCGTCCCAGGTGGACAATATCAAACCCGTAGCAGCGCTGACGGGCACAAAAGTGGACCAGGTGTTTTTGGGCAGCTGCACCAACGGCCGCCTCGAAGACTTGCGCGTGGCGGCGGATATTTTGCGCGGCAAAACCATCCCGCCCTTCACGCGGTTCATCGTTACGCCAGCCAGCCGCACGGTGTATGAACAGGCGGCTAAAGAGGGCCTGCTGGAAACACTGTCCGCCGCGGGTGCAACCGTTACCATGCCGGGCTGCGGTCTGTGCTGCGGCCGGTGCGGCGGCATTCTGGCCGACGGTGAAGTGGTGCTGGCCACCAACAACCGCCATTTTTTGGGCCGCATGGGCAGCAGCAAGGTGCAAATTTACCTCGCGTCGCCCGCCGTGGCGGCGGCCACGGCGCTGGCGGGGGAAATTACGGCGCCGTAACTGCCGTTTGGGATGCCGCAAAAATATGGATAAGCGCTTTATGGCAAAAAAACGCCCCTGCTCTTCCGCGCAAAGCGGAGAAGAGCAAGGGCGTTGCTGTTTTGCCTGTTCCGCGGGCGCGGCGGCTAAAAACCATCCGGTATCCCCAGTGCGTGTCTCAACGGCCTCTGTCCCATAAAACGGGTAAAGCCGGCACTTTGCATTTGCCACATTACCTCGCTGCTTACCGGGTAGTTTGTAATCGTACCCAAAACGGCGGATGTGCTGGTTCCATCCAAC
>JAVBNG010000069.1:0-23037 GCA_031551695.1 Oscillospiraceae bacterium
GGTGCGCGAGCTCTTGGGCACCCAAATCGACGAGGTGTTCATCGGCTCCTGCACGAATGGCCGCCTCGAAGACCTGCGCATTGCGGCGGACCTCCTCAAAGGGCGGCGCATTTCCCCCTTCACGCGCCTCATCGTCACACCCGCCAGCCGCGAGGTGTACGGCCAGGCCGCTGAAGAGGGCCTTCTCGAGGCGCTGCTGGTCGCGGGCGCCACGCTCACAATGCCGGGCTGCGGCCTGTGTTGCGGGCGAAACGGGGGCGTGGTTGGCGCCGGCGAGCGCGTGCTGGCCACCAACAACCGCAATTTTTTGGGCCGCATGGGCAGCAGCAAGGTGCAAATTTACCTCGCGTCGCCCGCCGTGGCGGCGGCCACGGCGCTGGCGGGGGAAATTCCGGCGCCGTAACTGCCGTTTGGGATGCCGCAAAAATATGGATAAGCGCTTTATGGCAAAAAAACGCCCCTGCTCTTCCGCGCAAAGCGGAGAAGAGCAAGGGCGTTGCTGTTTTTCCTGTTCCGCGGGCGCGGCGGCTAAAAACCATCCGGTATCCCCAGTGCGTTTCTCAACGGCCTCTGTCCCATAAAACGGGTAAAGCCGGCACTTTGCATTTGCCGCATTACCTCGCTGCTTACCGGGTAGTTTGTAATCGTAACCAAAACGGCGGATTTGCTGGTTCCATCCAACGTATCAAGGGCCGGCTCCACCACAGGAATGCCGTCCAGTTCCCGAAGCGACGCGGCGTTTCGATCCCAAAACACGTCCGGCAGCCGCTTGCCCGCGCCCCGCAGGTGGGCCAGGATACGCCGGGCGTTTTCGCCCGCGCCATAGGCGATGAACACGGGCGCATCCAGCAATTCCTGCAGCTGCGCAGTGGCCGGTTGTGCGTCCAAGCACATGTCAAATATTTTCTCCTGTTTAAGAATCGTTTGCGCTTCCAGCGCCCGCTGAAAAATCCCGGACAGTTCCGGCCCGTATTGGGATTCAATCATTGCGCCAAGCTGCGGCAGGTTGTGCATAAAAAATCCCCAGGGGAATTCCAGCGAGTAAAATACGTTCGCAATCATGTCGCGGGTAATTTCCGTTACCTGGAACGCGCCGATGTTCGGCAGCAGGTTGTAGGGTTCAGCCGGGCGCAGCTTGTGGGCGGCAACATTGTCGAACAGCAGTTTGCACGCCAGCTGCATGGTGGGGAAGGGTTCCATGTAGTTGATATAGTTGCCGATATCGTGCAGCACCACAACGGCGCCCGGCGTAAGGTAGGGCAGCACGGTCAAAAAATTCAGGCTTTCGGCCGGGTGCACATGCACCGTGTCGATGATGCAAAAATCAAATTGGCGGCCCAGGGCGGGCAGCACATCCAGCGGGTCTTTGCCCGTGTGCAGCTCCCACTGGGCGTTGCCTTCCGGGTACAGCTCCAGCACCACCGCACCCACCGGAACAGCCGGGTCCATATACCAATGCTCCGCCAAATCGACAGACACCAGCCGGGAGCCGGGCATGTCGCGGATCGCGTTCAGCACAACGGCTGTTCCGCCGCCGCGGGACACGCCCACTTCCAGAATATTTGCCGGCTTGTAATATCGCAGCAGCCCGTGCACAAACCGCCGTTCCACGTCCGTCATTTCGCTTTTGGCAAACACAAAGCCGGGCAGGTGCTGGTAGGTGGATGTTTCATAGGTCTCCGGAACGATGGGCAGTTGGTGGATGGGCTGCATCATGTGCCTCTTTTCAGTACGCCCCCCGCAAGGCCAGCCGTTCCTTTGCCATCAGCACAGCGCCGGCGGCGGCGTCGCTGCGGGGCGGCACACAGTGCAGGTCGGGGTATTTTTCTTTCAGCGCCTTTTTAAAGGCGATGCCGACATAGGCGTCGTTCAGCAGCACCTTGCCCGCCACGGCAAGGGTGCCCTTTTGCATGGCCAGCTTTCCAATAACGGGCGAAACCAGCGTCACCAGCTCGGCCACGGTTTTGTCCAGCACGGCGAGGGCTACGCGGTCGTTTTGCTGGCACGCCTGCGACAATACACCCGCAAGCTCGCAAATATCGGCCGGAGTGGGAGTTTCGCTGCGCATCAGGCGGGAAAAATCGCTGGTGCCCGCAAGGGCAAACTGGCGGTACACATAGGCGGTCAGCCGGGTGACAAAGCCGCGGCCGTCCACCGCGCGGGCCACGGCGCGCAAAATTTCGCGGCCGATGGCATAGGCCGAGCCGTCGTCGTCGGCAAGGCCCCCAAGGCCGCCGGTGCGGTGCTGGGTGCCAAGGTGGTTTTGGCCGTAGCAGGCCGCGGTGTCGTCCGCAACCAGGATGGCGCCCTTTTTGCTGCCAAGCGCCCCGGCCAAGGCAATTTGCTCGTCACCGGTAAGCAGGGCGTCGCCGTGGTAGCCCACCTTGCGCATCACGGTGCGCAGGGTGGTGTCCAGCCGCAGGGCCAGCTCGCGCCCGTGCAGCCCGGCCACGCCGGCACACACCTGGCGACAGCTGCCAATGGGGTAGCCCGCCAGCTGCGCGGTGATGAACGCTTCGGCCAGGTTGTGGGCGGCCTCGTTTTCGCTGGCGAAAAAGAAGTTGATGGCGCCGACGGTATAGCTGTCCAGCACCACGCCGCTGACCGTAGCGATGTTGATGTTTGTCGTGCTTCCCGCGCCGGAGAGCCCCATAATGTAATCCATGCGCAGATTATCCTTTCCGTATATCCATTCCGTTGCAAACACGGCACTGCTGAGAAAACCTACAGAAATATCCAATTTCCACGATATCTTGTGTACCATGATAACGCGTTCCACAAGATTTTGCAATACTAAATGTTGAATATCCGATAAAAATTATCAGGTGTTATTGAAAGAACAGGGCTGTTTTCACAATGTGGGATGGCGGATGCACGCGGCAAAGTTTCCTCTACGCGACGCCGAACTGCAAAAACAGCCAGCAAAACAGCGGGAAAGCAACTGTTAAAAATAACATCAATACGCCGAATACGTTCAACATAGACGAGGCGTTGTTCGGGCCGCCTTTTTTTCGTTTTGTGCGGGCGCTGAGAAACAGGAAAACGATTCCCAGCACAAGGTAAAGCGCCGCGGCAAGCAAAGCGGCCAACATCAACGGGTCCAGTGCCATTTTTATTCCTCCGTGGTTTCATTTTGCGGTCTGTTTTTTGTGGTGAACGGCGCGGCAAGCGCGCCGTTCAGTTCATGGAATATTCCCCCTGGAACAGTTCTTTTACCGCCTGGCGCAGGCCCGCGTGCTGTGGCGCGGCCAGTTTCGGGTCGGCGGCGGAAAGGGCGATCGCCTCTTCCTGCGCGGCTTTCAGCACCCGGGTGTCGGCAGCGAAATCGGCAATTTTCAAATCCGGCAGGCCGTGCTGGCGGTTGCCGAAAAAGTCGCCGGGGCCGCGGGTCTCAAGGTCATAGCGGGCCACCTCAAAGCCGTCCGCCGTGCGGCACAAAAAGCGCAGGCGCTCGCGGGCGGCCTCGCCGGCGTGGTCGCTCACCAGCACGCAATAGCTTTCCGCCGCGCCGCGGCCCACGCGCCCGCGCAGCTGGTGCAGGGCAGACAGGCCGTACCGCTCGGCGTCCTCTATCACCATCACCGAGGCGTTCGGCACGTCCACGCCCACCTCAATGACCGTGGTGGATACCAGCACGTCCAGCTTCCCCGCGCGGAAGGCGTTCATCACGTCCTCCTTTTCAGCGGCCTTCAGGCGGCCGTGCATCAGGCCGATGCGCGCCTTTGGCAGCAGCGGCTTCGCAATATCTTCCAAATAGGCCGTGGCGGCCAGCAAATCCGTTTCGCCCTCCTCAATCAGCGGGCACACAATGTATACCTGCCGCCCTTCGCTGATTTCTTTTGCCAGAAAGCCGAACATATCCTCCCGCTTTTTCCCCGTAACGGCGTAGGTTTTCACCGGCGTGCGCCCGGGGGGCATTTCGTCCAGCACGGAGATGTCGAGGTCGCCGAACATCAAGAGGGCCATGGTACGCGGAATGGGCGTTGCGCTCATGACTAGAAGATGCGGGTTTTTGGCCTTTTGGGCAAGGCCCGCCCGCTGGCGCACGCCGAAGCGGTGCTGCTCGTCTGTAACGGCAAGGCCCAGGTTTTGGAATTCCACCGGGTCACTCAGCACCGCGTGGGTGCCCACCACCAGCTGCGCCGCGCCGCATGCAATGGCCGCCAGCACCTGTTTGCGCGCGGCGCCCTTCACGGCGCTGGTAAGCAGCGCCACGGAAATGCCGAGGGGCGCCAGCAGTTTTTCCAGCGTGTCCGCGTGCTGGCGGGCCAAAATTTCCGTGGGGGCCATCAGCGTACTTTGGTAGCCGTTTTGCGCGGCCAGCCAAATGGCGGCGGCAGCCACCAGGGTTTTGCCGCTGCCCACGTCCCCCTGCAGCAGGCGGTTCATCGGGCTTTTTCCGGTCATGTCGGCGAAAATTTCGTCAATAGAGCGCTTTTGCGCGCTGGTGGGTTTGTAGGGTAATGCGGCAAAAAACGGCGTGGGTTTGGTAATTTTAAGCGGCAGCGCATCCTCTTTTATCTCGCGGTTTTTCATTTGCAGCAAACCCAGCTGCAGGCAGAAAAGTTCCTCAAACACCAACCGCCGCCGCGCGTCCTTCACCTCGCCAAAAGAGGCGGGGAAGTGGATCTTTTCAAGTGCTTCACGCTTGCCGGGCATGGCGTACTTTTGCAGCAGGCCCTGCGGCAAAGGCTCGTAGATGTCATCCACGCCGTCCAGCGCGTGGCGCACGCTTTTGGAGAGCACGGCGCTGGAAAGCCCCGCCGTAAGCGGGTATACCGCCGAAAGGGGCGCGCCGCTGCCCGCGGGCAAAAACACCGGCGACGTCATTTCGCGTTTTGCAAAGGTGCCGCCCGTCTTGCCGTAAAACACATATTCTTCCCCCACGGCCAGCTTTTTGGCGATGTAGGGGTTGTTGAAAAAAACGATGTCCAAAGCGGCGGTCTCGTCGCCGCACTCCACTTTTACAAGGGTGCGCCCGCCGGAGATGCGGCGCTCCGGCAGTATGGCAAACACGGTGGCCTGCACGGCGGCGGCCTCGTGGAAGGGCGCCGCCGCCACGGTGGAGGGGTTTGAAAAATCGATGTAGGCGCGGGGATACAGCCCCAAAAGGCCGCCCGCCGTGCGCACGGAGAGCTTTGCCAGCAGCTCGGCCCGGCGCGGCCCCACGCCCTTCACGTATTTTACGTCGTCGTTCCAGTGCGTGGCCGTCACCTCCTGTTTTTTTTGGATGTATATGTCTGGTGGGCGTGATATGGTTCCGTCCCGCGCCCGGTGCTTGCGGCTGAGCCGGTAAATTGCCCGAAGGGGCAAGACTGCCGCTGCAGCGGCGTTTCGAAGCCAACCGCCGCAATGCGGCGGCTCTTGGGCCGAGATGAAGACTCCCGGGGGTGCGCCATCAAAAGCGCACCGGGCGCAGGCTGTCAACGGTTTTTAATAACGCCCCAAACCCAAAGTCGGCAAACCAATCATACCGCCTCTGCCTTTTTAACGCAAATTTCGCATTTGCACGGATGACATCCCCCATAAATATATGGTATATTGTATAGGATTGTTAAATACGACACAAGCGGCTTTTTGCGCGTCCGGCATGCTCGGCGGCCACGCCGCACAAGCCCGGGAGGCCCACTTGTCAAACCAGCCAAACCTGACGAACCCCGCCTACCTGCGCGGCTTGTGCGAAAAGCACGAGATCCGGCCGGCCAAGGGCTTTGGGCAGAACTTCATCATCAACGCGGGCCTGCCCGCAAAAATATGCGCCGCTGCCGGCGTTACGCCACAGACGAACGTGCTTGAAATCGGCCCCGGCGTGGGCACGCTGACGGCTGCCCTTGCCGAAACCGCAAAAAAAGTGGTGGCGGTGGAGGCGGACCGCCGCTTGCTGCCCGTGCTGGACGAGACACTTTCTGCCTGCGGCAATGTGCACGTCCAACATGGCGATATCCTGAAAACAGACATCGCCACCCTGTTGGCGCTGGAATTTGGTGGCGAAGAAGCTATGGTCTGTGCCAATTTGCCCTACAATATCACCAGCCCCATCCTCACCACACTGCTGGAGGGCCGGTTCCACCTTTCCGCCCTTACGGTGATGGTGCAAAAAGAGGCGGCCCAACGCGTTACGGCGGCACCCGGCACCCGCCTGTGCGGCGCCATCAGCTACGCCGTGTGGTATTACGCCGAGCCCTCCTATTGTTTCACCGTGAAGCCCGGCAGCTTTTTCCCGCCGCCCAAGGTGGAAAGCGCCGTCATCCACCTGCGGCTGAAAAAGGACGGGTTTTTGCAAAAGCAGCGGGAGGAAAATTTGTTCCGCCTGGTGCGCGCCGCCTTTGGCCAGCGGCGCAAAACGCTGGTAAACAGCGTGTCGGCGGGGCTTTCGCTCCATAAAGAGCAGGTGGCCGCCGCTGCGGCCGCGGCAAACCTGCCGCCCATGGTGCGGTCGGAAGCGCTGACGCTGGAAGACTATATTGCGCTGGAACAGACGCTGTTCGCCGCCGCGGAGGAACTGTATAAATAACAGCGGTGAAAAAGGTGCGCAGCACCTTTTTCACCCGCTTTTGGAGGATTTGATGAAGACAAGAAAGCTCGTTTCCCTGCTGGCGCTGCTGCTGGCGGCTACGCTCACTTTTTCGTCCTGCGCGCTGTATAATTTTAAGATGTTCGGCATTGGCCGCGAGGCGAAACCCGCCACCTACGACACCCCCGTGGAAGTGCCCGAGGGTTCGCGGCTGGTTCCCTTTGATGAAATGGTGTACGAACGGCCAAACGTGGAAGAATTGAAAACCTATATGGCCGGCATGACCACACAGGTGGCTGGTTGCGCAACCATCGAAGATTTGATGAAAATTGACGATGAAGTGACGAAAGTGATCGAAAAGTTTTACACCATGTCCACCATTGCCGACATCCACAGCTACCTGGACGTGAACGACAGCTATTATGAGGAGGAGCACCGTTTTTGCGAGGAGCAGAGTGTTTCGGTGGGCCTTTTGGTGAAGGATTTTAACGAGGCCATTTTAAACAGCGATTTGGCCGACGCGTACCGTCAGGAAATTGGCGATTACTCGTTTGAACTGATGAAAACCGACCAATTGCTGAACTCCGCCGCAGTGGAAAAGCTGAAGCAGGAGAAAAAACTGCTGGACGCCGACTACAACAAAAAGCTGGCCACCCTCACGCTTACCTATGAGGGGGAAGAGTATACGCTGGACGATATTTACAATACCACGGGCGACAGTTACGCGCTGTATTACACGCTGCTCAGCGCCTATTATTCGTCCAACGCGCCCTGGTTTGCCGACACGTACGCCCGCATGGTGGAAATTGACCGGGAAATTGCCGAGACCCTCGGCTTCAGCAGCCCGGTGGACATGAACTACATCGCCCGCCAGCGGGACTACAGCGCTGAAGACGCGCTGGCTTTGTGCGAAACGGTGAAGGAAAAACTGGTGCCGCTGCTGCCGCAGGTGGAAGCCCACCCACGTGCCAACCTTGACATCTCCTACAACCAGGCCTTCGCGGGTGTGCCGAAGATTTTGAAACAAATCGACCCGGAGCTGGAGCAATACTGGGATATTATGATGAGCTACGGCCTGAACGACTATGAGGCCAAAGCCGGCAAGCAAAGCGGCATCGGCTTCACCACCGGCCTTGATTATTACGACGCGGCCTACTGCTACGGCTACTGGGAAAACGACCTGTTCTCCGCCACCACCGTCATCCACGAGTTCGGCCATTTTTACGACAATTTCCTTCATATGGACCCGGACATCGACAGCTCCTATTGCCTGGATGTGGTGGAAATTTATTCCCAAGGCCTGGAACTGCTGGCCCAGCCCTATTACAGTGAGATCACCGACATGCCGGAGGCCGCCGTGCAGGAGAGCCTGCGCAGCTTTTTGGACACGTTCATCTACCAAAGCCTGCTGGAGGAGTTCCAACTGCGGGCCTATGAGCTTGACACCATCTCCGCCGAGACCCTCGGCACGCTGTACACCCAACTGATGTACGAATATGGCTACGGCGATTATGTCATCACCGACGAAAACGGCATTGCCAACAACTGGTTTACCGTAACGCATATTTTCGACGCGCCGTTCTACACCATCAGCTACGTCACCAGCGCCAGCGTGGCCATGCAGATTTGGCATGCCGCGCAAACGGACCAAGACGCCGCCGTGGCCGCCTACATGAAGCTGATTAAAGCCGACCAGGGCCAGCCCTTTGAAAGCCTGCTGGCCGAGGCGGGCCTGAAAAGCCCCTTCGACGAAGCCGTGTGGGACTGGATGGCGGATATTTACACGGAGAAATTTCCGGCGGCGTAGGGCTTCTGCAAAAAACCGGCCCGGCTGGTGTGGGCGCAACGGACATCTACCTTCCGCGCCCTGCTGTGTACAGCGCTTCGCACTGTTCACCGCAGAGCTTGCGGCTGACGATATCCTTATGCGCCCACACCAGCCGGGCCTTGCTTTGTGTAAGTTTACACCCTACATCCCGTTGTCCAGGCAGCCCGCCGTGAACTCCGGCGAGCAGGCCACCTTGTTGATGTCAAAATCCGGCGAAAGCACCGGCGTTTTGGCCGCGAAAATGCCGTGTAAATTGCAGCAGGCATACACTTCCTCGGCCTCCACGTCTGCCAGGTGGAACAGCGCTTCCGGCGCGTCGCCCTCAAACAGCCGGGCAAACATGCCGCCAAAGCTGGTTTTTACGTATATCCATTCAATCCTGTGCTCCGCCGTCATGGGGTGCGGCGCGCGGCCCACTTTCACCTTCACGCCGTCCGCCTCCTTGAACACTTCCGGCACATGAAGGTCGGCGTCGGCGTCCGGGTCGTTCTGCGGCATGCGGGCAAGGCCGCAGCTTTCACAGGCTGCCGCCATATCGTCGATTTGCAGGAACACGCCCGCGTCGCTGCAGCGGTAAAAATTTGTCATAGCGCTCCCTCACTTTTCCGGTTTCACTGTATTTTGAGTTGTTAGACGGCCGTACACAAAAACCCAATTAAAGCATACAACTCTTGTGTTACAAAAATACGTCTTTTTTGTCAATTACTGCTCTTTGTGCGCGGTGTGCCATACATTGAAGGCGGCAACCAACGCACCCAAGGCGCCGTAGGCGGCGCGATACCGTCCCGCGCGGCCCCGCGCATTGTGTTTTGGCCGGCTTGGCGGTATACTGGGGAAAGAGGAACAGCGGCGTTTCTCCATCAAAGCTTGCACGGAGGCAGGTTTATGAAAAAAGCAGTCAAATCCATCTTTGTTACACTGCTGGTGCTTGTGGTTGGCGTGGTGTTGGCCGTGGGCGGCTATGTGCTGTACCTCACCGTGCAGTATGGCCGCATTGAAGACAACGCCGCCATCCCGCTGGAAAATAACCAGCCGGCCCTGCTACAAACCGGTGAATCCTATGCAGCTTTAACATACAATATCGGTTTTGGCGCCTATGACCACGACTTTTCCTTTTTTATGGACACCGGCACCATGAACGACGGCACCACCGTGGCGGGCGAACACGGCCGCGCCCAAAGCGAGGAGATTGTGCAAACAAACACCGCGGGCGCTATTGCGGACGCCGCCGCCCAAAACGCCGATTTCATGCTGTTCCAGGAGGTGGACACCGGCGCCACCCGCAGCTTCCAGGTGGACCAGCGCGCCGCCATCGAAGCCGCCTTTCCGGCCTATGCAGGCGCCTTCACCCTCAATTTCCACTCCGGTTTTTTGCCCTATCCCATTCCGGAGATGCACGGCGCGGTGCAGTCCGGCCTGCTGGCGCTGTCGGCCTACCATGTGGACGACGCCACCCGCCGCAGCTACCCCGTGGACGAAAGCTTCCCCACGAAGTTTTTCGATTTGGACCGCGCCTTCGAGGTGCTTCGCCTGCCGGTGGAGGGCAGCAGGCACCAGCTGGTGCTCATCAACAGCCACATGAGCGCCTTTGACGAAGGCGGCGTCATCCGCAAGCAGCAACTGGCCATGCTCACCGGCGTGATGCGGGACGAATACGCCGCGGGCAACTGGGTGGTTGTGGGGGGAGACTTCAACCATGCCCTGGCCGGCAGCGAGGGCATTTACCCGTCACAGCAGCAAACACCGGAGTGGGTGTCCGTGCTGGACGGCAGCGAACTTCCGGAAGGGTTTACCGTGGTGAAGGCGGAGAATATCGAAACCGTGCCCACCTGCCGCTCCACCGACATGCCTTACCGGCCCGGTGTCAACTACACCGCCACGCTGGACGGCTTTTTTGTGTCCGGCAATGTGCATGCCACGGCGGAAAACATCGACCTAGACTTCACCCACAGCGACCATAACCCGGTGAAGCTGACCTTTTCGCTGCAATGAGCGAGGAGGGAACGGCACAATTCCGCCGCCGGGTATATGAAATCGTGGCGGCCATTCCGCCGGGCCGGGTGATGAGCTACGGGCAAATTGCGCTCATCGCGGGCTTTCCCGGCCACGCGCGCCACGTGGGCGCCGCCATGAAGCACGCGCCGCAGGGCCTGCCCTGCCACCGGGTGGTGAATTCTGCCGGGCGCACGGCGCCGGGTTTCACCGCGCAACGGCCGCGCCTGGAAAAAGAAGGGGTGACATTTTCCAAAAGCGGCAATGTTAACATGAAAAAGCACCGAATTTGGTAAAAATTCATTTATTACAAATAGTATGCGCGCGGCAAAAACGCAAAAAATGCAAAAGCCGCGCTTTTTTTATTTGACGCGCGGCCAGATACACGTATAATGTAATAGGCAGATTGAACCGGGACGGCATGGGCCGCCCGTTTGCATCAAAAGGAGGAGTAGCAGTATGAGCAAAACCAATGTGATCCAAACAGACAAGGCCCCCGCAGCAATCGGGCCTTACTCCCAGGGCATCTCCATCGATTCCCTGGTGTTCACGTCCGGCCAAATTCCGGTGGACGCCGCCAGCGGCAACGTGCCCGAGGGCATCACCGCCCAGGCGGAGCAATCCATGCAGAACCTCGGCGCCGTGCTGGAAGCCGGCGGCAGCGACTTTGACCACGTCGTAAAAACCCTGTGCTTTTTGGCCGACATGGCCGACTTTGCCGCCTTTAACGAAGTGTACGCAAAGTACTTCCCGAACACGAAACCCGCCCGCAGCTGTGTGGCCGCAAAGGCCCTGCCGAAGGGTGTTTTGTGCGAAGTGGAAGCCGTTGCCTGTAAGAAGGCCTAAACGCTTAACCAAGAAGGGTCAAACGAATTTGGGCAAGTTTTTTGAAACCCTCGGGGGGAAAAAGGTCGCGTTCATCGGCGCCGGTGTGGCCCACCGCGACCTGATCGTTATGTTTGCCAAAGCCGGGGCGAAGGTCACCTTGTGTGACCGTCGCTCCTTAAGTGATTTTGGCGCCTTTGGGGACGAAATGCTGAATCTGGGCGTGCGGCTGTCCTTCGGCGAGAATTATTTGGACGCGCTGGCGGGACAGGAGATGATTTTGCGCACGCCCGGCTTCGACTATTTTACGCCGGAGTTGCAGGCGGCAAAGGCCGCCGGCGCGCGCGTTACCAGCGAGATAGAGCTGTTTTTTGAAAACTGCCGCTGCCGCACCATCGGCGTTACCGGCAGCGACGGCAAAACCACCACCACGTCGCTCATCGCGGCCATATGCACGGCCGCCGGGCGCGCGGTGCAGCTGGGCGGCAATATCGGCCGCGCCATGTTGCCGCTGGTGGATGGAATGGGCGAAAAAGACCTTGCGGTGGTGGAACTCTCCAGCTTCCAGCTCATTTCTATGCGCTCGTCGCCGGACATCGCTGTGGTGACGAACGTGACGCCGAACCATTTGGACCACCACAAGGACATGCAGGAATATATCGACGCAAAGAAGAATATTTTGAATTTCCAATCCCCGAAAGCTATGGCCGTGCTGGGGATGGACAACGATGTGACCAGGGGCATGGCCGATGACGTGCATGGGGCGCTGCGCTGGTTTTCCCGGCGGCAGCCGGTGGAAAACGGCGCCTGCCTGGACGCGGAAAACCAGCTGTGCCTTGCGGAAAACAGTGTGCTTACCCCCGTGGTGGACATTGCCGGCGTGAAGCTGAAGGGCCTGCACAATGTGGAAAACCTGCTGGCGGCCTTCGCGGCCACGGCGGGCATTGCCACGCCGGAGCAAATGGCCGGCGTGGCCCGGGAGTTTGCCGGCGTGGAGCACCGCATCGAGTTTGTGCGCAAGGTGTGCGGCGCCGAATGGTACAACGATTCCATCGCCACTTCCCCCACGCGGGTGCTGGCAGGGCTGCACAGCTTCGGCAAAAAAATCATTTTATTGGCCGGCGGGGCGGACAAAAACCTCCCTTTCGAGCCGCTTACCTGCGAGCTTCCGTCCCACGTGAAGCTGCTGGTTCTTACGGGCCCGGCCGCCGACAAGATCGAATCGACACTGGAAAAAGAGCCGAATTTTGCGGCAAGCGGCATGCGGGTGCGCCGCGCGGAAAATATTCCCGCCGCCGTGCGCCTTGCGGCAAGCGAGGCGGAGGAGGGCGACGTGGTGTTGCTTTCGCCCGCCTGCACGTCCTTTGATGCCTACGTGAATTTTGAAGCGCGCGGCCGCCATTTTAAAGAGTTGGTGATGCAGCTGTGATCCGTTTGGCTACGCCCGAAGACGAACCGCATATCCTTGCCCTTGCGCGCCGCAGCCCCTGCTGCGGCGTTCGGCTTGAAGCGGATTGGCACATCAAACGGGAAAACCCGCGCGTGCCATATGCCCATTACCTTGCGGGCGAGGCGTGCGTTTTTTCTGTGAACCGTGCCATGGCATTGTTTGCGGGTACGCCACAGGACGACGAAGAGATGGCGGCGTTTTTGACCCTTACGGGCACGCGCCGGGTGTTTACAAACGGCTGGGCGCCGCCGGGCTGGAAAAAGGAGCCCCATGTCACCATGTGCATTCCCCACGGCAGCGCCGACGTCTGCATTGCCATGCTTCTGCAGGATAAACATGAAATCGATGAGAATCCGAGCATTAATGACGTTCTAAAGGTGATTGAGGCGTCGGAAGGCAGCAGCCAGCCGCCGGAGGCGCGGGACGCGCTGTACACAGACGTGAACATTCGGCGCAACCACGGCTACGCGCTGGTGTACGCCATCCGCGAAAACGGCCGCGCCGTGGCCACTGCCGGGGCCTATGCCATTTCGCAAACCGAGGCTTACATTGCCTGTGTGGAAACCCTGCCAACCGCGCGGCGCAAGGGTTACGCCGCGCGGTTGGTGCACGCGCTGGCAAGGCGTTTTTGCGAGCTGGACGTCACCCTTATCTGTGAAGAAGCCCTGGTGGATTTTTACAAACGCCTGGGCTTTGCCAGAACGCCCGCCGTGGGCATGATTGCAGACGCCCCACGCTGACGCGACGTAAAGTGAAACGGCAAAGTGGCAGTATTGACAAACAATACTTCAAAAATGCTCAATATATAAGCAATATGTGAGAAAGGAGATTCTGCGTGGACAAGGAAACCGCCGCCCTGTTCGGCATCGGCGAAAAAATGCTGAAGATCGACGGCGAAACTATGGAATTGGTTTTGCCGCGCTTTGTGGAAATCGAACGAGTGCGCGATGAAAACCAGTTGCGCATGCTGGCGGCCTTCCGAAACTGCGGCGTGGGCGGGCACCATATGTTCGGTGGCACGGGCTACGGCTACGGCGACGCCGGCCGCGACAAGTTGGAGGAGGTATTCGCCGCCCTCACCGGCAGCGAGGCCGCCCTGTTCCGCCACAACTTCATGAGCGGCACCCATGCCATTTCCGTGGCGCTGTTTGGCGTGCTGCGCCCCGGCGACGAGTTGCTGTGCGCCACCGGCCGCCCCTACGACACCCTGCACGGCGTGCTGGGCTTCACGTCAAACGGCACGCCGGACCTGCAGTACGCGGGCAATGGCTGCCTTGCCGATTTCGGCGTAACATACCGCCAAATCGAGTTTACCCAAAACGGCGGTTTAGACTTTGCCGCCATTGTGGCCCATGCCAAAACGGCGAAAATCCTGTATTTGCAGCGCAGTCGCGGCTATGCGCCGCGCCGCGCGTTGCAAAACGCCGATATCGAGCAGGCGGCCCAAGCGGCAAAAGCAGCGAACCCGAACATCCGCGTGGTGGTGGACAACTGCTACGGCGAGTTTGTGGAAAACGGCGAGCCCACCGCCTACAGCGCGGACCTCATTATTGGCTCCCTCATCAAAAACCCCGGCGGCGGCATTGCGCCCACCGGCGGGTATATCGCGGGCAAGGCGGATTTGGTGGAGCAGTGCGCAAACCGCTTTTCCGCGCCCGGCGTGGGTGCGGAGATCGGCTCGGCGGGCGGCACCCTGCGCGAACTATACCTCGGCCTGTATTTCGCCCCCGGCGTAACGGCCGAGGCGCTGAAAACGGCGGTGTACGCGTCGGCCCTGTTCGAAAAGCTGGGCTGCGCGGCCAGCCCCCGGTGGAACGCGCCGCGCGGTGACATCATCACGGCGATAGAGGTGGGCAGCGCCGCGCGCCTTGATGGCATATGTGCGGGCATTCAAAGTATGAGCCCGGTGGACAGCTTTGCCACGCCGGAGGCCGGCGCAATGCCCGGCTACGACAGCGCCGTCATCATGGCTGCGGGCGCCTTCACCCAGGGCAGCAGCATCGAGCTTTCCTGCGACGCCCCGATGAAACCGCCCTATACGGCATACCTGCAAGGCGGTTTGAACTTCGCCGCCTCCCGCGCCGCCGTGCTGAAAGCGGCACAAAACGCCTTCGCAAAATAGGGTTGCAATGCCCAAGGGTATTTGATATAATTATCTAGCGTCAAAGAACCGGCGCAAGAGTAGGCCGTGCAGACACGCCTTGCTCTCGGAATGGGAGAATTCCCGAGGGGCCAAAGGGGGCAGACTGTAAATCTGTTGCAAATTGCTTCGATGGTTCGAATCCATCTTCTCCCACCATTATCATCAAATGTCGAACCGCCTTATTTCATCTTTGTAAACGGGTTGTTCGGCTGCGTGTTCCCGCGATGAACACGCAAAAAAGCCGCCACGGTTCCCTTGTTGGGGTCGTGGCGGCTTTTTGTTGTGCGCGGTGTTGGGCCGCGCTCCAACCGCGCCCGTTACGCGCCAAGGAGGGGAAACGCGGCGGGCGTGGTGGTTGGCAATATTAAGGGTTGGGCGTGTCCGGCGCGCCGCCCGGCTTGGTTAGTGTTTACCCCGTGGGTACGGTCGTGTCTTTAGCAGCATTAGACCGGGGTTTCCGTTTGCCCATATCCCTGCTGCGCGGGCGGCCGGGAACCATGCAAACACGCCGCAGCAACGGCGCACCGGGAGCGGTGAACAAGGCAAGACATTTCAACGCGCAGAATCAACGATTCCAGTCCTTTCCGGCCAAAGCACCTCTTTCCCCAATTTCAGCGTGCCGGTTTGTATAAGAAAACAAATTTGAGACGTATAGTTTATCAAATATGTAGATTTTGTAGACTTTTCATTGACAATCTTAGATGATCTGTTAGAATGTTATTGACAAGCACCGACAATAAGTATTACTAATTACTTATTATCTTTCAACTATTCTCTCTTATATATAATTCATACGTTGAGAGGAGCCAAGAGGAGCCAAATGAATTCTCTTCCAAAACTGACGAAGGAACTGCGCTCCACCACCGTACGCGCGATTTTGCTGAAAGAGCTGCGCGACGGGATTTTTAAGAATTCGGCAAAACTCCCCCCCGCGGACATGCTGGGGGAGCAGTTGGGCGTGAGCCGCACCGTGATACGGGATGCCCTGTCCGACCTTGAGCGAGAAGGGTTCGTTGTGCGCACGCGCGGCATCGGCACCGTCATCAACCGGCGGGTGCTGAATATCAAAACCCGGATGGACCTGGAGACGGAGTTCATGTCCCTTGTGGCGGACGCCGGCTACACCCCGAAGCTGGAACACAGCGAAATGTATATCCAGAATGCCGACAAAACCACGGCCGCGCGCCTGCAACTGGACGCAGGGGAACCGGTGGTAACCTGCGAGCGGAGCGTTCTGGCTGACGGCCGGCCCATCATTTACGCAGTGGACCATGTGCCGAAAAAAATATTTAAAATCGAGAAACTGGAAGATATCGACTGGGGTATCCCCATCTTCGAAATCATTGGCCGATATTGCGGTACCTCCATCGAAATGGACCTGACCAATATCCACGCCGTGCTGGGCGAGGGAAAGGTAAGGGATATCCTGCGGCTGGCGGATAACGTGCCGCTTGTCTATTTTGACGAGGTAGGGTACGACATGCAAAATAACCCCGTCCTCTGGTCGCAGGAATACTACGTCGACAATGTGTTCGACCTTGTGCTGCTGCGCAAGAAGATTGCCGGGGACCAATTCTGACCAGCCTGTGACACAGGCTGCGGACTGCGTTTTCCAATAAGCGACAAATACTTGCGGACAACCGCACTGCTTTGGCGGCGGCGCCATTCTCAAAAGATGTTTTGCGCCGTGCTTAGGTTTTCTTTTGTGTACCCAATTTACAGGCCGAGTGTCCTGAAAAACCGCGGAGGTAAGAGATATTGAATCTAAACCTGAACGCCATTGCAGCAAAGCTTTTGAAAATCAACAGTGTAACCGGCGCCGAAAACGAGGTTGCCCTGTGTGCAAAGGAGCTGTTTTTGTCTTTTGGCTACGATGACGCCAATATCGACAAGGCGGGCAACGTGGTGGGCTGCATCCGGGGCAAAGGGCAGGGCAAAATCCTGTTCGACGCCCACATCGACACCGTTGGGATGGGCGATTTATCCAAATGGACCACCCCGCCGCTTGCGGCCGCCGTGCGGGACGGGCGCATGTATGCCCGGGGCGCGTCAGACATGAAGGGCGCGTTCGCCGCGATGATTTATGCCGGCGCAAAACTGATTGCCGAAGGGGTGAGCCCCGCCGCCGACATCTACATCAGCGGCACGGTGAACGAAGAAACTGCCGAGGGACGCTGCGTAGAAGTGGTGTTGGACGATGTGAAGCCCGACTATGTGGTCATCGGCGAGGCGTCGGAGATGAATTTGAAAATCGGCCAGAGGGGGCGGGCCGAGATTGTGCTCACCGCCACCGGCCGCTCGGCCCATTCCTCCACACCGGAGATCGCCCTCAACGCCATCGAACGGCTGACCCGCGCGATGGCCGACATACGCGACAAAGTGGAGTTGACGTCCCATCCGCTTTTGGGCAAGGGTATCATGGTTGCTACCGACATCATCAGTGATCCCTACCCCGGCATCTCGGTCATCCCGGACAAGGCCGTGTGCACCTACGACCGACGCCTGCTGCCGGGCGAGAGCGAAAAAAACGTGCTGGATGCCATCCAAAAAGCGCTGGCCGGCATGCAGAACGGCGATTATCCGGTGACTGCCGCCATCGCCGAAGAGACGCTGACCACTTATAACGGTTACGCTTTCAAAAACCGGAAATTCTTCCCGGCGTGGGAACTCGAGGAGAACGACCCCTATGTCACCGGCGCGATGGGCGCCCTGCAGAAAGCGGGCATCCAGGCCAAAATCAGCGCCTACAGCTTTTGCACAAACGGCAGCAGCACAGCGGGGGTCCGCGGTGTGCCAACCATAGGCTTTGGCCCCGGCACCGAGAAAGACGCCCACATCATCGACGAATCCATCAGCCTGGCAGAGCTGGCCGGCGCAGCCAAAGGCTACCAGGCGCTGATGCAACTGGCCTTGTAACAGGAGGCGCAATATGCAAACGTTTGACGTGGTTAACCGGCCGCTGCCCAGGGTGGACGCCTATGAAAAAGCCACCGGCCGGCTGAAGTACGGCGCCGACATGGTGGCAGACAACATGCTGTATGCAAAGATTTTATTTGCCCCGCATCCCCACGCGAAGCTTACCCGCGTGGACACGGCCGAAGCGGAAAGCCTGCCCGGGGTGGTGAAGGTTGCCACCTGGAAAGACGTGATGGGCGACAACATCATCGGCGAATTGCGGCGGGACCAGTCCGTGTTTGCGAAAGACAAGACCCGCTACATGGGCGACGCCATTGCGGCCGTGGCAGCCGAGACCGAACAGGCCGCCGAAGAGGCGCTTTCAAAAATTGTTGTGGAGTACGAAGAACTGCATGTGCTGAGTACGATGGAAGATGCGCTGCTTGGGGAAGTAGCCGTCCACCCCGACTACCCGGACAACGTCTGCGCCAGGCACCACTTCCGCAAGGGGAATGTGGAGGAGGGGTTTGCAGAGGCAGACGTCATTCTGGAGCGGGAGTACGAGACGCAGTTCATCGAGCACGCCTACATCGAAACGGAGGCCGTGCTCGCCATACCGGGACCCGGGGCCCGGGAATTGACCGTGGTTGGTTCCATCCAGGCGCCCTACGCGGTGCGGGAGAGTATGGTGCGGGCGCTGAAGCTGCCAATGTCACGCATACGGGTGGTACAGCAGGCCATCGGCGGCACCTTCGGGGGGAAACTGGAGCCGATGGACACCGCCGGGGTGCGGGTGGGGCTGCTGGCCCTGCTAACCGGGCGCCCCGTGAAGCTGGTGTACAGCCGGGAGGAGTCCATCCGGGACAGCCACAAACGGCATCCCTATAAAATGAGATATAAGATAGGGGCAAAAAAAGACGGAACGATCTGCGTCATACAGGCGAATGTCTTGGCGGACAGTGGTGCGTATGCCTGTCAGACGCTGGGGGTAACCAATCGTTCCGCGGTACAGGGCTGCGGCCCGTACCGCGTTCCGCACACAGCGTACGACATCCGGGGTGTTTATACAAACAACCCCTACACCGGCTCTATGCGAGGGTACGGGTCACCTCAGACCGTGTTCGGCATTGAGAGCATCGTCACGGAGCTCGCAGGCGAGTTGGGGATAACCCCCCGCGAAATCCGCGAGAAAAACGCCCTGGTCGACAATGACCGGTCCCCGACCGATCATCATTTGACGCGCCACACCGTCAGCGTGAAAGAGGTGTTGGAAAAGGCCTGTACTGCTATCGATTTTAACACGAAATGGCAGCGATATCAAGAAAAGCAATCCGGCGCCAAACGGCGCGGCATCGGCCTTGCGTGCAGCATGCGCGGCGTGGCGCTGGGCGCCGAGGGGCTGGACGCCGCCCGGTGCTACCTTGAGGTGGCACCCGACGCCAGCGTGGTAATCAACCTGGGGCTGACCGAGCACGGCCAGGGGTTGCGCACCGCCATGTCGCAGATTGCCGCCGAAGCTCTTGGTTGCGCCTATGAGCGCTTAACCTACAACGACACCGACACCTCCCGCGCGCCGGACACGGGGCCTACGGTCGCCTCTCGCGGCACCGTGATGGGCGGCGGCGCCATTTTGGACGCCGGCAAACAAATCTACCGCATTTTGCAGGAGGCCGTGGCAGATGGATACGGTGCCAACGCCGAAGATGTTGTGATTAAAAACGACCGGGTGCGCTTCGGCGGCAAAGAAATCGGCTTTGAAGAAGCCGTGGCCGCCGCCTACGGCACTGGCAAAACGCCCGCCGCCATCGGCAGCCACGTGGCACCTGAAATTCACTGGGACGAGGAAAAGGGATGTGGCGAGGGCTATTTCACATATGTGTACGCCTGCCAGGCGGCCGAAGTGGAAGTGGATATCGAGACCGGCAAGATCGACGTGCTGAAGGTGACGGCCGCGCACGACGTGGGCTGTGCGATCAACCCGCACGGGGTGGCCGGGCAAATTTACGGCGGGGTGGCAATGGCGGCGGGCTACGCCGTCATGGAAGATCTGGCCGTGGAAGACAGTGTGATCAAACACACAAATTTGGACGAATACATGATTCCCACCGCGATGGATGTGACCGATATTGACATCATCATCGTGGAAAACCCCGACCGGGACGGTCCCTACGGCGCCAAGTGCATCGGCGAGTCCAGCACGGAACTTGGGGCCGCGGCCATTGCGGCGGCGGTGAACCAGGCGACCGGCGAGACCTTCCGGGCCCTGCCCCTGACGCTTGAGCGGGTGTTCCTTGGCAAACCCCTGCGCAAAAACGTGAAAAGGGGGAGCGCCCGATGATGAAGAGCGATGGTTTCAGGAAGCCCGCCACTTTGGAAGCGTTATTCGCCCTGCTGGAAGAACCGGGCATTAACGCAACCATTCTGGCAGGCGGCACCGATGTAATGGTGGCCGGGCGCAGCGGCAAATACGCCGGCAGTGTTCTGGTGGATATCACCGGTCTTTCGCAGCTGAAAGGCATCCGTGAAGAGGGCGATGAGATCGTGATCGGCGCCCTCACCTCCTTGACCGACGTGGAAAAAAGTCCGCTCATCCGGGAAAAAGCGGGCGCGCTGGCGCTGGGCGCCCGCAGCGCGGGTTCGCCCCAGATACGCAACCGCGGCACCATTGGGGGCAACATCTGCAACGCCTCCCCCGCTGCCGATACCTTGCCCGCGCTGATTGCGCTGGACGCAAATGTGACGCTGGCAAAAGCGGGGGCCGAGCGCACTTTGCCGCTGGCCGCGTTTATCGAGGGCGCGTACAGGACCCAACTGGCCCCCGGCGAGGTGGCGGTGGAGGTTCGCTTCAAAGCACCCGCCGCAGGCACAGCCTCCCGCTTTTTCAAAGTGGGCCGACGCAACGCACTTGCCATCTCGCGCCTGACGGTGGCCGGCTTTATGGCCGCCGGCACAGACGGCAAGGTCTGCCACATTGCTTTGGCGCCCGGCGCCATGTTCAACCGCCCTGCGCGCCTTGCCGGGGCCGAGGCCGCCCTTTTGGGCAAAGCGCCCACGGCGGAAAACATCGACGCAGCGGTGGCGGAAGTTTCAAAGGCCATCGCAGCGTCCATCGGCAACCGGTGGTCCACCCCGTACAAACACCCGGTATGCGTCAACCTGTGCCGGAGGGCGTTGACCCAAATGGCAGAAGAGGTGCTGTAATGGATATCACCGTCACCTGTACCCTCAACGGGATAAACCGAACCATCACGTTCGACCACCAGAAGCGGCTGATCGATGTGCTGCGGGACGATCTGCACCTGACCGGCACCAAGGAGGGCTGCGGCGTGGGCGAATGCGGCGCCTGCACCGTGCTGATGAACGGCGGGACCGTGAACGCCTGCCTTGTGGCCGGCGGCCAGATGGAGGGCGCGGAAATCCTCACAGTGGAATATCTGGAAAAGGACCCTCTGGGCGCCAAACTGCAGAAAAATTTTATATCCGAAGGGGCCATCCAGTGCGGCTACTGCATCCCCGGCATGCTGATCAGCAGTTTTGACCTGCTGCAAAAAAACCCCCACCCCACGCGGGAGGAGGCGCAGGTCTCCATCTCGGGCAATTTGTGCCGCTGCACCGGGTACGTGCCGATTGTGAACGCGATTCTCCACTGCGCGGAGGATGCGGACAAATGAAACGCCGCCGGCAAACCAAGGGCTGGCGAGTGAGGTGGATGGCATGACAGGCTTTATCGGGCTCGGCATCATGGGAAGGCCCATGTCGGTGAACCTGATCCAAAAGGGCGGCTTTTCGCTGCTGGTCAACGACGTGTCCGAAGCGGCGGTGCAATCGCTTGTGAAGCAGGGCGCGCAGCCTGCCGGTTTGCGGGAGATCGGCGAGCAGTGTGACGTCATCTTCACGAATCTGCCGAACGGCGAGATTGTCAGGCATGTGCTGTTCGACGAAGATGGTGTGGCCCCAGCCATCCGCCAGGGAGCTTTGGTGATAGACCTCAGCTCCGTGACGCCGGTGCAGTCGCAGGATTGCTGCAGGCGCTTGCAGGATACGGGCGCCGATTTCCTGGACGCCCCGGTGAGCGGTGGAGAGCCCAAGGCGGTCGACGGGACGCTGGCGTTCATGGTGGGCGGCAGTGAGGCGGCTTACAAGCGCGCCGTGCCATATTTTGAATGCATGGGGGCAAGCTGGCTTTTGATCGGCGGATCCGGCAGCGGCTCTGTGGCGAAACTTGCCAACCAGATCATCGTAAACACCACCATTGCGGCGGTGGCCGAAGCGCTGGTGCTGGCAACGAAAGCTGGCGCGGATGCAGGGAATGTGTACGAGGCCATCCGCGGAGGCCTTGCGGGCAGCGCCGTGCTGGATGCCAAAGCGCCGCTGATGCTCCGGCACGATTTCCGCCCCGGGGGAAAGATATCCGTCAACCACAAGGACATCTCGAACGTGATGGCCACCGCCCATGCGCTTGCGGTGCCACTGCCCCTGTCAAGCCAGCTGCTGGAAATTATGACGGCACTGAAAGTGAGCGGCAACTTCGAGGACGACCACGCGGGCATCGTGCAGTATTATGAGCACCTGGCGGGCACAAAAGTCGGCCGGCCTGTCTGACTGGAGTGAACACTATGGCCAAATCCACATTGCCCGTGACCTGTCTCGACACGCTTCCTGCCCTTGGCGGATTTGACCCGGACCAAGAGCTGGCACGGCGCCTTGCGAACTTCCATAAAAAAATCGTCGTACTGGACGACGACCCCACCGGGGTGCAGACGGTGCATGATATTTCTGTTTACACGGACTGGACGCGCGGCAGCCTGCGCGCCGCTTTCGCGGAGCCGCAGAACCTCTTTTTCGTGCTGACCAATTCGCGCGGGTTTACCGAAGCGGATACGGCGGCTGCCCACGAAAGCATTGCCGAAAACCTTGCGATGGCCTCGGCCGAGGCCGGCAAAGAGTTTGTGGTGATCAGCCGCAGTGATTCTACCCTTCGCGGCCATTTCCCGCTGGAGACCGAAACACTTCGCGCCACGCTCGAACGTCTCACCGGCATGACATACCGCGGCGAAGTGTTAATGCCGTTCTTTTTGGAGGGCGGGCGGTACACCCTTGGCAACACGCACTATGTGCGCACCGGCGACGTTCTGGTGCCGGCGGGCGACACCGAATTCGCGCGGGACAAAACCTTCGGCTACACGGCTTCGCATCTGGGCGAATGGTGCGAAGAAAAGACAAAAGGCGCATACAAAGCGCCGGATATGACTTATATTTCCATCGAAGAACTGCGCGCCGCCGACGTCTCGGGCATCACCAAAAAACTTGCGAACACGGGCGGGTTTAACAAAATCATCGTAAACGCGGTGTCTTACGACGATGCAAAGGTGTTCGCCAGCGCACTGCTG
>JAVBNG010000009.1:0-117214 GCA_031551695.1 Oscillospiraceae bacterium
AAAATTCACGAACAGGGGGCAGATATAGTCCACCACATAGCCCTGCGCCGCGCGGTCGATAAAATTGCCCACGCCGCCGGCAAACACAAGGATGAGCCCAAGATGCTCCCATTTGTTTTTCGGCCGCTTGAAAAACACAAACACAGCCCAAACCGCCAGCGCAATTCCCGTTACAATGAGCAAAAACGCCTGCCTGCCTGCAAACAGGCTGAAGGACGCGCCGGTGTTTTCCACATAGCGCAACTCCACCACGCCGGGAATCACCGTTACGGCGCCAATGGGCAATAGGTATTGTACCGCAAGGTATTTGAACAGGTGGTCAACGGCGACAAGCGCCACGGACAGAATGATGGCAAACAGCAAAACAGCCTCCTTTTGCGGCAGCGGGCGGCACACCGCCCGAAAAAAAGGTGCGCAAAGTATACTCCTTTGCGCACCGTGTCAAAATTCTTATTCCATGCCTTCGATGATCCCGGCGCACCGTGCGCAAAGTGTGGGGTGCGCCGTGTCTGTGCCAACTGTCGGTTTGTATTGCCAGCACCGCTCGCATTTTTCGCCGTCCGCCCGCTTCACGGAAACGCCAAGGCCCTCGTACTCCCCGGCCTCACCGCCTTTTCCTTCGGCAAGCTCCACCTGGGAGACAATGAAAATATCCGGCAGTTCCTCCAGCACGCCAGCAAGAAAGGCGGCCAGCTCCCCTTCGCAGTGCAGCACCACCGCCGCCTCCAGCGAGGAACCGATCAGCTTTTGCTCCCGGGCATTCTCCAGCACCTTCTTCACGTCGGCGGAAATGGAAATGACCTTCTCCCACTTTTCGCGCTCGGCGTCTGTCAGGGTGCAGCGCCCGGCGTCGGGCATATCATGCTGTACCACGTATTTTTGTTTGCCGGCAAAGGCGGGCACAAAGCTCCAAATCTCCTGTGCCGTAAAGGCCAAAATGGGCGCCAGCATTTGTGTAAGGGCCACCAAAATGCGGAACATGGCTGTTTGCGCCGCCCGGCGCTCTTTGCCCGCGGCCTTCGTGATGTACAGCCTGTCCTTAATCACGTCGAGATAGAAATTCGACATGTTCACAACACAAAAACGGTGCAAGCTGTGGTAGGCCTTGTGGAAATCGAAGCCGTCGTAACCGCCGCGCACGGTTTGCACCAGCGCGTCCAGCTCGGCCATTGCCCAGCGGTCAAGGCCCGGCAAATCACGGTCCGCCACGCTATCCCTGTCCGGGTCAAAATCTTCCAAATTTGCCAAGATAAACCGCGCTGTGTTGCGAACTTTCCGGTATCCCTCGCTCAGCTGCTTCAAAATATCCTTGCTGATGCGCATGTCCTGCTGGTAATCCGCCGCGGCCACCCACAGGCGGATGATATCCGCGCCATAGTCCTTGATGATCTCGGCAGGCTCCACGCCGTTGCCAAGGCTTTTCGACATCTTGCGGCCTTCGCCGTCCACCGTCCAGCCGCAGCTCACCACAGTTTTGTAGGGCGCTTTGCCCCGCGTGGCCACCGCCGTCAAAAGAGACGACTGGAACCACCCGCGATACTGGTCACTGCCTTCCAGGTACAAATCGGCCGGCCAGCTGTGGTCTTTCCAGTGGTCCGCGTCCAGCACGCTTACGTGACTGGTGCCGGAATCGAACCACACGTCCATGGTGTCCGTTTCCTTGCGCCAGTCCTTGCCGCCGCACTTGGGGCATGCATAGCCCTTCGGCAGGATGTCCTTGGCTTCACATTTAAACCAAGCGTTCGAGCCCTCTTTGGCAAACAGGGCCTGCACCGCGCCTACGGTTTCTTCGTTCATCACATACTCGCCGCAGTCCTCGCAATAGAACACCGGGATGGGCACGCCCCAAAGCCGCTGGCGCGAAACGCACCAGTCCGCCCTGTCGCGCACCATGCCCATCATGCGCTCCTTGCCCCAGGCGGGGTACCAGGTCACACTGTCCACGGCCTCGTATGTTGCGGGCTTGAACGCCTCCACAGAGCAAAACCACTGCTGCGTGGCGCGGAAGATCACCGGGCTGTGGCAGCGCCAGCAGTGCGGATATTGATGCTCCACATGGGTTACACCGAGGACATGCCCGCTTTCCTGCAGTTTTTTGATGATGGCCGGCCCCGCCTTGAACACGGAAAGCCCGGCAAACTCGCCCGCCTCCTCCGTGAACACGCCGTCGTCGTCCACCGGGACGATCACAGGCAGGCCGTAAATTTTCGCGCCCACATCAAAGTCTTCCACGCCGTGACCCGGCGCCGTGTGCACGCAGCCGGTACCGGCATCCAGCGTCACATGGTCGCCCAAAATCACTAGCGACTTGCGGTCCAGGTACACATGCTCGCACTCGATGCGCTCCAAATCGCTGCCTTTGAACTTCGCCGCCACCTCGTACTGGGTGATGCCGCAGTCCTCCATCACGTTTTTCAGCAGCGCCTCGGCCACAATGAAGTACCGCTCGCCCACCTTCACGGCCACATAGTCAAACTCCGGCCCAAGGCAAATGGCCACGTTGGCGGGCAGGGTCCATGTGGTGGTGGTCCATATCACGAAGGACGCCTTCGCCGCGGGGATGCCCGCCTTTTCCAAAGCGCCGTTGTCCTTCACCACGTTAAACGCCACGTAAATGGTGTCCACCGGGTCAGTTTCGTATTCAATCTCCGCCTCGGCCAGGGCCGTGCGGTCGTTCGGGCACCAGTACACGGGCTTCAAGCCCTTGTAAATATAGCCCTTTTTGGCCATCTCGCCAAACACGCCAATCTGGTTCGCCTCATATTCCGGCGCAAGGGTAAGGTACGGGTCGTCCCAAAGCCCAAGAACACCCAGCCGCTTGAATTCCTCGCGTTGGATGTCCACATAGCGCATGGCAAACTTGTGGCAGATTTCCCGCAGCTCGTATGCGGAAACCTCGGCGCCGCCTTCCGCGCGCTTCTTTTTCACTTCTTCCATGGCCTTGCGCTCAATGGGCAGGCCGTGGGTGTCCCACCCCGGCACATAGGGCGCCTTGAAACCGGCCATGTTTTTATAGCGAACAATAATATCCTTGAGCACCTTATTCATCGCGGTGCCAAGGTGGATATCCCCATTTGCGTAGGGGGGGCCGTCGTGAAGGATGTAAACGGGCTTGCCCGCGTTTGCCTCCAGCATTTTTCCGTATAGGTCTTCCTTGTACCATTCCTCGAGCATGCCGGGCTCTTTAGACGGAAGGTTAGCGCGCATGCTGAATTCAGTTTTCAATAAATTCAGCGTTTCATTGTAATTATCTGACAAAGATTCTCTCTCCTTAAATCGCCCGGCCACTGCCGCCTCATGCCCGCGCAAGCACTGCCGCGCATGGCATGAAGCCAAATTACCGTTTCGGCCGCGTCCTCATTTCCGGCTCCGGCGGCGGGGGCATATCGCCAAACAGGTCCGGCGCCTCGGCCTCGGCCTCGGCGGCGTCCGGCTGCACAAACGCCTCTCCGCCCTCATATTGTTCTTCCACATAGGCCGTACCGTCGGCGTCTGCTTCTTCGTAAACGGCGTCTTCTTCAAACACTTCTTCGCCGGCCTCGGCGGGCATTTCTTCCACATAGCCTTCTTCCGGCGCCACTGCACCGTCGTCCAGGCCAAAATCGATCATGACGTCTTCCTCGGGGGGCGCGTATTGGGCTTCACCGGCCACAATCTCTTCGCCTGCGGGCATCTCTTCCACCGGCATATCCACGACGCCGCCGGCAGCCTGCGCGCCAAAGACATCCGCAGGTGCTTCGGCCACCTCGGGCTGCGTGGTGTAACCGTTTTCTTCCAGAAAGTCGTTCGCGCGCTGAATGGGCTCGTCCAAACCGCTCAGCGATTCGATGTGCTGCTTGTACAAGGTCAAAATAATGTCCTTGAAGCGCACCACTTCTTCCTTCATTTTCACCAGCTTTTGCTGCTCGTTGGCAACGTCCTGCTCCGCCTTCTGGCGAATCAGTTCCGTTTGGCCTGTTGCGTCGCGCAGAATACTCTCAGCCTTTTGCTTGGCCTCGTGCACCACGGTTTCGCCCATGCGCTGGGCGTTGATCAGCGCGGTTTTCAGGGTGTTTTCCTCGCCGCGGTATTCTTCCACCTTCTGCGCAAGAATCATCATTTTGTTCTCGTTGTTCGCTTTCGCCGCAATCGCCGCGTCGCGCTCGGCCGTCATATCTTCCAGCGCCTTTGCCGCCTGGGCCAGGAAGTCATCCACATCTTCGGGATTGTAGCCCTTTTTTACGCTAGCAAATGTAACCATTTTCATGTCTTCGGCAGTCATTCCATTTCCTCCTAAGGTGATCGTTCAGCCTTATTTTGCCGGGGACCCGGCCAGCCACGCGTTAAAAAAACACGCCGCTGCTTTCAAGCTCATCTAAAATATCGCCCACCAAATCCACATTGTAGGGCGTGATAATGAAGGTATTGTTCGCCACACGTTTAATTTGGCCATTGTTAGCATAGGCCACGCCGGACAAAAAGTCAACCAAGCGGCGCGAAACCTCCTTATTGGTGGATTCCAAATTCAACACCACGGTGCGCCGCGCGTTCAGGTGGTCCGCCACGGTGGAGGCGTCCTCGAAACGCTCCGGCTTCACCAGCACCACCTGCAGCGACGTGGTGGCGTTGATGTTCACCACTTTGTTGCTTCTTTTTTCCTGCTGGTAATCGTCCTCATAGGCGGGGCCGTTATTACCGATAAAATCCATCTCATCTTCGCCGTAGTATTCGCCTTCGTCACCCACGCCCATCACATCGCGCAGTTTATCGAAAACACCCATTGTTCCAGCTCCTCCCGGAAAAATTTTTGCCGGAAATATCCGCATTTCCGTTTCCGCCGCATCACGGGCGCCTGCATGCCGCACTTTCCTCACTAACCCCGCGGGCCGAACAGCTCCGTGCCCACGCGCACAATCGTTGCGCCTTCAGCAATTGCAACTTCAAAATCTGCAGACATACCCATTGAAAGCATATTAACATAGATATTATCCACTTTTTTCTCCTTTATGTCAATAAATATCTGATTCATGCGCCGGAAATACGGTCGTATGCCATCCGGAGAGCCAAAGGGCGGAATGGCCATCAGCCCGCGCAGGCGCAGTGTTTCCGACTGGAAAACCCGCTGGGCCAGCGCGTGAACGTCCGCGGGCAGCACGCCGCTTTTACTCGATTCTTCGCCGATATTTACCTCTATCAGCACGTCCAGAACCTCGCCGGTTTCGCCGTATGCTTTCTCCAGCGCGGTGGCGGTGGCTTCACTGTCCAGACTTTGCAGCATGGAAATATGCCCCGGCAAATATTTCGCCTTATTTTTCTGCAAATGGCCAATCAGGTGGGCCTCGTGGGGCAAATCGGTCAAAAACGGTTCTTTTTGCAGCAGCTCCTGCACTCGGTTTTCGCCAATCACAGTAACGCCCGCCTCAATTACCCGGCGCACATCTTCGGCGCTATGGGTTTTGGTCACGCCCAGCAGCGTGATGTCCGCGGGGCTGCGCCCGGCTTTCAGGGCGGCTTCCTCGCAGCGAAAGCGCACGTCCTTCACCCGGTCCTCAATGCTATAAGATTTTTGCGTCATAAAGCTCCACCCCGCCTGTTTCCACCACTACTTCGTCGTACATCTGCAATTCATTTACGCCCGCCTCGTACACGGCAGACACCAGCACGTAGTTTTCATCCTCCAGCAGCACGTTTACCTTGCGCTGGAACACCTGGTTGCCGAACTTCACGTAAACACATTTTTCGCCTTCGATGACCCGCAGGGCTTTTTTGTCGATGCGCAAACCCTTTTGCTGCTTGAATACCAACTGCGCCTGCTCCGCCCGCAGGCCCAAAACAGCGGGGCTTACATTTTCGCACAGCAGGGCCACTTTTGCTATGCCCGCTTCTTCGTCCGGCTGCATACTTTCCACCTGGGCGGGCAGGGTCTCATCCATGGTCTCCGGGAAGGTGATATCCAGCTTGACGCCTTCGGCAAAACGCTCGGCCTCGGCCAGCGGCACCACGGTGTAAAACCGCCATTTATAGTCTGTGATGATATGACCCGAAACGTCTTCCGCGTAATACTCCGGCGCAGCATCCAGCGCCTGTTGCAACTGGGCAGGGGTATAGTTTGCCAAGGTTGCCGGCGACGGTATTTTTCTATCATACCGCGCGCTGGGCGCGAAAAATCCCGTTTCCGTGGACGTGAGCGTGCCCACCGCCTTTGCCGACGCCGCAAGCGTGGCCTGTTCCGCTTTCAGCCGCCCCATGCGCGATGTGAAATCCACGCCCTGGTCCGTAATATTCTGGATTTTGTTCGCCGCCAGCGTCATTTCATCGCGGGCTTCGTCGATGGCGGCATAGTCGCCTTTTTCCAGGGCGTCGCGGTATTGGAACACCCCGTTGTCCATCTGGTCCAGCAACACGTCCATATTGGCGGTTTCCACCCCGGTGGCAGCCGCCTCCTCCAGCAGGGAAAGCTCTGTTTCAATGGCTTGCAGGCGGCTTTGGGCGTCCGCCTCCGCGCGGCCGGCAAACACCAGCGCCACCTCGCTGCCCGTGGCCACACGCTGCCCGGCGGGCACCGTATAGTATAAAGCGCCTGTGCCGCCCACAAGGGGCATGGTCTCCAGCGAAACAAACCCTTTTGCCTCCACGGCGTCCGTCATGGTGTCGCCAATGGCCACCTCTGTGCCCACGCGCGGGCGCAGCACGATAAACACCTGCACCAGCATATACACCAGCGGCAGCAGCAGCACCAGCCACAGCATCCACCGCAACCCGCCGGAGGCAGGCTGCTTCGCGGCACGGGCCTGCGCGCTTTGCGCAGGGCGTGTGCTTGCGCCGTTCAGTTCGCCGGTTGCGCCGGTTTGGCCAAGCTGCCCGGTCCGGCCCGTTTGCTCGTCCGGCCTGTTCGTCCCGTTTTCGTCCATGCCGCCCACCTCCTTCTCTTCTTCTCTCTATATCTTCTTTAAACACTGTCTTGTGAAGCGCTGTTTCCGCCCCTCAAATATTCACACGGCCAATCTATTATTCCCCGCGCAAAAATGCCTCTGTCAGGGCGCTTGCCGTCTCTTCCAAACCGCCGTCTTCCAAAAACAGCCAGTGCACGTCCTTCATGCGGCGGAACCACGTCAGCTGGCGCTTGGCATAGTTGCGCGTGGCCTGCTTCAGCTTTTCCGCGCAGGCGTCCAGTGGGGCGCCGCCCGCAAAGTACGGAAAAAACTCCTTGTACCCTATGGCCTGCGCCGCCGTTTTGTACGCCTTGCGGTGCTCGTAAACCGTTTTCGCCTCGTCCAAAAGGCCGCCCGCCAGCATGCCGTTTACGCGGGCCTCAATGCGTTTATACAGCAGCGCGCGGTCCCTGGCGTCCACGCCGATGAGCAGCGCGTCATAGGGCTTTTCCGCAGGGCGGGAACGAGCGGCGCGCTCGGCATAGGTGGCCCGCTGTTCGCGCGTTTGCCACAGTGCGTTCAGAATACGCTTTTTGTCGTTCAGGTGCAGCTTGGCCGCATGTTCCGGGTCCAGGGCCGCCAGCCGCCGCAGCATTTCCGCCGCGCCCGCCTCATCCCACTCGGCCTCCATTTGCACGCGGGCGTTTTGGGGCATACCGACCTCGGCAAAGTCCAGCCCGTTCACCAGGCTCTCGATATAAAGCCCGGTGCCGCCGCACAGCACCGGCGTTTTCCCAATAGAGTGCAGATGCGCGATGATCCCGGCGGCATTGGCCACGTAATCCGCCACCGAAAAAGGAATTTCCGGCGGCAGCACACCAATCAAATGGCGGGGCACGGCGGGGCATTCTTCCGGGCGCGGTGCGGCGGTGCCCACGGGCAGGCCGCGGTACACCTGCATGGAATCCGCCCCCACCATCTCGCCACCAAACGCTTTGCACAGGCCGAAGGTAAGCTCCGTTTTGCCGGTGGCGGTCGGCCCCAGCACCGCAATGATCTTTTCGGCGCGCGGGCGCGTGTCAGCCAAGGCGTCCAAACTGTTTTTCCAGCTCCCCCCTCGATATTTCCAGCACCACCGGCCGCCCATGCGGGCAAAACGGCGGCAAATCACCTTTTAAAATCTCTTCGGCCAGTTTTACCAATTCCCCAACCGGGCGCTTGTCTCCGCCCTTCATGGCCGCGCGGCACGCCATGGAATGCAGCACCCATTCGCGTTTTTCCGTCATGGCCTCCCTGGCGCCTTTGGCAAAGCGGGCCGCAACCTCGGTGACAAGCTCCTCCGCCCCGCCCGCGTCCATATCCGCCGGAACACCGCGCACCAAAACCTCGCTGCCGCCGAAATCCTCCACCTCGATGCCCGCGGCGGCAAGGGCGTCCAAATTGCCCAACAGCGCCTCTTTTTCGTCCGGCGCCAGCCGCAGGGCCAACGGCTGCAGCATTTGCTGCGCCGCGCCCGCAAAGGCGCTTTGGGCAAATTTTTCATACAACAGCCGCTCATGGGCGGCGTGTTTGTCAATCAGGCACATGCTTTCGCCATATTCCGCAACGATGTACGTGCGGAACACCTCGCCCAGCACGCGCACTTCGCCTGCTGCGGGTGAAGCGGAAGGCAGCTCTTGCGGTTCTATTTTCAAAAGTGGTTGGCTGCCCGTCTGGGGCGCGCCCGGTGGCGCATGGGGCACCGTGCCGGGTGCCGTCGCCCGCATTTCAGGCGGCCGCCATTCGGCTTGCTGTTGCGGCGTTTCCCCGCGCGCCGCTTCCCCAAAGGAAACCGTCTTCGCCCCGGCCTTCGTCTCGTAGGGGAACCACTCCGCCGAGGACTGCAGCACCGTTTGCCGCGGCACCCCCTCCTGCGGCGCGGGTGTTTGCCCTGTCGGCAGCACAAAAGGCGTTTGCCCCGCCAAATCCTGCAGCATGCCATTGTAAGCCGCAACAGCCGCCCTGTCCGCTTTGTCGTTTCCCTGCCGCGCGGACGCTTGGCCGGACTGCGGCTTCTCAACCGCCTCCTTCGCCACATTCGCGGCCCTTGCCGCCGCACCCGTTTCGGCAAAGCCAAACTGCCGGTGTTTATCAAAACCGCCTGTCACGGCGGTTTTCACCGCGCGGTACACCGCGTCGAACACCTCGTTCTCATGGGCAAAGCGCACTTCGGTTTTCGCCGGATGCACGTTCACGTCCACCATCTGGGGCGGCATGTCCAAAAACAGCACGCACCCAGGGAACCGCCCTTTCATCAGCGTGCCGCGGTAGGCCTGCTCCAGTGCCGCCATCATGGTGCGGTTTTTCACAAAGCGCCCGTTGATGAAAAAATACTGCATGCCACGGCTTTGGCGGGCTGCTTCTGGCGGCGTCACCAGGCCGTGCACATGGTAGTTCCCCGTTTCGCCGTCCGCTGCGAGCAACGCCTTGGCAAAGCCCGCGCCAAACAGCGCGTGGCACGCCGCCGAGAGGTTGCCGTTTCCCGGCGTGTGGAATATTTCTTTGCCGTCCCGCAAAAAGGTGAACGCAATTTCCGGGTGCGAAAGGGCCGTGCGAGTCACAACCTCGCCCACAAAGGTGCCCTCGCTGGCGTCTTTTTTCAAAAACTTCATGCGGGCCGGCGTGTTGTAAAAAATATCGCGCACGGCGGTGGTGGTGCCGCGCCCACGGGCGGCCTCGGTAAAATCTTCCACGTTGCCGCCGTTTACTTTATAAACACTGGCGTTTTCGTCGGCGTCATTCTTTGTCAGCAGCTCCACCTTAGCCCCACAGGCAAAGGAGGCCAATGCCTAACCGCGAAAGCCCAGCGTGCGGATTTCGTCGAGGTCCCGCTCCGTTGCAATTTTACTGGTGGCATGGCGCTGGAACACCAGCTCCATGTCCTCCCGCTCAATGCCGCTGCCGTCGTCGCTCACCAAAATAAGCCGGGTGCCGCCGTTTTCAATCTCCGCCACCACATTGCGCGCGCCGGCGTCGATGGCGTTTTCCAAAAGTTCCTTCGCCACGCTGGCCGGGCGCTCCACCACTTCCCCGGCCGCAATCAGCTCGGCCAAATGTCCGTCCAGCAGCCGAATCGCCATGGAACGCCCTCCTTTCGCGCAATGCTTGCAATACAATCAAATCACTCGTCCGGCAGTTCTTTCTTCAGCTCGTACAAAAAGTTCAGCGCCTCCAGCGGGGTAAAGGTCTCCGGGTCGGCCGCGCGCAGCTTTTCCACAAGGCCATCCGCCGGGGTGCTGGGTACAAACTTGCCCATGGTGTCAAAATTCAGCTGCGTTACGTTGTTGATGGCCACGGGCGACGCCTCCAGCATAGCCAGCACTTCTTTGGCGCGCTTCAGCACGCTGTCCGGCAGGCCCGCCAGCTTTGCCACCTGAATGCCGTAGCTGTCGTCCGCCGGCCCGCGCACGATACGCCGCAAAAAAGTGATGTCGTCGCCGCGTTTTTTCACGGCAATGTTGTAGTTTTTCACGCCGTCCAGCGAGTTTTCCAGCTCCGTCAGTTCGTGGTAGTGGGTGGCGAACATGGTTTTGCAGGCGGGCCCCTCGTCCGCGTCCGCCATATATTCCACCACGGCCTCGGCAATGCTCATGCCGTCGAAAGTGGAAGTGCCGCGGCCAATTTCATCGAGGATGACGAGGCTTTGCCGCGTGGCGTCTTGCAAAATTTCCGCCACCTCCGTCATCTCCACCATGAAGGTGGACATGCCGGCGGCCAAATCATCCGCCGCGCCCACACGGGTGAACACCGCGTCGCACACGCCGATGCTGCAGGCCTGTGCCGGCACAAAGCTGCCCATTTGCGCCATGATGGTGATGAGTGCCGCCTGCCGCATGTAGGTGCTTTTGCCCGCCATGTTCGGCCCGGTGATGATCAGCATCCGGTCATCACCGCAGTTCAGCTCCGTGTCGTTCGGCACAAAAGGCGTACCGCGCAATATTTTCTCAATCACAGGGTGCCGCCCCGCCGTGATGACGATTTCATCCCCACCGTTCACCTCCGGCCGGGTGTAGTTGTTCAGTTCGGCCACGTGGGCCAACGCGCACAGCACATCCAGCTGCGCCAGGCACGCGGCCGTTTTTTGCAGCCGCTCGGCCTTCGCCGCAATATCCAGCAGCAAATCGTCAAAAATCTTACGTTCCAGCGCCACCAAGCGCTCGCTCGCGCCCAAAATCTTGTTTTCCAGCATCTTCAATTCTTCCGTGATGTACCGCTCGCCGCCGGTCAGGGTCTGCTTGCGGAAGAAGCTGTCCGGCACCTGGCTCACAAAGGACTTGCTCACCTCAATATAGTACCCAAGCACCTTGTTGAAGCCCACTTTCAGTGTGCGGATGCCGGTGTCTTCCTTCAGCTTCGCCTCCATGGCGGCCAGCACGCTTTTCGAGTCTGTGTGTACGGCACGCAGCTCGTCCACCTCGGCGGAAAAGCCTTGCTTCACCACACCGCCGTCCTTCAGGTTCGGCGGCGGGTCCTCGTTCACGGTGTCGGAAATTTGCCCCGCCACGTCGGCTAGCTCGTCCATCTCGTCGCGCAGGGCGGCCAGAATGTCGCTGGCAACGCCGGATAGCCCCGCCTTCACTCCCGGGATGCGGCGGCAGGTGGCGCCAAGGGAGGCGACGTCCCGCGGGCTGGCGCTGCCGTACACCACCCGCGTCACCAGCCGCTCAATGTCGAACACGAAGCCAAGCTCTTCGAACAATTCCAGCCGCTTCACGTTCTCGGCCACAAGCTCTTCCACGCCGTCCAGCCGCCGGTTGATGGCCGCGGGCTCCATCAGGGGCTGTTCCGTCCAGCGGCGCAGCAGGCGCTTGCCCATGCTGGTGGCGGTTTTGTCCAGCACCCACAGCAGCGTGCCGCGTTTTTCGTGGCCGCGCATGGTCTGGGTCAGTTCCAAATTCGCCCGGGTGGTGGGCGGCAGGTTCATAAATTCGCGCTCGGTATAGCGGTTGATGTCCGCCAAACGGCTGACGCCCTTTTGCTGGGTGCGCTTCAAATAGCCCAGCAGCGCGCCAAACGCCCGCATTTCAAGCGTCGCGTAAGGCTCCGCACCGCTGTTTGCGTCCCCCGCAAATTTGCCGCCAAACAGCTCCGTAATATTCGCTTCGGCGGCGCCTTTTGCAAATTCCTCGTCGTCCAACAGTTCCACACTGCACGAAAGCTGGGTCTTGATGTACTCCGTCACCGCCGTGTACTTCAAAAGCTCGGCGCCAAACAGCATCTCCCGGGGCGAAAACCGCGCCAGCTCTGAAATGATGGGCTTTGCGATATCCTCGCCCGCAACGCGGGAGTAATGGGCCGTGCCGGTGGAAACATCGGCAAAACAAACACCGGCTGCGTCCCCTTCAATAAAGACGCTGCCGATGTAATTGTTGATATCGTCCTGCAGCAGGCTCGTTTCAATCAGCGTGCCCGGCGTGTACACGCGGGTCACTTCCCGCTTCACAAGGCCCTGCGCCTCGGCCGGGTTTTCCACCTGGTCGCACATGGCCACCTTGTAGCCCTTGTCCAAAAGGCGCTTCACATAGGCCTCGGCCGAATGGTGCGGTACGCCGCACATGGGCGCGCGCTCCTCCTGGCCGAAGTCCTTGCCCGTAAGCGTAATTTCCAGCTCTTTCGACGCCAAAATGGCGTCGTCAAAAAACATCTCGTAGAAATCGCCCACGCGGAAAAGGAGCAGTTCATCCTTGTACTGCTCCTTGCTGGCCAGGTACTGGCGCATCATGGGGGACATTTCCGCCATTCTTCCCTCCGGGGTCTAAGTTCTTTGTGCCGTGTTTTCTATAATGAAACGTCTGAAACTGCATTGCGCAAATGTTCGGAGCGGGTGGTGCGGGCCTGTTCGAACGGACGAAACGCAGCCGGCGCACCAGCCTCCTTGGCAGGCCGCGAAAGCGTGCCAGCCCGCCGCCTGTAAAAGCCGGCGCAGTGCCGGAAGAAAGGACAGGCCCCGTGACAGGACCCGCATTTCAAGCTGCCCGATGCAGTTGCGCTACTTCCCAATTATACTTGCAGAAATCAGCCGCAGCCGCTGCAACTGGCACAGCCTTCCTCACCGCAGCAATCCATTGCCGGGGGCTCCACCGCCATGGGGTCTTCCCCGTCGATGGCTGCGTTCATAATGGCGTTCACATAGTTCATGAACACTTCAATGTCTTCCTTCGCCTTATTGTAAGCCAGCATGTTCGGGTTCGTCATAATATCGTTATACACGCTGTTCAGCTGCTCGTTCAGGGCTTGCACGCGGGTGTCGTCGCGCTCGTCCTTGCCCCTCTCGTCGCTTAAGGTGTCGCGCACTTCGCTGAAACCCTCCATCAGCTGCTGCAGCACGGTGTCTTCATCGTTGGCCTTTTTTGCCGCCGCCAGGGCAAGGTACCGCTCGTCGCTCTGGAATTCCTTCGCGGCCTCTTTGAATTTGTTGATCGAATCCATACATCAGTCTCCTGTTCTGAACGAATATTTTTACTGAATGCAATCATAATGTTTCCAAAAAACCATCCGGTGCAGACGCATATACACGTCCTACTTCACAAGCTCGCCTTGCAGCAACGCGCCTTTGTAGCCGGTAATGCGCACCTGCACAAATTTGCCTGTCAAATCCTCACCGCCGGTAAACTCGCACAGCATATTGTTGTCCAGCCTTGCCGCCATGCACGCGCCGTCACGGGCCGGCCCCTCCACCAACGCCTCGTATGTGTTGCCCAGCCACTCTTTCGCCTTTTCCTCCATGATGCCCTCCTGCAGCTTCAACAGGCGGCTCATGCGCTCGGTTTTGTCCCTGTGGGTCATGTTGTCGGGCAGGTTCGCCGCCTCGGTGCCGTCGCGGCGGGAATAAATAAACGTGAACAGCTGGGTGAAACCAACTGCCTCCACCAGGGCCAGCGTTTCTTCAAAATCCTCGTCCGTCTCGTCCGGAAAGCCAATCATGATGTCGGTGGAAAATGTGATGCCGGGGCAGGTTTCCCGCGCGTAATGCACAAGGGACAAATAGCTTTCCTTCGTGTATTTCCGGTTCATGCGGGAAAGCACCGTGTTTGACCCGCTTTGCACCGGCAGGTGCAAGTGCTTCGCAATATGGCTGTTTGCCGCAATCACGTCCACCAGCTTGCGCGTGGCGTCCTTCGGGTGGCTGGTCATAAAGCGCAGCTTATAGTCCCCCGGCGTTTCGGCAAGGCGCGCCAGCAGGTCGCTGAAGTCGATTTTCTCTTCCAGCCCCTTGCCGTAGGAGTTCACGTTTTGCCCAAGCAGCGTGATCTCCTTGTATCCCGCCGCCACCAGGGCATCAAACTCGGCCTTGATATCCGAGTATTCACGGCTGCGTTCCCGGCCGCGCACATAGGGAACGATGCAGTAGGAGCAGAAATTGTCGCACCCGTACACAATGGGCAAAAACGCCTTGATGGCGTTTTCGCGCACCTGCGGCACATCCTCGTAAATGTCAAAGTCCTCTTCCGGCGCCCGCAGCACCTTGCGGCGCGAAGCCAGCTTTGCCGCCACATTGGCCGGCAGCGTGGCCGCGGCGTTCACGCCAAGCACCAGGTCCACATAGGGGTAGCTTTGCTTGATGTGTTGCACCACGCCCTTTTGTTCCGTCATGCAGCCGCAAATGCAAATCAGCATGCCGGGCATTGCGGCCTTCAGGGCCTTCAGTGCACCCACGTTGCCGAACACGCGCTGCTCGGCGTGTTCGCGCACGGCGCAGGTATTGAAAAAAATCATGTTGGCGTCGCCGGGCGCATCCACCAGCTCGCAGCCAATGTCCAGCAGAACCCCCTTGATCTTTTCCCCGTCGTTCACACTTTGCTGGCAACCAAAAGTGCGCACATAGGCCTTTGGCGCGCCCCGGTAATAATCGGAAATGGCCTTGGCCGCCTTGTTGTCACAGACATATTGTTTTCGTTCCACGAATGCCGCCTTCTCTTTCTTCTTTGCGCCGCAGCGCCTTTGCCCAAACAACCCCTAATCGGCAGGCGCCGTTTGGCGCCGCCATACCTGGCGGTGTGTGTCACTCAAACACATCGCACATATTGAAATTATACAACACTTTTTTGCACCGCACAACCAAATTAGCGGCTACTTTCCACTTTTCACGTTCTTTTTCGTCGTTTTTGCGCTTTGTGTTTTTTCTGTGTGGTTTGCAGCGGCTAACACCATCGCCAAATATTGCCCGGTGAAGCTCTCCTTCACTTTGGCCACTTGCTCCGGTGTGCCCTTGGCAATCACCAGTCCGCCGGCGCTACCGCCCTCGGGCCCAAGGTCGATGATATGGTCCGCCTGCTTGACCACGTCCAGGTTGTGCTCGATGATGATGACAGTGTTGCCCGCGTCCACCAGCTTGTTCAGCACTTTCAGCAGCTTGCGTACGTCTTCCACGTGCAGGCCGGTGGTGGGTTCGTCCAAAATGTATACCGTTTGGCCCGTCTCGCGCTTTGCCAACTCCAGCGCCAGCTTCACCCGCTGTGCTTCGCCCCCGGACAGGGTGGTGGCCGCCTGCCCAAGTCGGATGTATCCGAGGCCCACGTCCACAAGGGTTTTTATCTTGCGGTGGATCTTCGGCTGGTTTTCAAAAAACACGCAGGCTTCTTCCGCCGTCATGCTCAGCACGTCGTAAATGTTTTTGTCTTTGTAGCGCACTTCCAGCGTTTCCCGGTTGTACCGCGCGCCCTTGCACACTTCGCAGGGCACGTAAATGTCCGGCAAAAAGTGCATCTCAATTTTCAAAATGCCATCGCCTTCGCAGGCCTCGCACCGGCCGCCCTTCACGTTGAAGGAAAACCGCCCCGGCCCGTAGCCGCGCATTTTCGCCTCCGGCGTTTGGGAAAACAGTGTGCGGATATCCGTAAACACCCCCGTGTATGTGGCCGGGTTCGAGCGCGGCGTGCGCCCGATGGGGCTTTGGTCAATGCCGATGACCTTGTCCACATACTCTTCGCCCAGCACGTTGTCGTGCTTTCCCGCGTGGGTGCGGGCGCCGTTCAAATCGGCGGACAGGCGCTTGTACAAAATCTCGTTCACCAGGCTGGATTTGCCCGAGCCTGAAATGCCCGTCACGCAGGTCATCACACCCAGCGGGAACTTCACGCTGATATCCCGCAAGTTGTTCTGTGTGGCGCCCACCACCTCAATAAAATGGCCGGTGCCTTTGCGGCGCTTTCCCGGCACGGCGATGCTCTTTCGCCCGGAGAGGTACGCCCCGGTGATGCTGCGCGGCTCGGCCATGATGTCTTCCATGGTGCCCGCCGCCACCAGTTCGCCGCCGTGCACGCCCGCCCCTGGGCCGATGTCCACGATGAAATCGGCCTCGCGCATGGTCTCTTCGTCGTGCTCCACCACAATCAGCGTGTTGCCAAGGTCCCGCAGGTGCTTCAGCGTGGCGATCAGCTTCGCGTTGTCCCGCTGGTGCAGGCCGATGGACGGCTCGTCCAGCACATACAAAACGCCCGTCAGCGCGCTGCCGATTTGCGTTGCCAGCCGGATGCGCTGGCTCTCGCCGCCAGACAAACTGGCACTGCCGCGGGCCAGCGTCAGGTAGCCAAGGCCCACGCTGTTCAGAAATCCCAGCCGCTCGCCGATCTCCTTCAGCACGCCGTCGCCAATCAAATGCTCGCGCTCGGTCAGCTGGATGTTTTTAAAAAAGTCGATGGCCTCCGCCACGCTTTTGTCCGTCAAATCGCTGATGTTGATGCCACCCACCGTCACCGCTAAAGACGCCGGCCTCAGCCGCTTGCCGCCGCAGTCCGGGCATTCCACGCCGCTCATGGCAAGGGCTATTTCCTCGCGCATCCACTCGCTGTTGCTTTCGCGGAAGCGCCTCTCAAGGTTCGGGATGACCCCTTCAAAATCCGTCACATAGTTGCCGCTGCCGAATTCATTTTCGCGGTACATTTGCAGCTTTTCGCCCTTGGTGCCGTACAAAATGGCGTCTACGGCCTCTTTGCTCATGTCCTTCACCGGGGTGTCCAGCGTGAAGCCGTACTTTTTGCCAAGGCCCATGTAGTACATTTCGCTCATAGACCCCTCGGCGTAATACCAGCCGCTGGCCTTCACGGCCTTCTCGCGGATGGTCAGGTTCTTGTTCGGGATGACCAAATCGGGATCCACCTTCATGAAGGTGCCAAGGCCGGTGCAGGTCTCGCAGGCACCGAAGGGGTTGTTGAAGCTGAACATGCGCGGCGTAAGCTCCTCAATGGACATGCCGTGCTCCGGGCAGGCGTAGCTTTGGCTGAACTGCAAGTCCTCGCCGTCCACCACGCTGATGGTAACAAGACCTCCCGTCAGGCCGATGGCCGTCTCGATGGAATCGGCCAGGCGGCTGCGGATATCGTCGTGCAGCACCAGCCGATCCACCACAATTTCCACCGTGTGCTTCACGTTTTTCTCTAAGGGTATTTCTTCCGAAAGATCGTATATATTTCCGTCCACACGCACGCGGGCATAGCCGCCGCGGGCCGCCGCCTCAAATTCCTTTTGCTGGGTGCCTTTGCGCCCGCGCACCACCGGCGCCAGCACCATGAACTTAGTGCCCTCCGGCAGCTCCAGCACGGCGTCCACCATCTGGTCCACCGTCTGCTGGGTAATTTCGCGCCCGCACTCCGGGCAGTGGGGCACGCCGATGCGCGCGTACATCAGCCGTAAATAGTCGTAAATCTCCGTCACCGTGCCCACGGTGGAGCGGGGGTTTTTGCTGGTGGTGCGCTGGTCGATGGAAATGGCGGGCGAAAGCCCCTGGATGTCGTCCACGTCCGGCTTTTCCATCTGGCCCAAAAACTGGCGCGCGTAGCTGGACAGGCTTTCCATATACCGCCGCTGGCCGTCGGCGTAAATGGTGTCGAAGGCAAGGCTGCTTTTGCCGCTGCCCGAAAGCCCCGTCATCACAATCAATTTATCCCGCGGGATGGTCACGTCGATATTTTTCAGGTTGTGCTCCCGCGCGCCTTTTATCACAATTTTGTCTAGTGCCACTCTTGGTTCTCCTTTATCCTTATCACACTTCAGGTCGCATCTGCACTGCATTCTGCCAGCCTGCACCGGGTATGTCTCCGGTCAGCATCAGCCGCAAGGCGAATCGTGAACAACCTCTTTAAGTTGTACACGAGGCGCCGCGGAAGGTAGCTGTCCGGAGGCATACCCGGTGCGGGCGCTAATCTTCGCCGTCCTGCCCCTTCGCCCAGCTTGCCGCGCTGGTTCCCCGCGTGGGCCGGCCCGCGCCATCGCCAATGTTGGTGTTTTTGCTGCCGGGCGCGCCGGGCTTGCCTGTTTTTCCCCGGCGCCGGTGTGGCTGGGCCTCGCTGCCCTCGGGGTCGCTTGTCGCAAGTTCCCCCTTGCGCAGCTTTTCAATGCGGTCGCGCAAAAAGGCCGCATGCTCAAACTCCAGCAGCTTTGCCGCCTCCTTCATCTCGCGGGTCAGCCGCGTGATGATCTGCTCGCGCTCCATTTTGCTGATGCGCCGGCCCTTTTTGCCGCCGTCGTCCACCTCCTTGGAGATTTCGATGAGCCCCGCAATCTCCTTCACGATGCTTGTGGGCGTAATGCCGTGCTCGGCGTTGTAGGCCTCCTGGATGGCGCGGCGGCGGTCCGTCTCCGTCAGGGCGTACTCCATACTGGGCGTCACCGTATCGGCATACATAATAACCGTGCCGCCCACGTTGCGCGCCGCGCGGCCGATGGTCTGCACCAGGCTGGTGCCGCTGCGCAAAAAGCCCTCCCGGTCGGCGTCCAAAATCGCCACCAGCGAAACCTCCGGCAAATCCAGCCCTTCCCGCAGCAGGTTGATGCCCACGATCACGTCAATGTCGCCCTTGCGCAAATCGCGTATCAGCTCCATGCGCTCAAAGGTGTCTATCTCGTGGTGCATGTACCGCACTTTTACGCCGTGCTCGTCCAAATAATCCGTCAGGTCTTCGGCCATTTTCTTTGTAAGGGTCGTCACCAGCACGCGCTCGTTTTTCTCCGTGCGCGCGTTTATTTCACCCAGCAGGTCCTCTATCTGCCCTTCCACCGGCTTCACCACCACCTGCGGATCCACAAGGCCCGTTGGCCGGATGATCTGCTCCACGATCTGCGCGCTCTGCCCCCGCTCGTATTCAGCGGGCGTGGCGGAAACGTAGATGGTCTGGTTTAGCTTCGACAGCACTTCCTCAAACCGCAGGGGCCGGTTGTCGAAGGCGCTGGGCAGGCGGAAGCCGAAGTCCACCAAATTCTTTTTGCGGGCGTAGTCGCCGCCGTACATGGCGCGCAGCTGCGGCAGCATCACATGGCTTTCGTCGATGAACAGCAAAAAATCGTCGGGGAAATAGTCCAGCAGCGTGGTGGGGATGCTGCCCGGCGCACGGCCCGAAAGCACCCGTGAATAGTTCTCGATGCCCTTGCACATGCCCACTTCGTTCAGCATCTCCATATCGTACTGGGTGCGCTGGCTGATGCGCTGCGCCTCTATCAGCTTGCCTTCCGCTGTAAAGGTCTTCACCTGCTCATCCATTTCCGCGCGGATGTGGGCGAGGCCCGCGTGCATTTTGTCCGGCGTTACGATGTAATGGCTGGCTGGGAAAATGGCCACGTGGTTCAGCACCCGCGTGCGCTCGCCGGTCAGCGGCGTAATCTCGCTGATGCGGTCGATCTCGTCCCCGAAAAATTCCACGCGGAACGCCGTGTTCTCCATATACGCCGGGTGAATTTCCACAACGTCGCCCTTTACTCGGAACTTGTTTCGGATAAAATTCACGTCGTTGCGTTCATACTGCAAATCCACCAGCTTCAGCAGCAAATCGTCCCGCTTCATCTGCATGCCCGGCCGCAGGGAGGCCACCATGCTGCGGTAGTCGATGGGGTCGCCCAGGGAGTAAATGCAGGACACACTGGCCACGATGACGACGTCCCGCCGCTCGGAAAGGGCGGACGTGGCCGAGTGGCGCAACCGGTCGATCTCGTCGTTGATGGCCGAGTCCTTCTCAATATAGGTATCGCTGGAGGGGATGTACGCCTCCGGCTGATAGTAGTCATAGTAAGAGACAAAGTATTCCACGGCGTTGTTCGGGAAAAATTCGCGGAACTCGGTGCACAGCTGCGCCGCCAGGGTTTTGTTGTGGGCCAGCACCAGCGCCGGCCGGTTCACCTTGGCAATCACGTTGGCCATGGTGTAGGTTTTGCCGCTGCCCGTAACGCCCAAAAGCGTCTGGTTTTTATAACCGTCCAGCACGCCTTTTGCCAATGCGTCTATCGCCGCGGGCTGGTCGCCCATCGGTTTATATGGTGAAATCAGCTCGAATTTATCCATAAATCGCCTCCGCCGGCCTCGGTTTCCGCATCATTTAAGTATACCATACTCTACGCAGTTTGGGGCGAAAAAATTGGGTGAAAATAGGTTGGGTGGAAAGATTTTGTGGCTGGGTGCAAGGTGGCGCGCTCACCAGTGGCACACCGGCCACAGCCCCTCGTATTGCCTTGGCTCTGTGTCCAGCCCACGTTCACAAATTGTGGTAGACAGCTTTGCGCCAATATTGTTACAATGTAAAAAAGGGATGTCTTTCAAAAACACGGCTGTTCGGCCGTGCAACCCACCGGGGAGGGTTTATGCGGGAAATCAGCGCGGCACAAATCACGGGTACCATTGCGGCCATGTGCAAACGTGCCAACATCACCCTTGCCCCCGGCGTGGAAGAAGCCCTCATGGCCGCCCGCGCGGTGGAGAAGTATCCGCCCGCCCGGCGCACGCTTGACGTCTTGCTCGCCAACATCGACGCCTCGCGGAACACCGACCTGCCCCTTTGCCAGGACACCGGCCTCGCCTGCGTGTTCCTCTCCCTCGGGCAGGACGTGCACGTCACCGGCGGCAGCCTTTCCGCCGCCGTGAACGAGGGTGTGCGCAGGGGCTACGCCGAGGGGTATCTGCGCAAATCCGCCGTAGCGGACCCTTTGCGCCGCCAAAACACCGGCGACAACACCCCCGCCCTGCTGCACGTGGACATCGTACCGGGCGACGGCCTTGCCATCACCCTGGCCCCGAAGGGCTTCGGCAGCGAAAACATGAGCCGCCTTGCCATGTTGAAACCCTCCGACGGCGAAGAGGGCGTGCGCCGCTTCATTGTGGAAACCGTACGCCTTGCCGGGGCAAACCCCTGCCCGCCTGTGGTGGTGGGGGTGGGCGTGGGCGGCAGCTTCGACCAGGCCCCCCTGCTTGCCAAAAAAGCCCTGCTGCGCCCGGTGGGCGCGCCAAACCCCGACGAATACTACGCTGAAATGGAGCAGGCCCTGCTGACCGAAATCAACGCCCTCGGCATCGGCCCGGCAGGCTTCGGCGGCAAAACCACGGCCCTGGGCGTCGCCATAGAAGCCGCCCCCACCCACATTGCCGGGCTGCCCGTGGCGGTGAACATGTGCTGCCACGCGGCGCGCGTTGCCACCGAAACGTTGTAGCGCCCGGCGGCGCCTTCCGGCCAAGTTCCGAGCCATTTTTTGCGGCAAACACGATATACTTTCTTTGCCCGCCCACACTGCAAAAATGGATACGAGGTACACAACATGAGCGAATTTATTAAGAAGGAAGATCCCTGCCCCACCTGTGGTTCCCGCGGCACGGTGGAATGCCCCGACTGCGTGGGCAGCGGAGACACCGGGGCCGACAGCCCCTTATGCCCCTTATGCTACGGCGTCGGCCGCATCCCCTGCCCCACCTGCGGCGACGTCACCGATGATTCCCTGCTGTAAGCCGCAGTTCCACACCTTGCGCCACGCCCTGCCGGCATGCTACAATGCCGGCAGGGTTTTGTTTTTCAAGCGGCCAAAACCTGCCATACACCGGCCGCAATCGTTCACTTATAGAACCGGGAGGCACTATGCAAAACAGCACGCAGCCCAACACAAAAGGCGCCGCAGCGCCCATCCGCCTCACCGCGCCGTTCACCGGGCACGCAGGGCGTGCGGCTTTAGCCAGCCTCCGCGCGGGTGACGCCGTGCTGCTGAGCGGGCAAATATACTCCGCGCGCGACGCCGCCCACAAGCGCCTTTGCGCCCTGCTGGAAAACGGCGAAGATTTGCCGCTGGACATCAGCGGCGCGGTGTTCTATTATATGGGCCCCACCCCCGCGCCTCCTGGCTTTGCCATTGGCGCGGCCGGGCCCACCACGTCTTCCCGCATGGACAAATACGCCCCCGCCCTGCTGGCACAGGGCCTTGCCGGCATGGTTGGCAAAGGGCCCCGCGCGCCGAAGGTGCTGGAAGCAATGCAAAAGCACCACGCCGTTTATTTCGCCGCCGTGGGCGGCGCGGGGGCGCTCATTTCCCGCGCGGTGAAGGCCGCGCAGCCCGTCTGCTTCACCGACCTCGGACCTGAGGCCGTCAGCCTGCTCACCGTGGAGGATTTCCCCCTCACCGTGGCGGCGGATATGCACGGCGGCAATTTGTACGAAAGCGGCCCGGCGGGGTATTTGGCCTTTATGGCGGGCAAATAGTGCGATGCCTGCCGCTGCGGCACACGCATGCCGCGCGCAGTTGCCCAAACGCCAACCGCAAACACAAAGTGCCGCCGGCCTCGCCCCGGCGGCACATGTCTTTTTGTCCTGCCGCGCACATCCAAAAACCGGCACCGCCCTCACCGCATGCTGCCCGCTTTGCTGATGAGCTCCGCGCCAATTTTCGTCAGCGGCAGCTGCTTCACCACGGCGCCGGTGTTGAAGGCGACCTGCGGCATGCCGTACACCACGCTGCTATCTTTGTCTTGCCCAATGGTGTAGGCCCCGGCCTTGCGCATGCGCAAAAGGCCCGCCGCGCCGTCGCTGCCCATGCCCGTCAAAATCACACCCATGGTGTTTTTCGGCGCAAGGTCCGCCACCGAGCCGAACAGCACGTCCACCGAGGGGCAGTGCCCGTTCACGCGCTCGGTGCTGCGCGACGTTACATAATACCCCTGCGCGTCTTTTTTCACCTGCATCTGCTTTTCACCCGCGGCCAAAATCATCAGCCCGGTCTCCAGCCGCATGCCGTCTTCCGCCTCCCGCACGCGCATTTTGCATTCGCGGTCCAGCCGCTCCGCGTACATTTTTGTAAAACCGGCCGGCATGTGCTGCGTCATCACGGTGGCTGGGAAATTCGGCGGCAAATCGCGCACAACGGTGGCGATGGCGTCTGTGCCGCCCGTGGATGCGCCGACGGCCAAAATGGCGTCCTGCGGTGTGGCAAGCAAATTCATCGTACTGCCCACCCGCGCCATGCCACCCGCCATTTTTGCGCGGATGTTGGAGCCGGCGGCCGCCTTCACCGTGCTGCGCATGCGGTTGAAAAATTCACTGCGCGGCTCGGTGGCCGTCGGCTTCGGGATAAAATCCACCGCGCCGGCGGCAAGGGCCGTAAACGTGAGCCCCGGCGTGCCGGAAACCACAACCACCGGCAGCTGCACACGCATCAACAGCCGCTTCACAAACTCAATGCCGCTCATTTTCGGCATTTGCACGTCGCACACAATCACATCCGGCCGCAGGGCGCGCACGGTCTCCAGCGCCTCCTGCCCATCGCCGGCGGTGCCGCACACAAAAATATCCGGGTCCTGCCCCAGGGCCGCCTTCATGGCCCCGATGAACAGCGCGGAGTCATCAACCAGCATCACACGTATTTGGCCCATAAATCTCCCTTCAGCGGAATCAAGTGCTTTTCATTCGTTATAAAACTGCATAGCCCTTTGCTCACTTCACTTCTTTTTTGAACACGGACGGCCGCACCGTGCAAAAGCCCACTTCGTTGCTGCCGATGTTTTCCGAATGGCTGGTGAAAAAATACCCTCTCGGCGCAATCCATCTATAAAACTTCTTTATCAACTCTTCCTTGCGCTGTTTTTCAAAATAGATCATCACGTTGCGGCAAAAAATGATCTCAAACGGCGCCTTGAAGTTGAAAGGGTCCATCAAATTGAACGTTTTGAAGGACACCAGCTTTCGCACATTATCCTTCACCTTGAAGTCTCCGTCACCCATGCGGTCGAAATATTTCGTCTTCCACTCCTGCGGCACATCTTTCAGGGCCTCTTCCGCATACACGGCGCGGGTGCCCTGGCCCAAAACATTCTGGCTGATGTCGGACGCCAGGATGACGAATTTATTGTTCTGCCCCTTGTAATAATCCAGCAGCGTCATGGCAAGGGTATAGGGCTCCTCACCGGAGGAGCACCCCGCGCTCCACACGCGCAGCGGCCCGCCGCGCGAAGCCTTGTCGAATTCCGGCAGGGCCACCTTGGTCAAAAAATCGAAATGATCCTTCTCGCGTAAAAAATAGGTCAAATTCGTGGTCAGCCGGTTCAGCATCTGCTGCAATTCGGCGCCGCTTTTGTCGTTCATAACAAGGTCGATATACTGGGTAAACGATGTAAACCCGTACTTCATCAGCACGCTGTTCAATCGCCCTTCAATCAGCACCTTTTTTTTGGAAAGGTCGATGCCGTAGTTGCCCAGCACATAGCTTACCAGCTTGTTAAATTCCGCATCGGTCAACTGAACCATGCCAGATCCCCTTTTTATGCCCGAACACCGCGCCTGCCAAAGGCATCAGCCGATGTTCAGGATATTGTCGTCCTCCAGAATGGTCTCGCAGTTCAGGTTCATGATAAGCTGGCTGCCCATGCGGGAGACCGTCGTCATGTACCGGTTGGTGTTCACCGTGGAAAATTCCGGCAGCTGCGACGTGTCCACCGCCTCGCTGCGCACCACGTTGGAGACGCGGTCCACCACAAGGCCCACCTGGCTGTCGCCCAGCAGGGTGATGATGATATTGGTGAACTCGTCGTATTCTTTTTCCATCTGCCCAAATTTCAGGCGCACGTCCACAATGGGCACAATGCCGCCGCGCAGGTTGATGACACCCTTCACATACACCGGCGTGCCCGGCACCTTGGCAATGGGCTGCACATTGATGATCTCCACCACGTTTGTCAGCGGCAGGCCGTACATGGTGTCGCCGATGTAAAAGGTAAGCGACGTGCTCTCCAGTTCTTCCTGGGTGGCGTCCATGGCCTGTTCCAGTTCCAGCTCCAAAATATCCTGTCCGGCTTCTTCCATGAAGAATCCCTCCTGTTGTATGTTGCCTTTTTTGCAAAAGCCTAATACGCGCGGGAACGCGAGCCTTCGCCGCGGTACGCGCCGAGCAGGCATCCAATGTCCAAAATAAGGCTGATGGAACCGTCGCCCATGATGGTGCAGCCCGAGAAACCGAGGTCTTTCACATTGTAGCGGTTAAAGAACGTGGGGAAGCTTTTTACAACCACCTGCTGCTCGCCAATCAGGCGGTCTGTAAAGATGCAGGCCTTGCTTTCGCCGCTTTCCACAATGATCATGATGCCTTCGGCAAGGTCCGTCACTGCCGTGTCGATGTTGTAGATGGCGTGCAGGCGGATGATGGGGTAGCACTCGCCGCGCACCATCACCATCTCCGTTCCGTCCGTGTCGTACAACAGCTCCGTGTCCGGGCTCAGCTTGTAAATCTGGCTGATGGAGGTGATGGGGATGGTGAAGGTGTCGTTCGCCACGCCAATCTCCATGCCGTCCACAATGGCAAGGGTAAGCGGAATCTTAATAGTAAAAGTGGTTCCCCTGCCCTTCACCGCGTCCACGCTTACGCTGCCGCCCAGCTTTTCAATGTTCTTGCGCACCACGTCCATGCCAACGCCGCGGCCGGAATACTCCGTCACCACCTCATTGGTGGAAAAACCGGCCCCCATGATGAGCGAGAAGGCCTCTTTGTCGGAATAGTCGGCCCGGGGCTTCGTCAGCATGCCGTTGCGTTCCGCCTTGTTCAGCAGCACCTCGCGGTCCAGCCCCTGGCCGTCGTCCTCCACCTTGATGAGGATGTCGCTGCCCACGTTCTGGGCCGAAAGCACCACGCGGCCTTGCGCCGGTTTGCCGGCGGCGGCGCGGTCCGTCGGCATTTCAATGCCGTGGTCCATAGAGTTGCGGATCATATGCATCAGCGGGTCGGCCAGGGCGTCGGTGATGCTCTTGTCCACTTCCGTTTCGCCTCCCAGGGCGACAAGCTCCGTATTTTTGCCCAGGTTTTTGTTCATGTCGCGCACGATGCGCTGCATTTTCTGGAAGGTGCCGGTGAGCGGCACCATGCGGATGCTCATGACGATATCCTGCATCTGGTCCGTCAGCTTGCGCAGCTGGCGGGCGCTTTTGTTGAAGTTGTCCAGCGACAAATCCCGCAGGTCCGGGTTCGACGCCACCATGCTCTCCGCAATCACAATTTCGCCCATGATGTCCACAAGGCTGTCTATTTTCAGCTGGTTCACGCTGATAAGACTCTGCTTGCCCGCGCCGGCGCCGCCGCCGGCGACAGGTTTTGGCGTGGCGGCGGGCTGCTTTTCGGGCGCCGGGGCGGCCTCCTGCGTTTCGGCCACCTGCTGCGGGTCAAGCTCCGGCCCGCTTTGGGCGGCGGGCTCCGGCGCGTTTTCCACCTTTTCATAGGACGCCACGTGCGGCACATCCTCAATCACACTGTACAGCAATTTGATATCGTCCGGCGTGCGCAGGCGGATGAGAATGCCCTGATTTATAATCTGCTGGATACAGTCGGGGTTCGTCTCCGGCGAAGCTGGGTCCGTGGAAAGGATCTCGCAGTATTCCTTGATCTGGTTCAGCAGCATGAAGGCGCGAATGTTCTCCATTTCGCAGCCTTCCTGGAAGAACACGCGGATGGTGTGCTCATCCCCGACAACGGCGGCTTCACCCGCCCCGGCGGGCGCCGCGGCCTCAGCGGTGGCGGTTTCCGGTGCCGCTGCCGCCGGCGCAGCAGCCGCGGCGGCGGGCACGGCCTCACCTTTCAAAATGGCAACCTGCCGCTCCACCGGCGCGCGCAGAACGGACGTATCCCCTGGCGCATAGCCGTCCGGGTCCTCCTGCAGGCGGCCAAGCTCCTGACGCAGGTAATCCGACATCTGGAATAGAATGTCGAAGATATCCCCCGTGTTCGACGCGTCCATTTTGGACGGGTTATCGCGGATGAGGAAAAACATGTCCTCCACCTTGTGGGTAATTTCCGACATGTCGGAAAGCCCCATCATGGCGGCGGAGCCTTTCACCGTGTGCATGGCGCGGAAGATCTCATTGATCTGGTCGTCGTTCAGCGCTTTTTCCTTTTCTGCCACGATCAGGATCTCGTCCAACTGGTCGAGAATCGTCACCGTTTCAAAAATGAATGTGTCCAGCATGGGTCTCATGCTTTCGTCTATGACACTCATTCCCTCACCTGCTCTTTTCATTAAATAACGGGTCTCTTTCAGAAACTTGCCTAACAGTCTATATTATACCTAAAATCTGACATTGTGCAACATTTTCTCCCTTTAACGTGCCGATTTTCATAAAAATAACGGCTTTTGGAAGGCTCCTCGCAGTTTATTCCGGGAAGGACTGTTCATTTTTTGGCGGAAGTGGTAAAATAGTCAAAATAACGATTTGCGCTTTTTTACCAAGGAGCCCCGTATGGCAGACGTCCTGAAAATCAGCACGCCACTGGTGGAACGTGCGCCTGTGAACGCTTCCCGCCCGGCTGTCGACTCTTCCGAGCCGTTCAACCTGGTGGACGCTTCGCGCGTGATGCAGCCGCATGATGCCAGCGAGCTGCTGCAACAAAACACAGGCTTTTTGCCCCAGGACGAAGCGCCGAAGATTTTGGCGGACCTGCTCAAGGACCCCGCCGTCACCGTGGGCATCATGCGCAGCCTATACATGCTGCAGGAAGTAGTGGGCCTTTTGGCCGCGGGCAACACCACCCTTACGGAAGAAATCGAGCAGCTGTTCCAACAGCTGATGGTGGCCCCGGAGGACATTGCCGGCGAGTTGCAGCGCCAGGAAAACAGCACCACCCTTTTCAAAGGCGAAATTTTCGACCAACTGCGCAACCTGCTGGCCGCTGCTGCGGAAGCCCCGGTGGTGCAAACCACCCAAAACGCGCAAATTGCCCCGGTTGCACAGCAAACGGGCCAAAACCTGCAAACGGACATCGGCATGCTGCTGAAAAGCATCAACGCCTCCATGTCCCAAACGGACGCCCTCCAGTCCGTCGCCAACAATTTGCAGTATATCGCGGACAATGTGAGCGAAAAAAGCCCCCTGTCGGGCAAGCTGCAAACCATCATCCAGGGCCTGCGCGCGCCGGACGCCGCCGAAAATTTCTCCACCCTGAAAAAAGAAGTGCAGGGCGTGCTGCCCGAGGTGGAGTCGAATCTGATGTTCACGCCGCAGATGGAAAAGGTGCTGCCCCTTGTCACCTACAACCTCTCTCGTTTCAACGACAACGAAAGCTTTGTGCACGACGCTTTGCGCCAGCTGCTCACCCACCTGCCGGAGGCGGACCGCGACGAATTTGCGGCAAAGCTGGCCCAGTTCATGATGAAATTCTCCGGCCCGGACGGCGCCAAGGCCGCCCGCGCTGAGGAAGACGACAGCAAGGTGATGGATGTCATCGCCAAGATCATCGGCCGCGAGGCCGACAGCGAAGATTTGGAAATGGTGACAGGCGATAAAATGCTGAAGATTGTGCACAGCATTTTATCCAGCCCGTCCAACTTCACACCCCTGCTTCACTTCATCGTGCCGGTGGACTATCAGGACGTGAAGGCCTTTGCCGAAATATGGATAGACCCCAACGCCGAGGAGGACACCGGCGGCAAACGCGGCGGCGTGGCCGACAACAGCCACATGCTCATGGTGTTCGATGTGGAAGACATCGGCCGGTTCGAGGCAGAGCTCTATGTGCAGGAAAAGCGCATCGCCATGAACCTGCTGTGCCCGCCGGCCTATGTGGAGCAGTTCCAGTCCATCGGCCCTGCCATCCGCCGCGCGGTGGAGCGCACGGGCTACTCCTTCGAAGCCATCAATATCGACAGGCTGGAACGCACCCACAGTCTTATGGATGTGTTCACAGACCTGCCCAGCAAAAGGACGGGTATCGATGTCAAAGTCTGACAAGGACTCCCCAAACGCAAAACGCAACAAGGCCGTCGCCCTGCGCTACAACACCGACGAGGACTCCGCCCCTGTGGTGGTGGCCTCGGGCTACGGCACCGTTGCGGACCGCATCATCGGCATTGCCGAGGAAAAGGGCATTCCCGTGTTCAAAGACGACTCCGCAGCCTCCATGCTGTGTATGCTGGAGGTAGGCCGCAGCATCCCGCCGGACCTGTACGAGGTCATTGCCACCATTTACACCCAAATCATCACCATGTCCCGCGACATCAAGCAGACGAAAGCGGCGGCGGCTTCGGGCAACCTGGCCAACGCCGAGCGCCTGCGCCGCAGCGTTACCGGGCAGGATTAAGCCCGCGCCGCCCGCGCCGGAAACTAACACTTGTGTAAAACCCGCGCATCCGTTATAATGTGTGCGCGTGGGCCCCGGGCAAAAAAGGCGTGGCGGCGGAAAACCCGCCTGACCACGCCCCGCGCCCGCCGGCCGGAAGGAGGCAGGATGGTACGCAATTACACCGAAACCGTTGCCGAAAACGCCCTGCGGGACGAGCTTTCCCACAATGCGGAAAAGTACAGGGACATGTGCCAGTGCTCTTCCTGCCAGGCCATCATTTTATCTACCGCACTGAACATGCTGCCGCCGTTTTATGTCTCCAGCAAGCGGGGCGAGGTGTTCGGCGAATATCAGGATAAAAACCCCCAAAGCCACGCGGACGTCAGCATGGCCATCATGCACGGCATCAACAAACTGGTTGAAACGGACCCCCACAGCCATGAATGAAGCGCAATCTGCAACGGAGTGAAACTATGCTGCCTGTCTCATCGGATTACCTCGGCGCCTCTACGGAAGTCCGCTCTTTGGCGAACAACGCCGTTCTGGCCACGGGCAAAATTATCAAAATCGACCATGACGCCATTGAAATTGCCGCCGAGCGCGGCAATTTCATGCAGCTGTTGCAGTATAAAATGACGGTGAAGCTTTACGTGCGCGGCAAAACAGACGCCCAGCAAATGGTGGTGCTGGCGGGCGTGGTGTACCTGTCCACCGGCAACTTCCTGCGCATTGAAGAAGTGAAAACCATCGACGAATTTGAACGGCGCGGCGCTTTCCGTGTCAATTCCATCGGCGAGGGCAAGCTGTATCCCCTGCTGAACGAGCAGCAGCGCGCCCAGTACGAAGCACGCCTGCAAAGTATGTACCCCACCGACGCAAAACAGCTTTTGTCGCGGGAATATGTAGACGTGCGCGTGATGGACATCAGCCTCACAGGCGTGCGCATCGCCTCGCGGGTGCCGCTGTCGGCCCTGGAGCGCTACCGCCTGGACTATGCTCCCCTGAAGGCCGTCATGAATTTCTCGCTGCGCTTGCAGCGGCTCATCCACATGCCCGGCGGCACCGAGCATTATGGTTGCTCCTTCTACGACATGAGCAACTTTGAAAAAGACCTGCTGGTGCGAGATTTGTTCCAAATGCAACGAATGGAAAAAAACCGGATGAACAGCAAGCTTACCATTTAAAGCACAGGACGAACGAAGGGAGCACGGCCAGTGGCAAACGCTTCACCGCAAAGCGAAGACACCATCTTTAGCCTGGACATCGGCACGCGCAGCATCACGGGCATCGTGGGCCACCTCGAAGGTGGCTTGTTCCATGTGGACGCCTGTGAAAGCGTGCCCCACGCCCGGCGTTCCATGATAGACGGCCAAATTGAGGACATCGGCCAAGTGGCGCTGGTTGGCGGCCTTGTGAAGCAAAAGCTGGAGGCGGCCCTCGGCTGCGAATTGACCAAAGTCTCTGTGGCGGCGGCCGGCCGCGCGCTGAAAACTTTCCGCGCACAGGCGGCGGTGGATCTGAGCCCCGCGCTGCCTGTGACCGCCCAGCAGGTATACGAGCTGGAAAGCACCGCCGTGAATGAGGCGCGCGCCCTGCTTGGCGCAGGTGAGGCGGCCGAAAATTATTACTGTGTGGCCTACTCCGTGGTGCGATACCATCTGGACGGCTACCCCTTCGGCAATATCGTGGGCCACTGCGGCAAGCTTGCCGAGGTGGAAATCATCGCCACCTTCCTGCCAACGGAAGTGGTGGGCAGCCTGCAGCGCTGCATGGAGATGCTGGGCCTTGAAATAGACACGTTTACCCTGGAGCCCATCGCCGCTATGCGGGCCGTCATCCCGCAGGATGTGCGTTTGCTCAACCTCGCTTTGGTGGACGTTGGCGCCGGCACATCGGATATCGCCCTCTCCCGCGACGGCACCGTTGCGGGCTACACCATGGCCACCATGGCGGGCGACGAAGTGACGGAGGCCATCATCAAACGTTTCCTTGTAGATTTTGAAACGGCCGAAGCAATGAAAACCACATTGACCGAGGGCGGCACCGTGCAATATACCGACATTCTGGGCAAGGAGCGCACGCTGCCCGCCGCCGACGTGATGGCCGCCGTCGACCTTTCTGTGGACCTTCTGGCCAAGACCATCGCGGACAAAACCTTTGCGTGCAACGACGGCCCGCCAACGGCCATGTTTTTGGTGGGCGGCGGCAGTAAAACCCCGGGCCTTGTACCGAAGCTGGCGGAAAAGCTGGCCCTGGAGGAAGACCGCATCGCCCTTGGCGGCACCAGCTTCAAGGGCAACGTGGAGGCGGCGGACGATGCCCTGCGCGGCCCTGAATACGCAACGCCTTTGGGCATTGCGCTGCTCTCGGCGGACAGCCTCGCCTCCGGCGGCGCCTTCGTGCACATCAATGGCCGCAAGGTACGCCTGTTCGCGGGCCACACCCCCAGCGTGATGGACGCCCTTTTGATGAGCGGCTACCGCTATTCCGACCTGATGGGCCGCCACGGCCGCACCCTCACCTTTACGCTGAACGGCGAAAAGAAAACGATCCGCGGCGGCGGCTACACCGTGGCCGAGGTGACGCTGAACGGCCACCCGGCCGCCCTCACCTCGCCCGTTGCCAACGGCGACGTGCTGGACATCACCCCCGCCGCCTCCGGCGAAGACGCCGCCATCTCCATCGCCCGGCTTTGCGAAAACGTGTGCCCAAGCGCAACCGCGTTGGTGAACGGCGTGCCCGCCCCGCCGGACTATATGGTGGCGGAATTCGACGATGTGGAGATTTTGCCACCGGCTGCAGAAGAACCGGCACAGGATGCGCCGGAAACAGAGGAAGAAACTGTGGCGGAGGCTGCCGAAGAAATGCCGCCGGAGCCAGCAGCGGCACCCGGATTCGCCAAACCGGACACAAAAAAAACCGCTCCCACCGCGCCAACCGAAAGCACTCGCGTCGGCGAAGCCGACGCAATTGCCGCGGCGCAGCCGCCGCCTCAGCCCCTGCACATCACCCTGAACGGCCGCCGCCTCGCCCTTCCGCCAAAAATCGGCGGCGGGGCGCACACCCTGGCCGACATGCTTCCGCTGGTGGATATCGACCCCGCGAACACGGAAGGCCGCCTTCTGCTGCAGGTGAACGGCACTGCCGGCGCCATCGCAGATGTGCTGAAAAATGACGATGATATATCTATTATCTGGGAGGGAAATGCCTAAAAGGCCGCCTTGTGGGCCGCATGGAAAAAGAACTGAAAAAAAACTGGAAAAAAGTACAGATTGATGTTATACTTTTAACGTCATCAGCTTAGGGAGGCATTGATTTGAGTACGCATACTGACATCTTGCTGGAAAGCGGCACCAACGAACTGGAGATTTTGGAGTTCATGCTGGAAGGCAAACGCTACGGCATTAACGTTTCCAAGGTAAAGGAAATCATGAAGGCGTGCCCGGTGAACGCCATGCAGAAATCTCATCCCGATGTGGAGGGGGTTTTCAAGCCGCGCGACGAAGTCATCACCGTGGTAAACCTTGCCCACCACCTGAAGCTTGCCCCCAGCAAAAACCCCGAGCAGGACATTTTTATCATCACCAATTTCAGCGAGGAAACCTACGCCTTCCACGTGCACGAGGTGGTGGGCATCAACCGCATCTCCTGGAACAAGCTTCAAAAGCCGGACGAGATCATCTACGGCGGCGAAGACGGCGTGGCCACTGCCATTGCCGAATTCCAGGGCCGCCTCATCACCATACTGGATTTTGAAAAAATCATCAGCGAGATTTGCCCGAATGTCGGCATCCAGCTGGACGATTTGGAGAGCCTTGGCCCCCGCGGCACCACCATGCACCCCATCCTCACGGTGGAGGATTCCATGCTGCTGGGCCGCATGGTGGTGGAAGGCCTTGAGCGCGCGGGCTACGGCAATATCACCCGGGCCAAAAACGGCCAGGAGGCGTGGGACTATCTGCTCTCCTGCGCGGCGGACACATCCGTTCCCGTTACAGAACACGTGGCCTGCATCATCACCGACATCGAGATGCCCCTGATGGACGGCCACCACCTCATCAAGCTCATCAAGGGGCATCCCCGCTTAAAAGACATCCCCGTCGTCATTTTCTCCTCCCTCATCAACGACCAGCTCATCGCCGCCGGCAAGGAGCTTGGCGCGTCCGGCCAGTTTGCCAAGCCCCACATTGCGGAAATGATCCGCTTTGTGGACGAGGTGTCTGCGGGAACCAACGCGTAGGCGCTATTTCGGCGGCAACCCGCTTTCTCTAAAAACCTTCAGCAGGAGTGTGCATTACATGGGAACAAACATTGTACGCCAGCCCATCATCGGCCCGGACGGCGAGGCTGTCGCATACGAGCTTCTCTATGAAGACCACGGCGTATCACTGTATAACCAGCAGGACACGCTTGCCGCGTCCATGATTGAAGACTTTTTACTGCAAATGGATTCCGGCCGTTTTCTGGACGGAAAAAAAGCTTTCATCACCTTCACGCCAAACCTGCTGGAAAAAGACATTCCGAAACTGTTCCGCCCGGAAGACCTGGTCATCCAGGTGGAGGACAGCATCCTTGTGCACCCGGTGGGCCTCAAACTGATTGAGCGCTACCAGCAAAGCGGCTTCCAGCTGGCCATCAAGGGCTTCGAATTTTCCAGCCGCTATTTTGCGGTGCTGGACATCGTCGACATCATCAAGCTGAACATGAACGTGCCGTCCCCGTCCATGAACAGCATCCTGGACATTGCAAACAGCTTCAAAAAAACCGTCATCGGCTACAACGTGAACTCGCAGGAGACCTACGACCTCACCAAAAGCTTCGGCATTCCCTACATGCAGGGTATCCGCGTGGCCGAAAGCATGTACACGCCCGTTGCGTCCATGGAACATTTGCAGTCTAACTTCTTTCAGCTCATCATCGCCATCACGAAGGACGACCCGGACCTTGATGAGATCTCCGCCATCATCTCCCGCGACGTCACTCTCACATTCAGCCTTTTAAAACTGGTAAACTCGGCTTATTTTGCCCTGCGCAACCCGGCCCGCAGCGTAAAGCAAGCGCTGGTGGTGCTGGGCGTGGGCCAGCTGAAACAGTGGGTATACCTGCTCAGCTTCAAAAACACGGAAGGCCGCATCCCCACCGAGGTAATCAAAACCAGCTTTTTGCGCGGCCAGTTCGCCCAGGAACTGCTGCCCTTCACACACGACCTCACCATCAGCAAAAGCGAGGCCTATCTTATGGGCATGTTCTCCACCCTGGGCCTGCTCATGGGCGTGGCGCTGGAAGATGCCATCACCCCGCTGCCCATTTCCGAGGACATCAAATCGGCACTGATCAAAAACGAAGGTCCCTGCGCCCCACTGTATGACCTTGTTGTGCGCTACGACAACGCCGATTTCAAAGGCATGGCCGAATGCGCCCATATCCTTGGCATTGAAGAAAACATTGTCAGCCAGAAATACCTGGAGAGCGCCGAGTATGTGAACCAGGTGTGGAACGATTTAATGTCCCCCTACTCGGCGGACTAACGCCCCTTTACTTGCTTTTCCGGCCCGCCCCTTTCATGGGGGCGGGCCGTGTATTTTGTCTACAAATCCACGCCTTATTTTTCTACAAATCGACGATAGCCACACCGTGTAAATTGTGTTATAATGGGACCATCGTTTTGTTCATTAACGCGTTTTAGGAGGAGTAAAGCATGTTTGACAACATTATCGACACGATTGGGTTTGTCACCGAGGTGGACAGCGAGGTCGGCAACGCAATGCGGCAAGAGCTCAACCGGCAGAAAAATAACATTGAGCTGATCGCGTCTGAAAACCTGGTTTCCCCCGCGGTGATGGCGGCAATGGGCTCGGCCCTGACGAACAAATACGCCGAAGGGTATCCCGGCAAGCGCTACTACGGCGGCTGCGAATATGTGGATATCGTGGAAAATATCGCCATTGAACGCGCCAAGGCACTGTTTGGCGCCGAGCACGCCAATGTCCAGCCACACTCCGGCGCCTCCGCCAACATCGGCGTGTATTTTGCGCTGCTGGAAGTGGGCGACACGGTGATGGGCATGAACCTGTCCCACGGCGGCCACCTTACTCACGGTTCCCCGGTCAACATGAGCGGCAAGTACTGGAACTTTGTGGAATACGGCGTGGGCGAAGACGAAAAAATCGACTATGACGCGCTGGAAGCCAAAGCCAAAGAGTGCAAGCCAAAGCTCATCGTGGCCGGCGGCTCCAACTACTCCCGCACGCTGGACTTCCCCCGCTTCCGCAAAATTTGCGACGAAGTGGGCGCGCTTCTCATGGTGGATATGGCGCACATCGCGGGCCTTGTTGCCGCGGGCGTGCATCCGTCCCCGTTCCCGCTGGCGGACGTTGTTACCACCACCACCCACAAAACCCTGCGCGGCCCCCGCGGCGGCATGATTTTGTGCAAGGAAGAGCTGAAAGCGGCCATCAACAAGGCCATTTTCCCCGGCATACAGGGCGGCCCGCTGGAGCATATCATCGCCGCCAAGGCCGTGTGCTTCGCCGAGGCCATGAAGCCGGACTTCAAAGCCTACCAGCAAAACGTGGTGAACAACGCCAAGTTCCTGGCAAGCGCTTTGATGGACAAGAAAATCAATATCGTCTCCGGCGGCACCGACAACCACCTGATGACCGTGGACCTGCGCGGCACCGACGTGACCGGCAAGGACCTGGAAGAACGCCTTGACTCGGTGCACATCACCGCCAACAAAAACACCGTGCCGAACGACCCCCAAAAGCCCTTCGTCACCAGCGGCGTGCGCATCGGCACCCCGGCCGTTACCACCCGCGGCTTTGGCGAGGCGGAAATGGGCGAGATTGCGAACATCATCTCGAACTGTGTGTTCAACTACGAAGCCACCAGGGACGCTTCCATGGCAAAGGTACACGAACTGACCGCAAAATATCCCATCTACTAAGTTTTTATCATAACACCGCAAGGGCGCGCTGGGTTCCAGCGCGCCCTTACGGGAGTAATAAGCGGTTTTAAAACCGTGTGCGGAGGCGCAACATGGCGTTTATCACAGCGGATATCAAGGTTCCCGGGTTTGAGCAAACCATCCCCACCAGCCTTTATTTCCCCACAGACCTTCCCGCGTCGGTGGGCAACCAGGTGAAGGGCGTCATCACGCTGCTACACGGCTATTCCAATGGCGGCGCCGACTGGATGATGATGACTTCCGCCCCGCGCTATGCCGCCGACAACGGCTATATCCTGGTCGCCCCCAGCTTCGGCAACTCCTTTTACCTGGACATGGCCTTTGGCGAACAATGGTACACCCTGCTGACCGAGGGCCTGCCCGCTGAGCTGGACAAGATTTTCAGGTTGCCGCGGGAGCGTGAAAAAAACTACATCGCCGGCCTTTCCATGGGCGGCTACGGCGCCATGCGCGTGGGCCTTTCCCACCCGGAACGCTACACCGCCATCGGCAGTTTTTCCGGCTGTTTGGACCTGAACAGCCTGCTTGCCGGCATGGTGGAAATGCCCGTGTCCCGCGCACAGGCCATTGCGCTGGTGGGCGAAGACATGGCCCTGCCGAAGGAGGCGGACGTGTTCTCTCTGGCGCAGGCCGTGGCCGATTTGCCCGCCGAACAGCAGCCTCGCATCTTCTGCACCTGCGGCGAACAGGACGAAGGCGGCACCCAAATCCGTTCCCAAAACATGGCCTTTGCCGGCGCGGCCGGGCTTCTTCCACTGGATTTCACCTACAAAGAATGGCCCGGCGTGCACGAGTTCAGCTTTTGGGACCGCAGCCTGGCCGAGTTCATGTCCTTCATCCAGAATGACGACTACGCGGCAAAAAAACGCACTGATTGGAACGCTTAGAATCCATGCGTAAAGAGCACCGCATCACGCCAAACCGCCCACCGGGAGGTGTCCACTTGTCACAAACACCCCTGGCCGACCGCCTGCGCCCTAAAACTCTGGGCGAAGTGGTGGGCCAGCACCATTTGCTGGACGATGGCTGTGTGTTTCGCCAGTCTTTGGACGCCGGCCACGTGCCGAACATGATTTTCTACGGCCCCTCCGGCGTGGGAAAAACCACCGTTGCCCGCATCATTGCCGAGGGCAGCGGCATGATGCTGCACAAACTGAACGGCACCCAGGCCTCCACGGGCGACATCCGCGACGTGGTGAAAAACATCGGCACCTTCGGCAGCCAGAACGGCATTTTGCTGTATCTGGACGAAATACAATACCTGAACAAAAAGCAGCAGCAAAGCCTGCTGGAATTTATAGAGGACGGCTCCGTCACCCTTATTGCCTCCACCACCGAAAACCCCTATTTTTACATTTACAGCGCGCTGCTAAGCCGCTGCACCGTGTTCGAGTTCAAGGCGCTGGAGCCCTCCGACATTGAAGAGGGCCTGCAGAACGCCGCAGCAAAGCTGGAAGAGCTGGACGGCGTGCCAATTGACGCGGAGGACGGCGCTTTGACAAAGCTGGCCACGGCCAGCGGCGGCGACATGCGCAAGGCCCTGAACGGCCTGGAGTTTGTGGTGGGCGCCGCCAAAGAGGAAAAAGGCAAGAAGCGCATCACACTGGATGCCGTAGAGCAGGTGGCCCAGCGCTCCTCCATGAAGTACGACCGCGCGGGCGACGAGCATTACGACATCGTCTCCGCCTACCAAAAATCCATGCGCGGTTCCGACGCGGACGCCGCAGTGCACTACCTGGCCCGCCTTTTGGAAGCGGGCGACATCATGAGCGCCTGCCGCCGCCTTGTGGTGTGCGCCGCCGAGGACGTGGGCCTCGCCTATCCGCAAATATTGCCCATCGTCAAATCCGCCGTGGACATCGCCCTGCAGGTGGGCATGCCGGAAGCGGCCATCCCCCTTTCCGACGCCGTCATCATGGTGTGCCTGGCCCCCAAAAGCAACACCGGCGCCAGTGCCGTGTGGGCCGCCACGGCAGATTTGAAAGCGGGCAACAGCGGCCCCATTCCCCGCAACCTGCAAAACAAGCATTTCGACGGGGAAGACGCCGAGGTGAAGGGACAAAATTACCTTTACGCGCAGGATTTTGAAAACCACTGGGTGAAGCAGCAATACCTGCCGGACGCGCTGCTTGGCGCCCAATACTATAAGCCCGGCGACAACAAAAACGAACAGGCGTTCAAGGCCTACTGGGATAAGATCAAAGGCGGCAAATAGAAAAGTGCAAAAACGCCCAAAAAACAGCACCGAGGAGGGACCCGCCATGGCAGACAGCACCACCGCTACCGCCATCCTGCAAACCCCCGAAAGCGAGCAGCACCACGTCACCGCCCGCACGAAATGGAGCTACGGCATCGGCTGCATCGGGCGCGACGCAGCCTACAGCTTTGTCAACAATTTCATCCTTACCTTTTTGACACTGGGCATCGGCTTGTCCAACTGGCAGCTGGGCGCCATCGGCGTGGTCATGGTTGTCGCCCGCATCTGGGACGCCGTCAACGACCCCATGATGGGCACCATCATCGATAACACCAACACCCGCTTCGGCAAGTTCAAGCCTTATATCATCACCGGCGCGGTGTTGAACAGCGTATTTGTCGTTTTGCTGTTCAACGTGCACCCGGCAAACGAGGTTTTGTTTGTGGTGGTGTTCGCCGTCACATATATCCTTTGGGGCATGACGTACACCATGAACGACATCTCCTACTGGGGCATGCTGCCTTCCCTCACCGTAAACCGCAAGGACCGCGAGTCTGTCACATCCCTCGCGCGCATCGGCGCCAACATCGGCCTGTTCCTTGTTACGGCGCTGGTGCCGGTGCTCACGGCCGGGCGCATGTCCACCATGTATCCCGCCCTGTCCTACGCCATCGCCGCTTTGTTCATCGCCTGCCAGGTGCTGGTCATTTTCGGCGTGCAGGAAAATAAAAGCGCCATCGTCTCCGCCAAAAACCACCACGGCTTGAAGGACACCGTCCGCATTATTTTTAAAAACGATCAGCTTCTTGCCATCATCTCGGCCATCTTGCTGTTTAACATCGGGTATTTTACCACCACCATGTTCGGCATCCAGTTCTTCTATTTCGACTATGGCCACTACGGCGGCATGGAGTTCACCTTCTTCGCCATCACCATCGGTGTAGCGCAAATCCTCACCCTGGCGCTTTACCCGGCTTTTTCCAAAAAACTCACCCGGCCAAAGCTGTTTGGCATCGCCACCGTCATGGTGCTCATCGGCTATGCCGGGCTTATGGCCGTGGGCTATGTGCTGCCCATGAACATGGTCCTCATTTGCTTCGTCGGCCTTATTTTGTTCGCCGGGCAGGCCATTGTGCAACTGCTAAACTATGTGCTGTTGGCCGACACCGTGGAATATGGCCAGTGGAAGCTGGGCACCCGCAACGAAAGTGTGGTGTTCAGCCTGAACCCCTTTGTTACAAAGCTGGCATCCGCCGTGGCAGCGGGCATTTTCTCCCTCACCATGATCGTTTCCGGCTTGAACCCCTTCTCTCAGCGCATTAGCGAAGTGGAGCGCAACACCGCCCTTACCAAGAACCAGGTGCTGGAACAGGGCAACGCCATCGTGGCCGAAATCCCCCGGTGGTCCAAGCTTACCCTGCGCCTTTCTATGATTGTTGTGCCGCTCATCCTCATCGTTTTGTGCTATGTGGTATACCGCAAAAAGTATAAAATAGACGACAAAATGTATGACCAGATCATCCACGACCTGGAAGACCGCGCCAAAACCGAAACCGCCCCCGCCGGAACACAGGAGTAACCCATGCGCACAAAGGCCGACGCCGCCAAAATCGTGGCGGCCCTGGAACAGGAATACCCGGTGGGCATTTGCTCGCTGGACTATGAAAACGCCTGGCAGCTGATGGTTGCCGTGCGCCTGTCTGCCCAATGTACGGATAAGCGCGTAAACGAGATCACCGACATTTTGTTTGCGAAATCCCCCACACTGAAGGACCTTGCCGCCCTGCCGGAAGACGAACTCGAGGCCATCATCCGCCCCTGCGGCCTTGGAAAATCCAAAGCGCGGGACCTGCACGCCGCCACCAATATCGTGCTTACGCAATACGGGGGCATTTTACCGAACAATATGGACGAACTTCTAAAGCTGCCCGGTGTTGGCCGCAAAAGCGCCAACCTCATTCTGGGCGATATTTATCACACCCCCGGCGTGGTGATTGCCGACACCCACTGCATCCGCATGGCAAACCGCCTGGGCTTTGTCAAGTCTAAAGACCCGCTGAAGGTGGAAAACGCCCTGCGCAAAGTGCTGCCGCCGGCCAAATCCAACGATTTTTGCCACCGATGTGTGCTGCATGGCCGCGCCGTGTGCACCGCGCGCAAGGCAATGTGCGAGCATTGCGTGCTGTTGCCCTGTTGCCCGCAGCTTATTTGACAATTTTCCCCCTCTGCGCTATACTGATACCGCAACCGAATATAGGGGTGCTGTAAAAAGCTGAGATCGGCAAAAAGCCGGAACCCTCAAAACCTGATACGGATAATGCCGGCGTAGGGAAATGCAATTTTGCATGTAGCTTCATGCACTCGCCGTTTTCCGGCGAGTGCTTTTTTGTTTTCCGGGCTTTCCGGCAAACAAAATCCATGCAAACCCCGGCCTTTCCAAAGAGAAAGGATGTCCAACATGAAAAACCCGAACCAAATGAGCCGCACCGCCATCCTGGTGGAGGGCGCCCTGATGGTGGCGCTCTCCTTCGCCCTGTCCCTCATCCCGCTGTTCCACATGCCCTGGGGCGGCACCGTCACCTGCTTTTCCACGCTGCCCATCGTGGTAATGAGCCTGCGCCACAACATAAAATGGGGCGTTAGCACTGCCGCCGTGTATGGCATTTTGCAAACCTTTGCCGGCATGAACAGCGTGGTGGCTGCGGGAAGCGCACTTTCCATGTTCGGCTGCGTACTGCTGGACTATGTTGTTGCCTATGCCTGCATCGGCCTCACCGGTGCCATAGCCCGCGCGTTCATCAAGGCGTCCGGCGGTGAACCCGCCGCCGAAAAACACCCCCTGCGCAGCACCGCCTGCATCGCGGGTGCCATCGGCATCACCGGCCTCATGCGCCTTGCCTGCAGCTTTTTCTCCGGCCTTCTTATCTGGGGCGCCTACGCCCCGGCCGGCACGCCTGTTTGGGTCTATTCCCTCACCTACAACGCCTCCTGGTGCCTGCCGGACGTCGCCATCGTGCTGGTGGTGGCGGCGCTGCTGTCCCGCGTGCGGGCGCTGCACATTGCGCCCGGCCTTGCCGCACCCGCCAAGTAAACTGGGCCACCTAAACGAACGCCATGTAAATCTTCTGTTAAAAATGTGCACCCGACGCTAAAATGTGCTATACTCAGGATACATCCAGAGCGCAAACAAAGGGGGTTTTATCATGGCGGACAATCTGGTTATTTGCATCGCCCGGCAGTTTGGCAGCGGCGGCCACGAAATTGGCAAGGCCCTTGCCACGTCGATGGGCATCGGCTTTTACGACAAGGAACTGCTGAAAGAAGCAGCCGCCAAAAGCGGCATCCATGAAGATTTGTTCGAAAAATCCGACGAAAAACCTTCCCCTGGGCTTTTGTACTCCGCTTCGGGCAGGCCCGCGCCGGAAAAAGCCATGAATTTCGAGGACTACACCGCGTCCGAAAAAAATGATAAGATCCAGGCGGCTATTTCGGGCGCCATTTCCGACGCGGCCGAAAAATCGTCCTGTGTCATCATCGGGCGCTGCGCGGCCCATGTGTTGCGCGGCCGGCGGAACATGCTGTCCGTGTTTTTGCACGCAAACCCTGAAAAACGCATCCAGCGCATCCAGCGCACCCATAACCTGGAAGAAGACGCCGCCCGCGCGCTCATCCGCAAAACCGACCAAAACCGCGCCAACTACTACCAGCGCGTCACCGGCCAACACTGGGATTTTGCCGCCCAATATGCCCTTAGCTTCGATGCCGGAGCCCTTGGCGTCGAGCGCTCGGTCAAACTCATCGAGGCCGCTGCCGGCATTTTCTGCGGCTGATTTTTCCAGATGCTATAAAACAAACACACGCCAAAACAGGCGGCCTGCGCACACGCGCGGCCGCCTGTTCTTTCGTCTCTGTTGTGAATTATCGTTTCAAAAGCCACCGAAGGAAATGTTCAAGTGGCCGCTCAGCCCGCCGCCAAAGCGGCGTCCAGCCACACGGCCGCCTGCTCTGCCAAGCCGTCCACCGCGCCCGCCAGCGCGGGCAGCGCAAATTCCACCACCAGCATGGCCGCCGCGGCCAGCGCCACAAGCCCCAGAACCCATAAAAACACCGCCAAAGCGCTCGCGGGCTTTCCGGCAGGCTGCTTCAGGCGGGCATTGCGTTCCAGCCGCGCGGGTGCGACATAGGTGCGCCTGCCGCCGGCCCCGGGTCTTTGCTCCGCCATTTGCATCCGCCCCCCTTGTTTTTGCAAACCGAACGCCGTTTCCACAGCAATTATACCCCATCTCCGCCGCCTGTGGCAACCACTTGCCATCATTTCATATATTACGGCAAAATTCTTAATAATCCTGCGCTAAAATAATGGCATAAGCAGCACAGGAGGTAGCATTATGTCCATCAACGGCGACTATAACAGGGAAATCGAAAACGTCGGCCTTGAAAATCTTGGCAATGAAACGATGAGCTTTACAACTACCAACCGGGTAAAGTCGGAATATGGCTCCGAAAGCGCTGCGAAACCCGACGCCATCATGCTGCGGCGCGTAATTGGCGGCGCGGTGGAAAACGTGTACGGCGTGCTGGGCTTGCGGCGTGGCGTGCGCACCTACGCCCGGCACAGCCCCAGCTTTGCCGACGGCGTGCACATCCACGTTACCGACGACAACCGTTTGAACGTGGGCCTAAAGCTTATCACCGACGACATGTGCGACCCCGCCCTTGTCATTGAGGACGTGACCGGCACCATTTCCGGCGTGCTAAGCCGCATTTTGATGCAAGAGCCGCGGGAGATCAAGGTCATCATTTACGCCAGCATGAGTGAAACAGAATTTGAAAACAAATACAGGTGAGCCTTATGGAAAAGGAAACCGTTTGGCCGGAAGCTGCGACAAAGTTCAACCAATTCTACCCCTATGATGAGATACCATTGAACCAGCGCGCGGCGGATGACATCCTCTACGCCAGCAAGTTGGAACGGAGGGTATGGCGGAATGGGATATTGCGCGATTGTGCCGCTGGCGGTGCCGAACGCCGCGCACTGGCACTATATCCGGGCTTTGAAAACCGCTGGTATCTCTCATATCATCGCCGTTGAAAGTCCCGGTTCCCCCGATGAGCAAGAAGGCGGCGTTTTCGCCGCGGGCATACGCCCCGCCGTCGACGGCTACCACGCCATACCCGCCGCAAAGGGCATGGGCGTGGGCGGCGCAATAAAGGCGGCGCTGGCGCATTATGCCGCCCATGCGGCCGGGTATGGCACAAAGGGCGTCTTCATCGATTGTTTTGCCGCCCTTTCCGCCTGTGGCATGGCGGACCTTTGCCGCGAAAGCGAGCGCCGCCCAAACTCATTGGTATATGTGAAGCGCGAGCGCGGCGGGTTCTTCTTTTCCGCCGCCATGCGCGTGCTGTGCAAGCAGGCGCTGCCCCGGCTATATGTGTTTGCCGCCGCCGTTCCAAACGCGCTTGTGGGCGTGTGCCAAAAGGCCGCGGGCACCTCCAGCGGCTTTATGCTGAACATGGCCATCCTGTGTGCGGGCGCGGGCGTGCCCATTGCCACCATCCCGGCGCAACGCATGGAAAAACCGCTACGGGGGCGCCTTGCCACGCGCACCATGGCCGACCGCCTGGTTTATTTCTACACCTTCACCGGTTCCCTTTTGCGCTTTGTTGCAAACGCCGCTTTATCCGGCGGGCTGGATTTTGCCGTTTACGCCCTGATGGCCCGTTTTGCGCTGGTTTTTTTGCCGGACACCACGCGGCTGTTCCTCTCCTCCCTCACGGCGCGCATCGCCTCTTCCTCCGTAAACTACGCCCTGAACCGCCGCCTGCCCTTCGTCACCAACAACCGCCTGGCCCCCACCATCCTCAAGTATTACACATTGTGGGCCATCCAACTGGGCCTTTCGTTTTCGCTTGTTTGGGCGCTGCATACAGCCTTTGGCCTCAGCGAACTCATTGCCAAGCTGTGTGTGGACCCCGTCCTTGGCTTTTTCAGCTATCAAATCCAAATGCGCTGGGTTTTCACCCAAAAACCGACCCACACCACTGATTTCAGTTACAAGCAGGAGGGCTGACCGCAATGAAAATTTACAGCCGTTTTGCGCGCTTTGCAAAAGCCGTTTACCGCCTGTTCCACATCGGCTACACCGTGGAAGGCAACACCGCCTCCGTGTCCCCCACGGTTTATGTCATCCACCACCAAAACCTGTCCGGCCCCATTCATGCCGTGGGCCTTTTGAAAGACGAGGCGCGCATCTGGGTCTACCATATGTTTTTAACTCGCAAAGCTTGTTTTGACCAGTTTTACAGTTACACCTTTACCCAGCGGTTCCGCTGGCCAAAACCATTCGCCTTTTTGGCCGCCGGGGCGCTGTCCTTGATACTGCCGCCCTTGCTGCGCGCGTTTGGCGCTGTTCCCGTGTACCGCGGCACCGGCGCATTTTCCACCTTCCGCCAAAGCCTGCTGGCCCTTACGCGCGGCGAAAACCTTATCATCTGCCCCGACATCGAATATTCCAGTTCCTCTTCCAAAGTGGGCGACGTTTACACCGGCTACCTTGGCCTTGAAAAATTCTATTACAAAGAAACCGGCCGCCACCTGCGGTTTGTGCCGCTGTACGTCAGCCGTTCTTCCAAGGCGCTGGTAATGGGCAACCCCATCACCTTCATCAACGGCCGCGAGTTCAAGCGAGAAAGCCTGCGCGTATCCGCCGCCTTACGCGCCAGCTTGAACATGATGGGCACCGCCTGCGGCGACATCGCCCCCGCCGCCGCGCGTTACGAGCCCGGCGACGAAACCGCCTTCGTGCTGAAAACATAGCACCGCTAAAAAACCCGCCTGCAATGCACTGCGCAAGCGGTGCTTTATATAAAGCTCCCCTTTCACCGCAAGGCAAAAGGGGAGCTTTTTTACAGAGATGCTGCCAGTTGCGCCGTTACTTCGCTGTGCCCGCCGCGGCGTTTTCCTTCACCAGCTGCAGGGCCTTGAAGCAGCCCACGGCCAGCGCCGCGCCCACCAGCGGGGCCACGATGAACACCCACAGGTTGGCCAGCGCGTCGCCGCCGGCAAACAGGGCCGGGCCGATGCTGCGCGCCGGGTTTACGGAAGTGCCCGTGAGCGGGATGCCCACAATGTGCACAAAGGTAAGCGTGAGGCCGATGACGATGCCGGCCACGCTGCCCTTGGCGGCGTCGGAGGTGACGCCGAGGATGGTGAAGATGAAGATGAAGGTCAAAATCACTTCAATCAACAGCGCGCCGCCAATGCCGCCGGCGTTTGCCACGCCGTTGGAGCCGAGGCCGCCGGTTTTATCCTCAATGCCAAAGCCCGCCACAAACACATCCAAAAGGCCCGCGCCCGCTATGGCGCCGATGATTTGCGCCACCACATAGCCGATGAAATCGGTCACGTTCAGCTTTTTGGACAGCAACATGGCCAGCGACACCGCCGGGTTGATGTGGCAGCCGGAAATATTGCCGATGACATACGCCATGGCCACAATGGAAAGGCCGAAGGCCAGCGCCACGGCCAGGTGGCCGCCGGGCACGTCGCAGCCCAGGAACACCGCGCTGCCGCAGCCCATGAACGTCAGCACCAGTGTCCCCAGCGCCTCCGCAATGTACTTTTTCATGTTCAAAATGAGATACCTCCCAATAATTATATTTTGCACTGGTTCTATTTTACACAATTACAACACATTTTTCAATTGGCAGATATGCACGAATCCATCTTTCTTCCGCGCAAAATTTTTTCTTCCTTCGCCAAAATGCACAGAACGCTGTGCGAAAACCGCCGATGGCCATTGCGCCCGCCGCCGGCGCGGTATATAATCAACACAGCCGGCAAAACCGGCAAAATTGCCGTAAAAAGGAGATTTCATGGACAGCGAAACCATCAACACCTTATATAACGCCATTCCTCACCGCCGTTCCGTGCGCAGCTACAGCGCCGCGCCCCTTGCCGCCGCGCGGCAGGACGAAATGATGCTGCAATGCGCCGCCACAAACGCGCTGTTTGCCGCCGAACCCGTGGCCTTCAAGCTGCTGGCTGCAAATCAGGTAGGCGGCATGCTGAGCGCCAAAAGCCCACACTATCTTGCCGTATACGCAAACCACACGGAGCAAGGCGTGGCAAGCGCGGCTTTTCGCCTGCAGCAAATGGACCTTTGGCTTTCCAGGCAAGGCATTGCCACCTGCTGGCTGGGCATGACGAAACCCAAGGGCGCCGCAAAAAGCGAAAACGGCCTGCCTTTTGTCATTTTATTGGCCGTGGGCAGCCCTGCCGAAGGGGAAGCCGTGCACCGCGCGTCCACCAGCGAATTCAAACGCAAGCCGCTGGGCGAAATCACAGGCCTCACCGCCCCGGCGGAGGTATTGGAGGCCCTGCGCCTGGCCCCTTCCGCCACGAACCGCCAACCCTGGTTCATCACCGGCGGCGATAACGCCCTGCACCTGCACATGAAGGAGAGCGGCGTGCTGGAAAAAACCTTCCTCGGCATGATGCCCATGGTGGACGTGGGCATCGCCCTGTGTCATTTGTGGCTTGCGGCCGAACACACTGACGTTTTCGGCGGCTTTGCGAAAGAATCCCCCGCGCCCGCCGCGCCGGAGGGGTACCGCTATGCCTTGTCGCTAAACCTGAAATAGCACGCTGTTTGTGCCAACCTTTTCAGCCGCCCCTTCTGGGGCGGTTTTTTATGCCTGCCACCCCTCTATGTTGCCATCTTCCCGCCATTCTTCGCCAAAAAGCATCCTGTTTCTTCCCTATGGATTCGAGCCTTTATGACACGTCCCTTTGTGTATACTGTACTTGATTCCCCGCCTGTTCCCGCATTTAGAACACCCGAACATCACCCAACGAAAGGCGACCCCATGGCAGAAGAGAACCGCGAAAGCGTGATGGACCTAAACAATTACACCGAGCTGTTTTGCCGCAGCCCCAAAAACCCCATCCTCACCGCGGCGGACTGGCCCTATCCGGCCAATTCGGTGTTCAACCCCGCCGCCATAAGCTATAACGGCCAAACCCTGCTGCTGGCCCGCGTGGAAGACCGCCGCGGTATCTCCCACCTGTGCCGCGCCGTCAGCGACGACGGCGTGTCCGGCTGGAAAATTGACGAGAAACCCACTCTGATGCGGGACCTTTCCCGCCGGGAAGAGCTGTGGGGCCTTGAGGACGCGCGCATCACCTGGCTGGCGGAGCTGAAAAAATATGCCGTGGCTTACACGGCTTACTCCGCCTGCGGGCCGGTTGTGTCTCTGGCACTGACGGAAGATTTCACCACATACCTCCGGCTCGGCATGGTGATGCCGCCGGAAGACAAGGACGCCGCCCTGTTCCCACACAAGATTAACGGCAAATGGTACATGCTGCACCGCCCCATTGAAAAAAGCGCCCATATCTGGCTCTCCTCTTCGGACGACCTTGTTCACTGGGGCCGCCACACCATAGGCATTGCCGCGCGCAACGGCGCCTGGTGGGACGCAAACAAAGTGGGCCTGTCTCCGCCGCCGCTGGAGACGGACGAAGGCTGGCTCATCATGTACCACGGCGTGCGCCAAACGGCTTCCGGCGCCATTTACCGCATCGGCTTTGCCCTGCTGGCGCTGGACGACCCGGCGCGGGTGCTGCGCCGCTCAGACGGCTGGGTGTTTGGCCCGGCGGAGCATTACGAGCGCGTGGGCGACGTGGCGGACGTGGTGTTCCCCTGCGGCTGGGTGCTGGACGGCGACGACAGCCTGCGCATTTACTATGGCGGCGCCGACAGCTGCATCTGCCTTGCCACGGCAAGCCTTTCGGCCATTATGAAATACTTGATGGCTTGCCCGCAGCCCGAAGACGAAAACCGCAACTGCCTGTAAAGGGCATCAACGCACCGAAGCGAATAAGAGGTATACACCCATGAAAGCCCTGTTCCTGGTTGGTGGCGGCGGAACCCGCCTTCGGCCTTTGACGAGTTATCTCCCAAAACCCATGATCCCAGTGATGGGCCGCCCCCTGTTAGAACGCACCTTCACAAAATTAAAGGCAAACGGCGTCACCGACATTGTGCTGAGCGCCTGCTACCAGCCAGACAAGATCATCGACCATTTCGGCGACGGTGCGGCCTATGGCCTCAACATCGAGTACGTGGTGGAACCGCACCCCCTCGGCACCGGCGGCGCCATCAAAAACGCCGAAGACAAGTTCAGCGGCCCGTTCCTCGTGTTCAACGCAGACATTTTGTACGACATGTCCCTGATGGACCTTTTGAAAACGCACATTGAAAAAAACGCCGCCGCCACCATCGCGGCCACTGAGGTGGAAGACCCCTCGGCCTACGGCGTCATCGAATATTCCGAAAACGGCCGCGTCACCAAATTCACCGAAAAGCCCCCCAAGGGCACCGAAACTTCCAACAGCATCAATGCCGGCGTTTACGTGCTGCAGCCGGAGGTGCTGGACTATATTGAAAAAGACCAGCCTGTCTCCGTAGAGCGGGAAGTGTTTCCCGCCCTGCTGGAACAGGGAGAAGCGGTGGCAATATACCGCGACAACGGCTACTGGCTGGACATCGGCACCCCGCTAAAATACCTGCAGGCCCACCGCGATATTTTCAGCGGAGAGTGCGGCATTGCCCGCGGCGACCTTGCCGGCGGCGGCGTATACATCTCTCCCCTTGCCGAAATCGACACCTCCTGCAATATTCAGGGGCCTGTTTTCATCGGCAGCCGCGCCAAAATCGGCAAAAGGTGCTTCCTCGGCGGCGACGTTACCGTGGGCGACGGCGCGGCCGTGGGCGGCGGCAGCCTTTTGCGCGACGTCATCATCTGGCCCGGCACCGCACTGCCCGGGGGCAGCCGCATCAGCCACGCCGTGGTGGCCAGCCCCGGCGGCCAACTGAAGGTCTTTCCGTTCGAAGATTTGGACATCCCCACAAAAGAATGGAGGCTGCGCTATGCACACTGACCGCACGAATGTGATGTTTTTAAGCACTTATCCCCCGCGCGAATGCGGCATCGCCACGTTCACACAAGACCTGGTGGACCAGTTCAAGAACAGCGACGCCGTGGAGCCGCGCGTGATTGCGATAAGCGACCGGGAAACCACCTACGGCAGTGATGTATACGATGACTTCAGCCAAACGAGCCGCTATGCCCACCTCGGCGCGGCCGAATCCATCAACCGCTCCGGGGCGGACCTGTTGATGGTGGAGCACGAATACGGTATTTTTGGCGGCGAAAACGGCGAGTACCTGCTGAGCCTGCTCACGCGGCTGAACATCCCCTACCTGCTCACCTGCCACACCGTGCTGCCCCAGCCCTCCCACAGCCAGCACCGCATCCTGGCCGACGCCTGCCGCTATGCCAGCGGCGTGGTGGTGATGAGCGAATACTCGAAGGAACTGCTGGAGGGCACCTACGGCGTACAGCCGGAAAAAATCACCAAGATCCACCACGGCGCGCCGGACATCGACGTGCCCGCCCGCGACACCCTGAAGACCTATTACGGCGTGCAGGGCTGCCCCGTGGTAAGCACTTTCGGGCTGCTGGGCCCGGGCAAGGGCCTGGAATACGCCGTTGAGGCCATTGCCAAGGTAAGTGCACGGCACCCGGACGTGCAATATTTCATCCTGGGCCAAACCCACCCCGCCATCCAGCGGGAAAGCGGCGAAGCCTACCGCGCCAAGCTGGAAGACATGGTGGAAGACCTTGCGGTCAAAGACAACGTTATTTTCGTGGACAAATACCTCTCAAAAGAAGAGATCATCGCTTTCCTCACCATGTCCGACATTTACCTCACCCCGTACCTGAGCCGCAACCAGGCCGTAAGCGGCACGCTGGCCTATGCCACGGGCTGCGGGCGGGTGGTGGTGTCCACGCCGTATTTGTACGCACAAGAGATGCTGGCCGAGGGCCGTGGCCTGCTTGCCCGCTTTGGCAGCGCGCAAAGCCTGGCCGACTGCATGAACATGCTACTGGAAAACCCCGCCATCAAGGACAAAATGGAAGAAAACACGTTGAAACTGGGCAAAACGCTCAAATGGCCGAACGTGGCAAAAGAATACGAACGGATGTTTGAAAGCGTAAAAAGGCAAGGTGCGATATCATGAAGACAAAAACAATCAAAAATATCCAACTGGACGACACCCACCTGCTGCGCATGGTGGACGACACCGGCATGTTCCAGCACGCCAAATACGACGTGCCGAACCCGAAGGAAGGCTATTGCACAGACGACAACGCCCGCCTGATGATGATGGCCGCCATGTACTATGAATTGACGGGCGAAATCCGCCATCTGGACATGGCCTACCGCGCCCTCAGCTTTTTGAAATATGCCGAGCAGGACGGCTGGTTCCGCAATTTCATGGGGTTTGACCGCCGCTTTTTGGAAAACAAAGGCAGCCACGACTGCTTTGGCCGGTGCGTGTGCACCCTCGGCTTCGTCACTTCCCGCAAGGCGCTGCCCCCGGGCCTGCGCAGCGCTGCCCACGACCTTTTGACCAAGACCGTCGACGGCGCCGAAGGCCTGCCCTTCCTGCGTTCGGCGGCCTATTCGGCCCTGGGCCTTGCCATGTGGGACCATCCGAAGCGCGCCGAACGCATCGCCAGCCAGCTGGCCACCGTAAGCGCCGGGTACCACGGCAACAACGGTCCCCATTGGTTCTGGTTCGAGGGCGAAATGACCTACTGCAACGCCACCTTGCCAAACGCTTTGCTTTGGGGCTACGAGGTGCTGGGCGGTGAGGACCTTTTGAAAATCGGGCTGGACAGCCTGCACTTTTTGCTGGACGAAACCACCCGCAGCGGTTTTTTCTGGCCTGTGGGGTGCGACGGCTGGAGCCGCAAAGGCGAACCGCCCGCTTTGTACGACCAACAGCCCGTGGAGGCCTGCAACACGCTGATGACCTGCCTGAAGGCCTACCAGCTTACGAAGGACGAGTACTTCTACGAAAAGGCGGAACTTTGCCTCGATTGGTTCCTTGGCCACAACAGCCTGGGCGTCAATATGATCGACCCCACCTCCGGCGGCTGCTACGACGGCCTGTGCGAGGACGGCCCCAACCTGAACCAGGGCGCTGAAAGCCTGCTGAGCTGGTACATTTCCGTGCTGGCCATGCGGCTGTTTGGCCGCGCCCTGAAAAAGGAGGCGAAGGAATGACGCCGCGCCGCACCTTCGACAAATGGCTGGCCCGCGCGCTGGAAGACACGGACCTGCAAATCGAGCTGGACGCCATGGAGAGCAGCCGGGATGAAGCCACCATCGGCGAACGTTTTTCATCGAAGCTCACCTTCGGCACCGGGGGCCTGCGGGCCTTCCTTGGCGCGGGCACGGACCGCATGAACATCTACACCGTGCGCGCCGCCGCCCAAAGCGTGGCCGTTTGGCTCGGCCGCCACTACGACACCCCGTTCGTGGCCATCGCTTACGACAGCCGGCACAAAAGCGAGCTGTTTGCAGGCGAGGCCGCCCGAGTGCTGGCGGCAAACGGCACCACCGCTTGGCTGTATCCGCGGCTGATGCCCACCCCGGCCCTTAGCTTCGCCGTGCGCCGCCTTGGCTGCGACGCCGGCATTTGCATCACCGCCAGCCACAACCCCGCCGAATACAACGGTTTCAACGTGTACGGCAGGGACGGCGGGCAAATTACCCCGGACGACGCCGAACGCATTGCCGCCGCCATGGACAAAACCGACCCCTTCGACAGCGTGAACGTGGCCGATTTCGGCGCCGCCGTAAAAAACGGTTTCATCCGCATCATCGGCGAGGACGTGGTGGACGACTACCTGAACGCCGTGCTGCTGTACAACGTGCCCGCCGGCGTCACGCCGGAAGCGGGCGGCGTTGGCGGCACAGCCCCCATGGCGCACGGCGCGGGAACGCCTCCGGCGGGCGGCTACGCCATCCACCCACGGGTGGTGTACACGCCGCTGTGCGGCACCGGCCTCGAGTGCGTGTCCCGCGCCCTTGGCGATGTCGGCATCCGCGAGCTGTTTTTGGTACCCGGCCAAAGTGAGCCGGACGGCAACTTCCCCACCTGCCCTTCCCCAAACCCCGAAAACCCCGCCGTATACGCTGAGGGCCTGAAAATTGCCAAGCGCCAGGACGCCGACCTGCTGCTTGCAACCGACCCGGACTGCGACCGCATCGGCGTGTGTGCAAAAGAAATCTTCGACTACCGCCTGCTTTCCGGCAACGAACTGGGCGCCTTGCTGTTCGACTATGTGTGCCGCATGCGGGTTTCCCGCGGCGAAATGCCGCCACGGCCCCTCGCCGTAAAAACGGTGGTGACATCCGGCCTCATCGGCAAAATCGCCGATGAATACAAGGTGGAGCTGCAGGAAGTGCTCACCGGATTCAAATACATCGGCGAAACGGTGACGGCGCTAGAAAAAAAAGGGGAAGCCCACCGCTTCATTTTTGGCCTTGAGGAAAGCTGTGGCTACCTTGCGGGCAGCTATGTGCGCGACAAGGACGCCGTCTCCGCCGCCGTGCTGGTGTGCGAGATGACCCGTTTTTACAAATCCGTCTGCCTGTCGCTGCCCGAAGCGCTGGAACGGCTGTACAAGCGCCACGGCCACTATGCCAACACCCTGCACACACACACCTTTGCCGGCACACTTGGCACCACCCACATCCAGTCCCTGATGCAAGCCCTGCGCCAAAGCCCGCCGCGCCAAATCGGCGGCCGCGACATCCTGTTCCACGCCGATTACCTGTACGCCCCTGCCGAGGCGGATGACACCCGCACCATGGCCCAAACGGCGGCAGGCGGCTACACCCACGCGCCCCTGCCCCCGGCAGACATGCTGGAATACCGCTTTGAAAGCGGCGCGCGCGTTTTTGTGCGCCCCTCCGGCACCGAGCCGAAAATCAAAATCTACACCGAGACCACCGCCCACGGCAAAGCCCTTGCCGAAACCGAAAACGCCCTTTTGGCCCGCGGCGTGGCGGACCTTCTGGGCCTTTCGGAAACTCCGGAACAAAACAACGAACCCCCGGCCGACACGGCGCCCCATTTCCGCGGCGGCGAGACCGCCTGGCCCATCGCGTTTCTTTAGCCGAATGGGAAGGCTGGCAGAAAGGAAGCATCCTGTGAAAAACACAACTGAATTCAGCGAAAAACCGTTCAGCAAAGCGCTGATGATCCCTTCCGAGGACATCGCCGCCGCCGAACAAAAACGCCGGACCGTCATAGACGAAAAAGCCATGAAGCGCATCGCCTCCGAAGCTTTGCGCCAGGTGGACGGCATCCTGGGCTTTGAAGGAAACCTTGCCGACGTCATCAAAAGCGGCGGCCACGACGATTTGCTGGGCCTTGCAGTGGACATTGCGGACGACGGCAAGGTTTCCGTCGCGGCAAAAATCATCACCGAGTACGGCAAAAACATCCCGCAGATCGTGTCCTATGCCAAAATTCACCTTGCCCAGGCAGTGGAAAGCCTTTCCGGCCTTACGCTGGACAACTTTGAAGTGGAAGTGGCCGACACCATGACCCGCGACGAATACCGCGCCAAAAACACCAAGGCCCACTGACGAAAGGAGAACATCATGAAAGTCCTCTCCCGCATCCTCTTGGTCCTCGTGGTGCTGTGCATGGCGGCCGGGCTTGTGGCGCTGCTGTCCCTCACCACCTTCGCAGCCCGGTTCCCGTGGCTCACGGCTCTGGTGCATCCCTTTTTTGCGCGCTACCCCTGGCTGCCCATGGCTCTGGCCGTGGAGGTGCTGGTGCTGCTGGCCCTGTGCGTTTTGGCCATCGTTTTGGCCGTGTCACGCCCCACCGGCCGCGGCCACTTTACCATCCACCGCAAAATGGGAAAAATCGAAATCAGCAAGCAAAGCATTGAGTCGGCAGCCTGCGAGCTTCTCTCCACCGTTGAAGGCTTGAAGCGCTATGCCGTGCAAGTGACCGGCACCCCGAAGGAAAACCGTGTAAAGCTGGCTGTCTCCTTTGAACCCCAAAACGGCGCCGACATGACAAAGCTTGCCGCCGCCGCCCAGGACGCTGTGCAAAACGGCCTTGCCCACTCCCTAGGGGTAGACGTGCAAAGCGTTCACGTCCTGATACGCGAATGCCCGGCAAAAGAGGCCCCGGCGCCCCAATACGCCCAGGTGCCGCGCGTCATTTAGCGGCCAAACAGGAGGTTCCCCATGATCAACATCATCTCGCGCATCCTGCCCGAAAGCATCCGCCCCTACACCGGCCGCATCGTGCTTACGGTTCTGGGGCTGGCCATCGCCATCTCGTTTTTGCTGCTGGGCTTTTGGCGCACCGTTTTACTGGTGGCGCTGGCTGCCGCGGGCTTTTTGCTCGGCAAATATGAAGACGGCGCATTTTCTTTCGGCAGGCGCTAACCTGCTTTCCACACCCACAGTTTTAAAAATAGATTACAGGAGGCTCATCCATCATGGACAAAACCGAAACCAGCACCACCCTGCGCAAGGAACTTAGCTTCAACGAAAAGGTCATCAAAAAAATAGCCGGCCTTGCCACGGACGAAGTGCCCGGTGTGCTCACGGCCACAGGCGGCTTCATCGGCGGCCTTACGGACCGTGTCCGCTCGGCAGACACCACCAAGGGCATCGACGCCGACGTGGGCAAACAGCAGGTCGCCCTGGATTTGAACGTCATTTGCGAATACGGCAAAAACGTGCCCCTTATTTTCGACATGGTGGGCGAAAAAGTGGCCAAGGCCCTGAAAGACATGACCGGCCTTGACCTTGTGGAGCTGAACATGCACGTGGACGACGTGCTGCGCAAGGACGAGTTCAACGACCTGCACACCAAAATGACGGCGGACCGCGCCGAAACCAAGGACTACACCGTCACCTCCCCGCAAAAGGAGCCTGAACAGCGGGTGCAATAGTGCCCGCATTCAACAAAAACCCCCGCAGGCGCGCGCCTGCGGGGGTTTTTGTGTTGCGAAGGTAAAACACACCGCGCCGGCGCGGCTCAGACTTTCACTATGCCCCTAATGCCGCAGCTTTGTTTGGCGGTATTTGTCTTCGAATGCGCCGCGGGGCATGATGTCCGCCACATCTATCAGCACTTCGCAAACATTGCTTTGTGCCATCTCCTCTACGGCGTCCGTCACGTTCTCGGCCACTTCGCGCACCAGCTCAGCGGTGTCCCAGCCCACGTCCGCTATAATGTCGGCTTCTATTTTCACGCCGCCTTCTTTTGAAATATGCACGTTCACGGCCGCCGATAGGTCCTCGTCTGAGCGCACCACGTCGTCGTAGATGTCCACAAGACCCAACACGCCGTACACTTCGCCAATTGCCTCGGCAGCGGCCTGGCGCACGGCCTCGCGCTGTTCGCGGCCGTTTTCGGCCAGCTCGTCGTAGTACGGGTCCGCCGGGAAGAAATACCCGTTATAGGCCGCGCCGGTTTGCTGCTTGTTGTGTTTTTCTTTCCTGTCCATTTTTGTCTCCTCATTTTTCGCCTGTCAATGGCAAATTCAGTGGGAAAGTTGTACCTCAATTATACAAAAGCACCTTGTCAAAAAGTATCGAAAACAGCCGCCGAGCGAACAACCGGCACAGCAGGACAGGCACAGAAAAAAGTGGCGTGCTCCAAAAAAAGAGACGTTCCCCTTTTAAGGAAACGTCTCTCTTTAATACGTGTTTTGCGCAAAATACAGGGCCGGTCCTACTCCTCATCCCCTTCGCGGATACCCGCCATCAGGGGGCCCAGCTTTTCACGGCTGGCCTCCGCCTGTGGAACAATGCCCATATTTTCGCCCTCGTACATCACCAAAATGCGGTCCGAAAGCTCAATCAGCTCGTCCAGCTCTGTGCTCACCATCAGCACGGCGGTGCCGTTATCGCGCTGCTTCACCATCTGGCTCTGGATGTACTTCGTCGCGCCAATGTCAAGGCCGCGGCTTGGGTGCACCGCAATCAGCACGTCGGGCGAACGGTCCAGCTCGCGCCCAACCACCAATTTCTGCTGGTTGCCGCCGGAAAGGTTCTGGGCGGACTCCTTCGAGTTCGGCGTTTTCACATTGTACACTTCCACAATCTCGTCACTGTGCTTGCCAATCTTTTTCCAGTTCAGCAAGCCCTTATTCGAGTACAACGCCTCTTTGTACGCCACCAATATCACGTTTTCTTCCAGGTTCATCCGCCCCACCATGCCGAACTTGTGGCGGTCCTCCGGAATGTGGGAGACATTCAGCTTCAAAATCTCCCGCGCGTTCAGGCTTGTGGCGTTCACGCCGTTGTAGTAAAACTCGCCGGACGCCACCTTGCGCAGGCCCGTCAGGCACTGGATCAGCTCGCTTTGGCCATTGCCGTCCACACCGCATATGCCCAAAATCTCGCCGCCGCACACGTCGAAGCTCATGTCCTGCACGGCCGGCAGGCCCAAGTCGTTCATGGCGGTCAGGTTCTTAACAGACAGCTTTACCCCGCACAGCTGGCAGGGCGCTTTTTCCGTGGTCAGCTGCACGTCCTTGCCCACCATCAGCGTGGCCAGGTGGTTGCGGTCCTTCACTTCGCTGATTTTCACCGTCGCTTCCACCTTGCCCACGCGCAGCACGGTGCAGCGGTCGCAAATGCGCATAATCTCATTCAGCTTGTGGCTGATGAAAATCACGGTGCGGCCCTCGTTCTTCAAGGACGTCATCACGTCAAACAGACCGTCGATCTCCCCCGGCGTCAGCACGGCGGTGGGCTCGTCCAAAATCAGCAGCTTCGCCTCGCGGTACAGCGCCTTTAAAATCTCCACGCGCTGCTGCTGGCCCACGGAAAGGCTTTCCACCTTCGCCCACGGGTCAATTTCCATATTGTACCGTTTACCAAGTTCGGTAAACTTCGCCGCGGCGGCGTTCAGGTCCAGCACTTCCTTGTTTTCCTTCAGCCCCAGCACCACGTTCTCGATAACGGTAAGCACCGGGATAAGCATAAAGTGCTGGTGCACCATGCCGATGCCAAGAGCGATGGCGTCTTTCGGCTGGGTGATGTTCACAAGCTTGCCGTCGAAGTAAATCTCGCCCTCGTAGCTGTCGTACAAGCCGTACAGGCAGTTCATCAGCGTGGATTTCCCCGCGCCGTTCTCGCCCAGCATGGCGTGCACTTCGCCCTTTTCCACAGTAAGGTTCACATCAGCATTCGCAATTACAGGGCCAAAGCGTTTGGTGATATGCCTCATCTCTACAATGTTTTCGGCCATTCGCTTTCCCCCCTTACTCTTTGCGGTACGGCTGGCCGCTGCTTGCCGGTTTGTTACTGCGTTTGGCAAACACGCACAGCGCGATGATGGTGATGGCGTAGGGCAGCATATTCAGGAACTGGTAGTACGTGCCGATGCTGGTGGTCAGCAGGCGGTACTTCAGCGCGTCCGCCGCGCCGAACAAAATAGCGGCCAGCAGCACGCCCACCGGCGAGTAGTTCCCAAACACGGTGACTGCCAGCGCCATAAAGCCCTTGCCGCTCACCATGCCTTCAATAAACCCGCTGGACAGGCCGATGGACACGAAGGACCCGGCCAGGCCCGCCATGGCGCCCGCGAAAATCAGCGTGCCGTAGCGGATGCGGAACACGTTGATGCCCACAGTGTCGGCGGCCTTGGGGTTTTCGCCCACGCCGCGCACCTTCAGGCCCGTGTTGGTTTTGTTCAGCACAAACCAGCACACCGGCACCATCAAAAACGCGAAATACACCGGCCAGCTCCAGCTGAACAGCAGCGGCCCTACCACAGGCAGTTCCGCCATGGCTTTCGGGAACACCGCCTGGTAAGCCGGCACGCTTTTCACGCCGGAAAGCAGCAGGCGGTTCAGAGTAACGGTGAGGCCGCCGGCAAAAATGTTGAACGCGGTGCCCACAACGATCTGGTTCGAGCGCAGGGTGATGGTGAAGAACCCAAAAATGCAGCCCGAAATAATGCCGCCGATGACGGCATACAAAGCGCCCATGGTGGGGTTGGCGAAGGAGTTTGACCCCACGCACCCCAGCACGGCGCCCACCAGCATAATACCCTCGGTGCCGATGTTGACGATGCCCGCCCGCTCGCTGAACACAAGGCCCAACGCGGCCAGCAGCAGCGGCACGGCGGTGCGCAGGTCTGCCTGCAGGAAGTTCGTGATAAAATCTAATATTTGCATTATGCCACGCCCTCCTTTTTGTGGAAGAGCCTTGCGACCACAAATTTGCCGCCGTTCGCAAACCAGGTGAACAACTCGCGGGAAACGGCAAACAGGATGATCATGCCCTGGATCATGTAAATGGAAGCGTTCGGCACCTGCGCCAGCATCTCCATCTTCTTGCCGCCGGCGTTCAGCGCGCCAAACAGCACCGCCGACGCCACCATGCCCGCCGGATGGCAGTTGCCAAGCAAAGCCACCGCAATGCCGGAAAAGCCGAAGTTGGCGGAGAAGGTGTCGGTGAAAAAGTAGTTCAGGCCAATGATTTGCACAATGCCGCCAACGCCGGAAAAGCCGCCGGCCAGAAACATGGATAAAATGCTGTTGGTGCGGATGTTCATGCCGGAATAGCGCCCGGCGTTCATGTTCATGCCAATCACGCGCATCTCATAGCCGCGCGTGGTGCGCCACATGAAAAGGTAGTAGATCAGCACGCCGATAAGCGCCAGCACAATGCCAAGGTGCACACGGCTGGGCGAGGGGAAAATGCGCGGCAAAATGCTGGTTTCCAGCACTTGCGTCATGCGCGGCGCGGCGCCGGCCGTGGAATCGCGGAAGGGCGCGTTGTTCACGCAAAAGCTGGCAAATTCCAGCGCGATATAGTTCAGCATGATGGTGGTGATGAGCTCGGACGCGCCGAACTTCATTTTCAAAACACCCACCAGCAGGCCGTATAGCGCGCCACCCAAAAAGCCCGCCGCAAGGGTGACGATCACGTGTATCACAATGGGCAAATGCAAATGGGCGCCCACAATAGAGCCGGTGATGGCGCCGATGGTCAGCTGCCCTTCAGCGCCCAGATTGATCATGCCGCAGCGGTACGCAATGGCGTAGCTTATGGCGCAGAACAAAAGCGGGGTCACTTGTATCAGTGTTTCCGAAAAAGCGTTGAGGTCGCCAAAAGAGCCTTTAAAAAGGCTTTTATATGCAAGTCCCACATCGTACCCCATTGCCGCAAGGAAAATGGCGCCGAGCAGGAAGGCCACAATAACACTTAAAACCGGAAACCCGACACTTTTCAAGCCCTTTTTAACTCTGTCTCCCAATGTCTATCCCTCCATGGTCACACAGCAAGGTTTCAAGTATACGGGTGAACGAACAGGGTTTGGAAAGGTTTAACGAACCATTTGTAAAAAAAGCGGGGGCCTGTTCCGTTCCAAAGTAATCGAAGATTACTTTCACGCACGAACAGGCCCCCAAATGCTAAGGCAATTAGATGGTGGTGTCGATGGTAATCTCGCCGGCGGCAAGTTTCTCCATCACTTCAGCCACCTTGGATTTCACGTCGTCGGAGACGTCCGGGTTCATCCAGTCGGTCACATACACAACGCCCTTGTTGGCGCCGTAGGTCTCCACCTCGGTGGGGGCAAAGGTACCGGCGGCAAACGCCGTGCCGGTCACTTCATAGGCAATGGCAACGTCCTTCACCACAATCACCTGGGTGGTGGTGGGGGCGCTTTCGTCCTGGCCCAGGCCGCAGCCGATGGCCATGGCGCCTTTTTCTTCCGCGGCTTCCATCACGCCCACGCTGGCGTCGTTCGCCATGGGGGTAACCACGTCGCAGCCGCTCTCGATGAGGGAGATGGCGGTCTCTTTGGCCTGGTTCACGTCGGTGAAGCTGCCGGTGTTGATGCGCTGGGCTTCAACGTTGGTGCCGTAGTTCTCGTTCACATAGTCAACGCCCTGCTGGAAGCCGGAGGAACCCAGCTTGATGGGGTTGATTTCCATGCCGCCAACAAAGCCAACCTTGCCGCTCTCGCTAAGCAGCGCGGCGATAACGCCCTGCATAAAGCCCTGCTCTTCGTCGGCAATGCGCACGCTGATGAAGTTGCCGTCAACAATGGTGCCGTTGATCTGGATGAAGGTGGTGTCGGGGAAATCCGCCGCCACAGGGGTGCACAGGTCCTGGTAGCTGTTGGTGGTGAGGTAGATCAGGTTGTAGCCCTCGGAAGCAAAGGTACGCGCGGCTTCGGGAGCGTCGGCATCGGCCACGTTCTCCACAAAGTTGGTCTCGTAGCCAATCTTCTCAAGGCCCATCAGGCCGTTGTACTGGGTCTCGTTCCAGTTGCCGTCGTTGATGGCGCCGCCAAAAATGGCAGCAACCTTCATGCCTGCGGCGCCGGTGGCGGTGCTCTCGGCGGGCTCAGTGGCCTCGGCGCCCTCTTCCGAGGAAGCGGCCACGGTGGATTCGGCCGGGGCGGCAGCTTCGCTGCTGCTGGTGGAACCACCGCAGGCGGCCAGCATGGCCATCATGGTAAGCAAAGCCAGAATGAGTGCAATACTTTTCTTCATCTAATCTCTCCTTAAAATGTTTTCTTTCGGTCCTCTGGTTTGTGCGGCGCAGTTTACACCGCCATACCTAATAAATTACCACATGAAGGTTCCGATTTCAATAGCCGTGTTCACAATTTGGCAGTTTGCCAAAAACGCGAAACGTCGCACGGTTCTCGCCCTGGCCGCCCATTATTTCTCACTTTTCACAATTCGATAACAATTTGCGCGATAACATGGATTTTATTGCATTATCGTTAAAATTTTACCGTGACGGCGCCGCACCGGCAAACCTGCCGCCCCATGGAAATTTTTGTGAAATTGCCGGAAAAACTGCTTCCGGCGCTTATTATTGTCCTTGTTTGGCGGACAGTTTTCCCGTGAAAAACGGGATGGCAAACCGGTTTGCCGGCAACCCTTCATGCCATAAAAATGCCAAAAAAAGAAAGCGCAATGCGCTTTCCCATAATATGAATTCGGCCACCCGCGGCGGCTCCGCGCTCAGTCCGGCATTTCGCGCACAATGCCGTGCTCCGCGTCCACGCTTATGCGCATGCCGTCCCGCAGTTTGTTCATAGCGCCCACGGCCCCCACAATCACCGGCTTTTCCAGCGTCAGGCCCACAATGGCCGCGTGGCTGCCCATGCCGCCCTCTTCCGTAATCACCGCCGCCGCTTCCTTGATGGCAAACAGCATGTCGTTGGTGGTGTGCCCGGCCACCAGCACGTCCCCGGCGCGGAACTTCGCCTTCAAATCGGCCAAGCTCCCGGCCAGGCACGCGCTGCCCACGGCGTTTTTCAACCCCACGCCCGCGCCTGTCACCAGCGCGTCGCCCACCAAATGCGCCTTCATCATATTGGTGGTGCCCGAAATGCCCACCGGCAACCCCGCCGTAATGATGACCAGGTTCCCGTCCTCCACAAGGCCCGCCTTGGTGGCCGCCGCCACGGAAAGGGCGATCATCTCGTCCGTGTTCACCGCATAGGGCATCACAATGGGCGTCACGCCCCAGGACAAGGCCAACTGGCGGCACACGCCGCCGTCCATCACGCAGGCGATGATGGGTGTAGGCGGGCGGTGGCGGCTCAGCTGCCGCGCCGTTTCGCCGCTGCAGGTAACGGTCAATATGGCCGCCGCGCCCGTGTCGATGGCGGTGTCGCAGGTGGCGTGGGCCACAGCGCCGGTCACGGTCATGCGGGCCTCTTCGTCGTGCAGGTGCATGTTAAAATTGCCCGCGTAGGGAATGTCGCTCTCCGTGCGCAGGGCGATGGCCGCCATGGTGCGCACGCTCTCGGCCGGGTATTTGCCCGCCGCCGTCTCGCCGCTCAGCATAATGGCCGAGGTGCCGTCGTAAATGGCGTTCGCCACGTCGGTAATTTCCGCCCGTGTGGGCCGCGGGTTTTCCATCATGCTCTCCAGCATCTGCGTGGCCGTGATGACGGGCCGCCCGCTGCGGTAGCATTTTTCGATCAGCCGTTTCTGCAAAATGGGGATTTCCGTAAAATCGATTTCCACGCCCATGTCGCCCCGGGCCACCATAATGCCGTCCGCCACGGCCAAAATCTCGTCGATATTATTCACGCCTTCGCGGTTTTCTATCTTGGCAATAATTTTGATGTTCTCGCCGCCATTTTCGCCCAGCAGCTTTTTCAGGTCCAAAATATCCGCCGCGCTGCGCGTGAAGGACGCCGCCACAAAATCGAAGCCGGTTTCAATGCCGAAAATCAGGTCGGCGCGGTCCGCCTGGCCAATGTAGGGCATACTCAAACGCGCGCCCGGTACATTCACGCCCTTGTGGTCGCTCACGGGGCCGCCGTTCTCCACCCGGCAAACAATATCTTCGCCCGCCAGGCGGCACACGGTAAGGCCAATCAGCCCGTCGTCCAGCAAAATGCGGCCGCCTTCGGCCACGTCCTGCCACAGGTTTTTGTAGGTGATGCTTGCCATGGAGGCGCTGCCCATCACTTCCCGCGGCGTCAGGGTAAACTCTTGCCCCTTTTTCAAGTGCGCCTTGCCGCCCTCAAAGTTCCCCAGGCGAATTTCCGGCCCACGGGTGTCCAGCAGCGCGGCAACAGGCTTGCCCGCGGCTTCCCGCTCTTTTTGCAGAAGCTTAAAGCGGCCCAAATGCTCGTTGTGGCCGCCGTGGGAAAAGTTGAACCGCGCCACGTCCATCCCGGCGTCTATCATCTCGCGCAGCACGCCGTCGTGGTCCGTTGCAGGCCCCAGTGTACACACGATTTTCGTCTTGCGCATACGCATCTCCTTGCGGGCGTTGTTGTCATTTTTTACAAAGTAATTGTACCATTTTCCGTCGATATCTACAACGCAGTTGGGCTAAAAGAAACAAAAAATTAACAAGCTTTTGCCTGAAGGATGGCCCCCTGGTGCGCGGCGTGTATTGACGAAGCGTCAGCCGCGGGGCAGGCCGCGTCCCTATTTTCCCAATTTACACTTCCCCGTTTTTCAGGTATACTACATAATTATGTAACACATCGTCATTTCACCGGAAGAGGAACTCTGCCAAATGAAACACGACCTTTTGAAAAAAGCGGCGGCGCTGGCGCTGGGCGCGGCCATGGCACTGGCCACGTCCGGCTGCATCCAAATCGTGGACGATGCCGCCGGCTATGGCGGCGGCGAAACCGCCGCTTCTTACACCGAGCCCGCCGCCCCCGCCAGCCAGGTGCAATACGAAAGCGCCCAGTATACCGTCCTTGTGTACATGAACGGCTCCAACCTGGAAAGCCAGGGCGGCATGGCCACAAAGGACCTGCAGGAGATGCTTTCTTCCAATTATCCCCGCGGCGCCATCAACGTGGTGGTGCAAACAGGCGGCACCAGGCGGTGGCAAAACAACATTGTGCAGGCCGGTGAACTGGGGCGCTACCGCATATCGGAAAACGGCCTGGAAGAAGTGGACCGGCAGCCCTCTGCCAGCATGGGCGACCCTTCCACCCTTGCCGCTTTCATCAACTACGGCGTGCAAACTTTCCCGGCCGAAAAATACGGCCTTGTGCTGTGGAACCACGGCGGCGGGTCCGTCGGCGGATACGGCATGGACGAACTGTACAACAGCGACGGCCTTACGCTGGATGAGCTGGACACAGCCTTCCAAAACTCACGGATGGCAAGCACCAGGTTCGAGTTCCTCGGCTTCGACGCCTGCCTGATGGCGAACCTTGAAACGGCCTCCATCGCCAAAAGCTACGCCAATTACCTCATTGCCTCAGAAGAGGTGGAGCCCGGCTACGGCTGGGACTACACCGCCTGGCTAAACGCCTTTGGCGCCGACGCGGGCGTCTCCGGCGACAAGGTGGGCACCTACGCCGTACAAAGCTTCGTCGACTTTTACGAAGACAACAATATGAACGACCAGCCAACCACTCTCTCCGTCACCGACCTTTCCAAGGTGGACGCTGTGGTCACCGCCCTGGAAGCTTTCGTCGGCGCGGCGGACCTTTCGAAATACCCGTACCAGGACATCGCCAGGCCCCGCAGCAAGGCAAAGGAATTCGGCATGCCCTCACAGTACAGCGGCGACCTTGACATGATCGATTTGGCCGACGCCGCCGCCCATTTTAAAGCCCTGCTGCCAAACGAAGCCGCCACCCTGCAAAAGGCCGTGGAAAATGCCATCGTTTACGCGGACAAAGGCCCCGCCACCGGCACGGCAAACGGCATGTCTATTTACTTCCCCTTCAATGACCGCCAAAACGCGCCCTACCGGATGCAGATCTATGAGAAAATCGGTTTTTCGCCAATATACACAAATTACCTGGCGCAGTTTGCCGGCGAGCTTACCGGCGTGCAAATGCCCACCGTGGACGCAAGCAATACCGAGCTTGCCCAAAGCGGCGACGACTACACCATCACGCTCACCGGGGAGCAAATCAGCAATACCCAAACCATTTACTTCACGGCGTGGATGTATGTGGAGGGCGACTACTACATTCAAATCTACCAGGATTCCGATGTCGATATCCAGCAAAACGGCACCATTACCACATCATTTGACGGCACCGTGGCCACGGTGAACGGCCAGATGGTGTGCCTGTACGAAATGGAAAACACCGGCGACCACTACCTCGGCACCATTCCCGCCTGGCTGAACGGCACCGCCGTGAACCTGCTTTTGCGCATCGACGGCGACAACCCCGCCGGCGCCATTGTGGGGGCATACCCCACCCTGGACGAAACAAACGGCATGGGCGCCAAAAACATGCTGGAGCTGAAGGACGGCGACGAGATTATTTTTGCCTTCGACGGCGAGGAGTTTGTGGACACGGACGACACCTCCACCGTGGAAAGCGTCACCAAATGGTACAAGGGCGCCGGCACCACTGTGGACGGCCCGCTCAATTTCCAAATGGGCGAAGTAGACGCGGGCGATTATATGTACGGCTTCACCCTTGTGGACTATTACGGCAACACCAGCTATACTACCTTTATCACCATGGAGTTTGAATAAGCATCCTGTCATTTTGAAGCTTGAAATTCAATATTTGGAGGTTCCCGCATATGAAATTCGCATTCCTCATCATGGGCCATTATGATTCCAAAAAAGACATCGCCGCCATAGACGGCGGCGATGCGCAGATCATCGGCGTAGCGGACATCGACGAAGCCTGCGCCATGGCGCAAAAGCTTTACGAGAACGGCGTGGAATGCGTCGAGCTTTGCGGCGCCTTCGAAGAGACCGGCGCGAAAAAAATCATCGACGCAACCGGCGGCAAGCTTGCCGTGGGGTACGTCGTCCACCTGCCGGAACAGGACGCCCTGTTTGAACGGCTGTTCGGAAAGGCCTGACAGTTGCGTAAAATAAAGAGGCGGTGAAGAAATCTCTTCACCGCCTTTTATTCTACTTTTCTATTTTCCACCCGCCCCGCCACCGCCGTGGCATTGCCCGGCGCTGGGGCAGCCCTCGCAGCCACAGCCGCAGGAACCGCCCTTTTTGCGCTGGCGAAGCGTATAGGCAAGCGCCAACACCAGCACCGCCAAAATCACGGCGCCAATCAAAATGGACGCAAGGTTTGCCGAAAGAAACGTAACCATTTTTCTTCACCTGTCTGCCGCGTTACGCGGCGTTCTTCAAATTGCCGGTCCCCGACTTTTCAGCCTTCGCCTGATAGCCCGGGCGCGCCAGCATGAAGATGATAAACGCGAGCACCAGGAACGCCGCCACGGTGGCAACGCCAAACCCGCCGCCGGTGAACAGCAAGCCAAGTTGGTAGAATATCAGCGCCACGGCATAGGCAAACACGCATTGGTATGTGATCCCAAACGCTGTCCATTTGCCACTGTTCATCTCACGGCGCATGGCGCCCATGGCCGCGAAGCACGGCGCGCACAGCAGGTTGAAAATCAGGAACGAGAACCCGCTCAGAATGGTGAAGTGCGCCGCAATGGGGCTGAGGCCCGCAAACGCGCTTTCTTCCACCATGCCCAGCGCGTCACCCGACACGCCGAACAGCACGCCGAACACACCCACCACTTCTTCCTTTGCAACAAGGCCCATCACCGTGGCCACGGCGGCCTGCCACGTGCCAAAGCCCAGCGGGGCAAACACGGGGGCAATCACGCCGCCAATGGCCGCCACAATGCTGTGGTCCATGTCCTCCACCATGCCGAAGCTGCCGTCCACAAACCCGAAACTGGCCAAAAACCAAATCGCCACAGACGCCAGCAAAATCACCGTGCCGGCGCGCTTGATAAAGCTCCAGCCGCGCTCCCACATGCTGCGCAACACGTTCCCCGCCGAAGGCGAGTGGTAGGCGGGCAGTTCCATTACAAAAGGCGCTGGCTCACCCGCGAAGGCCTTCGTCTTCTTCAAAACAATGCCGCTCACGATGACCGCGGCCACGCCGAGAAAATAGGCCGCCGGCGCCACCCACCACGCGCCGCCCAGTATGGCGCCCGCAATCAGCCCGATGATGGGCATTTTGGCGCCGCAAGGAATGAACGACGTCGTCATAATGGTCATGCGCCGGTCTTTTTCGTTCTCAATGGTGCGGCTGGCCATAATGCCCGGCACCGAGCAGCCCGAGCCAATGAGCATGGGGATAAAGCTTTTGCCCGAAAGGCCGAACTTGCGGAAAATGCGGTCCATAATAAACGCCACACGCGCCATATAGCCGATGTCTTCCAGGATGGCCAAGAAGAAAAACAGCACCAGCATCTGCGGCACAAAGCCCAAAACAGCGCCCACGCCGCCGATAATGCCGTCCACCAAAAGTCCCGATAGCCACGGCGCCACGCCAATAGCCGGCAGCCATTCGCTCAGCGGCTCAATGATCCACGAGCCGAACAGGGTGTCGTTGGTGAAATCCGTTACAATGGCACCAATGGTGGTGACGGAGATAAAATAGACAACAAACATCACCACCGCAAAAATGGGCAGGGCCAGCACACGGTTCGTCACCACGCGGTCGATTTTGTCCGAAATCGAAAGGTCGCCTTTTTTGCGCGCCTTCACCACACAGGCGTCCATCAGCCGCGAAATATACGCGTAGCGCTCGTTCGTAATAACGCTCTCCGCGTCGTCGTCACGCTCTTTCTCGCAGCCCGCCACCACTTCCTCAATGGCCGCCGCGCGTTCCGGTGTCAGCTTCAGCTGTTCCATCACCTTTTCGTCGCGCTCAAACAGCTTGATGGCGTACCAGCGGATCTGCCGCTCGTCCACCGCACCATTAATCAGGTCCTCAATGTGCGCCAGCGCGTGCTCCACGCTGCCCTCAAACACGTGGGGCGGCTCCTGCTGCGCTTTCGCCTGCACTTCCTTCAGCAGGCACATCACCGCGTCCCGGCTGCCCTCGCCTTTCAGCGCCGACGTCTCCACAATGGGGCAGCCCAGCGCGTCTGAAAGCTTCTGCACGTCGATTTTGTCGCCGTTTTTACGCACGACGTCCATCATGTTCAGTGCAATCACCACCGGGTAGCCAATTTCCAAAAGCTGGGTGGTCAGGTACAGGTTGCGCTCCAGGTTCGAGCCGTCCACAATATTCAAAATGGCGTCCGGTTTTTCCTGAATAAGGTAGTTGCGCGACACCACTTCCTCCAGCGTGTACGGCGAAAGGGAGTAAATACCGGGCAGGTCCTGGATGCTGACATCCTTTTCGCCCTTCAGACGGCCTTCTTTTTTCTCCACGGTTACGCCCGGCCAGTTGCCCACATACTGTGTGCTACCGGTCAGGTCGTTGAACATGGTAGTTTTGCCGCAGTTCGGGTTGCCGGCCAATGCAATTTTCACTTCCAATTTCTTCTCTCCTGCCATTCAAATTCCGCGCCTGTTACAGCGCACTTCACTCCACTTCAATTGTTTCACAGTAGGCCTTGCGCAGGCTAAGTTCGTACCCGCGCACAGTCACTTCCATCGGGTCGCCCAAGGGCGCCACTTTGCGCACGTACACGTCGCTTCCTTTTGTCACACCCATGTCCATAATGCGGCGTTTCACGGCACCCTCACCGTGCAATTTCACCACCTTGGCCGTCTGGCCAATTTTCACGTCTCGCAATGTCTTCATGCTTCCTCCACTTACACAAGAATGCGGCTGGCCATGCTTTTGCCCAAAGCTACGCGCGAGCCCTTGATATTCAGAATCATGTTTCCGCCTATTTCGCTCACCACGGTGACGCTTTCACCCACTACAAACCCCAGTTCTGCCAGGTGCTGGCGCACTTCGTCTTTGCCGGTAATTTTCTTGATGTAGTTCGTCTGCCCGCTTGGGGCCATGCTCAGCGGCATCATTGTTCCTCCTTCAGGTTTGCGCCGCCCGGGCCAGGCGCACAGTTAGTCTATGCTAATTTCATTCTTATGTTAGCATTCGCTAACCCTTTTGTCAATCCTTTTCGCAACATTTTCACGGCCCGCCAAACGCCGCCGCCTTGTTATATTTATCACGATTATTCTACACTTTACCGTTCAAATTGTTATTTTTTTATTTAACGCGCCCCTTTTTACATAGCTGTGCCAAAAAGTATTTTTCTCCCTTTGCCGGCGCCGAAAACCGGGTTGACTTGGCTAAAATTAGCTGGTACTATCGGAATTAAAGAATGGCTGCATTTGGTCTTTGGCCGGGCTAGAAGCGTCCAAACCCGCATTCCATTCAGCCATGCGCTGGGAAGGCCCCCTCGGGGCGCTGAAGAAGCAAGTTCCATCTTGCATATGAGGCGTGGATCTTTCAGGTACCGAAGGCGCGCCTTTCGTGGGTTGCGCCTTTTTTCTTCACGCTTTTTTCAGGGAGATTTACAAAAAAACAAGGCATAAATTCGAAAAACCAGAAGGAGGAACAAAAATGGCAGAGTACAAAAGCGATATCGAAATTGCACAGGCAACCACACCGAACAAGATTACGGACGTTGCAAAAGAGGTTGGGGTAGACGAAAAATACCTTGAACTGTATGGCAACTATAAGGCCAAAATCGACTACAACATGCTGGAGGACAAGAATGACATGCCGGACGGCAAGCTTATCCTTGTCACCGCCATCACCCCCACCCCGGCGGGCGAAGGCAAAACCACCACCACCGTGGGCCTTGCGGACGGCCTGCGCAAAATCGGCAAAAAGTCGGTCGTAGCCCTGCGTGAACCTTCCCTCGGCCCCGTGTTCGGCGTCAAGGGCGGCGCGGCCGGCGGCGGCTATGCCCAGGTGGTGCCCATGGAGGACATCAACCTGCACTTCACCGGCGACTTCCACGCCATCGGCGCGGCCAACAACCTGCTTGCCGCCATGATGGACAATCATATCTTCCAAGGTAATGAACTGGCCATCGACAACCGCCGCATCACCTGGAAGCGCGCTGTGGACATGAACGACCGCCAGCTGCGCTTCATCACCGACGGCCTGGGCGGCCGCGTGAACGGCGTGCCCCGTGAAGACGGCTTCGACATCACCGTGGCGTCCGAAGTGATGGCCGTTCTGTGCCTGTCTTCCGACATCGACGATTTGAAAGCCCGCCTGTCCCGCATCATCGTGGGCTACACCCGCGAAGAAAAGCCCGTCACCTGCGGTGAGCTGAAGGCCGCCGGCGCCATGGCCGCCCTTTTGAAGGACGCCCTGAAGCCGAACCTGGTGCAAACCCTCGAGCACACCCCCGCCTTCATCCACGGTGGCCCGTTCGCCAACATCGCCCACGGCTGTAACAGCATCATGGCCACGCGCATGGCGCTGAAAATGGGCGACTACGCCGTGACGGAAGCCGGCTTCGGCGCGGACCTTGGCGCGGAAAAATTCCTCGACATCAAGTGCCGCATGGCAGGCCTTGTTCCCGACGCGGTGGTCATCGTGGCCACGGTGCGCGCGCTGAAACACCACGGCGGCGTGGCCAAAGCCGATTTAAACAACGAAAACCTGGAGGCCCTGGAAAAAGGCCTGCCGAACCTGCTGCAGCACGTTGCCAACGTGAAGGACGTCTTCGGCCTGCCGGCTGTGGTCGCCATCAACGCCTTCCCCACCGACACCGCCGACGAGCTGAAGCTCGTCGAGGACAAGTGCCGGGAGCTGGGTGTGAACGTGGCCCTTTCCGAAGTGTGGGCTAAGGGCGGCGAGGGCGGCAAAGCCCTGGCGGAAGAAGTGGTGCGCCTGTGCGACGGCAAAAACGACTTCAAATACTGCTACGAGGCCGACACCACCATCCAGCAAAAACTGGAAGCCATCGTGAAAAAAGTGTACCACGGCGACAACGTGGAGCTGCTGCCCGCGGCGCAAAAACAGGCCGATCAGCTCACTGCCCTCGGCTTTGGCAATTTGCCCATCTGCATGGCGAAAACCCAGTATAGCTTCAGCGATGACATGAAGCTGCTTGGCGCGCCGAAGGGCTTCAAAGTCACCGTGCGCAACCTGAAGGTTTCCGCCGGCGCCGGCTTCATCGTCGCCCTCACCGGCGATATCATGACCATGCCCGGCCTGCCGAAGGTCCCCAGCGCCGAGAAGATCGACGTGGATTCCACCGGCAAAATCTCGGGCTTGTTCTAATGTAATTTAAAATCCATTGCAAGAAAGGGTGCAACGATGCACCCCATAATGTCAAAGAAATGCACAAGCGCCGGGGGAGCGGATGCGCATAAGGCCATCGTCAGCCGCAAGGGCAACGACGAACAATGTGAAGCATTGTCCGGCGGGACCGCGGAAGGTATCCAGTTCAACGTCAAAAATGTTTCATTTTGACCAGTTGAACGCAGGCACCGACGATGGCCGTTGCGTAGCCGCTCACACGGCGCGGGCCCAAGCTTTTTTGACAGCCTGGGGCATCAGCACCCTTTTTTGCAAGCCCCAACCCATTATCAATTGAAGAAGAGGAGTGCTTTTATGGTGGATTTCACGAAAAAAAGCTGCACGGAATTTGTCGAGGTGCTGGCCTCGAAGGAGCCGGTACCCGGCGGCGGCGGCGCGTCCGCCCTTGTTGGCGCCATCGGCATGGCCCTTGGCAACATGGTGGGCAGCCTTACCCTGGGTAAAAAGAAATACGCCGATGTGCAGGACGACATCATCGCCCTGAAAGCCAAAGCCGACGCCCTGCAAAACGACCTGCTGGCCCTGGTGGCAAAGGACGCCGAGGTGTTCGAGCCGTTGTCCCGCGCCTACGGCATGCCGAAGGAAACACCGGAACAACAGGCCGAAAAAGACACGGTGATGGAAAAGGCCCTGCGCGAATGCTGCGACGTGCCGCTAAAGATTATGGAAAAATGCTGCGACGCCATTGACCTGCACCAGGAATTCGCCGCCAAAGGCACCGCCATCGCCATCTCGGACGTGGGCTGCGGCGTAGTGTGCTGCAAGGCGGCTTTGCAGGCGGCCAGCCTTAACGTGTTCATCAACACCAAGGCCATGAAAGACCGCGCATTCGCCGAGGCCACCAACGAAAAAGCAAACGGCCTGCTGGCAAAATACACCAAGCTGGCCGACGCCATTTTCGCGGACGTGGCCGCGCGCTTTTAGGCCGGTGCCCGGCCGTGCGGTAACGCGGCGCGCGGCGCCGCTTTGGTGCAAATGGCATTTTTGTTGCGTATTAACGAAAAATAAATTGCTGGCAGAAACCAGAAGGGGATCACTGACATGGCAGAACTTTTGAAAGGCGCGCCCGTAGCGGAAGCGCTGAACAACAATATGATCGAGACCATTGGCGAATTGAACGCCAAAAACATTTTCCCCACCCTTGCCATCGTGCGCGTGGGCGAAAAGCCGGACGACGTGTCCTACGAGCGCGGCGCCATGAAGCGCTGCGAAAAAGTGGGCGTGCAGGTGAAAAATGTGCTGCTGCCTGCCGACGTGCCCCAGGATAAGCTGGTGGACACCATCAAGGAGCTGAACGCGGACGCGTCCGTACATGGCGTGCTGCTGTTCCGCCCGCTGCCCAAAACCATCGATGAAGAACTGGTGCGCAACACCCTGGCCCCGGAAAAAGACATCGACGGCATCACGGACCTTTCCCTTGCCGGCGTGTTCACCGGCAAAGCCACGGGCTACCCGCCCTGCACGGCCCAGGCCTGCATGGAGATTCTGGACTTCTACGGCGTGGATCCAAAAGGCAAGCGCGCCGTCGTCATCGGCCGCAGCCTGGTTGTGGGCAAGCCCGCCGCCATGATGCTGGTGGGCAAGCACGCCACTGTTACCACCTGCCACACCAAAACAGTGGACATGCCCGGCGTGTGCCGCGAGGGCGATATCCTCATCGTCAGCGCCGGCCGCCCCAAAATGATCGGCAAGGACTACTTCTCCGCGGGCCAAACCGTCATCGACGTGGGCATCAACGTGCTGGAAGACGGCAGCCTTTGCGGCGATGTGGATTTTGAAGCCGCTGAAGGCATCGTCGGCGCCATCACGCCGGTGCCCGGGGGCGTTGGCACCGTCACCACCTCCGTGCTGGTAAAGCACGTGGTGGACGCGGCACAGCGCGCCAATCACCTGTAATGGCAACCGCAAACGGCGGCGCGGCGGCGGGGCATCCCGTTTCCTGCGCCGCCGCCATTCTTTGCGGCGGGAAAAGCAGCCGCATGGGCTTCGACAAAGCCTTTTTGAAGGCGCCGGACGGCCGCCTGCTGCTGGAACACCACGCGGACCTGCTTTCCGGCTTGTTCGGGACCGTGGCCCTCATTTCCAACAACCGCGCAAAGCTTGCGGCCTACCCGGCGCTCAGCGCCTTTCCGGTTTATGAAGACGCCTGGCCCGGCATGGGCCCTTTGGGCGGCATTTGCACGGCTATGTGCCACGTAAAGGAGCAGGCCGTGTTCGCCATGGCCTGCGACATGCCCGCCCCCAGCGCCGCGCTGATAGCGCAGATGCAAGCGGCCCTGCCCGGCCATGACGTCTCTCTGTGCGCCCACGGCGAGAAGCTCGAGCCCATGTTCGCCTTTTACGCCAAAAGCTGCCTGCCGGTGTTCCAGCGGCAGCTGGCCGAAAACAGGCCACAGCTGCGCCGGGAGTTCGGGCAATTGCGCGTGGCAACCACGCATGTGGACGAAACAACGGCTGCGGCGGCGTTTTTAAATCTCAACACACAAGAGGACTGGGAAAAATGGCGGAAGAGAAATGGATAGACGTGCCGAATATGGTGCTGGTGGGTTCTTTTGGCCGGAATGACGGCAAAACCACCCTTGCCTGCCGCCTGGTGCGGCACCTGAGCCGCACACGCCCCGTGGTGGGGCTGAAAGTCATCAGCGTTGCGGAAAAGCACGGCCAATGCCAGCACGGCGCCGCGGGCTGCGGCCTTTGCACGTCTTTTCAAGGGGACTTCCGCCTGGCGGAGGACGACGGCAGCGCCCCCGGCAAGGACACCGCCCTGCTAAAGGCGACAGGCGCACAGCGGGCTTTCCTGCTTTCCAGCCTTGCCCACGCCCTGCCGGAGGCCCTGGCCGCCTTTTTGGCCAAAGTGCCACAAAACGCCGTCGTCGTGTGCGAGTCAAACTCCCTGCGCACAGTGGCAAAGCCGGGGGTGTTTTTCATGGCGGCCCACCGCTACGCCCCGTTTGTGGACGGCAGTAAAAACACCCCCGCACGGGAAGGTATCCCGCCCGCCAAAGCCTCCGCCAAGGCGGTTTTTCCCTATGCCGACCGCATTGTGTTCGCCAGCGGCGGCGCCATGGAAAACGGCCTTTTTATCCGCACCGCAAAAAACGGCGTACCGCGGGCCCGGCTTGCCGCCGGCACGCCCAGTGCGGACATCCCCGGCGGCAAAGCCTATCTGGCCGCCCTGCTGGGCATTTCCATCCGCCAAAACCAAACCGGCTGACACTGCCTAAAACAACCGCCCTCCCGGGCGCTTTAAGAAAGCCTTGTGCCTTATGATTGAAGTGGAACAAGCCATCGATTTGCTGGCAAATGCCGTGGCGCCCCAGCGCGAAACGGAAACCGTGGACATCCTGGACGCCACCGGCCGCGTTACAGCGGCGGATATCCTCTCCCCGCTGGACGTGCCGCGCTTTGCACGCTCCGCCATGGACGGCTACGCCGTGCATGCGGCCGACATCGCCTTTGCCTCCAAAGCGGCCCCGGCGCGGCTTGCCGTGCTGGGCGAATTGTGCGCCGGCGACGACAAAACCTTTGCCGCCGCACCCGGCACCGCCGTGCGCATCATGACGGGCGCCGCCGTGCCTCCGGCCTACGACTGCGTGGTGCGGCAGGAGGACACGGACAAGGGCGAAGGCACCGTGGCGGTTTACGCCCCCGCCGCACCCGGCCGGTTCATCGGCGAGGCAGGCGAAGATATAAAACGCGGCGAGCTGGCCGTTGCCGCTTACACCCGGCTCACCACGCGGCACATCGGCGTGCTGGCAAGCCTTGGCTTTGCCACGGTAAGCGTGCTGCGCCAATGGCGCGTGGGCATCATTGCCACCGGCGACGAAATTGCCGCGCCCGGCGGCGGCCTTGGCCCGGCGCAAATCTACAACAGCGGCAGTTACACCATTGCCGCCGAGATAAAAGCCGCCGGGGCGCAGCTGGCCTTTTTGCGCATTGCCCCCGATGCCCCCCCCGCCTTTTGCCGCCTGCTTGAAGAAACCGTCCGGGATGTGGACGTTATCATCACCACCGGCGCCGTCAGCGTGGGCAAAAAAGATTTTATCCCTTCCGCCCTCGCCTTTCTTGGCGCCAAAACCCTGTTCCATCGCGTGAACATGAAGCCCGGCACGCCCGCGCTGGCCGCCCTGTACAAAGGCAAACCCGTCCTGTGCCTTTCGGGCAATCCCTTCGCGGCCCTCGTCAATTTCAGCGTGTTTTTCTGGCCCATGCTGGCAAAGGCGATGCACTGCGATGATTTCACCTGGAAACGCGGCCGCGCCGCCGTTGCCGAAGGCGAGATGAAGGAAAGCGGCCAGCGGCGCTTTGTGCGCGCCTACAAACGCGAAGACGGCGTGCACCTTTACACAAAAAACCACCGTTCTTCCGTCATCTCAAATCTTCCTGCCTCCAACTGCATCATCGACCAGCCCGCCGGCCTTGCACTGCGCGAAGGCAGCGAGGTGGAGATTTTATATTGGAAGTTCTAGCAGCCGCGCCGGCATTATCCGGCGGATTCCTGCGAAACCGCAAAACGCCATCTTCCATGCAAAATATTTAAAACACACAAAACCCCGGCAGCCATCCACTGGCTGCCGGGGCTGTTTATTTACATGTTTGCCGTTTAAGAGGCTTTTCTCATTTGCCGCGCGGGCTTTACGGCGGCCACGGCCCCATAGCGTACCTGTTTGCGCCGCGGGTGCTCCATCTCTGCCAATGCTTCTTCTTCCCAGCCGGTGCGGAACGCGAAAATCTCTAAAAAGAACCGCCAACACTTTTTCAGTTTATCCATCACGCGCGCCTCCTTTGCCTGCAGAATTTTATTGTCCAAATATCTATATCTTGTATCTTTTTACATTATATACATTAAAGTTAGCATTGTCAAGCCACAAAATATGCTATTTTAAAAAAAGCATTCAAATTGAAAAAAAAGCGCAACAATACCCCCGGCGCGCGGGCCGGGGGTATTGTTCAAAGCGCAGCCATGGCAACACCGTATTATTTAAACTGTCAGCCTTTGAAAAACGCGCTTTGCGCTATGCCGCGCAGCAGTTCATAGTTCTTGTCGCGGTAAATAAGCGCAATGCTAAGCCCCAGGCGGATGCGTTTGCCGTCTTTCATCATCAGCCGCAGTTCCAGGGTCTCCTCCGGCTGGGTGAAAAAGGCGTAGGCCGCCACGTCGCACGCTTTGAAGCACTTCACATTCACCATGCGGTACTCTTCGCAAACGATATCCTCGGCCAGCACGTTGGCCACATACAGGCGCTCGTCCGTCATCACAATGTAGCAAAAGGTCTCGCACCGCTCATATTCCGACTGCACCAGCCGCGCCACCACGTGCGCGTCCTCGGGCACCCAGCGGTTCACTTCGTTCCACACTTCGTCCTTGATCACCAGCGCCGAGGCGCTTTCGTCAATCAGGTAGTCTGTTTCCAGCAGCATTTCTGCCATGAATTTTTTTGATTCTTTTTCGCGGTTTTCCATATAGTCTCTCTCCTGTCTATTCCACCCGCCTGTTCCAATAAGCCACGCTGGTGGGTAAATCAGAGCTGTACACAAAGGAAACCATCATGTGGCAGCTCTGGCACACAATAATAGAGCTGTTGTCCGGGCGCTTGGCAAGTTCCTGCCGCGAGGCGCAAAACGGGCAGGGTTTCACCTTGTCCACCCGCTGGAAGTTCGGGCGGTTCGTGCGGCGGTTCCACGCCGCAGCCAGCACATCCCGGTTTGCACCGCTGCCCTCCAGCATCGCCATGGCACCACATTTGCCGCACATAATGCTCATGCCTCCGCCCGGCACCCGGGACATTTGGGCTTTTCCGCTGCAAAACGGGCATGCTTTCAAATTTTCCATACGTTCCCCTTTGTCTATCATAAAGTAAACAACAAAGAATCACTTGCGTATTCTGTCGATTTGGAATAGAATGTTATGTGGTTATTTCTATGGTGTAGATGCTGCCAAAAGCGGCAATAAGCGGAGGCATGGACCCTTGAGCAAAAAACGCGTTGTGAAAAAAAAGCGCCGCGAAGTGGTGATGTACAACTTCATCCACCGCATCGCCGGCCCCATTATGTACCTGCTGATGCGTTTCACGTGTGAGCAAGTGCGGCTTGTCCGCGCGCCAACGCTAATTTTGTGCAACCATGTCACCGACCTTGACCCCGTGCTGATCGCCCGCGCGTTCCCGCAGTATGTGCGGTTCGTGGCAAGCGAGCACATTTTCCGCTGGGGCTTTTTTTCAAAGCTTTTGAATTTCGTATTCGCGCCCATCATGCGCATGAAGGGCGGCACCGACGCCCGCACGGCCATTGAGACGCTGCGCACGCTGAAAAGCGGCAAAAACGTGTGCATTTTCGCGGAGGGCGCCCGCAGCTTCAACGGCGTCACCGCTGAAATTCCGCCCAGTACGGGCAAACTGCTGCTGCAAAGCGGCGCAAACCTCATCACCTACCGGCTGGTGGGCGGCTTTTTAACCCAGCCGGGCTGGGGCAAAAGCCACCGCCGCGGCCGGATGCACGGCGAAGTGGCCGGGCGCTACACCGCAGACGAACTGAAACGCATGGGCGAAGAAGAAGTGAACCGCATCATCAAGCGGGACCTGTGCGAGGACGCCTACGCCCGCCAGCACAAGGAAATGATCGCCTATGGCGAGCGCAACCTGCGCCGGGCCGAAAATATGGAGCTTGCCCTGTACATGTGCCCAAAGTGCGGCGAAACCGGCACACTGCACTCAAAGGGCAGCGCGTTTACCTGCGCGGCCTGCGGCCTGGATGCCACCTACACGAAATACGGCTTTTTGGAAGGCGTGGACCTGCCGTTCAACACCATCCACCAATGGGACCGGTGGCAGCAGCGCCAGCTTTCGAAAATGGCCACGGTAAGCGGCAATGCCCCGTTTTTCACAGACGAACGGCAGACGCTGCTCAAAATCGTGCCGAAAAAGAAGAGCCTGGTTGTGGAAAAGGGCGAACTGACCCTGTACAAGGACCGGCTGGTGTGCGGCAACTGCACTTTTTTGCTGGACGCCATCTCCGATTTGACCAACTGCTCGAAAATGACGCTGACCTTCTCCACCAAAAAGGGCGGCCACTATGAAATCAAAAGCCCGTACCCGCGCAGCGCCACAAAATATCAGGATATGTTCCGGATATTGCGTGAAAACGCCGGCGAGCGCGGGCAGGAGTGGGACAGGAAAGAAGGCTAGCGCGTTTGCGCCGTGCGCCTCCTAGTATTTATCTTTCAAGTCCACGTCGGGCGACAGTTTCGACAAATCCGTATCCGGCGGCAGTTTGGTGTGCGGGTCGCGGATATTGGGCGCGCCGGGTGTCGTCTGCGAGGGATCCGCTGTCGGGAACTCGGGCTCGTAATCCTGGTGGTACGGTTTTTCCCGTGTTTCGTGGGGCGGCTGGGTGTGGTCCCGCTTCGGCGCCGGGGGGCAGGTGGCCGCGCCCTCCGAGGGCGGGAACGTCACATGGCTGTCGGGGTCATAATGCGGGAAGTCCACCATTTTTTTCTTTTCGTCCATGACCTGCTCCTCCTGTTACAATAGATTATGTTCTTCGAAAAGGATACCATATCCCGCCCGCGAACAGCGGCAAAATAAGTCAGATCATGAAGCGGAACCCTGTGGCGCGAAGCGTGCAAATTGCGAAGCAATTTATTTGCTCTTAATTATAGCACATCTCTATTGCATTGTTGATAAATTTTCTGTAATATTAATTGTACACTTTTTCTGTAATATTCTTGCGGAGGATTTCCCCTATGTCTGACTATCCCGTGAACCAATATATCGATACCAACGAAGGCCTTGGCCGCATCCGTGGCAATGTGGCCATTTACAGCCGCATGCTGGGGCTTTTTCTGCAAAGTGAGGAATTTGATAAATTTGAGGCCGCCCTGGCCTCCGGCAATACAGGCGCCGCCGCCGACGTTGCCCACGCCATCAAAGGCATGAGCGGCAACCTCTCGCTCACCGCAGTGTTCAACCTCAGCACCGACTTGATGAACCAGCTGCGCGGCGGCAGCTATGACGAAGCCACGCTGGCCCAGTACCGCGAGGCCTTGGCGGAAACCAAAACACAACTGGAGGAACTGATTCCCCAGCTGAAATAACCTACACAAAACGCAAACCGCGCGGCACACAGCCGCGCGGTTTTTGTCTGCAATTCTTTTCCGGCCCCAAAGCCGCCAATACCGCTGTGCGCGCCACTGCTACAAACTGGCCGCCGCAACGCTTTGCCCCACCCGGCGGGCCTTTTCGTCCGGCATCTGCGGCACAAAGGCGCAGGCGGGGTATTCCTCGCGCAGCACGCGGGCGGCCTCGGCGATGATGGCCTCGCCCCCGGCGCCGCTGGTGACACGCCCCAGCACCAGCGCGTGGCGGATGCCGTAAAACAAGCTGTACAGCCCCAGCGAATGGCCCAGGTACACGCCGATGGAACGGAATGCCTTCATTGCCAGCGCGTCGCCCGCTTCGGCAAGGGCTTGTGCCGCGGCCAGCTTTTCGGCGGGTGTATTGCCGGAAAGGGCAAGCCCCGCGTCCGCCGCAAGGCGAACCACGGCATCCTGGCTCATGTATTTCACACCGCAGCCCGCATCGCCGCTCCACTCGTCCACAGCGCCGCCAGCCTGCGCATCCACAGGGGCAAAGGCCAGCTCGTTCAGCCAGCCGGTCACGTTGCCGTCCGCGTTGATATAGCCCGCGGCCTCGCTGGTGCCCATGGCAACGCCCAGCACGCTGTTCTCCCCAAGGCCCATGGCCCCGGCCAGCGCCGTCACGTCGCCGTCGTTCGCCACCGCCAGCGGCGCGCCGGGCGCCACCTCGGCCGCGGCGCGAATGTAAATGTCCCGCACATATTTTTGGAAGTCCGCCTCGCCCACCTTCAAAAACAGCGACGCCGCGCGGCACTCGTTGTCCACGTAAATGCCCGCCGAGGAAACGCCAACGGCGTCCACCCGTGGCATTTTTGCCGCCGCGTGGCGGAAGGATTCCACAATGCCGCCGTAATGGTACCGCGGGTCCGTGTTCAATTTCGGGTGCCACACCACCTCTTCGCTGAACACCGCCTCGCCGTCCACCACAGCGCTCACCTTCCGGTCGCTGCCGCCGGCGTCAAAGCCGATGCGGCACCCCGCAAGGTTGCCGCCAATGGCCTGGGCCTGCTCGTTTGCCACCGGTTTTTCGCCGTAGGGTACAATGTCCACCGTGAAGGGCCTGGCGTAAATTTTGCCCATAAAATCCGCGTCAAAGCCGCGGCCGCTGCCCGGGGCATAGGCCGCCTTCACACTTTCGGCAAGCTGCGCATCGCCGCACAGCGTCACGTGCCAGCCGCCCCGCGCCCACAGCAGGAATTTCACCAGCCTGTCCAGGTAATACTCGTCCGCCGCGCGGTGCCGGGCAGTCCCGATCACGTTTGTGTCCCACACAGACACCGCGCCGCCGCTGCGTTCCACCGCTACGGCAAACGGTTCCGCCGCTTTCTTTTGGTGCGCGGCAAAAAAACCGGCCATGGGCACAAAGCCCGCGTCCAGCTCCGGCATATTTGCCACTTGTACGTCCAGCCCCAGACAATCCACTCAAACCACCCTTTCCTTCCGGCTCCATCCGGCATTTCGTTTTTTGGTTTCGATGCCTTTGCTACTTTTTTATCAGACTTTATCATAGCAATATTCTTCCAAAACCGCAACCGCTTTTGCCGCGCCGATATATGTTTGTAATTGCAAAAAAACAAAAAATGTTTTATGATAGCAATGCTGACGAAAAACGCTAACCGACTGATAGAATTAGAAAAGATTGAGGGATTGAATATGAAATTGTTGAATCATTTAAAGCAAGCTGTTTCCCTTTTGCTGGCGCTGGCCTTTATGGCCGTTTTGGCCGCCTGCGGCGGCTCTGCCTCCAGCAGCACATCCACCGACAGCGCCGCCCCGGCCGATTCCGCCGCCGAAGGTGAAACCGCCACCGGCGGCGTGCTGCGCGTGGGCATGGAGTGCGCCTACGCCCCCTTCAACTGGACGCAGCTGGACGACGCCAACGGCGCCGTGCCCCTGCCGGATGGCACGTTTGCCGGCGGCTACGATGTGGAGATTGCCAAGCGCATCGCAGACAACCTCGGCATGGAGCTTGAAGTGGTGAAAACCGAGTGGGACGGCCTGCCCCCCAGCCTCACCTCCGGCAAAATCGACGCCATCATTGCCGGCATGACGGACACGGAAGAACGCCGCATGACCTTGGACTTCACCGACCATTATTACGTGAGCGACCTGGTTGTCGTCGTGAAAAAAGACAGCCCTTATGCCGACGCCGCCAGCCTTGCGGATTTCAGCGGCGCGAACAGCACCGGCCAGCTGGGTACGCTGCACTACGACGTGATCGACCAGATTCCCGACGTGGACAAACAGCCCGCCATGAAGGATTTCCCCACCATGGTGGTGGCTGTCTCCTCCGGCGCCATCGACGGCTATGTGTCCGAGCGCCCGGCTGCCATTTCCGCCACCGTAACAAACTCGGACCTCACCTACATTGGCTTTGAAGAAGGCCAAGGGTTCGACTATTCCACCGGCGACGTGTCGGTGTCCATCGGCATCCGCAAGGACGACGCCGAGCTGAAAGAAAAGCTGAACGCGGCCCTTGCCACCATCTCGGAGGACGACCGCGCCAAGATCATGGAAGAAGCCGTGAAAAACCAGCCTCTGGCCGACGCATAAAAAAGCCGCGCGCACCGCGCGCAAAACGCAGGGGGTGGCAAAGCAGTGGGCTTTTGGGACACTATCTGGATGCTGCTGGAAAAATACGGCCAGCAGTTTTTAAAGGGCACGGCCGCCACCGTTGTTTTGGCCATTGTGGGCACGGCGGTCGGGTTCTTGATCGGCCTTGGGGTGGGCATCGTGCGCACCACGCCCTACCATTTGGGCGGCCAAACAGCGGCCACGCCGCGCAGCGTTTTGCTGCGCGTGGCAAACGCCGTGCTGTCGGTGTACATCGAGGTGTTCCGCGGCACACCCATGATGGTGCAGGCGGTGCTGGTGTACTACGGCCTGCAGGAGTTCGCCGGCCTCAGTATCGCCTCCTTCCCGGCGGGCCTCATTGTCATCACGCTAAATACCGGCGCCTATATGTCTGAAATCGTGCGCGGGGGCATCCAATCGGTGGACCCGGGCCAAACCGAGGCCGCCAAGGCCATTGGCATGAGCCACTGGAAAACCATGGTGAACGTGGTGCTGCCACAGGCCATCCGCAATATTTTGCCCGCCACGGGCAACGAGTTCGTGGTGAACCTGAAGGATTCGTCCGTGCTCAGTGTCATCATGGTGGGCGAACTGTTCTACACCACCCAAACGGTGCGCGGCGTATTCTACCTCACCTACCAGCCGTTTTTGATTGCCGCAGCCATCTACCTCACGCTCACCTTCGTGTCTTCGCGGCTGTTGCGCCTTGTAGAGAATAAAATGGACGGGCCAAAGAATTTCACGCTCATCGCGTCCTCCACCACCACCGTGCTGAACCCGGACACCCTGCGCAAGCACGGCAAAACCTGAGCGTATATGCCCGGCAAAGGAGACGCCCATGCAAAAGGTGATTGAAACACGCGGCCTGAAAAAAGACTTTGGGGAAAACAAGATCCTCAAAGGCATTGATATGTCCGTGGAAGCCGGTGAGGTGGTGAGCATCATCGGCGCGTCCGGCAGCGGCAAATCCACGTTTTTGCGCTGCATCAACCTGCTGGAGTGGCCCACCGGCGGCGAAATTCTGTTCGGCGGGCAGGACGTGCTGGCCCCGGGCTACGCCATCCCGGCCTATCGCGCCAAGGTGGGCATGGTGTTCCAGCAGTTTAACCTGTTTGCCAACATGAGCGTTATGCAAAATTGCGTGGTGGGCCAGGTGAAGGTAGCGGGCAAAAGCAAGGCCGAGGCCGAGCAAACCGCCGCCGAATACCTTGAAAAGGTGGGCCTTGCCCAATATGCCGCCGCGAAACCGCGGCAGCTTTCCGGCGGGCAGCAGCAGCGCGTGGCCATCGCCCGCGCCCTGTGCATGCGGCCGGAGGTGCTGCTGTTCGACGAACCCACCAGCGCGCTGGACCCCGAAATGGTGGGCGAGGTGCTGAAGGTGATCGGCGCCCTTGCCCACACCGGCCTCACCATGGCCATTGTCACCCACGAAATGGCCTTTGCGCGCGATGTCTCCGACAGGGTGCTGTTCATGGACGAAGGCGTCATCGCCGAGGAGGGCTGTGCTGAAGAGGTGTTCACCAGCCCCAAATCGGACCGTCTGCGTGAATTTTTGTCGCGCTATTTGCAAGTGTAGGCGGTCCTCACTGTATCTTTTACACCCGCCGGAGAGCGGGTGGTTGAGCCTGTCAAAGAATGCACAAGCGTGCGTTGCGCCACCGGACACTGCGCGCGGGCTACCCTTTTTTTGACAAGTTGACCACCCGCCGCCAGCGGGTGGCTTTTTTATCCCCCCAATCTATCCGCCCAATGCGGCCAAAACCCTGTTCATTTCGGGGTTGATAGTGTATAATTTTAATGGCTTGAAAAAATTGTCAAAAAAGAACGGGGGAGTGCAATTATGTCCATACTGGTAACCGGGGGCGCCGGCTACATCGGCACACACACCTGCGTCGCGCTGGCCGCAACCGGCCACGATATCATCGTACTCGACGACTTGTCCAACTCCAGCGACGAGGCCCTGCGCCGCGTGGAGGCCATCGCCGGAGTGAAAATCAAATTTTATAACGCCGACGCCTGCGACGCCCATGTGGTAAACCGCATTTTTGCCGAAAACCGTGACATTGAGGCCGCCATTCACTTTGCCGCTTTCAAGGCCGTGGGCGAAAGCGTAGCAAAGCCGCTGGAATACTACACAAACAACCTCACCGCCCTTCTGGTGCTGCTGAACGCCATGCGCGCCCACGACGTGCGCAACCTGGTGTTCTCTTCCTCCGCCACGGTGTACGGCGACCCCGCCAGCGTGCCTGTGAAGGAGGATTTCCCCACTTCGGCAGAAAACCCCTATGGCTACACAAAACTGATGGCCGAGCGCATTATCATGGATTGCTGCAAGGCCGACACCGCCTTTAACGCCGCCTTGCTGCGCTATTTCAACCCCATCGGTGCACACCCCTCCGGCCTCATCGGCGAGGACCCGAACGGCATCCCCAACAACCTGGTTCCCTACATCGCCCAGGTGGCCGTTGGCAAGCTGAACCATGTGAACGTGTTCGGTGACGACTACCCCACCCGCGACGGCACCGGCGTGCGCGATTACATCCACGTGATGGACCTTGCCCATGGCCACGTGGCGGCCCTTGGCAAACTTGCGCAAAACTCCGGCCTCTTCATCTGCAACCTTGGCACGGGGGTGGGCTACAGCGTGCTGGAAGTGATTTCGGCCTACTCGAAAGCCTGCGGCAAAAAGCTGCCCTATAAAGTGGCCCCGCGCCGCCCCGGCGACATTGCCGAAGTGTACGCCGACTGCACCTACGCCAAGGAGGAACTGGGCTGGCAGGCGCAATTCGGCATTGCGGAAATGTGCCGCGATTCGTGGAACTGGCAAAGCAAAAACCCCAATGGGTACAAAAACGAGGAGGCCTCCCAATGAAAAAACCTGTTTTGGTCGTGCTGGCGGCCGGCATGGGCAGCCGCTACGGCGGCCTGAAGCAAATCGACCCCGTCGGCCCCGACGGCGAAGTCATCATCGACTATTCCATCTACGACGCCGTGCAGGCGGGCTTTGAAAAGGTGATCTTCATCATCAAGCGCGCCATCGAGGCCGACTTCAAGGCCGCCATCGGCAACCGCATCGCCCAGCGGGTGCAGGTGGAGTACGCTTTCCAGGAACTGGCCAACATCCCGGCGGAATTCTCCATCCCCGAGGGCCGCGAAAAGCCCTGGGGCACTACCCACGCCGTGCTTGCTACCGAGGGCATGCTGGACGGCCCCTTTGCCGTCATCAACGCCGACGACTACTATGGCCCCGAGGCCTACAAGGTTTTGTACGACTTTTTGACCAGCGACGCGGCGCAAAATGGCGATGGCCACTACGCCATGGTAGGCTACCTGATTGAAAAAACCGTGACGGACAAGGGCACCGTGGCCCGCGGTGTGTGCCAAGCCGACGCGAACGGCTATTTGCAAACCATTGTGGAGCGGCTGAAAATTGAAGAGACCGACAACGGCGCGCGCTACACCGAGGACGACGGCCAAAGCTGGACGCCCATTGCGCCAGGCACGCTGGTGTCTATGAACTTCTGGGGCTTCAACGAAAGCCTGTTCCCCGCCCTGCACAAAAGCCTGTCGGCTTATTTGACGGAAAACCTGCCCAAAAACCCGATGAAATGTGAATGCCTGCTGCCAAATTCCGTGGACGAGATGATCAAGTCGGGCACGGCGGATGTGCGGGTGCTGAAAAGCAACGACCGCTGGTACGGCGTCACCTACAAAGAGGACAAACCCGGCGTGATGGCCGCCATCCGGGCAAAGCACGAGGACGGCCTGTACCCCACGCCGCTGTGGCCAAATATGTAGCCACGGCATCCTTTGTATAACCGGGCCGCAAAATTTGTGGGAATGCGGTAGGCAGAACTGCCGGATATATGGTATACTGTTGTATGGCATGCACCATATATGGTATAAATTGTTGATTTAAAGGTGGCCGGATGAAAAAGATTTTGCTGCGCTTCCTATCTTGCGTGCTGGGGGCCGCTTTGTTTATTGCCCCTTTGCTGCCCGCCGCAGCCGAACCGGCTGACGGACCGGACGGCGGCGCAGGGGCGGAATCCGCCGAACAGGCAGATGTGTATCCCGCGCCTGAAACCGCCCCCGCAACCAATGAGATTCCTGCAGAGGAGATCGAAATCAGCTTTCCGGACGGGCTTACCACCCATGTGCTTACCGACGCGAACCGCGGCACCGGCCTCCCCTTTGTAGAAGGGGACGAAATATATATCAAAAGCGCCACGCCTTTTTCCCACATGTATTTTGTGTGGGACACCCCGCCCGGTGCGTATGAGATCTCCCTTTCCGGCGACGTGGTGCTGGACGGCGGGAAAAACGGCTTTTTGCACGAGTACTACGCCGTAGAATCGCCCACCACACAGGCCACCCTGCGCCTGCACACGGGCGAGTACAAGATGTGCGACATCTACTTGTTTAGCGAAGGCGATGTGCCGGACTGGGTGCAAATCTGGCAGCCCCCGCTGGAAAAGGCCGACCTGCTGGCCCTGCCCACCCACGCCGACGACGAACACCTTTTTTTTGGCGGCACCCTGCCCTATTACGCTGGCGAAAAGGGCCTGGCCGTGCAGGTGGTGTACATGACAAACCACTTTGGCGAGCCCTACCGCCCGCATGAACTGCTAAACGGCCTGTGGACCGTGGGTGTGCGCGCCTATCCTGTCATGGGCCCTTTCCCCGACCTGTACGCCTCGTTGGCAAGCCTGTCCTCCGCCGAGGAGTGCTTCGGCCGTGAAAACGTGCTGGCTTTCCAAGTGGAGATGCTGCGCCGCTTCCAGCCGCAGGTGGTGGTTGCCCACGATTTGAATGGTGAATACGGCCACGGCGCACATATCTTGAACGCCGAGACCCTGCTGGAAGCGCTGCCCCTGGCGGCCGACGAAACCGCCTACCCCGAAAGTGCCGCCACCTACGGCACTTGGGATGTGCCCAAAACCTACCTGCACCTGTACGGCGAAAACCAGCTTACCATGGACTGGAACCAACCCCTTTCCGCCTTTGGCGGCCGCACGGCGCTGGACATGGCAAAGGAAGGCTTTAACTGCCACACCTCCCAGCTGGAATATTTTTCTGTTGAGGATTACGGCGACTATGACTGCCGCCTGTTCGGCCTCGCCCGCAGCACCGTGGGTGAGGACGTTGCCAAAAACGACTTTTTTGAGAACATCGACCTCGCGGCCCTTCACGCACCGGAGGCGGCCGACGAAACCTCGCCCGTAACCGCACCGGCTGCACCTGTAAACGCCGCTTCAAAAAATAACAATAGCAACACTGTCTCCACACCCGCAAGCACGCCGGAGCAAAGCGGCGTTTCTCCATGGGTTTTTGTGGTTGTGGGCGCCTTTGTTACGGTATTTGCGCTGGTCTGGATCATCCTGCTGCTGCGGCCGAAAAAGCGACGCCCGGTGCCCGGCGGCGCCGCGCGCCCAACTTCCGCCGCAGTACAAAGCCGGCGCCCCACGGCCCAGCTGCCGAACAGCGCAAACACACACCAGCGCGCACCAAGCGGCCGAAGGGTGTACCGTCGCCCCAAATAGCCTTCCCGCCTGCCTAAAAAAGCTGTGAGAGGACTTTCCCATATGAATGTTGCGGCCGTAGTTCCCAGCCTGAAACCGGATGACCTTTTTAAAACCGTAGTCGACGAACTCGTCGACGCGGGGTTTGATTATATCATCGTTGTGGACGATGGCAGCGGCCCTTCGTACCGCTCTTTTTTCGATTACGCCGCCGGCCAGGGCTGCGTGGTGTTGCGCCATGAGGAAAACCGTGGCAAGGGCCGCGCCTTAAAAACCGCCATTGAGCATTTTTTGGAAGACACGCGCGGCAAAGCCGGCGTGGTAACGCTAGACGCCGACGGCCAGCACAGCACGCAGGACGTGTGCCGCTGCGCCGAGGTAATGGACGAAAACCCCGGCTGCCTGATTGTTGGCGCCCGCGATTTCGACCACGACATTGTGCCCATTAAAAGTGAGTGGGGCAACAAAATCACCCGCAACATCATCCGCTGGCTGTATGGCCTGGACATGACCGACACCCAAACCGGCCTGCGCGGTATTCCGGCCGGTTACTGCAACGTGCTGCTGAACGTGCGCGGCGAGCGCTACGAATTCGAGACCAACATGCTGCTGCAAACCAAAATGAGCGGCGTGAAAGTGGTGGAATATCCCATCCACACCATATACCTGAACAACAACTCCGGCTCCCATTTTTCCCTGCGGGATGTGCTGCTGATTTACGGGCTGATTGTCGTAAAATTTTTGAAATTTGCCGGGGCGTCCGTTGCGTCGTTTTTTGTCGATATTTTGCTGTTTGCCCTGCTGAACTACCTTCTGCGGAACATGCCCGCAAGCACGCGCCTGCTGGTTGCCACCGTGGGCGCCCGGGTGTGCTCCGCCCTGTTCAACTTTGCCGTCAACAAGACCCTCGTGTTTAAAAACAATGCCGGCATGGCGCCCACACTGCTGAAATACGCGTTTTTGTGCGTGGCGCAAATGCTGGTGTCTTACGGCGGTGTTTACCTTTTGTCCGGTGTGCTGGGCATGCCGGCCGTACCCGCAAAGCTCATAGTAGACACCGTGCTTTTCTTCATCAGCTTTTTCATCCAGCATAAATGGGTTTTTGCAGACAGATAATTTGCCGCGTCATATTCCGGGCCATTGCATCGCACCCGCGGCGCGCTTCGTCCCAGGAGGAAGTTATTGAAATCTTCAAAAAACGAAACACAAAAATACCTGTACCGCGCCGGTGACGCTGGCCGCGCTAGCGGTGGCACCCCACCGGCGCCACAGCCCTATGGCCAGCCTCCGCAGCCCTTGCCGCCGCCTTCCCACCCAGCAGCCGCCCCGGCAGCGGGAACCGTAGGTCTCGCCGCAAAAGCGCAGCACCGCTCCCTTACCCCACAGCGCCCCGCAGGACGCGGTACATCGCCTGTTTTTACCGCCGGCACCCTGCCCACCGGGCAAGACCCCGCCATGTGCCAGCCCCCGGAACAAACGGTGCAGCCGCCGCCATCTTTCGGGAAGGCCGCCGTTGCCGATGAAAGCCGTAAGCACGTGTACCACAGGCCGCAGCACGGTGGGCGCACTCCAACCGTCAAAAGCATGGCCGCCGGGGCCGGCGCCGAACTCCCCGCGCCCGCGGTAAAGCACACCACAGTAAACCAGCGCATTGTTGAAATTGATTTGTACGACCGTTTGCAGCGGCCGGATTCTTCCGCAGGGCAAACATCTGCCTCGCCTCTTGCCGAACCAAAGCGCGCGCCGGGAAATACCGCAAAATTGGGCCAATGGCTTCCGTTTCCTCAGCGCCCACGGCCCGTGCAGGCTGAAACGCCGCACGATCAACAGCCGGAAAGGCGGCGCGAACAGCGGCTTGAAACACCTGCCCGCAAGCAGCCTGCCAGACAGCGGGAAAACCTGCCCGCCGGGCAGCCCCTTTCGCGTGCCGCCGAGGGCCAGCCTGCCAAACGGCCGAAACCGGCGCGCATGGCCAGCGACACCACCGTGCGCGGCCTTTCCGCCACGGCAGACGTTTCCCCTCGCCGCAAGGAGACTCGCAGGCCCGCGGAAGGCCTCATGCCTTCCTACAGCACCGACTACCGCGAAGCGCCCCTCGGCACCCGCGCCCTGCGCGGCACGGCGCGGGTGCTGGGCGTGCTGGGCGTGCTGGTGGCCTCGCTGCTCATCTTGGCCTTCGGGGCTATCACCGTGGTGTGCAAGGGTCCCTTCCCCGTTGCAAAGGAGTTGTTCGTCGTCTCCGTCACAGAGACCAGCGCCGTCAAGTTCCTCGCCAATATCTACTTCTCCAAAGAGGAAGTGGCGAAGATACTGGAATCCAACACGGTACAGGCCCCGGCCGAAGTGACGGACACCACAAAAACGTTTGAAGAACCCGCCCCAACCACGGCAGAGGAGCAGCCCATCGAAATAAAAGAGGTGTTTGGCCCCACGTTCAAGGGCCGCATCATGATCGTAAAAGACCCTTCCCGCGTGCGCCTTGCCACCATCGACACCTTTGGAAAGGACGTGGTGGGCAAAAAAGTGGAAGACTTTGTTGCCGATTCGGGCGCCATCGCCGGCATCAATGCGGGCGGCTTCATGGACGAAGGCGGCGTTGGCAAGGGCGGCCAGCCCCTGGGCCTGCTCATCCACGACGGCGTTATCCTCAGCGGCACCGCCGACACCGAGTGCAATGTGGTGGGCCTTACCTATGAAAACCAGTTGGTGGTTGGCAACATGACCGGCGCCCACGCATTGGAGCTTGGCGTGCGCGACGCCGTATATTTTGAGCCCACGCTTATCGTGAACGGCACGCCGGCGGAATTCACCGGCACCGGCGGCGGCCTGAATCCCCGCACCGCCATCGGCCAGCGGGCCGACGGCGCCATACTGATGCTGGTCATCGACGGCCGCCAGCCCCACTCCATGGGGGCTACCTTGCACGACGTCATGCAGATCATGCTGGACTATGGCGCCGTGAACGCCTCGAACCTGGATGGCGGTTCTTCCAGCCTGATGGTGTACAAAGGTGAGGTTATCTCCGTCTCTTCGTCACTATACGGTTCGCGGGCCCAGCCGGCCGCTTTCATCGTTGATGCCCCCTGAGGGGGCCCTGCAGCAAGGAGCCTGTTTTGAAACAAACCCGCAAAAAAAAACATCTGTCCGGCTACGGCAAGTTCCTTATTGCCTTCGCCTGTGTTATGGCAGCAATTGTGTGCGCAGCGCTTTTTTGGGTCTATGGCGCCCTGGCCCGCTTTGAAACCACCACGCCGCGCGCGGCCATCCTGGACTATTTCGCCGCACTCTCCGCCGGCAATCTGGAGCCCCTGAAGGAAGCCTCCGGTTTTGAGCCGGATGAACTGAACACCTGGAACGATTATTTCAGTGAACTAAAGCGAAAATTCAGCGGTGACGCGGAACAGTTCGATTTCCGCCAGGTGATGACGGCGGACAAGACCATCGAGCAAGTCTACGCCGTGTATGACGGCGAAAAAAGGCTGGGTGAATTGGTGCTGCGCCCGAACAAAGAGGCCGAACACGGCTATTCTGTCAGCGCGCCGGCGGTATTCACCACGGCATATAAAGTCACCGCGCCCGGGCATGTCACCGTACTGGCCAACGGAACGCCTTTGGCGAAGGACGGCGAAGACGTGGTGAAAACGGAGGTGGCGGGGTTTGAAAGCCTGCCGGAGGACCAGCGCCCGGTGATGTATGAGTACACCTTGCCGCCCGCCATTAAACAGCCGCAGTTTGCCGCCGAAAGTACCACCGGTGGCGAAGTGCTGCTGGACATCGATGACGAGGCGCACACTGTAAAGGCCACTGTCGCCCTCACGCCGGAAGAGGAGGCCGCCTGCAAGGACCGCATGCAGACCGTGGCCATGGCCTATTCCGCGTTTATCACGGGCGATTCCGGCTTTGACGGCCTCAGCCAGTATCTGGTGCCTGGCACCCCCCTGTATGAAAACACCAGCACCTACTACAACGGCTGGTACTTGGACCATGAAGACAGTTACCCCGAAGATGTGAACGTAACAAATTTGTTGTCCCTTTCCGAAACCTGCTTTTCCGGCGACATCCAGTTTACCTATGTGGTGATGCGCGAAGGCGTGCAGCACACGTTCCCCTCGAACTACTACATGAACTTTACCGGCCAGCCCGGCGCCTGGCTTCTGCTGGACATGCAGACCCGTTGACAACGCCCGCCGGATTGATTATACTAATAAAGCCGCGAAAAAAAGCCGCGGCATATCCGGGTGTAGCGCAGTTGGTAGCGTACTTGACTGGGGGTCAAGGGGCCGTGGGTTCAAGTCCCGCCACTCGGACCAAAAACAAAGCGCACCCAGGCGGTGCGTTTTTTTATTGAACAAAAGATTCAAAGCCACGTTTGAATCTTTTTGCGCTCATGTTTTACCTAAGGAGGATTCGAATCATGAAATGCTTAAACTGCGGCGCGGAACTGGGTGGCGGCTTTTGCACGGCCTGCGGCACACCGGTCGGGGCCGGCCCGGCTGTGCAGGTGCAGCCTGCGCAAAGCACGCCGCAAACAGCCCCGGCGGCACCGCAACAGCCGCAAAGCAATGATCCCCCGCCCGCGCCACCAAGCGCGCCTTTCCCCGGCCAGCAACCGTATTTCAATTACGGTCAAATACCCCCACAGCAATACCAGCAAGCGCCGCCGCAATACGGGCAGGCCGCTCCTCAATACCAGCAGGTATCACCCCAACCATACGGCCAAGCGCCGCCGCATCAGTACCAGCAAATACCTCCCCAGCAATACGGGCAGATGCCCCCACAGCAGCCGCCCCTTTATGGCGGCCGGCCAATGCCGCCGGCAAGGAAAAACAGCGGCTTGAAAATCGCCCTGATTGTTCTCGCCTGTGTGTTTGGGCTGGGCATTTTCACCGCCATCGTCATTGGCGCCACACGCAGTTTCACCGCCTTGGCCAGTTCCACGGCCGCCTTTCAAAGCAACTCCGGCAAAGCCGCCGCCTCGGCGTCTTCCACACCTGCCAGCTCTTCCCGCGCGGCATCCTCATCCAGCCAAAAAGCACCGGAGGCGCAAAGTGGCCCGGCTGCCGCACCCGGGATGACAATGAGCCAGGAACAGGCAATCCAAACGGCGGAATCGTATTTGCAGTACATGGCGTTTTCAAAAACCGGACTCATCGACCAGCTGGAATATGAAGGATTTTCGAACGAAGAAGCCACATTCGCCGTGGAACATATTTCCGTCGACTGGAAAGAGCAGGCGGTGCTGAGTGCGGGAAGCTATCTGGACTACACCGCTTTTTCCGAGCAGGGACTGGTTGACCAATTGGAATATGAGGGTTTTTCAACCGAAGAGGCAACCCATGCCATTGAAAATATCACCGTCGACTGGAACGAGCAGGCGGCAAAAAAGGCACAGGACTATTTGGACTATTCGTCATTTTCCCGGCAAGATCTGATTGACCAGTTGCTGTATGAAGGCTTCACGGCCGAGCAGGCCGCCTATGGTGTGGACGCCGTAGGCTTATAGGCACATTAATATAAATCGGGAGGCCTTTTATGCGGTTTGTCTGGCGCATTGCCGCGTTCGCGCTGCTGTTTGCATTCTTCAACTGTATTTACCTGTGTTATGTCCTTGCGTGGCCGCTGGCGGCAAAAATTGCGGCCGTGGCGGTGCTGGCGTTTTTTTGTGTGCTGTACCACATCTATCCGCGCCGGGCAAAGCGCGCGCCCACCTCCGCCACAAAGCGCCTTCTGCGCGGGCGCGAGCTTGCGCTGATGGCCCTTGCGCTGCTGGTGGCCGAGGCCGCGCTGTGCCTGTACGCGCTGGTTGCAGGCCGCACCAGCGGCAGTGTCGCCGTCAATATTGTGAACGCGGTATTCGCCTTCGCCATGGTTGCCGGCCTTGTGCTGAACGGCGTGCTGCGCATGTCTGCGTCCAGCGGGCAGCTGGGTGTAAAACAGCGCGTGCTGCTGCTGTGGCTGTGGTGGGTGCCGGTGTACGGGCAAATTTTGCTGGTGAAAAGCTGCCGCACCGTTCTGGAAGAACACAACTTTGCCTGCCTGCGCAGCGAGCGCAACGCCGCCCGCTCGGCCGACGCCGTTTGCCGCACAAAATACCCGCTTTTGCTGGTGCACGGCATCTTTTTCCGCGACGGTAAAATGCTGAATTACTGGGGGCGCATCCCGGAAGAACTGCAGCTGAACGGCGCCGCCATTTTTTACGGCAACCAGCAGTCCTCCTCCGCTGTGGAAAAAAGCGCCGCGGAACTGAAAGCCCGCATCGAGGAAATCCGGCTGCAAACCGGCTGCGAAAAGGTGAACATCATCGCCCATTCGAAGGGCGGGCTCGATTCCCGCTACACCGTCAGCCGCCTTGGCATGGCGCCCTATGTCGCCTCCCTCACCACCATCAACACGCCGCACCGCGGCTGCCGTTTTGCTGCCAAGGCTCTGCAGGCCGCGCCGGACGGCGTGGCCACCCGGGTGGACAAAACCTACGACGCCATTTTCCGCGCGCTGGGCGACAATTCGCCCGATTTTCTGGCTGGCGTGGGCGAGTTGACCGACGAAGCCTGTGCAAAATTCAACGCCGAGACACCGGACGCTCCCGGCGTGTTTTACCAGAGCGTGGGCAGCAAAATGGGCAGCGGCAAAAGCGCGGCCTTTCCCCTCAATCTGACGTACCGCGCCATCCGCCCGCTGGACGGCGACAACGACGGCCTGGTGGCCACCCACTCCATGCAGTGGGGCCATTTTCATCCCCTGCTTGCCGTGCCCCACAAAGACGGCATCTCCCACGGCGACATGATAGACCTTGCCCGCCGCGATATTCGCGGCTTCGACGTGCGCGAGTATTACGTGGAACTGGTGAGCGGCCTGCGCCGGCGCGGGTTTTAGGCGCATTTTAAGCACAACCGATAAAACACAGCCACAAACGCGCGCGCATTTGGGTAAAACCGCGCGCGTTTTTTCTTGTGGCTTTACGCAGGCACGCCAATGGTGCTATACTGGGAAAATAGTTTCGGCGTTTCGTGTTTGCGCCTGCGCAAACGCGCCGGGGCAAACACAAAACCGTGAAAGGGGTGGCCGCCATGAGCAACACCATCATTCCTGAAGGGTACCGTTCCACATTGAGTTTGTACGACACGCAGAACGCCATTGGCAAAGTGAAGCGCGGGTTCGAAGACAGATTATCCGCGGCGCTGAATTTGAAGCGTGTGTCCGCCCCGCTGTTTGTGGACCCGAAAAGCGGCCTGAACGACGATTTGAACGGCGTGGAGCGACCCGTCACCTTCGACATAAAAGAGACCGGCACCGAGGCGCAGGTGGTGCACAGCCTTGCCAAATGGAAACGCATGGCCTTGCACCGCTACGATTTCCACCCCGGCAAGGGCCTTTACACCGATATGAACGCCATCCGCCGCGATGAGGACATGGACAACCTCCACTCCATTTACGTGGACCAGTGGGACTGGGAAAAGGTGTTGCCCGAGGCAAGGCGCAACGAAGAATACCTGCGCGCCACCGTAACGGCCATTGTGGACGCCATGTGCGACACCTATAACATGCTGCAGGTGGACTATGACCTGCCCGAAGGCCTGATGTCCCGCGACGTGCATTTCATCACCACGCAGGCCCTGGAGGACCAGTACCCCGCCCTCACGCCGAAGCAGCGGGAAGACGCGCTGGCGAAGGAGCACGGCACGGCCTTTTTGATGCAGATTGGCGGCGTGCTGAACAGCGGCCAAAAGCACGACGGCCGCGCGCCGGACTATGACGACTGGAGCCTGAACGGCGACATCTTGGTGTGGAACCCGGTGCTGGGCCGTGCCATCGAGCTTTCCAGCATGGGCATTCGTGTGGACGCCGAGACCCTGGATGCGCAATTGACCACGGCCGGCTGCGACGACCGCCGCGCCCTGCCTTTCCACAAAATGCTGCTGGCGGGCGAGTTGCCCCTCACCATCGGCGGCGGCATAGGCCAAAGCCGCCTGTGCCTGCACATGTTGGGCAAGGCCCACATTGGCGAAGTGCAATGCAGCCTGTGGGACGACGAAAGCCGCGCCGCCTGCGAAAAGGCAGGCATCATCCTGCTGTAAAGCCGGCAAAAAGCACAGCAACCGACACTGCAAAATCACCGTGCTCACAGTTCCTGTGGCGCGGTGATTTTTTGTTTTGTACAAATTATTAATTTTTATCGCAAATTTTATGGCAATTATTGACAAATTTATCTTGTTTCGATATAATTTTCACAATCATAATATAAATCATGCACGAAAAAAATGCGGCACGCTTATGACTCTCCCAAAAGTGACCTGCGGAGAGTGGACACGGGAACAACAGGAGGTATTGAATGCGCAAAAAAATTGTCATGTCCCTGGGGCTGCTTCTGCTGCTCATTCTGATCATCGGGGGAACTTCCCTCATCATGCTGACCCAGGTGCGCAAAGCCTCGGCGGAACTGGACACCGCAAATACCATGACCACCGAAGTGAACAATATTGAGATGCAGCACTACCGCTGGCTGCAGGGCCTTACCCTCACGGTGTACGATGGGGCCGAGTTTACCGGCTCTCTGGATTCCACCGCCTGTTCACTGGGCAAGTGGCTCACATCCGCCACGGTGCAGGCGCAAACGGACCCCGCCTTCCTGGCGCTTACCGATAGCCTGCAGGCCCCGCACGAGGCCATCCACGCCGCGGCGGGCAACATCGTGTCAGAGCTTGAGACAGGCAACCAGGAAGCCGCCGAAGTGATTTTCCATAGCGAGGTGCTGCCAAGCCTGGAAAAGACCATCGCCGCACTAGACGAAATCAATGTTTATGCTGAGGGTGTAATGGCCCAAAAACAGGCCCGCTGCGACTTTCTGTTCCTGCTTGCCATCTGGCTCATCGCGGGCATCGCGGTACTCAGCGTAGCGGGCGGCTCGGCGCTCATACTGCTCATGATCAAGCAGGTCGTGCCGCCGCTGCAGCAGCTGACCGCGGCCGCAAACGGCCTTGCAAAAGGCAATGTAGACATCAGCGTGCCCCCCGCAAGCAAGGATGAACTGGGGGAACTGGCCACGGCCTTCCGCGGCATGGCGGACGGCATCCGGGAACAGGCGCTGGTAATGGGCAAAATCGCCGAGGGGGACTACACCGTGAGCGTGCCCGTGCGCGGTGAAGAGGACCTGATGAACCGGGCCATCAACCAAATGCTGGAAAGCAGCAACAGCGCCATGGCGCAAATCCGCCTCACGGCGGATGGCGTGGCCGCCGGCGCCATGCAAATTTCCAGCGGTTCCCAGCTTTTGGCAAGCGGTAGCAGCCAGCAGTCCGCCACATTGCAGGAACTCTCCGCCGCCATCGCGGAGATCCAGTCCCAGGCCGTCTCCAACAGCAAGCTGGCCACCGGCACCGTGGCCGACGTAAACGAGGCGGGCCGCCTGATGGGCGAAAGCCTCGGCTATATGGACGAAATGACCGGCGCCATGCGCGCCATTGACGAAAGCAGCAACAACATTGCCAAGGTCATCAAGGTTATTGACGACATTGCGTTCCAAACGAATATCCTTGCCCTGAACGCGGCGGTGGAAGCCGCCCGCGCCGGGCAACACGGCAAGGGATTTGCCGTGGTAGCGGACGAAGTGCGCAGCCTGGCCGCCAAAAGCGCCGAAGCCGCCCAGGAGACCGCCGCCCTGATTGAGCGCAGCGTGGAAAGCGTGGCCCGCGGCAACGCAGTGGCGGCCAAAACCGGTATAAGCCTTGGCAAGGTGGGCGAAATTGCCGCCGGAAACGCCGAGGCCATGGGCAAAATGAGCGAGTCCTCCGTGCGGCAAACGGAGGCCATCCGCGAAGTGACCGAAGGCGTTGAGGAAATTGCCAAAGTGGTGCACGCAAACAGCGCAAACGCGGAAGAAAGCGCCGCCAGCGCCGAGGAACTGAACGCCCAAAGCGATCTTTTGGCCCAGGTGGTGTCTCATTTCCACCTGCGCGAGGGTGCCGGAACCCCCGCCCTGCCCACGCATAAAATCCTGGGAAAAGAGGCGGGGCCCATCTACCTTTCAGACAGCGCCGCGATGTAAACGCATGGATGATGCAAAAACACATAACGCGGTTTGACAATGTACATACGCAAAAACCGGCCGGATTCTCCGGCCGGTTTTTTGCTGTATCGTCGTTTGCTAAAATTCGTCAGCCCTGAAGGTCCCTCCGGCGGTAGCCCACATAGCCCGCCGCCGTGAGCAAAACCGCAAGCAGCACCAAAACCGCGATGGGCAAAACGGAGAACTCCTCCACCGGCATCTGCGGCACAAAGTTGAACGGGCTTAAATACCCCACCCACTCGTCCAGCTGCATCAGCCGGGCAATGTAGCCGGCTAAAAAGCCGTACACCAGCAGCACCCAAACGGCCGCCGTGGCCCGGGGTAAAAGGCCCGTAAGCGCGAACGCCAGGCCGCACAGCACCATCATGGCGGGCACGTAGGCCATGCCTGCCGCCATAATTTGGCCGAAGGGCACGGGCTCTGCCATAGTGGCAAAGGCCGACGCCCACAGCCCCAGCGACGTCATGAACATCATCACCGCGCAGGCCGCCATGGAAAGCACCACATAGGCCGTCATCATCCGCGCACGGCTTACGCTGCGCGCGGCAAGGTGCTCGGTTTTGTTGCCCTTTTCCTCAGCACGCAGCCGCAGCGCCAGCGCCACCGCCGGAATCACCGCCGCCAGCGCCAGCACCGACATCAGCATGGCCAAAAACTGCTCTGTAAGCGTGAAATCCATATTAGACATGATGGCTTTCAAAAAATCGCTGGAGTCCAAAAATCCCTCCATGTCGCCGAACACGGAACCGTACATGGTGCCGAACACGAAGAGCCCCACGGCCCACGCGGCCACCATGCCGCGGTTCAGCCGCCAGGCAAGGCCCAGGGGCGAGCGCATCCACCGTTTGGCGCGCCGCCTGCCGGCCCGCTGGGGCAACAGGCCCGCGTCCATGTCGCGCCTGCCCTGCAAAAGATACGCGGGAACACACAGCGCCAGGGCAACCAACAGGGTGATAACAAGCGGCCACGGGGTTTCGTCCACATATGGCTTGGCCCGCACGGGCAGCCCCAGCAGGGACACCACGCTTAAGGGCTCATTGCCCAAATCCCCCACGGCGCGCAGCATGTAGCACAGGGCAAAAAACGCCATGGCAATGCCCGTGGCCGAACGGGAAGAGGCCGCCGCCTGCACAATGAGCGCCGTGGCCGCCGCGAATGCAAACCCCGCCACGCCAAGGCACAGGCCATAGTATAAATTGCCAAGGAACGGCATGCTCTCGATGCCAAGCAGGCCGAAAATTACCACGTGCTCCGCCGCGATGGCGACGTCGAACACCAACATGCACACAAGCGTCGCCGTCAGGTTCGCCATGCGGCCCACCGGCAGGGACAACACCATTTCAAGCCGCCCCAGCTCCTCCGCCTTACGCGTGTGGCGCACAACCAGCAAAATGTTCGCAATGGCCACGGCAATCATGGTGATGAGCAGCATCTCGTGGGCCATCATGGCGCCGGTGGTGTAATTGGAAATGCCGTAGCCGATGCCGAACAGCGCCGTCATGGCCGGGTTCGTCATAGTAAGCGCCATGGCCTCGCGCTCGGCCTCGCCGCTGAACATGCCCTCAAACACCAGCGGCACCGTAACGGCAAACACGCCCAAAATCACCAGCCACAATACAAGGCGCAGCCAGTCCCGCCGCAACAGCAGGCGGCAAAGCCTTAATGCTCCAGCATTCATTTTTCCGCGCCCCCTTCGTACCGGCTCATGAACAGCTCTTCTAACGTTGGCGGCGCGCTTTCGAGGCGCGTAACGCCGCTGGGCGCCACCGCCTTCAAAAAGGCGTCCATGTGGCCGGGGTCTATCAGGAACACCTCGGCCGCGCCGTCCGTTTCCCGGTTTGCCACGCCGGGCAGCGCCCCGGGCAGCGGGGTTTCAGTTTCCAGCACCACGCGGGTCTGGCGCAAATGGCGCAGCTGGGCCAGCGTGCCCGTTTCCACCACTTTGCCCTCTTTGATAATACCCACCCGGTCGCACAGCTGTTCCACCTCGGACAAAATGTGGCTGGACAAAAACACGGTTTTGCCCTGCTCTTTCATTTCGCGCACGCATTCTTTGAACACCTGCTCCATCAGCGGGTCCAGCCCGCTGGTGGGTTCATCCAGGATGTACAGGTCGGCCTCGGCGGCAAAGGCGGCCACCAGCGCCACCTTTTGCCGGTTGCCTTTGGAGTAGGTGCGGCATTTTTTGGCAGGGTCCAGCGCAAAGCGGCGGATCATCTCCTCCCGCCGGCTTTTGTTGTTCCCGCCCCGCAGGGACACGAACAAATCGATCACCTCGCCGCCTGTCAGGTTGCCCCACAGGCTCACATCGCCCGGCACATAGGCAATGCGCTTGTGCAGGTCCACGGCGTCCATCCACACGTCGCGCCCAAACAGCGCGGCCGTGCCCGCGCTACGGCGCAAAATGCCCAGCAGCACGCGGATGGTGGTGGTTTTGCCTGCGCCGTTCGGCCCGATGAACCCGTAAATCTCGCCCTGCTCCACCGCCAGGTCCACGCCGTTCAAAGCCTGGAACTTGCCGTAGCGTTTTTTCAGTCCTTTTGTTTCCAGCACGCTCATTTTTCGTCTGCCTCCCCTGTATTGTCCTTATAGAAGATTCGTTTCAGCACCGCGATAAACTGGTAGTAATCATCCCAGTATTTCTGCCACGAATCGCCGATGTCCGCCGACTGCCAAACATCGCTGTCCGCCTCCATGCGGGCCACCATGTCCTTTTCATAGCCCTCGATGATCCACCCCACCATCCGCCGCATCATCACGGGGTCCACATCTGTGCGGAAGGCGGATAGGTTTTCCTGCCTGGCCACTTTTTTACGGGCGTCGTTGACGATGTCGTCATATTTTTTCCGCACCTCCGGCCGCAGGTGGCTGCGGTCTTTCATCACGAAAACCATGCCCATGAAGCGCAGCACCTCTCCGTTTTCGCGCTGGTACTCCAGCTTCAGCTTTGCTATGCACAGAAGGCGGTCGAAATAATCCGGTTCGTTCGCCGCCAGCAGCGCGCCGAAATGGGCCACGGTGCTGTCCAGCGCACGGTCCACCAAGTCGTTGAACAGTTCGTTTTTGCTGTTGAAATAATAAAACAGCGTGCCCTTGCTGATGCCCGCAGCCTGCACCATACGGTTGGTGGAGGCGTTTTTATAACCGTGCATGCCAAATTCGGCGTAGGCCGCGTTCAAAATGCGTTTTTGTTTGTCCTCCGGCAGTTCTGCAAACACCCGGTTCACCGCGCGCCTCCCCTCTTTTTGCCGCTTTTACTGTCTGCGGCGGCGGGCACTTGGCACAGCCCTTTGAAAGCCCCTTTTTCCGCAACTGACCACACCGGTCAACCACAGTATACCCCCACTGACCACTGCGGTCAATGGTTTTGCAAAAAAAATCCCGCACTGCGGGGATGGATGCAGCACAAAGAAATACACGAGCGGAGGAAGGGCGGATGCGCATAAGCAAGTTAGCCCAAAGCGCCGTCTTCCAGCGCCAGCGCCGCCGCGCGGGCCAGGGTGGCCACCGCCGGGACCAATGCGGCTTCGTCCGCGCAAAAGTCATTTTTGTGCAGGGGCACGGGCGCCGTGCCCGGCGCGGTGATGCCCACGCGATAGTAAAAAATGGGCGCGTATTCGCCAAACACGGAAAAGTCGTCCGAGCCCAGCATGGGCTCCGGGGCCACCACATGTTCTTCGCCCACGGCCAGCACTGCGGCCCGCCGCGCAACGGCGGCAAGGCTTTCAGCGTTCACCAGCGGCGGCACATCGCGCATCAGTTCCACTTCGCAGCCGCAGCCATAGGCCGCCGCAATGCCCGTGGCAAGCGTCTTCACCCGCTCCTCCGCCATGGCCACCATGTCGGCGTCCAGCGCGCGGATGGAACCGGAGAGCACCATTTCATCCGGCACAAAAAACTCATGGTCACCCGCGTGTGCGTTGTGCACACCGCACACCAGTGCTCCCAGCGGGTCGGCGTTGCGGCTTACCACCGTTTGGATGCCCGCGATGACAGCCGCACCGGCCACCACCACGTCCACGCTCTCGTGGGGAAAGCCCGCCTGGCCGCCCTTGCCCACAAGCCGGATGCGGAACTTTGTTTTGCCCGCGGCCATGGGCCCCGCTTTGGCCCCGATGTTCCCGCTGGCAAAGGGCGCCGCGTGCAGCGAAAACAGCGCGTCCATGGGGCATACGTCGAACAGGCCGTTTTGCACCATTGCCCTGGCGCCCTGGGTCACTTCCTCCGCCGGTTGGAACACGAAGGCCACGTCGCCCGCCAGCTGTTCCCGGTGGGCGGCCAACACCCGCGCCGCGCCAACGGCCACCGCCGTGTGGAAGTCATGCCCGCAGGCGTGCATCACGCCGGGGGTCACGCTCACCACGGGGGCCGCCGGGTTTTCCCGCACGGCCAGCGCGTCGATGTCTGCCCGGATGCCCACGGTTTTGCCCGGTTTTCCGCCGCGCAGCAGCGCCACAACCCCGGTGAACAAGCCAAGATCAATCAACTCCAGACCCAGCCGCTCCATCTCTGCCTTGATGCACTCAGTAGTGCGCGTCTCGTGGAAGCTCAGCTCCGGGTGGCGGTGCAGGTCTCGGAACAGTTCGCGCAGGCTATCGTCCTCGTCTTTTGCCGCCTTCAAAAATGCGTCCATGTCACAAAGCCTCCCGCTTGGGCGTGGTGTTCCGCGCAACGTATACCGCCGGGGTGTCCAGCAGTGACGTAAAAATGAAAATGACATAGCTGGAAAGGATGATTTGGCCGATGGTGGGCCAGTCGTACACGCCGCCAAAGGCAAACACAGTGAACAGGACCGCGTTTAGCAGCTGGCTGGCCAGCGTGGCCACGTTGTTGCGCAGCCACAGGTACGCCTTTGTGTGCCCGGTCGCTTTCCACAGGGCGTGGTACAGCCAAACGTCGAAAAACTGGCAGATGGCATACACCGCCAGCGACGAAAGAATGACCCTGGGCGACGCGGCAAACAGCGCGCGCATGGCGCCGGCTGTCAAATCGCCCGCCGCGGGCGTGTACAGCAGCCAGCTTTGCGTGGCCACCAGAAACAGTACGTTTGTAACAAGGCCGATGGCCACCGCCTTGTTCGCGCTTTTTTTGCCCTGTGTCTCGGACAAAATATCCGTGCACAAAAAGGTGGACGCGAACAGCACATTGCCCAGCGTCATGTCCATGCCGTAGGCGTGCACCAGCATCAGCACCTCGATGTTGGCGGTAATGGTGGCAAACACGATGAAGCAATAGACCCCCATAGCGCCAAAAAAGCGGTACATCAGCACCGCCGCGGAAAAATAGACCAGAACGGATGCAATCAATAATAACTCATTCATAGTAATATAATGCTAGGCCGCCCCCCAAATGTCAAGCGGCGGCGGCCGAAAAGAACGAGCCGCTTCATCCGGCGGCCGCGTCCTGCCGCGCGGCGCGGGCGGCCCGGCGGTAGTCGCGAGGCGTCACGCCGTATTCCTGCTTGAAGCGTTTTGAAAAATAATTGTAATCCCGCACGCCGGAAAGGGCCGCCACTTCGGAGATAGGCAGGTCCGTTCCGGCCAAAAGTTTTTTGGCCGCCTTCATCTGCCGCGCGCCCAAAAGGCCCTTCACCGTGGCGCCCTCCTTTGCCGCCACGGCACACAGTTTGGTTTTGCTCATGGAAAGGGCCTTGGCAATTTCGCCAAGGGACGGATTCGCCGCATAGTTTTCCTCAATATATTCTGCCAGCTGCGCATAGTCCGAAGGGGCCGAGCCGCGCAAAAAGCACTCCATCCACAAATAAGACGAGCACGCCATCAGCAGTTCCGCGCAAGCGCGGATATTGTCCTCGTCGATTTGTTTCAGCGCCAAAAACGGCGCGCGGAACTTCTCTGCCTTCCCGTGCCACGAAAGCAGGCCCCGCGTGTCGCGCCATTGCTCTTCCCGTTCCCCTTGGCCGATCATCTGGCCGAACATGATGTGGGCCAAGGTCTCGCCGTCGCCGCGGATAGGGATGATGGTCTCCATAAGGCCCGCATGGCAGCGGTAGGTGTAGTACCCGCCTTCGCTGCGTGCCACGGCGGCCACGGCCTCGGCGTCGCATTGCTTGCAGCGGCGGTGCCCCTCGGGCAACGCGTTCATCTGCACGCAAAAATCAGAAAACGCGTCCGAAGAGCACAGCAGGTTGTTGTTATGGTCCACCAGCGAATAGCGGATGCCGCTGATGGCGTAAAAATTTTCCAGCAGGCGCGCCATCTTGTCAAAATCAAACGCAATCGACATTTTGTACCTCCTTTGCCGCCCCGGTTCATTTCTTTTATTGCTTTTGCTCATTATAGCACTTTTATCGGATGAAGTGAACGATTTTCCTATTTTTGTGACATATATTATCTATATTTTTTACACATATTTGCCCATACTGTATGTGTAATGTTGCTTTTGGGTAAAACCTGTGCAGAAAGCAACCACATTCAAGGAGATCACTAAAATTAGGAGGTCTAACGTGAAAAAAATCAAATTTCTCAGTATGTTTCTGGCCGTGCTGATGGCTGCCGCCATGCTGGCTGCTTGCGGCGGTTCCTCCAGCAGCGCACCCGCCGACAGCGCCGCCCCGGCCGATTCCGCCGCTGAAGGCGACAGCGCCGCCGCCCCCTCTGAAGGCGGCAAAACCATTGTGTACTGGAGCATGTGGGACTCTGCCGAGCCCCAGGCCATTGCCCTGCAGCAGGCCATCGACGCCTACCAGGAAGAAACCGGAAACACCGTTGACGTGCAGTTCAAGGGCCGCACGGGCATCCGTGAAGGCCTGGAGCCCGCGCTGGACGCCGGCACCAACATCGACATGTTCGACGAAGACATCGACCGCGTGAACGGCATGTGGGGCAAGTACCTGCTGGACCTGGAAGACATGGCCGCCGCCGTCGATTACGACGCCACCGCCATTCCCGGCCTGATGACCGCCGCGCGTGACGCCGCCGGCGGCACCCTGAAAAGCATTCCCTACCAGCCCAACGTGTTCAACTTCTTCTACAACCAGCAGATTTTTGACGAAGCCGGCGTGACCGAAGTGCCCGCCACATGGGATGACTTCCTGGCCGCCTGCCAGAAAATCAAAGACGCCGGCTACATCCCCATTACCAGCGACGACGCCTACATCCTGTGCAACCTGGGTTATCACCTTGGCCGCATTGCCGGTGAGGACGCCGTCATTGACATCGTGACAAACGGCAACTGGGCCGAGAACCCGGCCGCCCTGCAGGCCGCGCAGGCCATGGAAGAGCTTGCCACCAAGGGGTACTTCTCCCCCAACCTCGCCTCGAACGTGTGGCCCAACGGCCAGAACGGCGAATTCGCCCTGGGCGAAGTGGCCATGTACCTGAACGGCAGCTGGCTGCCCAACGAAGTGCGCGGCATCACCGGCGACGACTTTGAGTGGGGCTGCTTTGCCTACCCGGCCGTGGACGGCGGCGCCACCGGCACCGAAGCCGCCAACTTTGGCGCCCAAGTGTTCGCCATCAACAAGGACACCCAGGTGGCGCAGGAAGCCTTTGACCTGATCTGCAAATTCACCAAGGGCCAGTATGACGAAACCCTGGCGCAGGAATCCCTCGGCATCCCGGCCGACACCACCAATGCCGAATGGCCCGCACAGCTTGCCGCGGTGAAGCCGGTGATGGATTCTCTCTCCACCCGCTGGACCTGGGCCGTGGGCATTGAGACCAACGCCGACATGACCCCCATCATCAAAGAAAACCTGCTGAAACTGTGCGGCGGCACCATGACCGCGCAAGAGTTTATCGACACGCTGGAAGCGGCCTCTGCGTAAGGCATTGCCACTTGGCGGCAGAATGTGTATAATGTGTGTATAAACAAATGGCGGCGGCGCCTGGCGCCGCCGCCATCTTCTAACTTTTCTTCTACATTCCCGTGAAAAAATCCATGTGTCCACTGGGGGGGAACCGAATGAAAAAAAGCAAGCCCATGATCGTCCTGTTCCTGACACCGGCCCTGCTGTTCTTTGCCCTCATCTTCATCTACCCCATCATACGCACCGCCATCATGAGCCTGTTTTTCGTGGACCACGTGACGGCCGGCATAGGCGAATGGCAGTTTGTCGGCTTCGAGAACTTCATCAAACTCACGGGCACCAGCCTGTTCCGCACATCCTGCTGGAACTTGTTCCGCATCTGGCTTATCGGTGGCATTGTGGTAATGGCCCTTGCCCTGCTGTTTGCCGCCATATTAAACAGCGGCATCCGCGGCAAAAAGTTTTTCCGCGCCGCCATTTACATGCCGAACGTCATCAGCGCCGTGGCCCTGGCCACCATGTGGCTGCAATATGTGTTCAACAACCGGTTCGGCATGCTCACCACCTTTTTCTCCAAAATCGGCGCGGACAAGCTGGCCGCCATCCAATGGACGGACGCGGACCACAAGTTTTGGGCGCTGCTGTTTGCCTACTGCTTTGGCATGGTGGGCTACCACATGCTCATTTTTTCTTCCGGCATCGAAAAAATCCCAAAGGATTATTTTGAGGCGTCTATCATCGACGGCGCCGGGCGCGTCCGCCAGTTCTTCCGCATCACCTGCCCGCTTTTGAAGGGCGTTGCCCGCACCAACATCACCATGTGGACCATCACAAGCGTAGGGTTCTTCGTTTGGAGCCAGCTGTTCTCCACCGTCACGGCAGACACCGCTACCATCACCCCTATGGTGTACATGTACCTGCAAACCTTTGGCGGCGGCAACACCATCACCGAGCGCAACGCCGGCCTTGGCGCGGCCGTGGGCGTGATGCTGGCCCTTGTGGTGGTGCTTGTGTTCATGCTTACGAACTGGCTGATCAAAGAAGACAACCTGGAAATGTGAGGAGGTGACGGAGATGCGAGAAAAAACCAAAACAAAAAAGCAGCGCGAACCGCTGAACCTGAAAAAAGAGCTGCGCCTTGCCCCCGGCTACATCATCCTCATTGTGTGGGTGGCCTTCACCGTGCTGCTCATCGGGTGGATTTTGGCCGCCAGCTTTGCCACCACAAAAGAGATTTTTTCCGGCGAAGCCCTGCGCTTCCCCTCCGGCCTGCATTTTGAAAACTACGTGAAAGCGTTTAAATCCCAAAACGTAGGCACGTTCATGCTGAACTCGCTTGGCTACGCCACCGTCGCCTCGGCCATCCTCATCGTGGTGTGCGCCCCGGCGGCTTACGTTCTCAGCCGGTTCAAGTTTTTGGCAAACCTTGCCATCCAGCGCGGTTTTGTGGCCGCCATGGGCGTGCCTGTGGTGATGATCATCCTGCCGCTGTTCGGCATCGTTTCCCAGCTGAACCTGCTTTCGCAGGACATCACCACACGCATTTTGATGGTATTCCTGTACACGGGCATCAACATCCCGTTCACCGTCATTTTCCTGCTCACGTTTTTTGCAAATTTGTCCCGCTCACTGGAGGAGGCCGCCGCCATCGACGGCTGCAGCCCCACCGCCACCTTCTGGAAAATCATGCTGCCGTTGGCGCAGCCGGGCATCATCACGGTGACGGTGTTCAACTTCATCAACATCTGGAACGAGTACTTCATGTCGCTTATCTTCGCCAGTGGCGACCGGGTGCGCCCCGTGGCCATCGGGCTGTACTCCATGATCAGCTCCATGAAATACACAGGCGACTGGGCCGGCATGTTCTCCGCCGTCATCATTGTGTTTTTGCCCACGTTCATTCTGTATCTGTTCCTGTCGAACCGCATTATCGAAGGCGTCACCGGTGGCGCCGTGAAGGGATAAGAGTGCATGGTAAGCATCACCACACAAACGCTTATGCTGCCCGCCGCGCCGGGCATTGGGGAAAACCCCCTGCCGAAACTGCGCGAGCGCAGCTTCGACAAGCCCCTGAAGGACGCGGGCCTTTTGGCCCACCAGCAAGAGGGTTTTTGCTATTCCACCGGCCGGCGCCTGCTGCCCTGCCGCGACCAGGACACCTATTCCCGCGAGCGCACGGAGTGCGGCATCCCCGCCATCGTGCTGGAAAACGAGTGCCTGAAGGCCACCTTCCTGCCCGGTTTTGGCGGGCGGCTGTACTCCCTGTTCGATAAACGCGAAAACCGCGAATTGCTGTTTAAAAACCCGGTACTGCAACTGGCAAACCTGGCCGTGCTGGGCGCCTGGTTTTCCGGCGGCGTGGAGTGGAACCTTGGGCAGTACGGCCATTCGTCCCTTAGCTGCGCGCCGGTGTACTTTGCGCGGTGCACCGCGCCGGACGGCCGCGAATTTTTGCGCATGTATGAGTACGAGCGCATCAAAGGGCTTTTTTTGCAGCTGGATTTCCACCTGCTGGAAAACGACGCCCACCTGTTTGTCCACGCGTCGCTGCAAAACCCGCACGACGCGCCCCGCAGCTTTTACTGGTGGACAAACACCGCCGCCGTGCTGGACGAAAACACCCGTGTGTTAAGCGGCGGCAAGGGCGTCATCGCCACCTGGCCGAAGGACGGCGAAAACGTGTACATGTACGACGAGATGCCGCACCTGGAAATGCTGCCCGGCGACGATGCCAGCTACCCCACCCGCTTCACGTTTTCGGCGGAATATTTTTACCAAAACGCGCCGAAGCCGGAGGAAGTGTGGGAAACCGCCGCCTACGGCGACGGCCACATGCTGTACGAGCGCAGCACGCTGGAAATGCCCTACCGCAAAATGTTCTGCTGGGCAAACAGCACCGCCGGCAACAACTGGCAGGACCTGCTTTCCCACCCGGGAGCGGAGCGCTATGTGGAGATACAAAGCGGCTTTTGCCCCACCCAGGTGCACGGCAAGGACCTTGCCGCCCATGCCGCCACAGGCTTTACCCAGGTGTTTGGCGCCTGTGCGGCGGACGCCGCGGCCCTGCACGGCACAGACTTTGCCGCGGCCGTGGCCTACACCCACACACAGGTGGAACAGGCCATGCCCTTTGCCGCCTTGGAAAAGCTGGACGCCCTGTTCCGCACCCTTTCCGCCGCACCCTGCGGCGAAGTGCTGCACGAAGGCAGCGGCTGGGCTCTGGCAGAAGAGGCGCGCAGGCCGGGGTTCATCCCCGCCTCCATGCGTTTTTCCATGGCACCCGGCAGCGCCGAGGCCGCCTGGGCCGCATTTGCAAAAGGCGGTCCTGTGCCCGCTTTTGTAAACGGCGCACCCGCGTCCTTTGAAACGGCGCCGGAATGGCTGCCGCTGCTGGAAGCCGCCCATGCGAAAGACCTGAATGATCTGCTAGCCTCGTTCCATCTGGCGCTGGCCCTGCACGAAAACGGCCAGTTTGCCAGGGCGGAGGCCCTGCTTGCCACCGCCGCCAAAAAAAGCAATTTGCCCATTGTTTGGCGCACGCTGGCCGCCCTGCAAAACGGCGGCGGCCACCCGGACGCCGCCGCCGCTTCCATGGCCGCCGCCTTTGCCGCCGCCGATACGGCAGGCACCGCGCTTTCGCCCCCCTATTACGCCGAGTATCTGGCTTTTTTGGCCGCCGCGCGCCGCCATGTGGACGCCTGGAACCTTTACGCCGCCGCGCCGGAAGGCATCCGGCGCGACGACCGCGTGCGCCTGGCTGTGGCAAACAGCGCCAGCATTTTGGAACAGGACAGCTTTCTTGAAGACCTGTTCACAAACCGCCCCGCCAACATCCGCGAGGGCGAGATTGTGCTGTCGGAAATGTGGTACCAAAAGCGCGCGCGGGAAATTGCCCGCGCCACCAGCCTTTCGCCGGAGGCAGCTTTGGCCGAAGCGCGCCGCGAGTCCCTGCCCGCGCACGTCGATTTCCGCATGGCGCCGTAAGTTGGGCAGCAGCAAACCGAACCCCGGCACGCAACGCGCGCCGTACATCCCTTCAAAGGAGCGACCTGCATGGAGCATCCCCTGCTTGGCGCGGCGAAAAACGCCGCCGCCCATTTTCGCCTCGAAGGCGAGACCGCTGCCATCGAACCATACGGAAATGGCCATATCAACGACACGTTTTTGGTGACAAACAACCACAGCAGCCACCACCGTTACATTTTGCAGCGCATCAACCGGCATGTGTTTTTACACCCGGTGGAGGTGATGGAAAATATAGCGGGCGTGACGCGGCACCTGCGCGAAAAAATGGCCGCCATGGGCCCCCAGCCGGACATGCGCGACGTGCTGACCCTCATTTACGCCGCCGACGGCAAGCCGTACTTCATTGACGAAAATGGCGGATTTTGGCGCGTGTATGTGTTTGTGGAAGGCACGGTGAGCTATGAAAAGCTTTCCTCGCCAAGAATGTTCGAGTATTCCGCGCGCAGCTTCGGCACCTTGTTCAACATGCTGGCGGACTACCCGGCGAACACGCTGCACGAGACCATCCCGAACTTCCACAACACGCCCCAGCGCCTGCAGCAGCTGGAGGACGCCGCGGCAAAGGACGCATGCGGCCGCGTGGCCGGTGTGGCGGAAGAACTGGCCTTTGTGCGCGCACGCCACAGCGAAGCGGGCGATTTGCACGGCGCGTGGAAGGCGGGCCGCCTGCCAACCCGCGTCACCCACAATGACACCAAACTGAACAATGTGCTGCTGGACGAAAAAACCGGCCGCGGCGCCTGCGTCATCGACCTGGACACCGTGATGCCCGGCGTGGCGGCCTATGACTTTGGCGACTCCATCCGCTTTGGCGCGTCCACCTGTGTGGAGGATGAGACAGATCTTTCCCTGTGCGGCTTTTCGCTGCCCATGTACGAGGCCTACACCGGCGGCTTTTTATACACCGCCGGCCCGAAGCTTACCACCGCGGAAGTGCGCAGCCTGCCCATGGGCGCCAAGCTGATGACCTTCGAGTGCGGCGTGCGCTTTTTGGCAGATTACCTGAACGGCGACGTGTACTTTAAAACCGCCCGCGAAACCCACAATCTGGACCGCGCGCGCACCCAGTTCCGCCTGGTGGCGTCCATGGAGGACAACTGGGCCGCCATGCTGGCCCCGCTGGACAAATGGCTTGCCACCCACACACCCGCTATCGGCTGAAGCAGGCCATACCCGGCCAAACGCGGACTACGGAAAGGACGCAGAACTTATGAAAATTGCCTTCGCCAACGACCACAGCGCCATCGATATGAAAGAAGAACTCATCCCTTACATTGAGCAGCTGGGCCACACCGTGCTGGACTTTGGCACAAACACCCGCGAGAGCTGCGATTACCCTGTTTACGGCGAAAAGGCCGCAAACGCCGTGATGGCGGGCGAAGCGAACTGCGGCATTGTGGTGTGCGGCACGGGCGTGGGCATTTCCCTCGCGGCAAACAAAGTGCACGGCATCCGCTGTGTGGTGTGTTCGGAGCCGTACTCCGCAAAGTTCTCCCGCCTGCACAACAACACAAATATGCTGGCTTTCGGCGCGCGGGTCGTCGGCGTGGAGCTTGCCAAAATGATCATCGACGAGTGGCTGGGCGCGTCTTTCGCAGGCGGCCGCCACCAGCGCCGGGTGGATTTGATCATGGACATTGAGGCGCGGAACGGGTAAATTTTTCTTCTTATAAACGGAAAAACTGAAACCCGGCGGGCCATGCGGCCTCGCCGGGTTTTTTGATTAATGACAGGCACAGGCGCAAAGGGGCCGACCGTCTGCACCGCGCCGTCACACCACGCTATAACACCCAACCACCTCAAAATAGGCGCTGGCGGCGGCCGCCTGCCGCAGGGCCTCGGCGGCGGTTTCGTCCATCACGTTGCACTGCACGTCGGCGAAAAACCGGTACTCTCCCGCCCCGGCGGGGCGGCTTTCGATGCGCGCAAGGTCAATGCCCGCCGCCATGAAGGGCAGCAACGTTTCGCATAGCGCGCCACTGCGGTGGGCCGTGGCAAAGGTCACGGTGGTCATGTCGCTGGCGGCGGTGTACTCCGGCGCTTTGCCAATGACCACAAAGCTGGTGCGGTTGGTTTTGGAATCGGCGATGTCCTCTGCCAAAAGGGCAAGGCCGTTCAGCTGGGCCGCGCGCTTGCTGCCAATGGCGGCGGCGTGGCCGCTTTTATCGTCGGCGGCGGCCTTCGCCGCCACGGCGGTGTTGGTGCAGGCCGTTTCAGCCCAGCCGTGCTTTTGCAAAAGGCCCCGGCACTGCTTGAAGCCCTCCGGGTGCGAATACACCGTGGTGATGTCATTTAGCTCCACGCCGGGCTTTGCCATCAGGCATTGCTTGATGGACACCCAGACCCGCCCCACGATGTAGCAGCCGTATTTGCGCAGCAGGTCGTATGTTTCGCCGATGGCCCCGGTCTGCGAGTTCTCGATGGGCACCACGCCGTAGTCGGCTTTGCCCGCTTTCACGGCGGTGAACACGTCCTCAAAATAATCCACGGCCAGCTTTTCCGCCTCGGGGAACACCTGGGCCAGCGCTTCTTCGCTCCACGCGCCGGGCACACCCTGGTAAGCGCACACCACGCCGTCCGTTTTCGCCGCCACGGGCGGCGGCGGCAGCGGGGCCTCGCTTTTGAACAGCACCCGGCGCTGCCGCTCCCTCGAAAGGGCCATGATGGTGCGCATCAACAGCGACACCTCGCCCCGCAGGTTTTCCGCCGCCTCGGCGGCCACGCGGTCAATCACGGCCTGCTCCCTCGCCTCGTCGAACACGGAAAGGTTGTTTTCCCGCTTGATGGCGGCAATCTCCGCCGCCACGGCCATGCGCTTTTCGAACAGCGGCACCAGTTGCCGGTCTATCATGTCTATTTTCTGCCGTTCTGCCGCCAGCATTTCATTTGCATCCATGTTGTGTTTCTCCTATCCGCATTTTACTTTTGTGTTTTTACTAATTTTATCATGGCCGGCATGGCGCGGCGCACCGCCGTTAACCTGCCACCGCTTTGTGCACCGCCGTCACACGCTGCATCAGCGCGTCGAACACGGCGGGCGTCACGCTTTGCTGGCCGTCGCACAGGGCGCGTTCCGGCCGGTTGTGCACCTCGATGATCAGCCCATCCGCCCCGGCGGCCGTGGCTGCCAGGGCCATGGGTTCCACAAGGTGCCAGTGGCCCGTGCCGTGGGAAGGGTCCACCACCACGGGCAGGTGGCTTTTCTTTTGCAGCACCGGCACGGCGGAAAGGTCCAGCGTGTTGCGGGTGGCCGGCTCGAAGGTGCGGATGCCGCGCTCGCACAAAATCACGTTGGGGTTGCCGTCCATCATCACGTAATCCGCCGCGCACAGCAGCTCGTCGATGGTGCAGCTGGGCCCGCGCTTCAGCATCACCGGCTTGTGCAGGCGGCCAACATCGCGCAGCAGCGGGAAGTTCTGCATGTTCCGCGCGCCAATCTGGATGATGTCCACATCTTTTTCAAAGGCGTCCAGATACTCCTGCGACATGATTTCCGTCACGATGGGCAGGCCCGTTTTTTCGCGGGCAATTTTCATCAGCTCCAGCCCGTCCAGGCCAAGGCCCTGGAAGGAGTAGGGCGACGAGCGCGGTTTGAACGCGCCGCCGCGCAAAAACGCCGCGCCGGACAGCTTCACATCCCGGGCGATGGAGAGGATCTGCTCTTCGCTCTCCACGCTGCACGGGCCCGCCATCACGGCGAAATGCCCGCCGCCAAGCTTATTGCCCGCCACGTTTACCACGCTGTCCTCCGGGTGGAAACGGCGGCCCGCCAGCTTGTACGGTTCCTGCACCTTCATGGCGCTTTCTACAAAATCCCACCGGGCCACGGCCTCGGTGCTAAGGGCCGACGTGTCGCCCACCAGGCCCAACACGCGCATGCTTTCGCCCTGTATTTCGCGCACGCCGATGTTCAGCGCCTGCAAATCTTCGCGCAACATGTCGATGTTTTCGTTTGTCGCCTCGGCCCGTAATACGATTACCATAGTGTCCTCCTGTGTGTTTTGGGCCCGCCGTTTCCGCAAACAAAAAAGAAGGCCCATGCAAATGAGCCTTCTCTGTGTTTCCGCCTTTCGGGCAGGCGTATCAGGAAACGTGCTCACCGCGCATATTCTTTTTCTTTGTAAAGCCAAAAAAGCCGAAGCTAAAAAAGCTGCAGCCAAAGAGAAAAAAGAATGCGGTTGTCAAAAGCATGTTTGCCGCCTGCATGGGGCTCTCCTTCAAGCGTACCATTCGAAATGTACTGACATTCAGTATATCCCCTGCCGCCGGAAAAAGCAAGGCCTTTTTGGGGCCTTACGCCGCAAAAACTGGCAAGGCGCGGCGTTTTGTGCTATCATGAGACGGAATACAAAATCGCGCGGGCAGCCAGCCCGCACTGCGGGAGGACAAATGAAAACATTGCTCAAAAATGCCACCATCGTCACGGTGGATAGCGACCGCCGGGTGCTGTTCGGCGAGGATTTAACAATAGAAGACGGCCGCATTTCCGCCGTCGGCGGCAAAGCCCGGGGCGCCGCAAGCGAAACATGTTCCGCCGGCGAAACCTATGACGAAACGGTGGATTGCACCGGCAAAATTTTGTTTCCCGGTTTCATCAACACCCACAACCACCTGTTCCAAACCCTGCTGAAGGGCCTTGGCGACGACATGGTGCTGAGCGACTGGCTGCGCACCATGACCTTTCCCGCCGCCAGCTTTTTAACGCCGGACGACACCTACGTGGGCGCCATGCTGGGCTGCATGGAGGGTATCCACTCTGGCATCACCACCATGCTGGACTATATGTATCCCCACCACTGTGAGGGCCTGTCCGACGGCATCGTCACCGCCTATAAGGAGCTTGGCATCCGCGGCATTTTGGGGCGCGGATGCATGGATACCGGCATCGAGTTCGGCGTGCATCCGGGCATCATGCAAACGCCGGACAAGGTGGAAAAAGACGTCGTTCGCCTGTTCGACGCCTACCACAACACCGAGGACGGCCGCATCAAGGTGTGGGTGGCCCCTGCGGCGTTGTGGAGCAATTCCGCGGGCCTGCTGAAGACCCTGTACGACATCACGAACCACTATGGTTCCGGCTTCACGGTACACGTCTCCGAAACCCCGTTTGACCGGGAAAGCACCATGAAACTGCACGGTGCCGCCGGAACGGACTGCCTCGAACACCTTGGCATCGTGGGCCCCAACGTGCTGATGGTGCACTGCGTGTACCTGACGGACAAGGATATCCGCCGCGCCAAATATTACGACTTGAAGGTGAGCCACAATGTGGTGAGCAATATGTATCTGTCCAGCGGCGTTGCGCCCATCCCGAAGCTGCTGAACGCGGGCGTCGCCGTGGGCCTTGGGGTGGACGGCGCCGCCAGCAACAACGGGCAGGATATGATAGAGCTGATGAAGCTTACCGCCCTGCAGCAAAAGGTGGCCACGCTGGACCCCACCGTCATCACGGCAGAAAAGGTGCTGGAAATGGCCACCATCGACGGCGCGCGGGCCATTGGGCTGGAGGAGGAGATCGGCTCGCTGGAAGTGGGCAAAAAAGCCGACATCGTTGTGTTTGACCCGTTGGCCAGCCCGAAATCTGTTCCGGTGCACAATCCCGTGTCCACCCTCATTTACTCCTCCACCATGAAAAACATCACAGACGTGCTGGTGGACGGCCGCTTTGTGATGCGGAACAGCGTCATCACCGGCGTAGCCGACGAACGCGCCTTTTTGCAGCGCGCCGGGGCCGCCGCCGACAGCCTTGCCAGCCGGGGCAACATCACAAACCGCGGCACGGGCCACAAGTGGAAAAGTGTGGCGTTTTAAACCGCACGACCGTTATCCGCCTCCCACAAGAGCTGGGGCCAAAAGGTTTTGACACCCAAAAGGCCGGTGTACTCTGCGGTACACCGGCCCAGTTGTCAAAAAAGGATAGCCCGCGCAGAGTGTCCGGGCACGCAACGGCCATCTACCTTCCGCGCCGTTTCAAGTACAACGAAGAAACGTTGTTCTTGATCCGCCTTGCGGCTGACGATGACCTTATGCGCACCCGGCCCCTCTGCACTCGTGCGCTCTTTGCCAGCCAAAAGGCCGGTGTACCATGCTTGTACACCGGCTTTTTTTGTGTTTCAGGTTCGTGCGGGAACGCGGCCATGGCCCACAGGCTCAGTTGGCGATATTCTTCACTTCGTCGTCCAGCCCGCCGGCCGGCAAGTACACGTAGATGGTAACGACTGTATCCGATGAAATCTCGCTGCCCGCCGGAGGCGACTTGATGCTCTCGATGGTGCCGTTTTTGTTCACGTCGTCGTTTGCCACGGTCATGCTGGTGTTATAGCGGATGCCGTGCTCCGTCAGGAAATTCTGCAGGCCGTCCGGCGCTTGGCCCACGTAGCTGCCGATATCCGGCATTTTGTAGTTATTATAGAAATTTACGATGACATTGGTCTTGCCCGGCGTCACCATTTGGCCCGCCGCGGGGCTGGTGTTGGCCACTGTGCCGTTTTTTGCCACACTCTTGTCGTTTTCCACGGTGCCCTGGGTAAATTCCAAACCCATGTCCGCCAGCTTCGGCAGCACGTCACCGCTGGTAAGGCCCACAAAGTCCGGCAGGGCTAAATTCGCCACTTCGCCCGCCACGTAAATTTTCACACGGCCGGTTCCGGCGTCAAGCTCCGTGCCTGCCGCCGGGTCTGTGCTCACCACTTCGCCCGCTGTATACTGCCCGTCGTTGGAAGCGGTTTCTTCCGAATACAGCAAATCCAGATTCTCCAGCTCGGAAATGGCTTCGGCCTTCGTTTTGCCCACAAGGTCCGGCACTTTCACCTTCTCCGGCCCACTGCTGATGACCAGCTTGATGGGCGAGCCATCCCACACGGCGCCCGCCTCCGGCACCTGCTCCAAAATTACACCCTCGGCAGATGTGCTGGCGCGCTCCTCTGGGTTTGCAAACACAAACTGGCTGTAGGAGGACGAATTCACCACGTCCTGGTACACCCGGCCAAGGAAGTTCGGCACCGTCACTTCTTCCGAGGAGGACGAGGAGATGCTGGTGGTGTCGGAGGAGGACGAACTGTCGCCCTTGCCGCCGCTGCCCAGCAGGGAAATCAGCAGCACCACAATCAGCAGCACCGCAATGGCGCCAAGGGCCGCAAGGCCCACGGTAAGCTGCTGCTTCGTCAGGCCCATGGGGCCGGTTTTCTGGCGCACGGTCTCGCCCGAAAAGGCAAGGCGTAAATCGGATATGTTCTGGATGCGCTCTGCCGGGGCCACACGCATGGCGCGCACCAGGGCTGAGGACAAAAACTGCGGAATCTCTTTGTCCACCGCGCGGGCCGGGCTCAAAAGGTCCTGCATCTTGCGCTCGTCGGCGCTCACGGGCTCTTCGCCCGTGAGCATGCGGTACACCACGGCGCCGATGGCGTAAACGTCGGTGTAACGGCCTTCAAACTCGCTGGCGGAATATTGCTCCGGCGCGGAATAGCCGGGGTACAGTTTTGGTTTCAGCTCGCTGCCCTGCTGGCGCAGGGCCAAAGTGGCGTAGCCGCCCAGCTTTGCCGTGCCGCCGCTTTCCAGCACGATGTTCTCTGTGCAAACGCCGCGGTGGACGAGGCTGGCCGCGTGCAGCGCCTCCACCCCGTTCATGATGGGCTTCATCAGCGAAAGGACACGCCCGTGCTCCACCGGCGCGTTCAGGCGCTGCAAGTACTCGGCAAGGGTGGGGCCTTCCACCTTTTCCAAAACGGCGTAGGCCGTGTTGTTTTCTTCCAGCACGTCTAAAACCTGCACAAGCCCTTCCACCAGGCCCATGCGCAAAATGATGCTGTACAGTTCGGCAAAGTCCATCCGCGTGGTTTTAAACAGCACGTCGCAGCCGGGCTTCGCCAGCAACGCCCCGGCGTCGTCCCGGCTGGAGCACAGCGTCACCGGCATGTACTCCTTGATATTCACACGCTGCAGGGTGTTGCCGTCGATGGCGGAGTACGTCACGCCTTCGCCGTCAAGCTCCAAATACCGCCCGATGGTGTAACGCCCGCCCAGCACCCAGCCGTTTGGCAGGGCGCCGCCGGGGTTTGTGTTTTCAAAGCGAATGCCGCATTTGGGGCATTTATCGCTGCCTGCCGGCACACGGCTCATGCAGTTGTCGCAAATTCTATCCAAGATACAAGCAACCGTCCTTTCGTGAGGCAGTCCTGCAATCATCAGCCGGGCAGGTCTTCCTCATTTTCCAGGTTGTGCCACACGTTCTGCACGTCGTCGTCTTCTTCCAGCATGTCCAGCAGCTGGCCCATATGTTTCAGGTTGTCGTCGCCGGAAAGCGCCGTTTGCGTGGCAGGCACAAAGGCCGCCTCCTCCGAAACCACGTTCCAGCCCTTCGCCTCCAGCGCCCTTGCCACATCGTACACCTT
>JAVBNG010000016.1:0-170063 GCA_031551695.1 Oscillospiraceae bacterium
CAGCTCGTCCTCCGTGTACTTGAAGTCCTCCGGCTTCGTCAGCCAGCCAAGGTAAAAGTCGCGCAGGGCTTCCAAATTCCACTCATACGGCTCGTCGCCCGCGCAATAGGTGGCCACGTTTCCGCTGATGCTCTCGTGCATCATGGTGTGTACCGCGCCGCTCACGTCGTCGCCCTTCAGCACCGTGTGCCGCTGGCCGTAAATGATCTCGCGCTGGCTGTTCATCACGTCGTCGAAGCGCAGCACATTTTTGCGCATCTCAAAGTTGCGGCCTTCCAGCCGCTTCTGGGCGCTTTCCACCGTGTTCGAAATCATGCGGTTTTCAATGGGCGTGTCCTCGTCCACGCCAAGGGTATCCATCATGCCCTGCACGCGCTCGCCGCCGAACAGGCGCATCAAATCGTCCTCCAGGCTCAGGTAGAACCGGCTTTCGCCCGCGTCTCCCTGGCGGCCACTGCGCCCGCGCAGCTGGTTGTCGATGCGGCGGCTCTCGTGGCGCTCGGTGCCGATGATGAAGAGCCCCCCGGCGTCGCGCACCTCGGCGGCCTCGGTGGCAATGGGCTCCTTTTTCTCGTTGTACAGGCGGTCATAGGTTTCGCGCGCGTTTTTAATCTCCTCGTTGTCCGTCTCCGCGTGGCCGGTAGCCTCGGCTAACAGCTCCTCCGAAAAGCCCATCCGCCGCATTTCTTCCTTGGCGGTGAATTCGGCGTTGCCGCCCAGCACAATGTCCGTGCCGCGGCCGGCCATGTTGGTGGCGATGGTAACGGCGCCCTTGCGGCCCGCCTGCGCCACAATAACGGCTTCCTTCTCGTGGAACTTGGCGTTCAGCACCTCGTGCTTGATGCCTTTGCGCTTCAAAAGCTTCGAGACCACTTCGCTCTTCTCAATGGAAATGGTGCCCACCAGCACCGGCTGGCCCTTTTCGTGGCATGCCACGATTTGCTCAATCACCGCGCGGTATTTGCCGTCCACGGTTTTGTAAATGGCGTCTGGCCGGTCGGCGCGCACCATGGGCATGTTGGTGGGAATTTCCACCACCTGCAGGCCGTAAATCTCGTTGAACTCTTCCTCTTCCGTTTTGGCCGTGCCCGTCATGCCGGACAGCTTTTTGTACATGCGGAAGAAGTTTTGGAAGGTGATGGTGGCAAGCGTCTTGCTTTCGCGTTCCACCTTCACGCCTTCCTTGGCCTCGATGGCCTGGTGCAGGCCCTCGTTGTAACGGCGGCCAAACATCAGGCGGCCGGTGTTCTCGTCCACGATGATGACTTCGCCGTCCTTCACCACATAGTCCACGTCCCGGCGCATCACGCCGCGGGCCTTCACAGCCTGGTTGATGTGGTGGGAAAGCTCCATATTGTCCGAATCGGACAAATTGTCGATGTTGAAATGCTGCTCGGCCTTTTCAATGCCCCGGGCCGTAAGGGTGGCTGTGCGGTGCTTTTCGTCCACGATGTAGTCGCCGTCCACCAGGGTGTCGTGGTCGGCCTTGTCCTCCAGCTCCACCACCTTGCTCATTTTCAGGCCGCGGACAAAATTGTCCACCACCTTGTACATCTCGGTGCTTTTGTCGCCATGGCCGGAGATGATGAGCGGCGTGCGGGCCTCGTCCACCAAAATGGAGTCCACCTCGTCCACAATGGCGTAGGCGTGGCCGCGCTGCACCATGTTTTCCTTGTAGGTCACCATATTGTCGCGCAGGTAGTCGAAGCCGAACTCGTTGTTCGTGCCGTAGGTGATGTCTGCGTCGTAAGCCAAACGGCGCTCGGCGGGCTCCACACCGTGGATGATGAGCCCCACGGAAAGGCCCAGGAACCGGTACACCTTGCCCATCCACTCGCTGTCGCGCTTGGCCAAATAGTCGTTCACGGTAACGACATGCACACCGTCCCCTGTCAGCGCGTTCAAATACACCGGCAGCGTGGCCACCAGCGTTTTGCCCTCGCCCGTTTTCATCTCGGCAATCATGCCGCGGTGCAGCACAATGCCGCCGATGATTTGCACGGGGAAATGCGTCATGCCCAGCACGCGGGTGGCGGCTTCCCGGCAGGTGGCGAACGCCTCCGGCAGGATGTCGTCCACCGTTTCGCCGTTTGCAAGGCGTTCCTTCAGCGCCGGCGTCATTGCCTTGAGCTCTTTGTCGCTCATGGCCTTGAATTTGTCCTCCAAATCCAAAACCGCCTGCATTTGGGGATTGATGCGCTTGAGTTCTTTTTCTGAAAAGGACCCGAAAATTTTATCGAATAAAGACAAAGTATTCTCTCCTCAGCCGCGTGCCGCGGCTATTCTACCGAAATCATGTAATAATACACCGGCTGCCCGCCGTGAATCAGCGTCACTTCAATGTTCGCGGGCACCTTCGCCTTCACAAGCTCCAGCGTGGCATTGGCGTCGGCCTCATCCACGTCGCAGCCGGAAATGAGCGTGACAAAGCTGGTGGTTTTTTTGCACATGCTGCGCGCCAGGCGGTAGGCCATCTTGGTCACGTCGTTGCCCACGCCCGCCAGCTTGCCTTCCTCCATGGCCAAAATTTCGCCCCGGCGGATTTTCTTGCCGTCGAATTCGGAGTTTCGCGCCGCAAAGGTGATGAGCCCGGTGGCCACGTTCATGGCGGCCTTGTTCATGCCAATGGCGTTGGCGTCGGCGTCGGCCGTGGGGTCAAAGGCCAGCATGGCGCTCATGCCCTGGGGCACGGTGCGCGTGGGCACCACCACCACCTTGCGGTCCGCCAGCTTTACGCTTTGCTCTGCCGCCATGATGATATTTTTGTTGTTCGGCAGCACAAACACCGTTTTGGCAGGCACGCTGTGCACCGCGCTCAAAATGTCGTCCGTGCTGGGGTTCATGGTTTGCCCGCCGCTCACCACGGCATCGGTGCCAAGGTCGGTAAACACCTCCCGCAGCCCCTCGCCCGCCACCACGGCCACAAAGCCGTACTCGCGGTCGGAATTCACGGCGGCGTAGGGGAACACCTGAGCGCCGCGCTTTTCGTCTTCTGCCTGCTTTTCAAGGCCCGCACCCTCGGCCTGGCGCGCCTCGTACTGCTCATGCATGTTCTCAATTTTCAAATTGGACAAATAGCCAAACTCCAGCGCCTTCGACAAAATCACGCCCGGGTCCGCCGTGTGCACATGGGCCTTGATGATTTCGTCGTCGTCCACCACCACCACGGAATCGCCGTTTGATTCCAAAAACGCCCGCAGTTTCAGCCCGTCCGCGCCCTTGTTTTTGTTCACCAAAAACTCGGTGCAGTAGGCGTTGGTGATGTCCGGGTTCAGCTCCATGGCGAACACGCCTTTGCCAACGTTGGCGGTGGACATCTTCGGCTTCGCGGTTTTCACCTCGCTGCCGTTGTGCATAACCACGCCGTCCACCATGGCGCTTTTCATGCCCTCAAAAATGTACACAAGGCCCTTGCCACCCGCGTCCACCACGCCCGCTTTTTTCAAAACGGGCAGCAGCTCCGGCGTTTCGGCCAATGTTTCGTCCGCCACCTTCAAAATCAGCGTCCACATGGCTTTGCGGCTTTTGGGGGTTTTCTCTTTCAGCTGCTCGCCCACCACGCGCGCCACCGTCAGCATGGTGCCCTCGGTGGGTTTCATCACAGCTTTGTAGGCGCTTTGCACACCGTTTTCAAAAGCCGCCGTCACATCGGCGCAGCTCACTTCCGCCTTGCCGGCCAGCGCCTTTGAAAAGCCGCGGAACAACAAAGACGTGATGACGCCGGAGTTGCCCCGCGCACCGCGCAGCATGGCGTTTGCCGCGGTTTTGGCGGCCTCCTCCACAGTGCAGTTGTCCGGCAGGGCTTTCAGGTCCGTGGCGGCGGCGGTCATGGTCATGCTCATGTTGGTGCCGGTGTCGCCGTCGGGCACGGGAAACACGTTCAGCTCGTCCACTTCGGCGCGGTGGTTTGCCATATTGTTCGCGCCGGAAATGATGGCGTCGCGCAAAATTTTACCGTCTATCATAATGTCTTTTCACCCCGTGAGATTTGAGTTTTGGTTTGCCAGCCCCGTCCGGGGATTCATTCAGACACAATGTCGTCCACCAGCACATCGATATGGCCCACATGCAGGCCCGTGGCTTCTTCCACCACGTACTTCACATTGTGCGTGATGCTTTTCACCGCCGCGGCAATGTTCAGGCCGTACATCACCTTGATGTGTAGTTCTATGTCCAAGGCGCCGCCGTTTTCCACCACGCGCACGCCTTTTTCGGGGAAATCGGGCATCAGGATGCTTTTGATGCTGTCGGCCGTGCCGCTGTCCGTCATGCCGGCAATGCCGTAGCCGCTTTGGGCGGCCGTAGACACAAGCTCCGCAAAAAAAACCGACGTCATCGTGATTTTGCCCAGTGTGTTCTGAATCGATATCATGAACGCAACCCTCCTTTGAAGGATGTGTGCCAAAATGCCTGCAAAAATGGCATGCCCATGGGCATGCTGGCCCACGATACAAATAGCTTTAATATTATACTACCAAATGTGCCGGATGTACAGGCTGAATTTGGCGAAAATCCGCGGCCTGTGCAGCAATGGGCGCGGTGCGTGGATGCGCAACGGACATCTACCTTCCGCGGCATCCGCCGTACAGTACTTCGCACTGTTCGTCGTTTGCCTTGCCGGCTGACGATATCCTTATGCGCAGCCCCACACCGCGTGCCGCCGCGCACCAGCTCACCCCCACGGCGCTTCCGTCGTCTCCGCCGGGGCCAGCCGAACATGGCCGCCGCTTTGCACCTGCACTTCGTACAGCCGGGTCTCGCCGTTTTCGTAAGCGGCAAGGCCGTCTGTGAAGAGCCCGCCGTACATTTCTTTAAAATGCTCGTTCATGCTGTCGATGTAAAGGTTCGTAGTGCCGTTTTCGGCAAGGTGCCGCTCCAGCTCCTCCTGCGTGATTTCGTGCACCACGGGCACGCCGTCTTCGCCGCGCACCTTTTCGCGCAGGGCGTCGCCGCCGCCGTAGCTGGGGTCCGCCGCGTAGGGCAGCAGCTCGTGCACGTACATAAAAAACCGCATGCCCATGTCTTCCGCCAGCACCAAAAACACCTTGCCGTCCTTTGGCAGTTGCGTTTTCAGCCAGGCCGCGTTTTCGTTAAACTCCCGGCGTTCGTTGTAGTCCTCGTTTTTCACGCCCAGCAGGGTGTAGTTCACCGGCACCCACATGTTCACGCGCAAAAGCAGCAGCGCCGAAAGCGCCACCACCGCCGCCTTTGCCACGGCACCCGCGCGGTTCGCACGCGCCACGGCGCTTTGGCAAAACAATACAAACACCGCCAAAAAAGCGCCCATGTAGAACGGGTAAAAATACCGGTCGTAGCTGGCCAGGTTCATGGCCTCCACTTCGGCAAAAATGTACAGGTAGCTGCACATAATGAAGAAGTAGTACGCCGCAAAACCCAGCAGGATGGTGACGCCGTACACCAGGCACCGCCTTCTTTGGGCGCTTTTTTTGCCCGCCAGTAGCGCCGCCGCTGCCAGCAACACACCAACCAGCCCCAGCACCACCAGCCCGCTGCCGAACATGGTGCTGCGAAGGCGAAAATATTCCCACATTTTTGTGGTGACGGTGGTGAACACCACACTTTTGTCGCTGTTCATCAAGTCCCGCAAAAACAAAAACGGCATGGCCAGCATGCCCGCGCCGGAAGAGCCCCCCGCGTTAGAAAGGCGGCTGCCGCCGGCCGTGATGACGGCCACATACTGTTCCCACGCCACAAAGGGGACGCCGATGGCCGCCGTCATCAGCCCAAGGCGGGCAAACGCGCCCTTCGCGCGGGCTTTCAGCTTGTTGCCTGCGTCGGAAACAAACAGGCTGTCGGCAAAAACCACCATGGCCGCCACCAGCGCGAAAATAAGGCCGGAGTCCTTCGTCAGCACCAGGGCGGCAAGGCCCAGGCACACCGGCGCCATGCCGCGCAAGGCCCGCCTATCGCCGCCGAACCACATGGCCAGCACCGCCGTAAAGCACGCCGCAAGCGGCAAATCGCCCGTGGCGTCCATGTACACGTTGGTGATGTAGTTGATGGAAATGCCGTGGCGGAACACAAAAGGCGCCAGCGCCAGCACCAGCATGGCGGGCACGGCAATGTCCCAGTCCTCTTTTTTGTCAAAGGCCGAAAGCACCGTGGAAAGCCCCGCCAGCAGCAGTACGTCGCCCGAGGCGTACATCTGCCACTCTTTGAAGCCGGGGCCAAAAAACTGGAAGAAATAATTCAGCACCATCACGGCGGGCTTTTGGGTGGTGTTGGCCGCCCAGCCGATGGGCGCCGTGGTGTACATCTCGTTCGAAATCTTCATCAACTTGCCCGCCGTGCCGAATATGCCGAATTCGTCCCACCAGATGAACATGGGCTGCTTCACCGCCAGCAATACAAGGGCGACGAGCGACGCACCCACAAAAAACCAAAAGCCGAAGCAGGGCAGGGGCAGCTTTTTGCCGCCGGCAAAGTGCCGCCAAAGCGCCGCGCCAAGGCACAAAAGGCATGCCGCGTAAAACAGCCAGCCGCCCGCCACCGGCGCGCCCAGCGCGCCAAACAGCGAAAACCAGAGGATGGCCGTGGCCACGGCGCAAAACGGCGCAAAGGCGCTTTTCACGCCGAGGGACATATAGAACAGCGCCAGGGCCACCAGCGCCGCAAAGGCCAAAAACACGCGAAGGTCCGTCATGCGCCGTCACCCGCCTTTCCGGCCGGGGCGGTCATAGCCTTTTCCCGGCCAAAAAACTGCCGCGCAATGGAAACGCAGGCGGCAGCAAGGCCCGGCGCCACGCAAAGCACCATCAGCTCCAAAGCCGACGGCGTGAAAAACGCCCAAAACGGGCGCGGCACGTTGATTTCGATGCCCTCGACGGTGATGAGGTTGCCCGGCACGGTTTCCGGGTCGATGCGCAAAGACTGGCCGCCGGTAACGGGCAAGCAAAACAGCCGCCCTTCGCCGCCCACGGAATAAGCCATGTTCCACACGGAATAATCCTGCCCCGGCTTTGCCCAAAACACCGTGCGCGAACGCGGCCGCCGTGCGTAGGTGAATGAAATGGCCACCGTTTCCACCCGGCGGCTTTTGTCCTTCAGCTCCAGGCGCGGGTCGGCGTCCGTTGTAACGAACTGCGTGTTCGCGCCGTCTACCGGCTCCAGCCCGAACCATTCGAAATCATTTGCCGACAGCGCCTCACGCGAAAGGGCGCCGGTGGCATACAGCACCCGGTTTGCCGCAAACAGGCCAAAATGCGCCAGCAAAAAAAGCGCAATGGCCAAGCCATACGCCGCCACCAGCAAAAACGCCCCCGGCCGCGCCGCATATTTTTTTGAAAGCCATTTCTTCATAAAAAGGTTTCCTTTTGTTCCTTTTCAAACATGCGGAAGGCCCGCCCTCCGCACCCCAAACGATATACCAACGCGCGCATGTTGTCAAACGGACAAAAGGCGCACTGGCCGTCTTACCCGTAATACGCTATACTATATAAAACGCCTTCAACCGTGTGGCGCAATACCGCCAAACATTGACACCGGCCGCCGTTTGCGGTATTTTTAGCTTGGGTGAGTGGAACCGCACACCCTGTTTTCATGTATGCCTTTATCAGGGGAAGAAAGCGCCGAAGCCCGCTTTCGTCGAGGAGCAGTCAATGACACTGGATAAAATTTACCACGCGGCCTATGTTTTGAAAGAAGCCGCCCGCAAAACCGACCTGATCGCCGCGCCGGACCTTTGCGAGTGCGGCAACATCTGGCTGAAAACCGAGAATTTGCAGGTGACGGGTTCGTTCAAGCTGCGCGGGGCCTATTACAAAATAAACCAGCTTTCGCCGGAGGAAAAGGAAAAAGGCATCATCGCCTGCAGCGCCGGCAACCACGCCCAAGGCGTGGCGCTGGCCGCGCAAAAAAACGATATCCCGGCCATTATCTGCATTCCGGACTCCGCCCCCATCTCCAAAATAGAGGCGACGAAAAAATACGGCGTGGACGTGGAGCTGGTTCCCGGCAGCTACGACGACGCCTATGCCCACGCGGTAAAGCTGCAAAAAGAAACCGGCCGCACCTTCATCCACCCCTTCGACGACGAAAACGTCATTGCCGGCCAGGGCACCATCGGCCTTGAGATATTAGACCAAATGCCGGACGTGGAGGCCGTCATCGTGCCGGTGGGCGGCGGCGGGCTCATCAGCGGCGTGGCCTTCGCCATCAAGGCGCTGCGCCCCAGTTGCAAAGTGTACGGCGTGCAGGCGGCCAACGCCGCCTCCATGCTGCGGTCCATCCAAAAAGGCAAGCAGGTGGAACTGCCCCGCGTTGCCACCTTTGCCGACGGCATTGCCGTGAAGCGCCCGGGCGATTTGACTTTTGAGATGGTGCGCCGCTATGTGGACGGCCTGGTGGAAGTGAGCGAAGACGAGATTGCCGCCACCATCCTCGCGCTGATGGAACGCCAGAAGCTGGTGGCGGAAGGCGCGGGCGCCGTGGCCATTGCCGCCGCTTTGTTCAACAAAATAGACCTTGCGGGCAAAAAAACCGTATGCCTGCTTTCCGGCGGCAACATCGACGTGAATATTTTAAGCCGCGTCATCACCCGCGGCCTTGTGATGAGCGGCCGCAACGCCAGCCTCACCATCGCCCTCATCGACAAGCCCGGCCAGCTGGAGGGCGTGTCCCGCATTGTAAGCGAGCACGGCGGCAACGTGGTGAGCGTGCAGTATGACCGCGCCGACCCCAACATGGCCATCAACAGTTGCTTCCTCACCCTGGCGCTGGAGACCCGCGACCACGCGCAAATCACCGAGATCGAAGACGCCCTTTCCGCCGCCGGGTTCGACATTATGCAGACGTCCTACACGAACGGGAACGGGAAAAGTAAGGAGTAGATTGCGCGCCGCCGCGGAAGGTAGATGTCCATTACGTATCGCCTCCGACGCCGGATTTCTTAAGCGAAGCCACAGGAGGCCACCATGCCAGCAGACAAACAAAACCTGAAAGAACTGGGCCAGCGCTTCCACGCGCTGGCGTTGTTCCGCGGCGTTTTGGAAAACCCGTGTGTGGCCCGCTTTGTGGCCCTGCTTGACGGCCTGGACGAGCCGTACCTGAAAAAGCTGGACCTGTACGCCGCCTTTGCGGCTGAAGTGTACGCCGCCGGCGGCGATTTTGGCAAGGAACTGCTGTGCTCGGTGCTGGAAAACGAGAACGCCGCCGTTGCCTGCAAAGCCGATAAAAAAACGTTCAGCCGCTTCATGTCCCGCTGTTTAAAGGAAGAGCTCTCCACCTTCTCCATGGCATCGGAACTGGCGCCCGCCGTGCTGGCCGGCCGCGTTGGCGGCAACGTGCCCCTAGCGGAATTTGCCAACACCAAATGCGACTTCAACACGCTATATACCCGGCGGCTTGCCGAAATCGCCGTTCACGGCTACGGCGTGTTTGCCGCGCACCACATGTTCACCCTCGGGGCGGACGGCGGCCTTGCACCGGTAAAAAACCCGGACCCCCAGCGCCTTTCGGAGCTTTCCGGCTATGAGCGCGAGCGCGAAAAAATCATCATCAACACCCGCGCGCTGTTGAAAGGCCTGCCCGCCGTGAACGTGCTGCTGTACGGCGACGCCGGCACCGGCAAAAGCAGCGCGGTGAAGGCCATTGCCAACGAATACAAAGAGCGCGGCCTGCGGCTGGTGGAAGTGCGCAAAAACCAAATTTACCACATTCCCGGCCTGATGGACCGGCTTGCCACCAACCCTCTCAAATTCATCTTGTTCATCGACGATTTGTCCTTCCCGTCGGACGACGCCGAATTCACCGAACTGAAGGCCATTTTGGAGGGCAACGTGAGCGCCCGGCCAAAAAATATTGTGGTGTATGCCACCTCGAACCGCCGCCACATGATGCGCGAAACTTTTAGTGCCCGCGAGGGGAGTGACGTGCATTTAGGCGACACTTTGGAAGAGGAGGCCAGCTTGGCCGCGCGCTTCGGCATGACCATCACCTTCCTTCGGCCGGACCGCGAGCTGTTCGCCAGCATCGTGAAAAGTCTTGCAGTAGAGTATAACCTCACGACGCCGGAGGACATTTTGCTGGCCAACGCCGAAGCGCAAGCCCTGCGCCTTGGCGGGCGCAGCCCGCGCGCCGCGCGCCAGTTTGTAGAGTTCATGAAGGCGGCGGAAGAGGACAAAAACAGCGGCGCGGCCCTGTAAAAATATACTTGGAGGACCTTTATGGCCACAAGCAAAGGCGAATGCCAGCTCTGCAAAAAAACACTGGGCCCCACAGACGACGTGGTGATCTGCCCGGATTGCGGCGCGCCCTATCACCGCGAATGTTTCCAAAAAAACGGCAAGTGCGTGTACGAAAGCCGCCACGGCGGCGGCTTCGAGTACAAGCCTTCGGGCGCCATCCAAACGGCGGCGGGTGAAAAGGGCGCCGTGTGCCCCCAATGCGGCACGGTGAACAGCCGGGAAAACCTGTTTTGCGAAAGCTGCGGCCGCCCGCTGGGCCGCGCCGCGCCGCCGCGCCTTTCCACCGTGCCGCCCGGCGCAGGGGAAATGCCCGGCGAGGGCACGCAGCCCCTTTTTGGCGGCACGCCTTTTTCTTACTCAGCGCCCTTCGCCAGCCTGGAGGGGGAGATCGACGGCATTCCAAAAGAGGAATGGGCCACGTTCATCGGCCGCTCCCACGCGGCCTACATCCCGAAGCTCAGCCTGCAGCAGGTGCGCGGCAGCAAAATCGCCTTCTCTTTTTCCGCCTTCCTGTTTCCCTCCATGTATTTTGCCTACCGCAAGCTGTGGAAATGGAGCGCTTTGGCCTTCCTGTCCCTGCTTCTGCTGCTGGTGCCCTCGGCACTGGCGCTGCTGGGGGAAGTGGGCGTTTTGCCGGGTATGCCGGTGGACGCCCTGCGCGTGGCCGGCAATATCACCAGCTATGTGAATCTCGCCTCCCGCATGTTGTTTTCCCTGTTTTCGCTGCACCTGTACCGGCAAGACGCCGTGAAAAAAATACGCGCCCTGAAAGAAAAAAAGCTGGAATCCGCCGACTACGCCGCTGCCCTTTCCAGGGCGGGCGGGGTGAACGTGGTGGGGCCCATCCTCGTGGCAGCCGTATTCATCGGGCTGTACGTCTGGTTCTACATCGTCGGGGGCGAGGCTATTATGGCACAGTATTACCCTGACCTTGTGCAGCAAATGAACACGGCGCTTGGCTCTTCGTCGGTGTAGGAAATCGTGTATAAATTTGAACCGCTCTTGCGGAAGTTCGAAGCGGGTGGTGCGGGGCACCGGCCTTGACACTGTTTTCTTCTGCTGTTATAATAAATTGCTGCCGTACCGCGGCGGCAGTTTTTTTGTTTCGCGCGGAATAATCCTTGCTCTTTTTCAGCGGCCGGAACGGACGCTTTGGGAGAAGAGCCTTATGTCCAGAAGGAGGTGCAAAAGGAATGCCAAAGTACGAGACCATGCTCATTACAAGCGGCACGCTTGATGAGGAGGCCACCGCCGCCGTTGTAGGCAAGTTCAAAAGCCTGATTGAAGCAAACGGCACCATTGAGGCTGTAGAAGAATGGGGCCGCCGCCGTTTTGCCTATGAGATCAACAAGCAGAATGACGGTGTGTACACCCTCATCCACTTCGAGAGCGGCCCCGATTTTCCGGCCGAGCTTGACCGCGTGTACAAAATCACCGACGGTGTGGTGCGCAGCCTGATTGTGGCGCGCGCCCCGGGCCAGGAACTTTCCGTGAAGCCGGCCCCGCCCGTGGAAGCCGCCCCGGCCCAAGCGTTTGAACCAGCCGCCGCGAAAGCGGAAGAGCCGAAGGCCGAGGCCGCCCCGGCGGAAGAAGCCAAAGCCGAAGAGCCGAAAGCGGAAGAGGCCCCCGCGGCCGAAACGGCTGAACCGGCCGAAGAGGCGAAAGAGGAGGCGTAAGGACATGCTGAACGTAATCGCCGTTATGGGCCGCATGGTTGCGGACCCCGAGCTGAAAAAAACGCCAAACGGCATCAGCACCTGCACATTCACCGTCGCCTGCGACCGCAGCTACGTTAAATCCGGCGCCGAGCGCGAAACCGACTTTTTCGACGTGGTGGTTTGGCGCGGCACGGCCGAGTTCGTGTGCAAATGGTTCCACAAGGGCCAGCTTGTCGCCATCGACGGCTCGCTGCACACGCGCTCTTATGAAGACCGCGAGGGCAAAAAACGCAAGGTTTACGAAATTGCGGCCAATAACGTGCATTTTGCCGAGGGCCGCGGCAGCGGGCAAGGCCAAGGGCAGCCCTACGCCGGCAGCGCGGCGCCCGCGCCCGCCGCAGCCTACGCGCCCCCGCGCGAAGCCGCCCCGGAAGCACCTGCGTACGCCGCCGGCGCCCCGGACGACTTCACTGTTATCGACGACAGCGAGGACATGCCTTTCTAGGCAGCCCCGCATCCTTAAAAAATCCTGACATGAAGGAGGATTGACACCATGGCCTATGAAAGAGGCGAACGTGGAGGCCGCGGAGGCCCCCATCGTGGCCGCAGGAAAGTGTGCAGCTTTTGCGTGGACCGCGTGGACAACATCGACTACAAGGACATTTCCCGTCTGCGCAAGTACATGTCCGAGCGCGCCAAGATCATCCCGCGCCGCGTAACCGGCACCTGCGCAAAGCACCAGCGCGACCTTACCATCGCCATCAAGCGCGCGCGCCACGTGGCGCTGCTGCCCTACACCAGCGATTAAGCCGCGTTTTTTCTCTCCGCGCACCTTGCCATTATTTTAACGTAATATAAACGTAATCTATGTGCGCAAATAATTGTGTAACGAAACCCTGCCGTTCTTTTGCAAAGAAGAACGGCCGGGTTTTTCGCTGCAACACCGGTTTCAGGCGCGTTTGCGCGCAGCTGCCCAACATTCGTGCGTGCATCGTTGCTTTTCGCAACGTTCCAGCAACGTTCCACGCGCCGCATTTTGGTTGACATTCCGGAAGAAAAATGTATATTATGGTGTGTATAGCCTTTGAGGAGGGGATGCGTTTGAATAATCGCAGGCTGGCTGGCCGGGGCACGTCGGTGCCCCACAGGAAAGGCACGGCAGCGGCTGCCACAGTGAAAATGCCGGCGCCACAAAAAATCACCCTGATGATGCGCCAGCACATCGGGGCGCCTAGTGTGCCCGTGGTGCAAAAGGGTGACCACGTGGACGTTGGCAGCGTTGTGGCCAACGCGGGCGGCTTCGTCGGCGCCGTTATCCATTCGGGGGTGTCCGGCACGGTGGTGGGCGTGGAAAAAGTGCTCACTTCCGCGGGTATGATGGAAGACGCGGTTGTCATTGAAAGCGACGGCGCGCAGACTGTCGCGCCGGAAGTGGCCCCGCCCGACGTGCGCGACCGCGACAGTTTTTTGGCTGCCGTTCGCGCGTCCGGCCTTGTGGGTCTTGGCGGCGCGGGGTTCCCAACGTCCGTGAAGCTGTTTCCAAAAAACCTGTCCGACATCGACACCATCATCATCAACGCGGCCGAGTGCGAACCATATATCACCTCCGACGACCGGGAAATGCTGGAATGCGCCGACACGGTGATTTCCGGCATTGCCGCCGTGCAAAAGCACCTGGGCGTGAAAAATGTGGTCATCGCCATTGAACGCAACAAGCCCGAAGCCATAGCCCTGATGAAGACCCGCACCGCCGGCATGGACGGCGTGCGCGTGGAGGGCCTGAAGACCCGCTACCCCCAGGGCGCTGAAAAAGTGCTCATTTACACCGTCACCGGCCGCGAAGTGCCCGCCGGCGGCCTGCCCAACGACGTAAATGTGCTGGTGATGAACGTCACCACCGTTTCCTTCATCGGCAAATACCTTGCCACAGGCATGCCCCTGGTGACAAAGCGCCTCACCGTGGCAGGCGGCGCCGTGGCAAACCCCGGCAACGTGGAGGTTGTCATCGGCACAAAGGTGGAGGACATCATCGCCTTTTGCGGCGGCTACCGCGACACCCCGGCGAAAATGCTGATGGGCGGCCCCATGATGGGCGTGGCCCTGCCCGGCGACGATTACCCCACCATGAAACAAAACAATGCCATTTTGGCCCTCACCAAGGCGGAGGCCACCGTGCCGCCGCCTTCCGCCTGCATCCGCTGCGGGCGCTGCATATCCAGCTGCCCCATGGGCCTGTCGCCGGTGGAGATCAGCGAGGCGTACGAAGCCCGCGACCGCTATACCCTCGGCATTTTGAGCGCCGACGTGTGCATCATGTGCGGCGTGTGCAGCTATGTTTGCCCGGCAAAGCGGTTGCTTTCGCCCTCCACAAACCTTGCGCGCAGCTACTACCTCAAGGGGGTGAAGAAATAGTGGAACAGGTTCAGCTTTCCGCGGGCATGAGCCCCCATATCGTGAACAAGATGGGTTCCACACGTAAAATCATGCTGGGCGTGTGCATTGCCCTGCTGCCCACCCTCGTTGCCGCCGCCGTCATTTACGGCCCCAGCGTGCTGCTGCTTACCGGCGTCACCGCGGCGGCCTGTGTGGCGTTCGAGGCCATGTACTGCGTCATCATGAAAAAGCCCATCCCCGTGGGCGATTTTTCCGCCGTTGTCACCGGCATCATTTTAGCGTTCAACCTGCCGCCAAATTTCCCGCTTTGGATGGCCATCATCGGCGCGTTCATCTCCATCGTCATCGTAAAACAGCTGTTCGGCGGCATCGGGTTCAACTTTGCTAACCCGGCCCTTGTGGGGCGCATCGTGTTACAGCTTTCCTTCACCAGCCAGATGGTGGCCTACCAATACCCGGCCACCCACGGCGGCGTAGATGCCCTCGCCTCCGCCACGCCACTTGTGGTGGCGCGCACAGAACAGCTGCCCCTCATTGACCTGCTGCTGGGCACCCACGGCGGCGTGCTGGGCGAAACCTGCGCCATCACCCTCATTGCGGGCGGCCTGCTGCTGCTGTTCAGCCGCATCATCGGGCCCGCCCTTCCCGCCACTTACATCGGCGGCGTGTTTGCGCTGAAATTCTTGCTGGATTTCGGCTCGAACGCCTCTGCCCTTGGTTTTAGCGGCGCGGTGTCGGCCATTCCCACCGCGGCCTATGACGCATTGGCCTACATTCTGGCCGGCGGCCTTTTGCTGGGCGCTTTTTTCATGGCCACGGACTACACCACTTCACCCTATACCACAAAGGGGAAAATCATTTACGGCGCGGGCCTTGCGGTGCTTACCGTGGCCATGCGCGAGTGGAGCAATATGGCGGAGGGCGTGTCCTACTCCATCCTGCTGATGAACCTGCTGCTTCCGGCCATCAACGGCGCGTCCCGCACGCGCCCCATGGGCGTGAACCGCGAAATGCTGCGCGGGCGGAAAGGAGCGGAGCGCTGATGGCAAACGAGAAAGACCTGCAGGCCGTGCCTGCTGAAAAGCCCGATGTGATGAAAGAATTTGTGGCGCCTATCGTGAAGATGGTCATTATCTGCATCGTTACCAGCTTTTTGCTGGCGCTCACGAACAGCTTCACCCTCACCCGCATTGAGGCAAATGCCGCCGCCGAGACCAATGCGGCCATGCAGGAGCTTTTGCCCGAGGCGGACAGCTTTACCGAAGTGCCCATTACCGCCGACGTGACCAACGCCACCGCCCTGTATGAGGCGGACAATGGCGCGGGCTATGTTGTGGAGTGCTATGGCCAGGGCTACGGCGGCCGCGTGCCGGCCATGGTGGCCTTCGGGCCGGACGGCACCATCGCGGGCGTCAAGTTCCTTGGCAACAGCGAGACCCCCGGCGTTGGCACCAACGTCACGTCCAGCGAAGACTTTGCCGCCCAGTTTAGCGGCGAGGCCCCGGTGCAGCGCGGCATCAGCGATATCGATGCCGTCGCCGGAGCAACCATCACGTCCAAAGCGGCGCTCACCGCCATCAACGCCGCCTCGGCGGTATACGAAGAGCAGGTGCAGGGCCACAGCGTGGACACCACCGCCGGCAGCACGGAAACTGCGGAAGAGGGGGGTGCGGCATAATGGAAAAGAAAGTCTCTAATTTTACCATATTCACAAACGGCTTGCTGAAGGAAAACCCCGTTTTGCGGCTGGTTTTGGGCACCTGCCCCACCCTTGCCATCACCACGGCCGTGTCCAACGGCCTTGGCATGGGCGTGGCCGCCACCTTCGTGCTCATCTGTTCCAACGTCGTTATTTCGGCACTGCGCAACTTCATTCCGTCCAAAGCGCGGCTGCCGTGCTTCATCACCATCATCGCCAGCTTCGTCACCGTGGTGCACATGCTCATCCGGGCCTTCATGCCCGCCCTTAACGACGCCCTCGGCGTATACCTGCCGCTCATCACGGTGAACTGCATCATCCTCGGCCGCGCCGAGATGTTCGCCTCCAAGAATGGCGTGGTGGCCTCGGCCATCGACGGCCTTGGCATGGGTATCGGCTTCACCATCACGTTGGCGCTGATGAGCGCCATCCGCGAGGTCATTGGCGCGGGCACGTTCCTGGGCTTTCAGGTGCTGCCGGAAAGCATTGCCCCGCTACGCCTCATCGCCATGCCGCCGGGCGGGTTCTTCGTGTTCGGCTGCCTGATGGCGCTGGCCATTTTCCTCGAAGGCAAAATGGGCGCGCCGATAAAGCGCAACATCGGGTGCGACACCTGCCCCGCCGCAGACGCGTGCACCGCCAAGGGAGGTGAGGAATAATGGCTGCAAAGCTCGCATTTGTGTTTTTTTCCATGATCCTTGTGAACAACTACGTGCTGGTCAAGTTCCTCGGCATCTGCCCGTTCCTTGGCGTGTCGGGTAAAATGAGCTCTTCCGTTGGCATGAGCGCCGCCGTTATCTTCGTCATGGTGCTGGCCACCGCCGCCACCTGGCCGGTATACACCTACCTGCTGGTGCCCTTCGGCCTGGCGTATTTGAACAACGTCACGTTCATTCTAATCATTGCGGTGCTGGTGCAGTTGGTGGAGATCATCCTTCGCAAATACATGCCTCCGCTGTACCGTGCCCTCGGCATCTACCTGCCGCTCATCACCACAAATTGCGCCGTTCTGGGCGTCACCATGCTGAACATCGAGACCCCGAGCCTCATCGACCCCACCGCCCCGTACTATACCTTCCCCGAAGCGCTGCTGTGCGCGGCGGGTGCGGGGTTTGGGTTCATGCTGGCCATGGTGCTGTTCACCGTTGTGCGCAGCGGCATGAAGCGCGTGGAAACGCCGAAACCGTTCAAGGGCCTGCCCATCACTTTGGTGGCCGCCGCCATTACCAGCCTGTCCTTCATGGGCTTTGGCGGAATTTTGGAGCGGATCTTCAACATCAACACGTAATGGGCGTGGGGAAAGAATACCCGAAAAAGGGGGAACCTGTATGGGCGTTATAGCCGCCGTGATCATTGTTTCTGTGACGGGCCTTTTGGGGGCCGCCATCCTTGTGGCGGCGTCACAGTTTATGAAGGTGGAAGTAGACGAGCGTGTGGAGAGAATCCACGAAGTGCTGCCGAACGCAAACTGCGGCGCGTGCGGATATGCCGGCTGCGGCGATTATGCCGCCGCCATTATTGAAAGCGGCGCCGCGCCGAACCTGTGTGTGCCCGGCGGCGCGGCCACCGCGTCCGCCGTGGCGGAAATCGCCGGTTTAAATGCCGGGAACGTGGTGCAGCAAAAGGCCATCGTTGCCTGCCAGGGCACCTTTGACCGCCGCGAAAAAAAGTTTGACTACACCGGCCCGCAAACATGCGCCGCCTGCGCCTCGCTGTACGGCGGCAACACAAAATGCGCGTACGGGTGCCTTGGCTTCGGCGATTGCGCCGCCGCCTGCAAGTTCGACGCCATCACCGTGAGGGACGGCGTGGCCCGCGTGAACCCGGACAAATGCACCGGCTGCGGCATGTGCGAAAGCGTGTGCCCGAAAAAGGTGATTTGGATTCGCGAAGTGAGCGACAAGCCTGTTGTGATGTGCGCCAACCACGACCGCGGCGCCATGACCCGCAAAAGCTGCACCGCCGGGTGCATCAGCTGCATGAAGTGCGAAAAAAGCTGCCCGGAAGGCGCCATCAAGGTAACGAACAACGTGGCACGCATCGACCTTGCCAAATGCGTTGGCTGCTACACCTGCGTGAACGTGTGCAGCGTGAAGTGCATTTCCGTGCCAAAAAGCCAAGCCGATGCCGCAGCGGCCAACGCGGCCGTGGACGAACAGGCCAAACCAGAGGCCTGACGGGTGCCGCGAGCCGCGGCTGGCAGTATCGCCATGCTTCGCATGGCCCTGTGCAATCAAATAATTTTCGCCGTTGCTGTTACGCGCATTCACGTGCGCAACACCAACGGCGAATTTTTAAGTGGTTTTCATATCTGCTCACTGCTTGTTTGATTCGGGGTGTTGTTTTTTTCATCCGGCGGTTTATCTGCGCCCGCCTGTTCCACGTTTTCCATATGGCCTACTTTGTATAAAGTACGCCTTTTTCCTTCAACTCCACCAAAATGCGGCGGTAAGCTTCCGGGTCCGGGCAGCGGATGGTGTGCAGGTGCACGCCGTCTGTCAGCGAGGACAACAGCTGCGCGCCCGTCACCGCGATTTTGTTGAGGAATTTGTCCACATCGTAGCGGCTGCGAAGTTCCAGCGGCTGCACAATCGTTCCATAGATGGGGTGCTCCACGGAGATGTTCGTGAACCGCGCGCCGTTGTCGATGATGGTAAGCAGTTCGGCCTCCAGCTGGCTTTTGTCGTGGCGGCACACCAGCACATAGCTGTCCGCCGGGTCGGGGCCTTCCTCCGCCGCCTTGTTCAAAATATACCCCCGTGGCGTGGCCACTATGTCCGCGCCGGAAGCACGCAAAAGCGCCACGTCCCCCACAATGATCTGGCGGCTTACGCGAAAGCGGTCCGCAAGGCTCGTGGCGCTCACGGGCTTTGCATCCATCTGCAAAATATTGACGATCTGTGTGCGGCGCTCTTGTGCGTCCATCCCGTTCCCCCTCATAAGTAAAGCGCGCGCCCGCGGTAAGCCGCGGGACATCCTGCGCCCAAACTTGCTTTGCCCACATGGCCTGAAATAACGCCGGCGGGAAAAGCCGCCTGCGCGGTTTCCCCTTTGACAAGACATCTGCAAACTGTTTTTTCATTATACAGAAGAACCGCCAATTATGCAATACACAGTACTTTCTCAAGACAGTGGATATTCTTTTGTCAAGGCACAAAATTCGGGGCGATATGGTTTCATTTTTATGTGATTTATGGTACAATAGCACTCGGAACACAAACATCAGGTTTTTTGACGGGGGCTTCCAATGCCGATTCCTGTAACCATCAGCACCACACCGCTTGTTTTCGATTCGTTGCCGGCGCTGAAAACCCGATATTATTACGGCGACTGGCCCTATGGCGGAATTTATACGCTTGGGCGCATGTATATCTTGGGTGGAGATTTGCACGTTTCCCTCAGTGCCTTTGAAAAAGACCCGGCGCCTGAAAGCTGCGTTTGCCTTGGCCTGTGCGCCGAGGGCCCGGCGGCCGTGTTTGCCAAAACCTCGCCCGCCGCGCTGATGGTATCTGTGCGCGAGGGGGACAACATCCTTTCCACCCACAATGTGCCCCCGCGCTTTTTTCGGTCGGCAGACGAGCAGGGCTGGAGTTGGGGCGCCGAGTTTGTGCTGGATGCGCAACTTTTGCAGCGGGCCGGCATCGTTTTTGCAAACAATCCCACTTTCCGGGCAGCCTTGTACAAATATACCGCCGGGTGTCCCGCATACGGCGTTTCCAACAGGCTGCTGGATGAAAAAAATCCTTTTTCTATCGTCAATTTCGAGACATGTGAGGCTGTTACCTACTAACCACCTCACCTGTTGTTTGGAACTGTGTATGGACAGTTAACCCGAATACAGAAGGAGTATGGACTATGTTCAAGACATTGTTGAAAGTTATGTTGAAAGTGTTGATAGTTCTGGGTGCCGCCGCGGGTATTTTTGCTTTCCTTCGTTACATCGACGAAAGCCGCCCCAGTTACGTGGAAATTTACAACGAAGATGAGGAGATGTACGGATGAGGAACGGCAATGAGATCCGCCGCACCGGCGGCAATGGGCGGCGCAGCTCCTGCGTGGCCTACGGCGGGTTGCTGTATGTAAGCGGCATTACCACGGTGAACCTGGAGGCGGATGTGAAGGGCCAGGCGGAGGACATTTTCGGCCAGCTCGACCGGCTGCTTGCCCTGCACGGCACCGACAAACGCCGCATTTTAACGGCTACTGCCTACCTCAGCGACATGGCCGCCTATGGCGAGTTCAATGCGGCGTGGGACGCTTGGGTGGAACACGACCATGAGCCCGCGCGCAGCGTGGTGGAAGCGCGCATGCCCTTGCCGGATTACCGCGTGAAGGTGAGTGTGACGGCCGCGTTGGACGGCTAAAAAAGGCGGATACGCGACTTTTTTTAAATAAAACCGGGCGCGCTTTTGCGTCCGGCTTTTTCAATCCATAAAAGGGAAAAAAGGGGAAGGAACGGGAAACGCCAATGGGGACCGAAGCGCGGGGAAGCAGGCTGTTTTATGCCGGCTTGCTGATCCTGCAGTGCATTTTATGGGGAATTGCCAACCCATTGATTAAGCTGGGAACACAAATTATTACACCATTTTACCTAATGTCAGTGCGTTTTGTGCTAGCGGTATGCTGTTTTCTGCTGGTTTTTTTATGGCGCGCTGCCCGCTGGCGCTACCGCGAACAAGCCGGTGATTTCTCCTGGGAGGCGTTCAGCCCGCAATCCACAGGGCAAGGGCCACACAATAGGGTGACAAAAAACCGGTATGATTCGGGAATCAACCGCAAAACATTGCCAAAATTGCTGATTTCCGGTGTGCTTACCGGTTCGGCATACATCTTGAGCAATCTTGCGCTTTTCTTGACGGAGGCCACTGTGGCCGGGTTTTTAATGTCGCTGGCCGTGCTGGTAACGCCGTTTTTGTCGCGCATCATGCTGAAAACCCGTGTGAGCCCGTGGTACATTGCCATCATCGCGGCAGTGGTGACGGGGCTGTATATGCTTTGCAGCGGCGGCGGCGGGCTCTCCTTTGGTGTAGGCGAACTTTGCGCCCTCGGCGCGTCGCTGCTCTTTGGCATCTCGCTCACCTATGTTTCCAAATACGGCCCTGTTTTGAAACTGGACCCATTCGTGCTGTCACTGTTCCAGGTGGGGTTTTCCGCCGCCCTGTCTGTGTCCTGCGCCCTGCTATTTGAGGACTGGCACATTCTGCAGGCCATCGACACCAACATCGCTTTGTTGATTTTATACCTGGTGATCGGCGCCACGTGCATCACCTACCTGCTACAAAACGTGGCCCTTGCGCACATCTCGGCGGTGTTTGTCTCGGTGGCATTTTGCTCAGAATCCGTTTTTACGGCACTGTTTTCGTTCTTCATTTTGGGCGAGCGCCTGTCCGCCGTGGGCCTGGCGGGCGCGTGCATCATCACGGCCGGTGTTGCGGCCGCGTCCGTGCTGAACGCAAAAAACGGGTAGCTGCCCGCGTCACAGCGCCCCGCCTTGTGTAAAATGCCGCTCGAATATCCGCCGTACCTCGGCTTCAGATTCCCGCTGGAACGCCTGGTAGGCGCGCATCAGCCGGGCGCCCTCTGACGTGAGGGTGGAATTGCCGCGCTGGGCCCCGCCGCGCGTGCTCTGTAGCACGGGACAGCCGTATTGCTCCTCAATGCCGGCAATGATGCGCCAGCCCTTGCTGTAGGAAATTCCCATCTGCGTGCAGGCCATGCGCAGGGAGCCCGTCTCGTGCACCAACTCCAGCAACAGGCACGGCCCCGGGCCGAAAAACGGCCTTTCTTTGTCAACAGACAGTTTTAGCCCTGGATGCAGTTCAGATAAACTATTACTTTGCAATAAATGCACAAAATTCGGTTCTTTCTCAATATCCAGCACCACGCCAGCATCCTGCACCTCAAGGTAGGCGGCCGCCGCGCCGGTGTGCTTGATTGCGGCGGCAAGGCCGCCATCGCCCTCATAGGCCAGCAGTTGCGGAAACAACTCATCCGAAATCGCGACAGGGTGCCCGCCTGCTCGTTCATGTGATGGAATCGCAATATTTTCGCTGCTATCGGCCAATTTTTGAATCGTTTCTGTCGTATAAAGTGGCACATCTACGGGTGTCACCAGCACTCGCGCGCATTTTCCCTGCAAATAGGCAAGGCCGTGTTTCACGGCGTCGAACATCTGCAGGCCGGGCGCGGGCCGCAGGGGCAGGTACACCACGCCCGCATGGGAAATGTGCTTTTCAATGTGGCTGCTTTCATCGCTTACCACAGCTACCCGGCTGATCCCCGCGCGCTTGAACAGCAGGATCACGCGCTCTACCGCCGCAAGGCTGCCCACCGGGCGCAGCGGGTCCGGGGCGGGGCCCGTGCCTGTTTCGCCCACTGCAATGATGAGCGCCGCTGTTTCTGCTCGTTTTGCCATAATGGGCCTCCGTTTCCGGTTTTATCTTGTCTATCTCGCGCTTTTTTATCTGGGCTCGCTTGCGGCCATGACGGCGCCGCGCGGCTATTTCTCACGTGACGGTCTCGGGCCGCGCCTGCTTCTGCCTCCGGCCGCTGAAAATCATGCCCGTCCCAAAGTGCCGCCGTGCAACAGCATAATGCTTTCCGGCGCCACGCAAAAGCATATGCGGCCATCCACCACCGCTTCCGGCGGCAGGCTGTTTGCGCCCTTCGGTATCTTCCACCACATCTGCCCGCTGCCTTCCTCGCGGCAAAACAGCACACTCCACTCGAACGGTTCTTCCATCACCTCGCACACCCTGGCCACAATCGCATTCCCCCGCACCGCGCCGTCCGCACCCGCGCAGGGCACAAAATTGTGGGCGCGGATGCCAATGTGCGTCACGTCCGCGGGCAATGGGCGACCCACATCCAGTTCCACCCCAAAATCTACCGCGTGAACGCGTGATTCTTCCACACGTTCCACGGCGGAGATGTTTTTGCAGCCGGTAAGCCGCGCCACTTCGGCGGTGCCCGGGTTTTGGAACACCTCCTTCACGCCGCCGTGGGCCGCCACACCGCCGTTTGCCACCACCAAAAGCGTGTTGCACAGGCGGTATACCTCGTCGCGGTTGTGCGTCACCAGCAGCGTGTCGCCGCCATAACTTTGCAAAGTGGCCTTCATCTGCGCCTGCATGGCGTCTTTCAGCCAGGCGTCCAGCGCCGCGAAGGGCTCGTCCAGCAGCAGCACCTCCGGTTCGTAGGCCATTACCCGCGCCAGGGCAACACGCTGCTGCTGCCCGCCGGAAAGTTCAGACGGATACCGCCCGCCAAGGCCATCCAGTTCATACAACTGCAAAAGCGCCGCCGCTTTAGCGGTTTTTTCAAATTTGTCCCCGCGCACGGCACAGCCGATGTTCTGCGCCACGGTCATGTTCGGGAAAAGCGCGTAGCTTTGGAACAAATATCCCACTCGCCGCTGCTGCGGCTTCAGGTTTATTTTGGCGGCGGAGTCGAACAGCACGCGCCCGTTCACCACAATACGTCCCTCGTCCGGTGTTTCAAGGCCCGCAATGCACTTCAGTGTCATGCTTTTGCCGCTGCCGGAGGCGCCCAAAACGCCCAGCGGGCCTCCGCTGCCCGCGCTCTCAAAGCGCATATCCAGCGAAAACCCGTCAAATGTCTTCCGAATATCAACAAAAATGCTCATGCGGCGCCGCCTTTCCCAGCATCTGGGGTGTTTGCGCCTTGGCCACGCACGCCGCGGGCACTTTTTTTGCGGTTTTTGGCCATGCGGCGTTCCCTAGACGTGAAATAATTCATCGACAGCACGCCAAGAAATGAAATCACCAGCAAAATGGCCACATAGCCATAGGCAAGCTCCATATGGCCGCCCGCCACGGCGGAATATACCGCCAGCGGCAAAGTGCGCGTTTTGCCGGCGATATTGCCCGCAATCATGGCGGTGGCGCCGAACTCGCCAAGGCCGCGCGCAAAGCTGAGCACGCCGCCGGCGGCAACGCCCGGCGCAGCTAAGGGCAGCATCACATGCCAAAAAATCTCCCATTCGCCCATGCCGATGGTGCGCGCGGAGAAGATCAGCGTCGAATCCACCTGTTCCAAAGAGGCGCGGGCGCTGCGGTACATCAGCGGAAAGGAAATGACCACGGCGGCCAACACCGTGGCCGCCCAGGAAAACACGATTTTCACACCCATCACTTCCAGCAAAAACCGCCCCACAGGCCGCTTTGTGCCGAAAATGAACAGCAGGAAAAAGCCCGCAACCGTGGGCGGCAGCACCAGCGGCAGCGTAAGCACGGCGTCGATGACATTGCGCAGCCGTTCACTGCGCAGGCCAACCACCATCCGCGCCGCCAATAGGCCCAGCGCAAAGGTGATGACAATGGAAACCGCCACCGTTTTCATCGAGATCCAAATGGGGGAATAGTCCAAGGGGAAGGCACATCCTGTCTGTAGTGTGGTTAATGGGAGTGGGCTCAAACCCTAGGCGGCTTTAAAGCCGGCGGCCTCGAAAACGGCCATGGCTTCGGATGTCTGCAAAAAGTCGAAGAACGCCTGTGCGGCGTCCGGGTCCGGCGCATCGGCCAAAACGGCCACCGGGTAGATCACCTGTTTCGCAAGGCTGCCTTCCGGCGCGGCGGCAACCACTTTCACTTTGCCCGGCATTTGGGCGGCGTCCGTGGCGTACACCAGCCCTGCGTCCGCGCTGCCTTCGGCAACCCAGTTCAGCACCTCGGTCACGTTGGTGCCAAGGCTGGCTTTCGCCTGCACCTGGTTCCACAGGCCAAGGCTCGTCAACGCTTCTTCGGCGTACTGGCCGGCCGGCACGCTCTCCGGGTCGCCGATGGCGACGGTTTCAGCGTTCACAATGTCCTCGAAGGAGGCGATGCCGCTGTCGGAGCCGGCCGGAACGATGAGCACGATCTCATTTTCCAGCAGTTCCACCACATCGGCCACGTCCACATAGCCTTCTTCTGCCAAGGCGTCCATCTGCTTCGTGGCGGCGGAAAAGAAAATATCGGCGGCAAGTCCCTCTTCGATCTGAGTCTGCAACTTGCCGGAAGAATCGTAGGTGCCTTCCACGGCGATGTTCGGGTATTGCTCGCTGAACATTGGAATCAGCTCGGTGGTGAACGCGTTCTCCAGGCTGGCCGCGGCGGCCAGCATCACATTGCCCTCGGCAAGGCTGGTTGCGGCGCCTTCCAGCGCGTTTTCATCCCCCTGCCCCGCCGCTTCTTCCGGCACGCTGTTTTCTTCGTTGGTTTCAGACGACACCGCTTCGCTTTCACTTTCCGGCGCGGACGACGGCGCGCCGCCGGAGCAAGCGCCCAAAATCATGGGCAGCACGAGCAGCAGGGCAAGGGCCAGGGCCAAAGGCTTTTTCATAAAAACAACGTTCCTCCTAAAATTAAATTACCACTTGCATTCATTTTGGATAAAAACAGAACAAACCAGGACTTTATACACCTGCGCCAAAGGCGCAGTTTGGAAACACACAACTTTCGCAGGAAAGGCATAGCCCGCCGTGGCCAAGGGCCGCAAGGGCCTCCTCTGTCACCGGGATATCCGCCATGACGCGCGGCAGCACCAAATCGAAAATAGTGCGCCTTGCGTACATCACACAGCCGGGCAGGCCCACGATTGCCGCGCCCCCCCGGTGGTAGGCCAGCATAAACATGGCCCCCGGCAGCACAGGCGCACCGTAAGACACAACCTCCGCGCCCGTGTTCTTAATGGCAAGGGGGGTCTTGTCATCCGGGTCCACGCTCATGCCGCCGGTGCAGGCCACGATGTCCGCGCCGCCTTTAATATAGGATTCAATGGCGGCAGTCACTTCGCCCGGTTCGTCGCCGAACACGGAATGGCCCATCTCCTCGGCTCCGTACTCCGCCATTTTCTGGCGGATGACCGGGGTGAACTTGTCCTCGATCAGGCCGCTTTTCACCTCGCTGCCTGTGGTGATAACTGCATATTTCTTTGGTTTGTACGGCGTGAGGGACAGCACTTTTTTGCCGCCGGCCGCCGCCACGGCCTCGTCCATTTTCACCTGTTCAATAACGAGCGGGATGACCCTCGCGCCCGCCAGCTTCATGCCCTGTTTCACGGGCGAATTGGTGTGCCGCGCCGCAATCATCATGCCGCCGAGGGAGTTCACTTTGCGCAGCACGTCGATATCCACCTGCAAAAAGCCGTCCACGTCGGCCACGGCCTCGCGCTTGCCCTCTTTCACCGGCGTTGCAGACATGTTTGCCCCGGCCATGATCTCATATAATATGTCCGCAGCCTCGTCCTCGTGCAGCATGCCTTCCTGCTTTTCCCACACGAACAGGCTGCGCTTCCCCATGGACAGCAAAACCGGGATATCCTCCGCCACCACCACGTGGCCTTTGCGGAAGGCCGCATCCTTATACTCGCCGGGAACGATGCGCGTCAGGTCGTGGCACAGCACATGGCCCACGGCGTCCTCGGTGCGGATCTCTTTCATCAGGGTCAGCTCCTTTTGCGTTTTCGATATGTTATTAAAAACATATCGGGTGCTTTGTATTATACTCCTCGCTTGCACGAATGGCAAGCGGATTTTTGCCATGCCGGCCTTTTGGCGCGCCGTTTGCAATTTTGTTGCGGCGTTGCGGCACATTTTGTGTGGCGGCACCGCTGTCTGCGGCGGCATATGGAAAAACAGGGCCTGCGCGCAACGAAAATGTTGTGTGAAATAATATGTCAGTTTTGCCGGTAAGGTTTACAAACGTCACCGATTGCGCTAAAATAAGTAGCCAGAGATTATGCCCTGCGGGGGATTTTGGAGTTTTTCGGGAAACTCGTCGCGCGCGGGGTATTTTTTCGCTTTTGCATGTAGTTTTATGCACACAATGTTATGAGTTAGGGGAAATATCAGCATGAAAAAATGGATCAGCCTGCTGATGGCGGTGATGATGGCGGCCTTTTGCGTGGCCGGGCTTGCCGCATGCAGCAAAGACGAAGAAGACAGCGGCACCGAGGTGATGGGCGAGGTGCAGGCGGCCCAAAGCCAAAGTGCGGAAGAACCCGCCGCACCCGGCGTTACAGACGCGGCTTTTCTCACCGGACTGAAAAAGGGCGACGATTATCCGGAAGGCAAGCGCATCACCGCGGTAATGGTGAACAACCTGGCTAAAGCGCGGGCGTACCCCGTGCGCGGCCTTTCCGATGCGCAGGTGCTGGTGGAAATTGAGGCAAACGCCAAAATCACCCGCTTTATGGCGCTGTACGATGACTACGAAAAAATCCCGAAGGTGGGGCAGATTCGCTCTGCCCGCGAGCAGTTTTTCCAACTCATCCTGCCCTACCAGGCGTTTTTTGTGCACGATGGCCCGGCCGAATGGACCGAGCCCGTGAACATCATGATGGAAAACTATGACTACGGCAACCTGGACCTGAACCCGAACGTGGTAAACATGTGGAAGGAGCCGGCCCCCGGCGCCAGCGTGGAATATACCGAGTTCAGCGACGGTGGGGCCATTACGGACGCCGTGAACAATGGCATGGACCCGAGCCACCCTTATAATAGCCCCATGTTCAACTTCACGCCCTACAATGAAGAGCCCTATATGCCAACCGGCGGCACCACGGACAAACTGGCCATCAACCACACGCCGGGCTACACTACAGATTTCGAGTATGATGCCGGCAGCAAAGAATATAAAATGAGCATGTTCTCCACCGCAACCGGTACAGTGGACCCCACCATCGACGCCAACAACAACAAACAGCTGGCCTTCACCAACGTGGTGGCCCTGTACGCCACCTTTGGCATGTACCCGGACACCGGCGCCGAAGCCCTGCCGAAAATCAACTTTGGCGGCGGCCCGGGCTACATTTTCACCAACGGCGGCTACGAGTTCGTCATTTGGGAAAAGGGCTCGCCGGACGCACCCATCCACATCTACCGCAACGATGAGGCGGGAACGGAAGTACAGCTGAACCCCGGCAAGACCTACCTTGCCATTGTGAACGACCAGAACTTCGAGGATTTCCACTACAGCGTGGTGGAAGGCACCGTGGGTGAAAACTTCGAGGGCGAAGGCGTTGTAAACGAAGGCGAAGTGGACATCGACTAGCAGGAAAGCAAACAGACCGGCCCGCGCTGTGCATGCAGGCGGGCCGGATTTTGGCGAAAAGGCGGTGATGAACACGCACTGGGCAAAAAAAACACGGTGGCTGCTGGCGGCTTTGCTAGCCGTGCTGCTGTTCATCTGCGCCGCCTGCGGGCAGGCGCAGGAATCCAGCGGCACCTCTGTGCAGGCCCCGGCCTCTTCCTCCAGCGCCCCCGCTGAAAAGGAACCCGAACCGCAGCCGGCGTCCACCAGCAAGGTGGAATACCTTACCGGCCTGCCCAAGGGCGATGACTACCCCGAAGGCCAGCGCATCGGCGCCGTGATGGTGAACAACATTGCCGTGTGCCGCCCGCTTTCAGGGCTCTCCGAGGCGGATGTCCTGGTGGAAGCCAAGGTGGAGGGCGGCATCACCCGCTTTATGGCTTTGTACAAAGACTATAAAACCATTCCGCGCGTGGGGCCGGTGCGCTCCTCGCGGGACCAGTTTTTCCAGCTTTTGCTGCCCTCCTACGGCTTTTTGGTGCACATCGGCGAAAGCGTGGTGCAGCGGGAATACCGGCAGAACTGGGATTATTCCGAGTTTGACATCGACGGCGACTTCACCGGCGACATTGTGGCGTGGGACAAAGACCGCCGCGCCGCCGGTTTTGCCCAGGAACACACCGCATACACCGACGGCGGGCTAATCTCCGCCCATGTGGAAAGCGCCGATTTGGATGACCGGCGAACTTACAACAGTTCATTTTTCAATTTCCACGCCCCCACGGCCCCCGCTTTTGTGCCCACAGACAGCGATGTGCTGCACACCGGCAGCGCCGCGGAGGTGGAGATTATCCACTCGCCGAACTACACCACCTATTTTACCTACAACACCGAGGCCCACCTGTACGAAATGAGCATGTACAACCTTGAGACCAAGCTTGTAGAACCCACAGTGGACGAGGGCAGCGGCCGGCGTCTGGCCTTTGAAAACGTGATTGTGGCCTTTGCCGGCATGGAGGCCTATACCGGCCACGAGGACAAAGACCTGCAGAAAGTGACGTTCGGCCAGGGTGTCGGCGTTTACTTTACCGAGGGCGCCTTCATGCCCATCATGTGGAAAAAGGAAGGCCCGCAGGACCCCCTCCGCATTTACGAAATCAGCGGCGACGGCAAGCAGGTGGAAGTGAACCCTGGCAAAAGCTATCTGGCGCTGGTGGATGAAGACGAGTGGAGCGGCTTCTGGACGAAGGTTTACGGCAACGGCCAGCCCCGGGAGGGCACGTCTGCCGCCGGGCCGGGCAGCGGCGCCGGCGGGGCCCCAAGCAGCGAAAGCGGCAGCGCCGCAGGCGGCCAGGCCACCGGCGGCGGGGAAGACGAAACCGCTGAAAGCGGTCCCATGTCGGCGTCGGATATCTCCGACGCAGCCAAATCGGCCTAGTGGCGCAATCAATTGAATTTTACGGATGTATTGTCCGTTTTCTGGAGAAAGTATGTTAAAACGGTTGGCAGCATTGATACTGGCCCTGTTGCTGGCAGGGGCCTTGGCCGGGTGTGGCATTTTGCCAAACCCGGCAACGGAGCTGGCTGCCTCGGCATCGTCTTCTGCCGCCGAGGCGGTGAGCGCGCAGGAGGAAAGCGGAGTGGTATCCTCCCAAAGCACCGCCCCGGCGGCAAGCGGCGATGCCGGGCAGGCGCTTGCGCCTTTGCCCGTTACGCCACAGGGCCAAAGCCCGCTGACGGGCTTGCCCGCACCGGAGGGCATGGCGGACGGCCAGCGCCCGGTGGCCGTGATGGTTGCCAACGACGATCGGGGCATGCCCCAGCGCGGCCTGGCGGCGGCGGACGTGGTGGTGGAAATGCTGACGGAGGGCGGCGTGACACGGCTGATGGCCCTGTACACCGACTACCGCGCTTTGCCCCAGGTGGGCCCTGTGCGCAGCACGCGGGACCAGTTTTTGCAAATCGCCATTCCGCAAAACGCCATCATGGCCAGCATCGGCGGCTCCATTTACGCCGACAACCTCGTCAGCGTGCTGAATTACCGCGGCGTGGACGGCATCCGCCTCGGCAGCACGTCCTTTTGGTTCGACGAAGCCCGCAGCCTGCCGAAACCCGGCGGCAAGCTGAACGAGTATTGCTTTTTTACCGACGCGGGCCTTTTGTGGGCAGGCATGGAGGCCACGGACGTGCAACCCACCGGCGAAGTGCGCGACATGTTCCGCTTTGCGGCCAAAGCCGCCAAGGAAGGCACCGAGGCCGGGGTTATTAACTGTGTGTACTCCGGCACGGCGAATTCCGGCTTCAAGCTGAGCGAAAAAGACGGCCTTTACAAAAAATACATTTTTGGCAATAAACACAAGGATGAAGACGGCTCGCGGCTTTCCTACACCAATGTTGTAATGCTGTATTGCGATATTGGCCTGAAGCCGGACGGCCTGCTGACGGAATTTGACTTTGACAAGGGCGGCACCGGCGTGTATTTCAATGCCGGGAACGCCACGCCCATCACCTGGCAAAAGCACGGCGTGCAGGCCCAATTGCACCTGTTTGACGAGCAGGGCAGCGAGTTGGAAATACAGCCCGGCAAAACCTTCGTCGGTTTTTTGCCCACGGGCACAGAAAACGCCCTCACATGGTCCGCGCGGGAAGCGGAAGAAGGGTAGACATAAAAAACCGCCGTTTTGGTAACACAAAACGGCGGTTTTTTCTCCAAACTTTCACCATATCTTAATTGAAAACGACTTCTTATTCGCTTATACTATATAAGTACGTCTAAATATAAGTATTATATAGGACGGTCGAAAAGGGCGTGTTTGACGCACTTGTTTTGCCGTTCCAAAAAGCGAGGCTTCGATGGATGGGTTTGTCCGGTTTGAAAATGTAGAAAAAGTATACGGCAGCGGCGACGTGGCCGTGCGCGCTTTGCACGGCGCTTCCTTTGACATAAGCGAGGGCGAGATCTGCGTGATCGTAGGGCAAAGCGGCGCGGGCAAAACCACGCTGCTGAACATCCTTGGCGGCATGGACACCCTGTCCTCCGGCAAGGTGTATTTGGCAAACGAGGAAGTGAGCGCCTACAACAAGCGACGCCTTGCCACCTACCGCCGCGAGGATGTGGGCTTTGTCTTCCAGTTTTACAACCTCATTCCGAACCTGACGGCGCTTGAAAATGTGGAGATTGCCTCCCAGCTTACAAAGTCGCCCATGCCGCCGGAGGAAGTGCTGGCGGACGTGGGCCTTGCCGAGCGCATGAGCAATTTCCCGTCGCAGCTTTCCGGAGGCGAGCAGCAGCGCGTGGCCATTGCCCGCGCCCTTGCCAAAAAGCCGAAACTGCTGCTGTGCGACGAACCCACCGGCGCCCTGGACTACAGCACCGGCAAGGCCATTTTGAAACTGCTGCAGGAGCAAAGTCGCCAAAACGGCATGACGGTGGTCATTATCACGCATAACTCCGCCCTCACCGCCATGGCGGACAGGGTGATCAAAATAAAAAACGGCACCGTGGCCTATGAAAAGGTGAATGAAAACATTGTGCCTGTGGAAGAGATAGAATGGTAAACGACAACCGCAACCCGGTAAAACGGACTTATCACCGCGCCGAAGGCGTGGCTGCCGCGCCGCCGCCCACAGGGGCGGACCCCAGTGAAGGCGTGGCTGCCGCGCCGCCGCCGGCTGCGGCAAAGCCCCGCACAATGCCACAACCCCGCCGGAAAAAAAAGGTATCCGCCCAGGCAAAGGTGCGAAAAGCCGCGCGCGCAGGGGCGCGCGGCTCGGCCTGGAGCAAAAACAAACGGCGGGAAATCACCGGTTCCCTTGGCCGGTTTTTTGCCATTTTCGCCATCATCGCACTGGGCGTGGGCTTTTTTTGCGGCCTGAAGGTGACAAAAAGCGCCATGCTGAAAACCGGCGACATCTACCTTGAGGGCGCCAATTTTTACGACTACCGCCTTGTTTCCACTTTGGGCCTTGTGGAGGAAGACGCCGAAGCGATGGCGGCGGTGCCCGGCATCGAGTACGCCGAGGTGGCCGTGACGGCCGACTTTCTGGCAAACACCGACGAGGCCGAAGGGCTGGCCATCCGCGCCCACACCCTAACAAAAAATATCAACAAGCTGAACATCGTTTCCGGCCGCGCACCCACGGCGGCAAACGAATGCGTGGTGGACGCGGCCTTTTTTACGGACAAAATCGTCGGCAAAACCATCAGGCTGGCACCGTCCAACGACAGCGACACCTTCGACATGTTCAAATACAAGGAGTACACCGTCACCGGCCTTGCCGATTCCCCTTGTTACCTGAACGCGGAGCGCGGCACCACCGACCTTGCCGGCGGCGCCGTGGACGCCTTCGCCTACATCCCCGCCGCCGGGTTCAACACGGACTACTACACCGAGGCGTATTTGACCTTTACGGAAAAGGAACCCATTTTTTCCGACGCCTACAGCGACCTGGAACGCGGTATGGAAAAACCCGTGACAGCGGCTTTTGATGAGCGGGCGGAGATCCGCTACGACAATATTATGGACGAGGCGGACACCGAATTGGCCGACGCGGAAAAAGAGTACGCCGACGGTGAAAAGGAATACAAAGAAGAGCGCGCCAAGGCCGAAAAAAAGCTGGCCGACGCCTGGGTGGAATTGCAGGACGCCGACCGGCAGATCCGCGAAAACGAGCAAAAGCTGATCGACGGCCAAAAGAAGCTGGAAGACGCGGAAGCCACGTTCCAAAACGGCTATGCGGGGCTCACCTCCGGCCAGCAGCAATATGACGCCGCCAAGGCCCAGGCCCAGGCGGAACTGGACGCCGCCCAAAGCACCATCGACAACCAGCGCGCCGAGGTGGACGCGGGCCTTGCCCAAATGGCGGGCATCCCCGGCGCCGAACAAACGGAGCAATACGCCCAGCTGAAAGCGGCCGAGGCCGCGCTAAACGCCGGCCAGGCCGAGCTTGATGCCAAAAAGCAGGCCGCGGCGGAGCAGTTTGCCGCCACGGAGGCACAGCTTGGCAGCGCGGCCACCACCATCAACAACGCGGCAACAGAAATTGCCGAGGGGCAAAAGGAACTGGAAGACGGCCGCGTGAAGCTGGCCGACGCCAAGGCGCAATACGCCGACGGCTTGGCCGAGTATGAGGACGGCAAGGCCGAGGCCGAAGAGGAGTTCCAGAAGGCTGAAAACAAGCTGGCCGACGCGCGCCAAAAAATTGACGACGCGCGCAAGGAAGTGGACGACATCGACCCGGCCACCACCTATGTGCTGGGGCGCGACACCAACACCGGCTACGTCTCCTTCGACAACGACTCCTCCATCGTAGACGGCATTGCACGTGTGTTCCCCGTGTTTTTCTTTCTGGTGGCGGCGCTGGTGTGCATCACCACCATGACGCGCATGGTGGAGGAACAGCGCACACAGATCGGCACGCTGAAGGCCCTCGGCTACTCCAACGGCTCCATCATGTGGAAATATATATCCTATTCCGGCCTTGCCGCCGTTTTGGCCACGGCGGTGGGCTTTGTGGGCGGGTCCATTTTGTTCCCGTGGGCCATTTGGCAGGCCTACGGCATGTTGTATGACTTCGCCTCCCTCTCCTTCTTCTTCGACCCGCTGCTTGCCGCCATCTCGCTGTTGGGCGCGCTGCTGTGCAGCGCCGGGGCCACGTGGGTGGCCTGCCGCAATGAACTTGCCGAAACCCCCGCCGAGCTGATGCGTCCCCGCGCGCCAAAGGCGGGCAAGCGTATTTTCCTCGAGCGGATGCCCTTCATTTGGAAGCGGCTCGGCTTTTTGCGAAAGGTGACCGTCCGCAATATTTTCCGCTATAAAAAGCGGCTGTTCATGATGTTGCTGGGCATCGGCGGCTGCACGGCGCTGGTGCTGGCGGGCTTCGGCATCCGTGATTCCATCTCCGGCCTTGCCGATTTCCAGTACGACACCATCATGAAATACGACTACGACATCAAATTCTCGAAAAACAAGGCCGAGGCGGCGCGGGAACAATTTGCCGAGCAAAACGACGATATCTTGACGAACTGCGTGTTCTACGCCGGCGACACGCTGGACGTGTTCACCACCGGCTCCACAAAGACGGCTGCCGTCATCGCCACGGACGACCCGAATATCACCACCCTCATCGACCTGCACATGGACGGCGAAACCGTTCCCTGGCCGGGCGAGGGCGAAGTGGTGGTGACGGAAAAGCTGGCAAACGCCGCGGGCGTTGGCATTGGGGATGAGATCACCGCCAAGGTAAGCGACACGCTGCAGGCGTCCTTCACCGTAAGCGGCATTTGCGAGAACTACGTGTACAGCTACCTGTACATGACCGGCGGCACCTACGCCGACAAGCTGCAAGAGGCCCCGCTGTACGAAAACGCCTTCGCCACCACCGGCAGCGAGGACGTGCACGCCGCGGCCGCCGAGCTTTTGGGCGAAAGCGGCGTGGCCAATGTGAGCATTGTGGCCGACACCCGCACCCAGGTGGGCAATATGATGCAAAGCCTTGACTCCATCGTGATTTTGGTCATCGGCTGCGCGGCGGCGCTGGCCTTCGTGGTGCTGTTCAATTTGTCCAATATCAACATCACCGAGCGCGTGCGCGAAATTGCCACCATCAAGGTGCTGGGCTTTTACCCGAACGAGGTGGGCTCCTACGTCTTCCGCGAGAACTTTGTGCTGGCGGCCATGGGTGCCGTGGTGGGCCTGCCGCTGGGGGTGCTGCTGCTGGAGTTCATTATGACGCAGATTACCGTGGATTTCGTCACTTTCCGCACAAACATCCACTGGCAAAGCTATGTGTACGCCCTGGTGGCCACCTTCGCCTTCACCTTCATCGTGGATTTGTTCATGCGCAGAAAGCTGGATAAAATCAACATGGCGGAGTCATTAAAATCTGTGGAATAGACAAAAGTGCATGCACATTATGAGACGCGGTCGCGTTACCGATGGATGGTGACGCGACGCTGTTTTTGTGATAAAGCAAACCAGCCACCCCGAAAGGGGTGACCGGTTGTTCACAAATGTTGAGGGCTATGCAGCCGCGGCCTAGGCTTTGCCCACGCTGCCGAACACCTCGAACTTTTCGCGCACGGTGGCTTTGATGGCTTCCACACCCGGGGCAAGCAGCTTGCGCGGGTCAAAGCCTTTGCCCTCGCGGTCCTTGCCCTCTTCAATGTACTTGCGGGTGGCCGCCGCGAAAGACAACTGGCACTCGGTGTTCACATTGATCTTCGACACGCCGAGGCTGATGGCCTTCTGGATCATGTCCTGCGGGATGCCCGTGCCGCCGTGCAGCACCAGGGGCATGCCGCCGGTGATATTATGGATTTTTTCCAGCGTGTCGAAGTCGAGGCCCTTCCAGTTCGGCGGGTACACGCCGTGGATATTGCCGATGCCCGCGGCCAAAAAGTCGATGCCGAGGTCCGCAATGCGCTTGCACTCGGCAGGGTCAGCCACTTCGCCGCCGCCCACAACGCCGTCTTCCTCGCCGCCGATGGCGCCCACTTCCGCCTCGATGGAAACGCCCTTGTCGTGTGCCATCTTCACCAGTTCCGTGGTTTTGGCCACGTTTTCGTCAATGGGGTAGTGGCTGCCGTCGAACATGATGGAGGTGAAGCCCGCCGCCAGGCATTTTTTCGCGCCGTCGTAGGTGCCGTGGTCCAGGTGGGTAGCCACCGGCACGGTGATGCCGAGGGTTTTGTCCATGGCGTCCACCATGGCCACCACGGTCTCAAAGCCTGTCATATATTTGGCCGCGCCTTCGGAAACGCCCAAAATCACCGGGCTCCTCAGCTCTTCGGCCGTCAGCAGCACTGCCTTCGTCCACTCGAGGTTGTTGATGTTGATTTGCGCAACGGCGTAATGCCCGTCCCGCGCTTTCTCCAGCATGGCTTTTGCGTTTACTAGCATGTCAGGCCCTCCATTTTTTTCGTTGTCGGCTCCTCCGGTTTGCCATGGATGCAAACGTCCAACCAAATTATACAATAAGGGGTGTGCAAAAGCAATGCGCGTGGCCGGGCGGCGCTATTGGCCGCCGCGGCCCGCGGCCCGCACCCAGCAAAACACATACAGCTGCGCCAGCCCCTCATATCCCGTTGCCTCTTTGGGCATGCCGCCGGGGAAGGCCTGCGCCATGGCCCGTTTCATCCACACGTCCATTGGCACCACGCCGTGGCGGCCAAGGCCGTACAGCAGCACACAGTCGGCCACCTTTGGCCCCACGCCGGTGATCTGCATCAGGGCGCCGCGCGCTTCGCCGTCCTCCATGGCGGCAAGCTTTGCCTCGTCCACCCGGCCCTTTGCCACCTGCCGCGCCGCGTCAACAAGATACCGCGCGCGAAAGCCCGCACGCAGCGGAGCCAAATCCTCCGGCGTGCAGGCGGCAAGGCGCTGCGCCGTGGGAAAGGCGCGCACGCCGCCGCCTGCGTCTTCGCCAAACGTTTCACGCAGCCGCTCCACAATGCCCGTAATGCGCGGGATATTGTTGTTTTGACTGATGATGAAGGAGAGCAATGTGTCAAAAAACGGCTGGTTCAACAGCCGCACACCGGGCGCGCTGCGCACGCAGGCGCCAAGGGTCTCATCCTCGCAAAAACGCTCCAGCAGCGCTTGCTGGCCGCCGTCCACGGCAAAATAGCCCCGCCAGAAGGCGAGGTCTTCCCCTGTGAGCGGTGCGTGGGAGCAGTTTTCCAGCACCAGGCCGTTATCCTCCGCCCTGGCGTACACCGCACGCGGGCCGGCCGTGCCGCAAAACACGCCGCCGCCCACGGCCCGCCAGCTGAATGTTTGCCCGCAAAACAGCGTTGCTTCGAGGTCGATGCCGGCGGAATCAAGAACCGCCGCGCTCTTTGTAAAGACTGCCATTTGCCGCCTCCTGTCTGTGGGTTTAGCCCAGGGTTTTATGTTATTATATCATAGGGCGGCCCCGCCGCGCTTTGGTGAAAACCGGTAAAAAACGCGCCGAAACAAGCCGGGAATTCTCGCAGTTGCCCAGTTGACACCCCAAATTAAACGGGAAGTTTTGTTGACAGTTTTCCACAACCCGTTGAAAAGCGGGCAATTTTCAAACTTTTAACAATGGGTTTTGTCCTCAAATCCCCATTTGTCAACATTTTCAACAGGGTTTTCAACAATTGCGGCGGCGGCGGCGGAAATTACATCTGGTATAAGCCCCTGTGGGCCGGCCGAAAAAGCAGGAAAAACATGCAGCTGGTTGAAACTGCATATATATAAGAAAAAAAGTGGAAAAACCGGCCCGGTTTTGTTATACTTTACCTGTATGTAAATTTGCGGGACGCTGTGAGGTTTTGCGATGCGCGATGAGCTGGAAAACGCCCCGGTATACGGCCGCCGCGCGGTGACGGAATTTTTGAAAAGCGGGCAGGCCGTGGATACGGTGCTGCTGGCCGATGGAATGGACGCCAAAACGTCCGGATATTTTTTGGCGCTGGCAAAGGCGGCGGGCGCCGTGGTAAAGCAGACGAAAAGTGAAAAGCTGGACGCCATAACCGGCGGCGGGCGCCATCAGGGCGTGGCCGCCTACGGCGCAAGCGTGGAGTACAAAAGCCTAGATGACATCCTTGCTTTGGCCGAAAGCCGCGGCGAGCCGCCGTTTGTGCTGCTGGCCGACGGCGTGGCGGACCCGCACAACCTGGGCGCGCTGATGCGCACGGCGCTGCTGTGCGGCGCCCACGGCGTGGTGATTGAAAAGCGCGGTTCGGCCGGCGTTACACCGGTGGTGATGAAGGCCAGCGCGGGCGCGGCGGCGCTGCTGCCTGTGGCGCGGGTGGCCAATTTGGGCGAGGCCGTGCGCCGCCTGAAAGAGCGGAATGTTTTCGTGTTCGCCGCCGACATGGCAGGCGAAACCCTGGCCAGGACAGATTTGTCCGGCGCCGTGGCGCTGGTGGTGGGCAGTGAAGGGCACGGCGTGGCACCGCTGGTGAAAAAGCTGTGCGACGGCGTGGTGCGCCTGCCGCTGAAAACAGCCGGCAGTGTGGACAGCCTGAACGTGTCCGTAGCCGGCGGCATTTTGATGTATCATATTTTCAGCCTGCGCAGCGGCAGTTGAGCCATGCCCGCGCATAACCGAAAAAACGGTGGAGGTGGAGAGTTGGATTTGCCAAACAAAGGCGCAAATGCCTCTGTAGACGACATTTTAAATGAGGTTTTACACAAGGGACCCGCCCCGGGCGTGCCCAGCTCTTCTTTGGACGACATTTTGGCGGAGCTGGGCTTGGATGCACCGAAAATGCCCCAACCGCAGGCCGGGCAAGCGCCCGCCGCAGTGCCGCCGGCAGCCGCAGCGCAAGCGCGGCCTTCTGTTGCACAGGGGCAGCCTGCCGCCGCGCAGGGGCAGGCACGGCAAACACCCGATGCGCAGAGCCGCCCGGCAGGGCAAACGCAGCCCATCCCCGCCCAGCGGCAGGCCGAGCCCCGGCAAAACACCATGCGGCAAACCTTCATCCCCGGCGGCACACAGCAAATCCCCGCCCAGCGCATAACGGCGGACCGCACACAAAATATCACCGCCACGCTGGGCGGCACGCGCCGGCTGCCCATTTGGGGCGACGACGCGGCCCCGGAGCCCATTGCCCCGCGCATGGGCAAGGCCGCCGCCCTGGAAAAGGTGGAAACGGACAAGTTCGTTGGCGACGAGCAGTTGACGCGCTGGTTTTCGGACACCGACATGCACACCAGCAAGCGCGACCAGAAAAAGGCCGAGCGCGAGCGCCGCAAGCAGCTGGCTGCCGAAGACAAAGACGAACGCCGCCGCGAAAAAAACCTCCGGAAGGGTGTGGAGGAAGAGCCTGTTTTTGAAGAGATCAGCCCGGCGGTGCCGCAGGGCCTGCCGGGCGCCCCCTTTGCAGCAAGCGAGGCCGCGCCGCAGGCAACACAGGCCTTCGGCACGCGGCAGGACACCGCGCAGGGGGGTACGGCGCAGCGGCCGCAGGCGGGCCAAGCCCGGCAAATACCCGCCCAGCAGGCGCAGCCCGCCACGGCGGCGCAGCCATATCACGCAGACGCCCACCCGCAGGCGGATTTTTCCGGCATCGCCCCCGCCCCGCCGCAAGCGCAAGCCGCGATTTCTCCGAAGCGGCCTGCGATAGAACAGGCGGCCGCGCAAACCACGCAAACCGTGCCGTCTGCCGGGGAAGAGGAGTTGTTCTCCCCGGCGCGCGTGGCCCGCGCCGAGCAAACCCAGCGCGCCAAGGGCGTTACCGGCACCATCCCGCTGCCCACCACGGACGAATTGGCGCGCCAAGCCGAGGCACAGGCCGCACGGCGGGCCGCCATTGCGCGGCAGGCGGCGGCACAACAGACGCAGCAAACACAACAGATTCCCGCCCAGCGGCAGGCACAGCCCGCCGCAACGCGGCAAATGCCGCCGGTTTCCGCGCGGCAGCAGGCGCGGCCCGGCGCAGCAAGCCCCGGCGGCGCCACGCGGCCCGTCGACACCCGGCAATTTGCCGCGCAGCAGCCTTCACCCGCGCGGCACGCTGCCGAAGCTGCCGCCCAGACCGCCGTGTTCAAACCCATCAGCGCCGTGACAAAATCCAACGACACGGCAGAGGTGCCCGCCCTTGCGCACTCGCCTGCACAGAACGCGCCGGCCCAAACCGCCGAAACGCAGGTGTTTATGGCGGCAGCGCCCGGGGCGGGCGAGGCGCCCGGCATACCTGTGAACGACGGCCGTACCCAGGGGGAAAAGGACGCGTGGCTTCCTTCGGGCGCCGCCGAGCATGAGGACGACCCCGCCTTTGCCGCTGCCGTAAGCGACGCGCGCGAGCGCGCCGCCGGCCAGGCGGAACAAAAAAAGCAAAAGCGCGATACGTTACAATACGACCTGGACGGGACCGGCGAAGACGGCCGCAAGCGCGTACCCACGGCGGCCTACACCCAGGAGTTCGACAACGCGGACCCCGCCGCTAAGCAACCCCCGGCGGACGACCGCAGCCTGTTTTTGGACGACATGGTGGACGACCGCTTCCGCGCTTTTTTCGAGGACACGGTCATCGTGGAGCGGGAGGATTACTCTGACGCGGCCCGCGCCGCCCGCGCCCGGCGCAAAGCCCGGCGCAGCCGCACCAGCCTCACCGGGTCCCTGGGCCTTGGCGGCACCGGCGCGGGAACCACCACGCGCTCGTCCCTTATCACCGGCGAATTCACCCGCATGGGCGAGCAGGTGGAAGGCGAGGAGGCCGAAGAGGATTTCGGCGATTACACCCGCCCACAGGACGCCGAGGCCGTCGCCAAGGACATCGCCGCCATGCGCACGGGCTTTACCCGCCGCGCCGCCATTTCCGGCGTGCTGGCGCTGCTGCTGGCGTGGCTGTCTTTCGGCATGCTGGAAAAAGTGCCCATTCCCGCGTTTTTAAACCCCTCCCAAAACCCCGTGGCCTTCGGCGTGGTGTATCTTGTACTGCTGGTGGCGGCCATCGCCATCAACCTGCCCACCATTTCCAGCGGGCTTTTGGGCCTGTTTGAAGAGCCCGTCGTGGACACTTCCGTGGCCCTTGCGGCCGTGGTGTCCGCTTTGCAGGGCATCGCCATGCTCATTTACCTCATTTTGGAAAAACCCCTCACCGTCACGCCCTTCGGCGCCATCGCCACGCTGCTTTTGGCGGCAAACGCTTTCGGCAAGCGGCTGCGCACCACGTCCATTTTGGAAAACTTCCATCTGGCCTCCGCCGGCATCGACCATTCCGCCGCCTATGTGCTGGACGGCGGCCACGAGCTGGCGTTCAACATCACAAAGGGCCTGGAAGAGGAAAACCCGACCCTGCTTATCTCGCGCCCCACGGCCCTTGTAAAGGGCTTTTTGCGCCAGAGCTTCTCCATGCGCAAAAGCGACGTGTGGGGCCGTTACATTGGCTGGGGCCTTGCCGCCACCGGGCTCATCGCGGGCATCATCACCTTCGCCCTGACGAAGGACCTGGTCACCGCAGTGTCCGCCTTTGCGGGCCTTTTGGCCATTGGCGCGCCGCTGTCCTCCACGCTGGTGTCGGCCATCCCGTCCCTGCTGCTGCAACAGGGCGCGTCCAAGGTGGGGGCTGTGGTTCCCGGCTGGAGCGCCATTGAGGAACTGGGCTATGTGAACGTGGTGATGGCAGGGGCAAAGGACGTGTTCCCGCCGAATGCCGTCACACTAAAAGGCATCAAAACCTTTGAAAAGGTGCGGGTGGACCTCGCCATCCTGTACGCCGCCAGCGTGCTGATTGAAGGGTGCGAGACATTGCGCGGCATTTTCCAGGGCATCATCCAAAACCGCAGCGACATGCTGTACAAGGTGGAAAATCTCCTCGTCGAGCAGGGCCGCGGCTTCACGGCCTGGGTGCAGAACAGCCGCCTCGTCATCGGCACGCGGGAGATGATGCAAAAGCACGACATCGACCCGCCGCCGGTGGAACTGGAAATGAAATACACAAAGCCCGGCCATGTGCCGGTGTATCTGGCCGTGTCCGGCCGGCTGTTCGCCATGTTCATCGTGCAGTACGCCCCGGAGGCGAGCGTGCAGGTCACGCTGGACGGGCTGATCAAAAGCGGCGTGTCGCTTCTCGTCACCAGCGACGACCCGAACATCACCAGCGGCCTCATCGAACAGGTATACCAACTGCCAGAGGGCGTAGTGAAGGTGCTGGGCCGCCGGGAGCTGGAGCTTCTTGAACCCCTGCGCACCTACCTGCCTGAAAGCGACGGCGTGATGACCCACATCGGCACGTTCACCAGCTTCATCGGCGGCATGCGTGCCGCCGCGGGCTGCGCCGCGTCGGAAAATATGAGCAGCATCATCCAGCTGGCCGCCGTGGGCCTGGCGTGCCTGTTAAGCCTGTTGCTGGCGTTCAGCGGCGGCCTGGCCAATTTGGCGCTGGGCATCGTGTTCCTGTTCCAGCTGGGGTGGACGGTGCTGATTTCCGCCATGCCCTTTGCGCGCAGGTATTAGCATCAAACTGCCTAAAGCCCTTTTGACCCGCAAAGGGAGGACGGTGCGCAACGCACATCTACCTTCCGCGCTCCGTGCCGTACAATGCATTGTATTGTTCGTCACCGAGCTTGCGGCTGATGATATGCTTATGCGCACCCGTCCTCCCTTCGCTCGTGCAAATTCCCCTTACGCTTTTGCACACCTGCGTTTCCCATGGTGATAATGCACAAAAAACGCCCGTTATCTTTGTGCGCGCATGAGGTGCAAAACCCCCTCAAATGCTCTTCCTCTCTATTGTATTGGCAGGTCTTTTTGTGATACCATCGGATATACGAGATTTGTTTACCATACTTCTTTAAGTGAGGAGACTGTTTTCATGAGCTTTGCCGCAGAAAAAATCCGCAATGTCCTTGTGGCCGGCCACTCCGGGTCGGGCAAAACCAGCCTTGTGGAGGCGATGCTGTTTGCCAACAAAGGCACAGACCGGCACGGCCGCGTGGACGAGGGCAACACCACGTCCGACTATGACCCCGAAGAGATTAAGCGCAAGGTTTCGCTGTCGTCTTCGATCATCCCGCTGGAGACAAAGGAATACAAAATCAATCTCATCGACGTGCCCGGCCTGTTCGATTTCGAGCTAGGCCTGTACGAGGGCATTATGGCCGCCGAAAGCGTGCTTATCACGGTGTCGGCCCGCTCAGGCTTTTCCGTGGGCGCGCAAAAAGCGTATAAATTGGCCGAAAAAACCGGCAAGGCCCGCATGTTTTTCGTAAGCAAGCTGGACATTGAAAACGCCGATTACTTTAAAGTGTACGACGAGTTGAAGGCATCTTTCGGCGCGGCGGTGTGCCCGGTGGTGGTGCCCCATGTGGACGGCGGCAAAGTGACCTACGTGGACCTTGTGAACAACAAGGCCTATACATACGACGGCGGCAAGCGCAGCGACGTGCCCGTGCCGGACATGGGCAGCCAGATCGAAGATTTGAAATCCGCCATTCAGGAGGCCGTGGCCGAGACAGACGAGGCCCTGATGGAGAAATTCTTTGAAGGCGAGACCTTCACCCAGGAAGAACTGACCGAGGGCCTGCGCAACGGCGTGAAAAGCGGCGCCATCGCCCCGGTGCTGTGCGGCATTCCCATGCAGCTGGAAGGCATGGACCTGTTGATCGAATCCATCCCGAAGATGCTGCCCTCCCCTTCGCGCAGCGGCGCCATGGAGACGGAAGACGGCGGCACCGTGGAGTGCAAGCCGGACGGCCCCCTGGCCGCCTATGTGTTTAAAACTGTAGCCGACCCGTTTGTGGGCAAGCTGTCTTATGTAAAAGTGGTGCGCGGCACGCTGAAAAACGACGTTGCCACTGTGAACAGCCGCACGGGCGAGGCGGAAAAGCTGGGCAAACTGATTTTTATGAAGGGCAAAAAGCAAATTGACACGGCGGAAATTACCGCCGGCGACATTGGCGCCGTGACGAAGCTGGCCGCCACCAAAACCGGCGACACCCTGTGCGCCGCGGGCAATGTGGTGAAAATAAAGGCCGTGGAATTCCCGAAGCCCACCTTCAGCATGGCGCTGCGCTCGAAACAAAAGGGCGACGAAGGCAAAATTGCCGGCGCGCTGCAGCGGCTGATTGAAGAGGACGGCACCCTCGCGTACAAAATCGACTCCGAAACCGTGCAGCAGGTGCTGAGCGGCCTTGGTGAGCAGCATCTGGACGTGGTGGTTGCCAAAATGAAAAACAAATTCGGCGTGGACGTGGAGCTTAGCCCGCCGCGCGTGGCCTACCGCGAAACCCTGCGCAAAAAAGTGAAGGCCCAGGGCCGCCACAAAAAGCAGACCGGCGGCCACGGCCAGTTCGGCGACGTAATCATCGAATTTGAGCCCACGGACGGCGACGAACTGGTGTTCGAAGAGAAGGTGTTTGGCGGCAGCGTGCCAAAAAACTTTTTCCCCGCTGTGGAAAAGGGCCTGCGCGACGCCGTTGGCCGCGGCGTGGTGGCGGGGTACCCTATGGTGGGCCTGAAGGCCACCTTGCTGGACGGCAGCTACCACCCGGTGGATTCCAGCGAAATGGCGTTCAAAATGGCGGCGCGCCTTGCCTACAAGGCCGCTCTGCCAGACGCTTCCCCGGTGCTGCTGGAGCCCATCGGCGCCCTGAAGGCCTATGTGCCGGACACGAACACCGGCGACATTATGGGCGAGGTGAACAAGCGCCGCGGCCGCGTGATGGGCATGAACCCCACCGAGGACGGCCTGCAGTGTGTGGAAGCCGAACTGCCCATGAGCGAGATGTACGATTTCACCACCTATATGCGCCAGCTGACCCAGGGCCGCGGCTATTACAGCTTTGACTTTGTGCGCTACGAGCCGCTGCCCCAAAACCTGGAGGCCAAGGTGATTGAAGAGGCCAAGAAGATTTTTGTAGACAAGAGCGAAGAGGAATAACAGCCCAAGCGCCCCTTCCGCAAGGGGCGCTTTTTACAGGAAACACGCACCAGTCAACCGCAGAAAATGGCGAAAATGTAAAGTTTTTTTTCGGTGTTGACAATCGGTACTTGTTATACTATAATGGTGCCTGCTGAAACCGCTCGGCTGCGTTTTATTGCGCGGTTTCACGGTTTTTACCACAAAAGGCATTTTTCTTGAAAAAGCGGCGTTTGCCGCTTTTTCATCGTGTTTATGCCAAATTATGAGGCCGCACAGCCAGCGTCCTTTGTAAAGGAGCCACCCCAGATGCAGAAAAAAGAAATGGTCGTTACATACGCCGGGCTTACCAAGTTGGAGTATGAACTGGACCAGCTGAAAACAGTGCGCCGCAAAGACATTGCCGAAAAAATAAAAGTGGCGCGCGGCTATGGCGACCTGAGTGAAAACAGCGAGTACGATGAGGCAAAGAACGAGCAAGGCATTATTGAAAGCCGCATTGCCGAACTGGAAACCATTCTGAAAAACATCCGCGTGGTGGACGAAGACGAGCTGACCACCGAGCACGTGATGGTGGGCAGCCACGTGAAGCTGAAAGACGAAGACGGCGACGACGCCGAGTTCGATATTGTGGGCAGCACCGAAGCCGACCCCATGAGCGGGAAGATCAGCGATGAATCGCCCGTGGGCGCGGCGCTGATGGGCCACGGCGTGGACGACAACGTGGAAGTGCACCTGCCCTCCGGCGCCGTGGTGAACTACCGCATTGCTGAAATCACCAAATCCGCCCTGTAGCGCGTGGCCGTGCGGGGCGAAATCACGCATAAAGATGCAAAGCATCTTTTGCGCTCTGGGTGCAAGAGGAATCTCTTGCGCCCTTGATTTAAAGTGGCGGTTATTGGGTTGGCATCGAAGGCGCAAAGCAGCACATTACACACGAGCCGCGCAGCGCGCGGCGATAATGACCGGCGCGGCACGCGCCCGTTCTTGATTAAAAGTTATGGTACATTGATTAGAAGCTGAACGATAGGAATAAATGACAGAGGGAGCGAGCATGGCGGAAGAAAAGAACGCACAAATGAACGGCACGCAAAACGAGGCCCCGGCGCCTGTCAGCGCCGAAGAGGCCGAGCGTGACTATAATGAACTGGTGAAGATCCGCCGCGAAAAGCTGGCCGCCCTGCAGGCGGACGGCAAAGACCCCTATGAGATCACCAATTACCCGGTAGACGCCTACGCCGCCGGCGTGAAAGCCGCCTTTCAAGACCCCGCCGAAGGCGAGGAAGGTCCCCGCGTGTGCCTGGCCGGGCGCATGATGTCCAAACGCGTGATGGGCAAAGCCAGCTTTGCCGATTTGCGCGACGCATCGGGTAATATCCAGATGTACATCAAGCGCGACGACGTGGGCGAAGAGGCCTACGCCGCCTTTAAAAAGTTCGACATCGGCGACCTTGTGGGCGTGAAGGGCTTCGTTTTCCGCACCAAGATGGGCGAAATTTCCGTGCACGCCCACGAAATCGTGCTGCTCTCCAAAAGCCTGCTGCCCATGCCGGAAAAATGGCACGGCCTGAAAGACCAGGAGCTGCGCTACCGCCAGCGCTACCTCGATCTCATCGTGAACCCGGACGTGAAGGCCACCTTCGCCAGGCGCAGCGCCGTCATCCGCGAGGTGCGGCGGTACCTGGACGACCGCGGCTTCCTCGAGGTGGAGACCCCCATTTTGCAGGTGCAGGCCGGCGGCGCGGCGGCGCGGCCGTTCATCACCCACCACAACACCCTCGATATCGACATGTACATGCGCATCGCGGTGGAGCTGTATTTGAAGCGGCTCATCGTGGGCGGCTTCGACAAAGTGTACGAGCTGGGCCGCAATTTCCGCAACGAGGGCATGGACCATTCCCACAACCCCGAATTTACCATGCTGGAGTTCTACGTGGCTTACACCAACTACGAGGGCATCATGGACATGTGCGAGGACATGCTGCGCACCGTGACGCGCAAGGTGTGCGGCGGCACGGCTGTGGTAACGCTGGACGGCGTGGAGTACGACCTGGAAAAACCCTTCCGGCGCATTAGCATGAAGGAAATTGTAAAGCAAAAAACCGGCGTGGACTTTGCCGCCGTGGCGGACACGCCGGCGGCCAAAAAGCTGGCGGACGAGCGCGGCGTGGAATATGAAGACCACCACAGCCGCGGTGAAATTTTAAGCTTTTTCTACGAAAAATTCTGCGAGGCGGATTTGATTCAACCCACCTTTTTAACGGGCTACCCGGTGGAGATTTCGCCCCTCTCCAAAAAAGACCCCGCGGACCCTGGCTACACCGAGCGGTTCGAGCTGTTCATCGGCGGGCGCGAGTACGCCAACGGCTTTTCGGAGCTGAACGACCCCATCGACCAGCGCGAGCGCTTCGAATACCAGGAATTTTTGGCCGCCCACGGCGACGACGAGGCAAGCGGCGTGGACGAGGACTTCCTCACCGCCCTCGAGTACGGCCTGCCGCCCACGGGGGGCATCGGCATCGGCATCGACCGGCTGGTGATGCTGCTGGCGGGGGCGACGTCCATCCGCGACGTGCTGCTGTTCCCCACCATGCGGCCCATTGCCGAGGCCCCGCGCGGCGAAAAAGCTGCGCCGAAGGATGAAGGCGGCAAGGCATGAAAATCATGGCGGTAGACTATGGCGACGCGCGCACGGGCCTTGCCGTGTGCGACCGCACCGAGACCCTTTCCAGCCCCGTGGGCATCATCCACGAAAAAAGCGTGGCCAAGGTGGCGGAGCAGATCGTATATGCCAGCCGGGAGTTTGAGGTGGGCATGGTGGTGCTGGGCCTGCCCGTGAACATGAACGGCAGCGAAGGCCCCCGCGCCGAAAAAACCCGCCGGTTGGGCACCATGCTCAGTAATATTCTCGATGTTCCGCTTGAATATTACGATGAGCGCGGCACCACGAAGGAGGCGGCCACCCTGCTTAGCGACAGCGGCACCTACGGCAAAAAGCGCAAAGACGTGCTGGACGCCGTGGCCGCCACCGTGATTTTGGACAGCTTTCTGGCCCGGCGGCGGGCCAGCGGCGACGGCTGAGCACCGCGCCGGGCAAGACACCGCACCTTGGCGGAATGGAACACCCACAAAAAATTTAACCACCGCGTTTCAGGCGCATGTTCGCCTGAAATGCGGTGGTTTGCTTTGCGGGGTTGGTAAAATCACACGCCGCGTTTGTAGTCAAACGCCGCCCTTCTTCGTTTTAGTTTGCAGAACGGCTAAGCCCACCCGCAGCACAAGGAGGTACGACCATGTTTAGCACAGCAGGCCAGTGGCCACTGTATATATCCGCCGCCGCGGGCGCCTTGCTGGCGCTGCCGGGGCTGTATTTCGCTGTCGTCAGCCTGCTGGGGCTGTTACCCAATAACACTGCAAAACAGCGCCGCAATTCAGATGACTGCACCCGAGCCGCGCAAGGCGCGGCGGCATTGGCTGGCCCTAGCCCTGCCACGGACTCGGCCCGCTTTGCCGTTTTGGTGGCCGCCCGCAACGAAGAAGGCGTTATCGGCCAGCTGGTGGACAGCCTGTACGCCCAAAATTACCCAGGCGACCGGTATGAGGTGCTGGTGGCACCGAACAACTGCACCGACGCCACAGCCGAAGTTGCCGCCGGGCACGGCGCGTCCATTTTCCACGTGCAAACCCCCGTGCGCAGCAAGGGCGAGGTTTTGCGCCAGATGTGTGATTACGTTTTGGCCTTTGGCCGGTTCGATGCCGTGTGCATCTTCGACGCGGACAATTTGGTGCACCCGGACTTCCTGCAAAAGATGAACGACGCTTACACGGCCGGCGCAAATGCGGCCCAAAGCTTCCGCGACACGAAAAACCCCGCCGCCTCCGCCGTTGCCACCTGCCACGCCCTGGGCTTTTGGCTGGCCAGCCGGTTTTACAACGCGGGGCACAGCGCCATGGGCCTCTCCGCGCTTATGAGCGGCTGCGGCATCATGGTTAGCACGCGGCTACTGCGGCAGCTTGGCGGCTGGAACACGTCCACCATTACCGAGGACTATGAATTCACCGCCCAGGCGGCCCTGGCCGGCGAGCGTGTGTGGTACGTGCCAAAGGCCATTATTTACGACGAACAGCCCCTTACCCTGGCCCAAAGCTGGCGCCAGCGCCGCCGCTGGGAGAGCGGCCACACGCAAGGGATGCACAAATACTTTTCCGCCCTAATGCAAAAAGGCACACGGCGCCAAAACGCCGTATGCCTAGACCTCGCCCTGATGTTTGCCACGCCCGCCACCATGTATCTTTCGCTGGTGAACACCGGCGTGCAAATGGCCGCCAGCCTGTACAATTTGCCTGCCACCGGGCTGGACCCCATGGGCCTGCTGTTTTCCGGCGCGCTGGCGTTGGGCGCGCTGTACGCCGTCATCACCGCGGCGGCCGCCTTCGTTGCCTTCCTGCACATGGGCAAGCGGGCATGCACCGCGTGGCGCGGCATTCTGGCCTTCGCGCCGTTCCTGCTCACCTGTGTGCCCGTCACCCTACTCAGCTTGTTCCATCAGGAAAAGCACTGGAAACCCATTGTGCACACCTGCACTGTCTCGATTGGGGATTTGGCGGCATAAGAGTGAGCGCCGAATAATGCCATACCTTTGGGTGCGTTTATGTACCGCGTTCTATGGCGTGATACGCGACGCACATCTACCTTCCGCGCTCTGCCGTGTACAGCGCTTCGCACTGTTCACCGCAGAGCTTGCGGCTGATGATATGCTTACGCGCATCCCGCCCCAAAACGCTGGCATGTGCAGAATTTTACCATCAAAGACGTTAGCCTGTTATTTGCGCCCAAGCGCCGCCGAAGACGCGAAGCGTCTTTTGCGGCGTGCCACCGTCCAGTCCGGTCACGCACTAATACCCCAGCGCTTCCCCCACCAAAATCACCTTGACGCGGTCCGGCTTGCTTTGCGCGCGCAGCACAAGCTCTGTGCAGCACAGGCGGTCTGTGCCGCGGCAGGCAGCGTCTTCGCACACGCCGTCCATGTGGCACGGCGTGTTTTTGTTCAGGCGCTGGACGTTTGCCGGGGCGGCCACCTCAGCGCCGCGGCGGCGCGCGGCGGCAAGGTCCTCCACCAGCTTGTTCACCCCCACCACCAGCACCACTTTATTCGGCCCGTAGGCAATGGCCGCACTGCGGTTGCAGTGGCCGTCCACTTCATACACTTCGCCCTGCATGGTAACGGCGTTGGCCGAAGCAAAATACACGTCCGCCTCAAAGGCGGCGCGCTCCAGCGCCGCGCGGTCCGCTCCGGGGGCGCCCCGGTCCAAAAAGGTGTAGGCCCCGCTTGTGATGATGTCCATCACGCCGCACTCGGCCAGGGTGGCGCTGCCGCCGCAGGCAACCTTATCCCCCGCGTGCAGCATCCCCTTCACAAGGGCGGGCACGTCCGCCGCCGTTTTGGCGATGAACGCCTCCATATTGGCTTCGCAAAGGGCTTTTTGCGCCCGAGCCAATTTTTGTTCCATCACTTTCGCGACATTTGCATCCATGTTTTGTTCTCCTTTGTTTGACGCGGTGTTTATTTTTTTACAATTTTATTTTATAATTACATTTGTACGCTAAAACACGCAGGAGGGCAACATCCAATGAACAAAACCACACCGGTTATAGCCGCGCAAGCCACCGAAACACCTATGGACGCTATTCCTGTAGCGCCCACCGAAGCCGGCGCCGGCGCAGAGCCGCCGGAGAGCATTGCCGAGACCAAAGGCCGGCGGCACAGGCCCAAAAAAGAAAAAAAGCACCTTCTAAAGCATAAGGACGTGAACGACGGCGCGCCCAGCTTTGCCGATGGCATCAACATCTACAAGCTTCTGTGGGTGTTCATTGTGTGCAGCTTTTTGGGCGTGCTGATTGAAACGCTGTTCGTGTGGACCACCACCGGCGAGCTGATGCGCCGCAGCGGCATGCTGTACGGCCCGTTCAACCAAATCTACGGCTTTGGCGGGGTGCTGTTCACCCTGTGCCTGTACCGCTTTCGCAACCGAAGCGCCCTGCTTATTTTTTGTGTGGCGGGGCTTCTCGGCATGGCCTTCGAGTTTTTGTGCAGCCTGTTACAGGAGATGATGTTCGGCAGCACCTCTTGGGACTATTCCCAGATGCCCACATCCATCGGCGGGCGCACGAACATCCTGTACGGCGTGTTTTGGGGTATCTTGGGCCTGGTGTTCATGGATCATATCTGGCCCTTTTTGGACGAGCTGATTGAGCGCATTCCCAACACCGTTGGCAAAACCGCCACCATCGTCGTCTCGGTGGCCCTGGCCTTGGACCTTGCCCTCTCCGGCCTTGCCGTTGCCCGCACGGGCGATCGCGCACAGGGCGTGCCACCCACCACCTCTGTGGGCCGCTGGCTGGACGACACCTACCCGGACGCCGTGATGACGGCCAAATACCCCAGCATGCAGTTTACCCACGCGCCGGCGAACGCGGCCACAACGAGCGCCACAGAGACGGGCGCGCCCGCCGCGGAGGCAGGAAACACTGCTGCGTAGGGCTGTCTGGAAACCCGAAGCCCACGAAGGGAAAGATTTTGCTACGAAAACAACCGCCGCACGCGGTAGTCGACGTAAACGAACATGCCTGCGACCATACTGCCCTCTGCCCAAAAGCAGGCGGGCAGGTTTTTTATGCGGAATTCCGGCTTATCCAGTTTTCCCAGCATCCGGAAGGCCTCTTTCATGCCCTGCCGCCAGGGTTTGCCGAAGCCGCGCAGAGTAAAAAACAGCGTTTTTACGCCATAACCGATAAGCAAAAACGGGAAATTCAACACCAGCATCACGATGGGCATGTTTTTGTAGGGCAGCAGAATATTGTTTCGGCCGCTTTGCACGCTTTTAAAGTCGTTGTACTTGGCGCCGGAAGTGCCGCTGGTGGTGGCCCCGCAAATATGGGTGCACACGGCGGCGGGTTCCAGCACGTTGCGGTAGCCCGCGTGGTTCGCCCGCCAGCCGATGTCCACATCCTCCAAATAGGCAAAAAAGTGCTCGTCGAACAGGCCAATCTCGTCCAAAATGGATTTGCGGTACATGGCGGCGCCCCCGCAGGCGGAAAAAATGCGCCGCGGCGTTTGGTAGCGCGCGGCGGCCAGACCGTCGCCCCGCTTGCACGCCCAGCCAAGGATGGTCATATAGTCGCCCGCGTCGTCCGCCTTTTCCGGCTCAAAATGCCGCAGCATCAGGGCTTGGGCGGAAAAAACGCGCCCGTCCTTGTCCATGGCGGCGCCCAGCTTTTCCAGCATATCCGGCTTTGCGAAGGCGTCGTTGTTGAACAGCAGTACATATTCGCCCTTCGCCGCCTTGATGCCCTTGTTCACCGCCGCCGAAAAGCCGGTGTTTTCGGCGTTTTCAAACAGGGTGCAGTTTTCGCGTGCCGCGGCAAAGCCCCGCGCGGCGGCCAGGCTTTCGTCGGTGGAGCCGTTGTCAATGATCAACAGTTCAAAATCCTGCTCGGTTTGGGCGTACAGGCTTTCCACACAGCCCGTAAACCAGCCCGCCCCGTTCAGATTCGGCAGCACGATGCTGTAGCGCATGGCTCGTTCTCCTTTGCCTCTTTCTATTTGGCAAGGCGCTTCACGACAGGTGTGTTGCCGTTATTATCCTTTGCTGTGCGGATGAGGGTTTCCACCTTCTCCGGAAGAGCTTTTTGCTCTTCTTTGGAAAGGCCCGCCGTTTGCACCGGCGGCAAAATCTCCACCACCACGTGGGTGGGCTTCACCCGGTAATGGTTGCCTTCCAGGGCATAGAAGGTGCCGTCGATGGCGACGGGGACGATGGGCGCCTTGTTTTTTACCGCCGCGCGCATGGCGCCGCCCTTAAAATCATGCACGTCACCGTCCTTCGAACGTGTTCCCTCGGGGAACACAATGATGCTTTCGCCCCGTTTCACAATGTCCACGGCGTCCTGCAGCGCCGCCGCCGAGCCACGGATGTCGTCCCGCGGCACAAAAACACAGCCCAGCGCCCGCATCCACATGCTTAAAAACGGGATGTGCGACAGTTCTTCCTTCGCCAAAAGGGCGTGGGGCTTGTCCAACTCCGCCAGCAGCACCGGAATGTCGATGTAGCTTTGGTGATTCGCCACATACACCACGGGCCCAGCGTCCGTGGGTAAATTCTCACGGCCGCGCACCTCCACGTCCATGTGAATCACTTTATACAGCTTGCCGCCCCAGCCGCTTACTTGCGCGTTCAGCACTCGCGCCGCTTCTTCCGCGCGGCCACGGCGCTGCAAATAGCGCATGCGCAAATAATAAGGATATCGCGCAATGATGTAGGCAAACAGCCACACCGCATCCAGCAGGGTTTTTACCATAGGGATATCCTCCAGTATAATATACCATTTGTAAAACTAAAATGATTGGTAGCCGGCCCATTGCGGCTGAAAAAGCCTGTGTGTGTCAGCGGGTGACATTTTTCAGCCACACGCCTTTTTGATACCGCGCAATGCACATGGGCAGCTTCAAAACCTCATCCGACAGCAGAATGAGGTACACCACCTCCACCGGCCACTTGAACACGAAAGCCGCCAACCACCCGAACAGCAGCGCGAAGCCCCACAGGGTGGAGACATCGATGAGCAAGCCGATGCGGGTGTCGCCGCCGGAGCGGAAGACGCCGATGATCATGGTGCAGTTGAACGAGACGGCCACCACGATGGCGGCGATAACCAGCAGCAAAAACCGCAGGTACCCGTAGGCCGTTGGCGACAAGGCCATAATGTGCAGCACAAGGGGCGTGAGGGCCAGGATGAGCACCGTGCCGATGAGCCCCGCCACAACGGCAAGGCGCAAAAAGCGTTTTGCAAACAGGGCAGCTTTTTCCGTTTCGCCCGCGCCCAGGGTTTTGCCCAGCACGATGGCCGTGGCCCCCGCTATGCCGAAGCACACCACTGTGGCCAGCTGGCGCATCACCTGCGCCACGCTCATGGCGGCAACGGCCTCGGCCCCCAAATGGCCGATGATGCCCGCCGACACGGAAATGCCGAGGCCCCACATCAGTTCGTTTAAAATGGTGGGCATGGAATAGTGGATAAAATCGCTCACCAGCGCGGGGTATTTGCCAAAGATATCCCGCGGGTGAAAGCGGATTTGCTTGTTTTTCGCCGCGTAAACGATAACAATAATAAACTCCACGCTGCGGGCGATGAGCGTGCCGAGGGCCGCGCCCACGATGCCCATTTTCGGTGCGCCCAGCAGGCCGAAAATGAAGATGGCGTTGAAAATAACATTCACCACGAAGGATATGGAAAACACCACGGTGGAAACGTTCACCCGCTCTATGCTGCGCATGGTTTGCAGGTAAATGACAGTGAAGGACATGGTGAGGTAGGTGGGCGCCACCACACGCAGGTATCTTGCGCCCTCGGCAATGATGGTGGGGTGGGTGGTAAAAATGCGCATCAGGGCCTCGGGAATGGAAAGGGCCGCCGCAGCAAACACCACCGCTGAAACCACAGAGAGGCGCAGCGCAATGGCCAGCACCTTGCCGATGGTGCGCGTGTCGCCCTTGCCCCAGTATTGCGCTGTAAGCACCGCCGCGCCGGAGGACACGCCGAAGAAAATGAGCATGAGCACAAACTGCACCTGCCCGGCAAGGCTGGCGGCGGCAAGCACGTCTTCCCCCACGCGCCCCAGCATAAACACGTCGGCGCTTTGCACCGCCACGTTGATGAGGTTTTGCAGCGCAATGGGGACCACCAGCGCGGAGATCTGCCTGTAAAAAATCTTTTTATCGTCTGAAAACATCGTTCCCCCTCATACTTTCTATCCGTACCGGGGAACGGTTTCCGGCGTCAGCCCAGGTGCTGCACGCCCAGGTACTCGAACCCCGGTATTTTGTCAAGTTTGGTTTCGTCCGGCTCCACCGTGGCGTTTTCGCCCGCCTCGCCGCTTGCGCCGCTTGCGGTGCCTGTGGCCGGGAGGCCGGAAAAGCGCGGGATGTCCACGTCACCCGCGATCACACGGTTTCGCAGGGCGTCATAGTCCAGCTGGGTAAAGCGGGCAAAGCGCGCCGTGTCCATGGCAAGGCCCGCCGCGCCTTGGGCCGCGCCGTAGCGCACGGCCTCACCCGCCGGGAATGCGTCTTCGAAAAACAAATCCAACGCCCTGCCTACGGCCTCGCCGACGCCCTTCAGGGCGCTGGTGATCACGGTGGGGCTGTCCTTGCTTTGGTCGCGGTCCACGCCGATCGCCTTGCCGCCGTTCGCCTCGGCGGCGGCGAACACGCTGGCGTTCGCGCCGCCTGCCGCGGCAAAAATCACCTCGGTGCCATCGCGGTACCAGTCTCCCGCAAGCTTTTGCACCGCGCTGTTTTCCTGAAAGGTGCCTGTGTACACATACCGCATATCAATTGTTTTGCGGTAGGCCCGGGCGGCGTCGTTTGCACCGGCGGCAAAGCCGAAGCCATAGTCCACAACGCCCTCCACCGCCTCGCCGCCCAAAAAGCCAAGCTTGGTGCAGCCGTCGGCCACGGCGGCGTAGCCCGCCATGTAGCCCGCCTCTTCGCTGGCAAAACCAATGGCCGCGGTGTTGGGCGCCAGCGCCACATCTGCCCCGCCGTCCACCAATAAAAAGCGGATGTCTGGATATTTTTCCCCGGCGGAAAGTGCCAGGCCGGTGAACTCGCTGCCCGGCAGCACCACGATTTTCGCGCCGCCGTTTACCGCCTTGCGCACAGCCGCCATGCGGCTGTCGTCTGTTTGGGACGATGGCTCGATGTAGTTGCAGCGAATGCCGCGCATGCCGGAAAACACGCGCACCGCGTCCCACGCGCTTTCATTGAACGAGCGGTCGTCCACGCCGCCCGCGCCCGGTATCATCACCACATCCGCCACGGGCACCGCGCCCGCGCAGGCCGCCAGGCAAAGCCCCAGTACAAGGGCCATGGCGGCGCACGCCAATCTCTTCATTGTGTTCCCTCTTGTGCTTATCTTTCAAGCGGTATTGCGGCGTTATCTTCCACAGCGGAATACATCCTCTTCCGACACCACCATGTCCACCAGTATATCATATTTGCCGCATGGAATAAAATCGTACAGATTGCCGCCCCGGCAAAGGCACACCACCGGGCACCGTACTTCGGCCAAAAATCGGTCGTAATATCCACCGCCGTGGCCCAGGCGCTCGCACCCACGGCTGGCTGCCATGCACGGGGCCAGCACCACGTCGATATCCGCCGGGGATACCCGCGGGGCGGCAAGGTCCGGTGCGGGAATGTCCAGCACGCCCTTTTGCAGAGTGGCCAGCTCCGTCACATGGCAGGCGTGCATCACACCGCCCTTTTCGCACAGCGGAACACACACTTTTTTGCCGGCTTCCAGCAAATTATAAATAATTTTATGTGTATCCGGCTCATTTCTTACGCTTACATAGCAAAACACCGTTTTGGCGTTTTGCACTTCGGGCAGGGCCGTCACCCGCCTAAAAATACTTTCGTCGCTGCTTTGCAGGTAGTCCTTTGTAAACTGCTTTTCCGCCTCGCGCACGGCTTGGCGCAGCGCCTTTTTTTGCTCGGCCATCGTCATGTCTGTTGCCATCCCGGTTTCCCTTTCGCCGCGTCATTCATCTTCCTATCATCGCGCAATTGGCCCCACCTGTCAACGGGGTATAAGAAAAAGGCCCGCAGATGCGGGCCTTCGTCACAACAGTTCCTGTACATTCCACGCTTTCCTGCGTAACCGTGGCCACCGAAGGGTGGGAACTGCTCCACTTCACTTGCGCGGCCTTGGGTTTACAGTGGCTTTCAACGTGATTTTGCCCCCCACCGTGAGAGTGGCGGTAGACTTTTTAAGGTTGATGGACGGATTTTTCACCGTCACCTTACACCGCAGCTTCAGGTTGGCGCCCACCTTTGCGGTGTAGCCCGCGTAAACGAACGGCTTCAAAAGACACTCCAAAATCCGCCTATTTGTACACTACAATCGCGTCGGCCGCTTTGATGCGCGGCATGGCGGTTTCCATCACGCGCAGATGGTGGTTCAGGTGTTCGTCCTGCTCGCTATAAGCGGTGCCCATGTCCACACCCACGCAGAAGTCCATATACTGGCTGTCTGCCGAGAGCAGCACCGCCGTTTTCGGCTTCAAAATGGGGGAGGTGAACACGCGGTTCGCCAGCAGCTTTTCAATTCGCTTCACTTCAATTTCACCGGTTCCGGGCTGGATGCGCTGAAGGGCCACGTACACATCCTGGCTTACCACCAGCGTGTGGCGGCCGATGCGCCCTTTTTCCACCAGCAGGGCAATTCCGGCGGCAACGTCCGTAAAACTGCCTTCGCCTTTGGTCCAGTCGCTCATTTTCAGGGTGTTTGCACCTTTTGCGTTCAAAACGCCCTCAATGCCAAGGCGCGGCTCGCCGTAAAAAATGAGGTTGTCCTCGCGCAGGGCAAGGCGCTGGGCCGCCGCCCGTGCGGCGGAAAGGTCCTCCGCCATGCCCTTGGCGGCGGAATGCTGTAAATCGCGCCAGTACAGCCAAAAGTCCTCATACATCAGGGGCAGCTGGTACAAGCCGCGGCCTGTGAAGATGGCAAGGCCGTCCTCGTGCTGCTCTGCCTTAGAAAGGCTGTCCACCCGCACGTACTCCACGCCCGCGCCCAGCGGCCCGTAAAAGGGCAAAAACCGCCGGCCGACAAGCGTTTCCCTGGCCGAGGCCACCACGGCACTATCGATGCTTTGCCACAGGGCGTTCGAAAAGGGCGCCGCGTCCCTTGCTAAATATTCCATATCACGTCACCTGTTCCCCGCCAATCAGGCTGCCGATGGAGGACGCGCTTGCGCCAAAATTCTGCGGCAAGCCCAACTTTTCCATCATTTCTCTCACTTCCCCCTCGCCGGAGACCAAGTGCTCGGCCACAGCGGGGTCCAGGTGGCGCAGCAACGTCAGCAACTCACCCACGTGGGCCACCTCTTCATCGCGGATATCCGCCAGCACGGCTTTGGCCAGCGGCTCATCTGTGGCGGTGGAATGCGCGTCGTACAGGAAAATGGCCTCCAGTTCCGCCGCAATGTCCATGCGAACAGCCTGCATCAGCTCCTGGTTCGTGATCTTCCTGTCGGTATTGCCCGTGAACGGGCTTGAAAATGTGGGCATATGGGTCTCCTTTCAAGGCGCACCTGGGCGCCGCTGTAAAGTTCCGTCATGCGTAAAGTATATGCCGGCACCTTTGCGGTTACAACAAAATACTGTGAAGTTTTGTCGAACAGACTTGCCGTTTTCTTTGTCCAAACCGTGTCTGGCGGCTGCGTGTGTCCGGGCCTAGCCAAGTTCAAAAAGGCGTGGCAAATTCCAATTGCACATTGCGGGGCATTACGATATAATGCAAACGGGAATGAAAGCGGCAGGAGGTGAGCGGAGCATATGCCCGGTTCTGACCAACTTTTTGCAAACGGCGCAAGGGTGTCCATCAGTCCGGACGATATGCGCGCGTGGGTCATCTTGCCGCCGCCGCCAGCCGGTATGGCATACACCGCCGCCGCCCTTGCGGCCTGGCTGCCAACACAGGGCGTTGTGTTTGGCGTGCAGCCGGCTATGTTGGCGGCCGCCGCCGCCAGCCGCAAATACGACGAACTACTGGAAGTGGCCCGGGGCGAGTACCCCGTGGAGCCGCAAGGCGCGGGCTATAAGCTTTTGATTGACCCGAAGCCGTTCACCGGGCTGAACGGCAACGCGGACGGCTCTTTATTTTACGACGATTTCAGCTTTTTGCAGGAGGCGCGCCCTGGAGACGTGCTGGCCGAGCTGACGCCGCCCGTGCCCGGCCGCGCCGGAACAGACGTGCGCGGCCACACCGTGCCCCCGCGCAAAAGCGAGGCGGAGGACGACGAACTGCCGGGCACCGGCTTCACGGTAAGCGCCGACGGCGCGAAGCTGCTGGCGCCGGTCTTGTCCCACGTGGGCATGGCAAACGGCCAGTTGGTGGTAACGCCGCTGAAAAAGCGCGGCTCCGTCGGCCCGGAAGACGGCATTGTGGAAGTGGACGGCAATTTGTTTGTGGAAGGCAACGTGACAGCCGGCAGCACCATAAAAGCCACCGGCAGCGTGTTTGTAACCGGCAAATGCGAAACCGCCGACATCGAGGCCGGGCGCAATGTGCTGCTGGCGGGCGGCATGCGCAGCGGCGGCGGCTTTGGCGAGGTGAACGCCGGAGGCAGCGTGTGGGGCGCCTGTTTTGAGCATTGCACCATCAACGCCGGGGGCGACATTTGCGCAAACTACTTGCGCGGTTGCGAGGCCACCGCCGGAGGGCGCTCGCTGATTTTAGGCGGCAGCGCACAGGTGGCGGCAAGCAGCCTGTACGCAAAAAACGGCATTGTGGCGGGCACGCTGGGCTTTGCCCCAAACGACGGCACCTTGGTGCAGGCGGGCATTCGGGCCGACGTGTTCGCCCAGCAGGATACCCTGTCCCGCAATATCCAGCGCATTGCGGTGGATATCGAAGCCCTGAACAAAAATATCTCCGCATTCGAGCGCATCCACAAATTCCATCCGGAGAAGCTGCAAAACAACCCCGCCTACACGGCCATGCTGGAAAAACGCGTGCAGGCCGTGGGCTCCCTTGCCGAACTGAACGAGGAAAACAAGCGCACCAAGCGTATGATCGACCAGGGCGCTTTCACCGCCATTATCGCGCGGGAGCGCGTGTTTGCCGGCGTGGAAGTAATGATCGACATGCGCAGCCTTGCCGTACCGCGCGATTTGCCCCGCACCAAATTCCGCCGTGCGGGCCAAATGATAGAAACGCTGGCGGAAAAACAGGGATAATTATTTTTTGGCGCGGTGCATTTTTATCAAATTATTTACATAAAACAGCCAATATTCGCGCAAAAGCTTGCGCCTATTCCGCTAAAATAGGGTGGGCGTCAGCTTTTTGCCGCTTATAACCCCCCCGGAGGCAGCCTTGATGACCAGACTGAAAAAATTCTATATTGACCGCGTGGGCGCGGCGGGCACGGTATCCCTTTTGCAGGTGCTGGTGTTCACGCTGCTTGTCTTGGCTATCCACTATTTTCTGCTTCCGTCGCTCACGCCGGCCATTCCCGTCGTGATGGCGGGGGGCATCATCAGCCTGCAGCCAAACTTTTTGCGTGGCAAAAAAGCGGTGAAAATGGTGTTGTTGCAGTTTGGCGCCGGGTGCCTGCTGGCTTTTTTGATGACGCTGCTGCTGCCCGGCACAGCAGTGTTTTACCTGTTGGCGCTGCTGGTGGGCTTTGTGGCGGCTACAGCCCTCAGCATAAAGCCCTTCCCAGTTACGGCGTTCATTCCGCTTAACATCGTTTATTTCATGGGGGAGGGCACCGCGCCTTCGCCAACGTCCGCCGCCGTCATTTTCATCGAGATTGCCGCCGGGGCTTTGCTGGCGCTGCTGGTAGAGCGCGTGGTGCAGCTGCCCCTAAAGCGCAGCCTCTTGGCGATGTACCGCAAATATATCCTGCTGCTGGAAGCGCGCGAAAAAAAATATACCGCCGAAGAGCAAACGGCCACCAACAACCAGCTGTTTGCGCTGCTGGAGGGAATTGGTTTTTTGCAAACGGGCTACATCACACGCCGGGGCGCGGGGCGGCGCCAGCAGGCGTTGCTTGCCGACACCTACGACGCCGCCACCCGCCTTTATTTCACCGTGCAGGTTATGCGCGATGCCCCTGTGGCCGAGCACCGGGCCGATCTGTTTGGCCGCCAGTATGTAGAGTTCCGCAAAAGGCTGCAACAATGGGAGGCGGTGGCCTATGAATAAGGCGAAAAGCCTGCTGCGCCTATTTGGCGAAAATGTGGACCCGAAGGGCGCCAAAATGCTGCTGGCCGCCCTTGCCAGTTTGGCTGTTTATTATGCCCTGATCCAGTTTCTTCCCATGCGGTACCCCATGTTCATTTTAAACACAGTGTTCATTGTTACGTCGCTGAATTTAGCCCTCACCAAAAAGGCGTCCGTAGAGCGCATCATCGGCACTGCCGCCAGCATTGCGCTGGGGCTTATCTGCTATTTCCTGTCCGGCGGCAGCATTTATGTGGCGCCCGTGGGCCTCACCGTTGCCGTGTTTTTAAGCTATCTGTTTTTCCGCCATATTGTGAACGTACTGGTGCTGTGCACCTGCATGCTGATGTTCAACACCTCCGGCGGCCACCCGTTTGAATACGCCACGGCGCGGGTGGTGAACACCGTCATCGGCCTTCTCATCGCCGTGGCGGTGGCGGCCCTGTACACCCATCCCTACAGCCGCGCACCGGTGTACCGCGACTACCGCAAAAAAATTGCGGAGGTGGCGGCGTTGGTGAAGCAATACGAAGCGCCGGAGACAAACCCACCGCCCGCGGTGCTGCTGGCAAAAATCAGCGATATTTCGTTGCTGGAATCAAAAATGACGCGGGACACCGGCATTTTAAGTGCAGACTTCCGGCAGAAGATCATCCGCTTGTCCCAAAACCTGAACCAAGCCCTTTGCCGCCTTGGCACCATGCAGGAGCTGCCCCCAGAACACACGGAAGCCATTACGCGCGAGCGCAAAAAAATAGACGACTTGCTTGCGGAAAGCACCGCCCTGCTGGCGGAGCTTTCCGGGGATGCGGCGCCGAAAAAATAGCGCTTGAAAAAGCGCCCGGCATATAAGCAAGGCACCCGGAAACGGGTGCCTTGCTTAATGCAGGAAGGCCTATTCGGCCCATCACTCAAATCCGAATACTCGCGATTAAAATCCATGGCAGTGCCATTCAATCTGCTATTCGCAGGTGATGCAAAAACGCAAAAGCAGCCGGTGCGTTCCTTTGCACCGGCTGCTTTTGCATAATTTATGCGTAAATTTAAAAAACAATTAATATTTTAACACTTTTTTCTTAATCAGCACAACCGCCAGCACCAGCGCCAAAATGCCGGCTGACAGCTTTGCCACAATCACAGGGAACACCATTTCCGCGTTCACGCCGCCGGCAAAGGCCAGCACGTCGCCAAACACAAACGCGCCGGACACGGCAAACGCCACATTCAGCAGCTTGCCGCGGGTGTCCATTTCGTCAATCACGCTCCACACCGGGATGCTGTTGGCCAGCTGGGTCAACAGACCCGTGGACGCCTCGGTGCCGATTCCGATCTTGTCGCCCAGCCCCGCCATGACGCGGCCAAGGCGGCGGTTCAAAAATAAGATCATGGGGAAGGCCCCTGCCAGCACAACGGCAATGAGCCCCACCAGCAACAGGCCCACCTGCAGCGGCACCCCGCCCAGCACGGGGTCGTCCTCCACCATCAGGTAAAACAGCGGCAGGCGGATGCCCGTGAGGTACTGGAAAATGGCGATGCCCGGGCTCACGGTGGCAATCCACGTGATGCCCTTGCCAAAGGCGGAAAAAATCTTCACCATGCGGTTTTGGAAAAACACAAGGCCCAGCCCCACCACCAGCGCCAGCAAAATCACCGGCAGGGTGTTCAGCAGCAGCTGGCCAAAGGGTATGGGCGTGGACGTGAACGACATGCACAGCCCGCCCAGAATGCAGCCTACAGGCAGCGTTACCACGCCCAGCAAAATGCCCGTGGCAAACAGGGTGTGGTCTTCGGGCCTGATCACTGTCAGCGCGTAGGGAATGGTGAAGCACACGGTGATGCCCATCATGCCCGCCACGATGATGCCCGCGTAGTTGCCGACGGCGGCATTGCCTTCCGCCATCTGCATGGACATGGCGTAACCGCCCATGTCCAGCGCCAAGATGGAGCCGGGGAACATGGCCGGCGAGATGCCGAACAGGCTGTAGATGGGAACAATGAGCGGCGACAGCACCCGCAGCAGCACCGGCGAAACAGCGATGATGCCCACGATGGCGAGGGCCAAATCGCCCATGGCCCCGAAGCCCGCGTCAAACCGCTCGCCATAGCCGTATTTGTTACCCCGCAGTTTGTCCACAAGGCCCACCAGCATAAACACGGCAATGATGGTCATGACCACGCTGCTGACGGAAAGGTTCTCGAAATAGTCTTTCAGCGAGCCCGTCAAAACCCCGATGTTTGTGACACTTTCCACCAATTCCGAGAACATGGCCCCTCCGCTTTTTAAAGGGCCGGGGCGGCGGTGCCCAACAGACATCTACCTTCCGCGTTCTGCATCGTACAATGCTACGCATTGTTCGATGCCAAACTTGCGGCTGATGATATCTTTATGGGCACCGCCGCCCCGGCTCCAAATTTTCACCGCAAAAACTAATTGCTCACCACAATCTCCACCGCGCACTTTTCCTCCGGCAGCCACTGCACCAGCACCCGCTCTATCTCCGGCGTCTCCAGTGGCTTTGAAAGGAAATCGTTCATGCCGCTTTGCAAGAACATGTCCTGCACGTCGCCCACCACGTTCGCCGTAAGCGCCACGATGGGCACGTTCCGGAACCGCTCGCCCGGAAGCTCCCGAATCAGCTTGGTCGCGTCCACGCCGTCCAGCTCCGGCATCATATGGTCCATAAACACGATGTCATATTCGTTGTCCCGCACCATGTCCACCGCCTCGGCGCCGGACAGCGCCGTGGTGACGGTGGCGCCGTAGGCCTCGAACACGTTTTGCGCAATGATGAGGTTGATCTCGTTGTCGTCCACCACCAAAAAGTGCGCGCCGTCCAGCCGCACCACGGTCGTTTCGGCTTCGTCCGCGCCGTCCATACCCTCCACTTTTTCGTCCAGCAACCTCGCCAGCTGCACGCAGGTAAGCGGCGTGTACACAATTTTACAGTTCGGCAGCCATGTCGGCACGTCCTCCAGCTGGCGGGCCAAGGCAATCAGCTTTGTATTCGGGCAGCTGGCAGCGTTGATGCCGTCCTCCTTGTCCGCGTCAAACAGCACGTGGGTGTACCAGCCAAGGTCCTGCCCATCGTCTATCACCGTGCACACGGCACCCAGTTTTTCCGCCTTTTGGGCAATCACGCCGGCCTTCACAGGGTCGCTGAACCAAAGCGCCACGCGGCGCACGCCGTCGCGGTGCTGGTAGGCCGAGCGCTCGTCCGCCACCTGCTGCACCACATAGAACGAGAAACAGGATCCCTCCCCGTACTCACTCTCCACCGTAATTTCGCCGTCCATCAGTTCCACCAGGTTTTTGGAAATGGCAAGGCCAAGGCCGGTGCCCTCTACGCTGCGGTTTTTGCGCGTGTCCACCTGGGAAAAGTTTTCAAACAGCAGGGGAAGTTCCTCCCTGCGGATGCCGATGCCCGTGTCCCGCACGGTAACAGCCAGCTTGCAAAAGCCCGGCACAGTTGTGGGCGCCACGCGGACGGAAAACACGATATGCCCCATTGGCGTAAACTTTACAGCGTTGGTAAGCAGGTTGATGGCAATTTGCTTCACGCGGGTCACGTCGCCAATCAGCTCCCGCGGCATGTCCGGGTCATCGTCGATGATGAAATCCAGCGGCTTTGTGCCGATGCGCACATCAATCATGGTGGCGACGTCGTTGATGAAGGAATCGATGAAATACCGCTCCGGTACCACCTCCACGGCGCCTGCCTCGATTTTGGAAAAATCGAGGATGTCGTTGATGATGGACAGCAGCGATTTGCCCGCATTTTTGATATTGCCGAGGTATTCCAGCACCACCGTGTCCGGGTAGCGCTTGATGGCGAGGTCCGTCATGCCAAGGATGGCGTTCATCGGCGTGCGGATCTCGTGGCTCATGTTGGCCAGAAATTCGCTTTTGGCGCGGTTTGCAAGCTCGGCCGCCTCCAGGCGGCGCTGCTCGGTAATATCGGTGTAAAAACCCTCCAGCAGGCGCGGCGTGCCGTCCGCGTTTTTTTCCACCACGCGGCTGCGCTCCCAAATCCACTTGATGGTACCGTCCTTCATCACCATGCGGAAGGAGGTGTCCAGCGGCAGGCCGATGGACAGTGTCTCGGCGTTCAGTTTTTCCAGCGGGCCCACATCGTCCGAATGCACCATGTCGAAAAACTTGACAGCGTTGTTGCCCATCAGCTCTGCCGACGTATAGCCCACCAGGTTGTAGCACCCTTCGCTGACAAAGGTAAATGTGAATTCCGGCGGGTCATTCAGGCACTGGTACACCATGCCCGGCAAATTACTCATCAGCGTCTCCGTGCGGCGCATCAAAAGGCGGCGTTCGGCGCTTTCCAGCGCCAGGGCCACAAAGTCCGCCAGGGAAGACGCGAAGTTCTGTTCCTCGGTCGTCCACTCCCGTCGCTCGGGGAAGTCCGGGCAGCGGTCCTGCTCAATGCAAACCACACCCATCAGCTTGCCGCCGGAGCGAATGGGCGCGTCCAACAGCGAGCAGATCTCCGGGCCGTAAGTGTCTGTCAGGTTCGGCAACACGGTGGTGTTCAGCGCGTCGTTGATAACGATGAGCCTCTCCGACGCCAAAAGCCCCACATACTGGGGGCGCTCGTCCAGGGGAAAGTCCTCCTGCACGGTGTGCACACCGGTGGCGGAGTCATAACTGGTAACGCTGATGAGCTCCTTCGAGTCCGTGTCGTTCAGCACGCGCCAAATGCCCACGCGGTTGGTGTTCAGGGCGTGGCAGCCCTCCCGCGCAATGACCTCGGCGGCGTCCGACAGTATGCCGGACGTGAGCGCCGGCGTTTTGGTTATTTGGGCCAGGGCACTCCCCAGCTTATCGGATTGTTCCTGCTTTTGCCTTTGCATATCTTTCCCTGCCATCATTCCAAATGCCGTGTGCGGGCGGTGCTTTTCGATAAAAGACGTATTGCCGTCTTTTCTTCCGGCACTTACGCCAGCGTTGTATATATTAGTTCAAATTCTACCATAACATCGCGGCCCATGCAAGATTCCCACGCATCAGGGCAAGGGTGCGCGGCGCCTTTTTGCCCGCGCACGCGGCATTCAATGCAAAAATAACCAAATAAAGACAATTTTACGCATCTTCGGGCCATTGCGAAAGATAAGAAAAAAGCGGCACCCTTTGCCGTGGTTTCCCGTTGCAAAAAAGTGCCGCCTTTTTGTTTTTTTGCCGCACCGTGTTTAAACTTCCAGCTCGCTGCGGATATCGGGCCCCTCGGGCGGCCGGCTGTAACGCTGGGCGGCCTTTTCCTCGTAGTGGTGGGCCGCCTCCAGCATCATGTCTTTCACCTTCATCAGGCGAATTTGGCTGCTGCGCTCGTTTTCATCCAGCTTCATGGTGATAAACTTGATGGTCTCCTGCAGCCCGGGGATCATCACATACTCCAGCGCGTTCACCCGTCGGCGGGTCTTTTCAATTTCGGCCGCCATCAGCTGGCAGCTTTTTTCCACCTCCGCCAGCTTCAGCATATCCGGCAGCACGTCCGCCACACTTTTCACGGCGCTGTCCAAATCGCTGGAGGTAAAGCTGAGGCCATAGGAATACATCTTGCTTTCGTCTGCGGAACGCATTTTGTACGTGAACTGCGGCACCATCACGCTCATCACGTTTTTGTCGTCCACGTCCATTTCCACCTCCTGGCTGGGTGCCAGAAGGGCCGTGTCCAGCACGGCGTCCTGCATGGTGGCGCGGGCCAGCGCAAAGTTCCGGGCGCTGCGGCCAAGGCCTTCTTCCACGGTTTCGCGCAGATCTTTATTGACACGCACAAGTTCCAAAAACTGGCGCATCAGCTCGTCGCGTTTGTCTTTCAGAAGCTTGTGGCCGCGCGTGGCCGTTACCAGCTTGCGCTTTTGCCGCGTCAGCTCCATGCGGGTGGGGTTCACCTGCTTTTTGGCCATGCAGCGCCTCCTTACTCCGCGATGTAGTACTCGTCGAGGTATTTGTCGTCGATGCGTTTCAGTTCCGCACGGGGCAGAATGCGCAGCAGTTCCCAGCCGATGGACAGCGTCTCCTCAATGTCGCGGTTCGTTTGGTAGCCCTGATTCACGTATTTCGCCTCAAACTCGTCGGCAAATTTTGCGTACAGCAGGTCGATGTCCGTCAGGGCCGCCTCGCCCAGCACCGTCATCAGTTCCTTGGCGTTTTTGCCGCGGGAATAGGCCGCAAACAGCTGGTTCATGGTGTTGGCGTGGTCGGCGCGGGTGCGGCCTTCGCCAATGCCCTTGTCCTTCAGGCGCGACAGGCTGGGCAGCACGTCGATGGGCGGCTGCAAGCCCTTGCGGTACAGGCTGCGCTCCAGAATGATCTGCCCTTCCGTGATGTAGCCGGTGAGGTCCGGGATAGGGTGGGTCTTGTCGTCCTCGGGCATGGAGAGGATGGGGATCATGGTGATAGAGCCATTTTTGCCCTCGAGGCGGCCGGCCCGTTCGTACAGGGTGGCAAGGTCGGTGTACATGTAGCCCGGGTAGCCGCGGCGGCCCGGCACTTCCTTGCGGGCGGCCGAAATCTCGCGCAGCGCGTCGGCATAGTTCGTGATGTCCGTCATGATGACCAGCACGTGCATGCCTTTGTCAAACGCCAGGTACTCGGCGGCGGTGAGGGCCATGCGCGGCGTGGCCGTGCGTTCCACGGCGGGGTCGTTGGCCAGGTTGATGAACATGACGGCGCGGTCGATGGCGCCGCTCTCTTTAAAAGAGTTGATGAAAAAGTTCGACTCCTCGAAGGTGATGCCCATGGCGGCAAACACCACGGCGAAGGGCTCGGACGTGCCGCGCACGCGGGCCTGGCGGGCAATTTGCGCCGCCAGCTGGGCGTGGGGCAGGCCGCTGCCGGAGAAAAGGGGCAGCTTTTGGCCGCGCACCAGCGTGTTCAGGCCATCGATGGCCGAAACGCCCGTCTGGATGAACTCCTGCGGGTAGGCGCGGGCGGACGGGTTCATGGGCAGGCCGTTGATGTCCCGGCGGAACTCCGGCAAAATCTCCGGCCCGCCGTCGATGGGCCGGCCCAGGCCGTCGAACACGCGGCTCAGCATGTCTTCCGACACGCCCAGCTCCATACTGCGGCCCAAAAACCGCACCTTCGAATTTTCAAGGTTGATGCCGGTGGCACTTTCAAACAGCTGCACCAGCGCGTTGCCGCCGTCAATTTCCAGCACCTTGCAGCGGCGGCGCTCGCCGGAGGCAAGTTCGATTTCGGCAAGCTCGTCGTACGCAACGTCGGTAACGCCGCGCACCATCATCAGCGGGCCCGCCACTTCCTGAATGGTCCTATATTCCTTCGGCATCAGGCTTCCTCCTCTTCGAGTTTCTGAATCAGTTCGTCGATTTCGGAGGCAAGCAGCGTTTTGATGCGCTCGGCCTCGGCCGCGATGTCGCTGTCCGGCTGGTATTTGAAACGGCCGATGGCTTCACGCACGGGCAGCTTCACCAAATCGTTGATATTCACGCCCTTTTCAAGGCCTCGCTGGGCTTCGTCGTAATAATCCAGCACCAGGCTCATCAGGTCGTACTGTTTTTCCAGCGACGTGTAGGTGTCCACGTCGTGGAAAGAGTTCTGGTGCAAAAAGTCCTCGCGGATGCTGCGGGCGGCTTCCAGCTTCAAACGGTCCGGCGCGCTCAGCGCGTCCATGCCAACCAGCTGCACAATTTCGTTCAGTTCGTCCTCTTCCTGCAGCAACAGCATCATGCGGCCGCGCTTTTGCATCCAGTCGCGGCGCACATTGGCGTCAAACCACACGCCCACGTCATCCTGGTACAGGCTGTAGCTCGTCAGCCAGTTGATGGCCGGGAAGTGGCGGGAATAGGCCAGCTGGGCGTCCAGCGCCCAGAACACTTTCACGATGCGCAAAGTGGCCTGGGTGACGGGTTCGGAAATGTCGCCGCCGGAGGGGGAAACCGCGCCGATGACGGACAGCGCGCCCTCGCGGCCGTCCCCTCCAAGGGTGGTAACGCGGCCGGCGCGCTCATAGAACTGCGCCAGGCGGCTGCCAAGGTAGGCGGGGTAGCCTTCCTCGCCGGGCATTTCCTCGAGGCGGCCGGACATTTCGCGCATGGCCTCGGCCCAGCGGCTGGTGGAGTCCGCCATCAGGGCCACGGAATAGCCCATGTCGCGAAAGTATTCCGCAATGGTGATGCCGGTGTACACGCTGGCCTCACGCGCGGCCACGGGCATGTCGGAGGTGTTGGCGATGAGCACCGTGCGCTCCATCAGGCTCTTGCCGCTTTTCGGGTCCTTCAGTTCCGGGAACTCGAGAAGCACGTCGGTCATCTCGTTGCCGCGCTCGCCGCAGCCGATGTAGACGACGATGTCCGCGTCGGCCCATTTGGCCAGCTGGTGCTGGATGACGGTTTTGCCGCTGCCGAAGGGCCCCGGCACGGCGGCGGTGCCGCCTTTGGCGATGGGGAACAGCATGTCCACCACGCGCTGCCCGGTGACAAGCGGCACATCCGGGTTCAGCTTTTGTTTGTACGGGCGGCCCTTGCGCACCGGCCAGCGCTGCATCAGGCCCACGTCCACGGCTTTACCGCCACAGTCAAGCACCGCGACGGTTTCCTCCACTGTGAAGTCGCCCTCTTCAATGCGTTTCACCGTGCCGGCGCCGGCGGTGGGGGGCACCATGATCTTGTGCAGCACCACATCGGTCTCCTGCACGGTGCCGATGATATCGCCGGCTTCCACGGCGTCGCCCGCGGCCACGGTGGGAACAAAATGCCACTTGGCCGCGCGGTCCAAGCTCGGCACTTCCACGCCGCGCTCCAGCCGCACGCCGGTTTGCTTTTTGATCACGTCCAGCGGGCGCTGGATGCCGTCGTAAATGCTTTTGATAAGGCCGGGGCCAAGCTCCACGCTCATGGGCATACCGGTGCTTTCCACAGGGGCGCCGGGCCCAAGGCCGCTCGTCTCCTCGTACACCTGCACGCTGGCCTTGTCGCCGTGCATCTCTATGATCTCGCCGATGAGGCGGCTGTCGGCCACGCGCACCACGTCGAACATGTTCGCGTCGCGCATGCCTTCGGCAATCACAAGGGGGCCGGCCACCTTTTGAATCGTGCCTTTGCTGCTCATTTTATGAAACCTACCCTTTCCTGCGGCGCCCCTGTGGTGCCGGGCGCCCTGTGAGATTTTTACCCCGGGAATTTCGGTTGCTTAGTTTCCGCCGAAAATGATGTCGGAACCGACGGCCTTTTCCACGGATTTTTTCACCCGGCCAATGCCAAGCCCCGTGTTGCCGAACACGCCCGGCACCGGAATGATGGCGGGCACGGTCACGTCGTCATAGTTTGCAATTTCCTTCGCAAGGTCGGCGAAGGTGGCCTCCGGCATGTAGATGACGGCGTAATCACCCTCGGCAAGGCTGCGCAGGGTCTTCACAGCGGCGGAATGGTCCTCCACCGGGTAAATGTCCAGCCCCACGCTGGCGAAGCCGTAAATGCTGTCGCGGTCGCCCATCACGGCAATCTTATACATAGGTATCCCTCAGCCTTTCCCGCAGCGCGTCGTCTCCCAAATGGTTCAGCTTTGCCGAAAGGATGAGCCGGACCATGCGAATTTCGTTCTCGCGGCCTAGGATGTATGCCGCCAGCGGCTCGATGGAAAAGTAATTCGTGCGCTGGGGGCGGATGAGCGCCATCATCTGGTTGTCGCACCAGCGCTCAAAGGCGGGCATGGATGTTTTCAGCGCCTCCACGGCGCCGGAATAGGCCGTGTGCTCGAGCAGCGCGTAAATGGCGTCCGGCGAGCCGGAGACCGCCGCATCCATCAGGGCGCGGGTGTCGAGCGACCCCGCCGGGGCAACGGCGCGCTCAATGAACTCGCGGCTTTTGCCCATCAGGCAGCAGCGCACCGCCGCCTTGATATTGGCGGAATCCACCACCAGCATCGCGTATTTTTCCAGCAGCTGGCTTTTGGCCGCCTTGCCGGCCTTTGCAATGGCCAACAGGCACGCGCGGTCCACCGCCATATCGCACTCTTGGCCGTTGCCTGTGTGGGCCAGCGCCTCGTAGGCGGCTTTGCCCGCGGCGGCCATATCCGGCGGCAGGGCCCCGAAGTCGTGGCTGGCGGCCGCCGCTTTTATCTTGTCCAGCTCCACCGTGCCGCCGCGCAGGTAATAGCGGCCGTCCTCTTCGCCAAGGCTGGCCGAATAGGCCAGCTTGATAGCGGCCTTCAGGTTGTGAAAATCGTTTGCCAGGCGCAACACGTCGAACTGCTCCACCCCGCCGCACAATTCTTCAATCAGGCCCCAGGTCTTGTCCGTCTCCGCCGCCACCAAAGCGTCGGCGCTGTTCTGGGGCACTTCCGGGCCGCCCCAGCCCTTGTCGGCCAACAGGCGAAACGCGTCGTTTGCGCTGGGCGCGCTGATCAGCTGCTCCAAATCGGCCTGGCTAAGCAGGTTTTGCTCGTTGATATGCACGCGGGTAACCGCGTAGACATAATCCTCCGGCATGGTTTCGCCTCCTCCTCAGGGTTTCATTCCAGTTCTACGCGAACAGGATGTCGCGGATCTTATCGCCAAACTCCTCTTTGCGCGCGTCGAACATGGCCGAGAAGGAGCAGTTTTCCTCCACGTCGCCGTATTTCAGCACAAAGCCGCCGTCGATGGGCCGCGTGTTTGCAGACACCTCCAACTGCCGCCCGGCGGGCAGGGCCGCCTGCACTTTCGCGGCAAAACCGGCCGGCATACGGGCTTTGTCCTTTTCGTTCAGCAGCATTTCGCCCTTGCCCGCTTCGGCCGAGTGGGCCGCCAAAAGCGCCAGCAGGGCAAAATACTTGTCCTGCGGCAGGGCATACAGCTCATTTTTGGCCTTGTCCAGCGTTTCGGCCAGCAGTTTTTGCTTGGTCTCCAGCGTCATTTTGCGACACAGCAGCTCCATGCCCGAATCGCGGCTTTGCTCCACATCCGCCACGTTTTGCTGTGTCGAGGATTTGATGCGCGCGGCAGCTTCCGCGGCCGATTTCTCGGCAGCGGCCACAATTTCTTTCGCCTCGGCTTCGGCTTTCGCCACCACGGCCTCGGCTTCCTTGCGCGCTTCGTCCTCTATCTCTTTGACTATTTTTTCAAGTCCGCTCACGGCAGTTCCTCCCTGGCTGTTCCCCCTGCAAGCAGGAGGGTTTGCAAACGCGCGCCGCTAATCAAACGGGCAGGTTGCCCACGTTCATCACGGCCAGCAGGCTGATAAGCAGCGCAAGGATGGCGTAGGTCTCAACCATGGCGGGGAACAGCAGGGCTTTGCCGAACTGGTCCGGTTTTTTGGCAACCAGGTTGATACTGGCGACAGATACGCGGGCCTGGTGCACGGCGGAGAAGAAGCCGACCACGGCAATGGGCAGGCAGGCGGCAAGGTAGGCAAGGCCTTTCGCCAGGCTCATTTCAGCGTTGCCGCCCAGCAGGCCGATATTGGTCATGGCGATGAAGGCAATCAGCAAGCCGTAGATGCCCTGGGTGCCCGGCAGCAGCTGCAAAAGCAGCACGCGGCCAAACATGGACGGATCCTCTGTGACGCAGGCGGCGGCGCTTTGGCCGGCCAAGCCCACGCCTTTTGCCGAACCCCAGCCGGGCAGAAGGGACGCAAGGGCCATACCGAGCACTGCAAAGAAAATACCAAGTTCAGACATTTTGAGATTCCTCCTCAATTTTGTAATACTTCGTGTGAACTCCCAGAGGCGCAAACTTGTGGCCGCCGCCGTCATAGAACTTTCCGAAAAATTCAACGAACTCGAGACGATTAGAATGCACATACGCGCCAAGCACGTTGATGCCGAAGTTGAGTGCCTGGCCCACGCAGAACACCACAATGAACATGATGAGCCCGAGGAACCAGCCCATGCCGCTGCCCATGGCGCCCAGCGAGTTCATGACCGAGGCGATGACCCCCGTGGCCAGCCCAAGCGCCAACAGGCGCGAATAGGACAACACGTCGGACAGCCAGCCCGCCAGCGTGTTATACAGGGCAAACAGGCCCTTTAAAATGCGCTTTCCCCAGTTTTTGCTTTCGCGGCCGCCGGTGAGCACAATGCCCAGCATACAGGCACCCGCAACGGCGAAGCACACGGGGTTCACAAAGGCCGGATAGGTGAGGCGGAAGCCCGCCAGGCCCTCAAACATGGTGGTCCCCATAAGGATGGTGACCAGCGGGTAAATGATAACGAGCGGGAAGGCGCTGTCAAACAGCACGGCCGGCTTGTCGCCGTTTTGCCAGCACTGCACGCCTTTCAGGATATAACCCACGCTGAGGTGGATGAGGCCGATGAGCATGCAGAACATCAACAGGCGCATGGGGTCGGCCAGCGGGTCGAACCACAGCGGCGGGACGATGACGGTTTTGCCGAAAAATTGTGTGGAGACAACGGCAATGGCGTCGCCGAAATAACTGGAAAACATGACGCCCCAGAAAATGGTGGACACACCGCACCAGAAAAACATTCTGATGTTCTTTTTCCAGTTAAAGTCCATGTTTTTGAACTTCAAAAGGCAAAAGCCGCAGATACCCGCCATGATAAGGCCATAGCCCGCGTCCGAGAACATCATGCCGAACATAAAATAATAGAAAATGCTCATGACGCTCGTGGGGTCAATCTCGCCCTTGCCCGGCAGGCTGTAGCTTTCCAGCACGCCTTCCACCGGCTGTGAGAACCTGTTGTTCTGCAATATAACGGGCGGGTCTTCCCAGTCCAGCGCAGGCTCAATCACCGCGTCGCAGTCAAAATTTTTGTGCAGCTCGTCCACCAGCGGCTGTGCGGCGCGCTGCGGCACCCAGCCGCGCAAAATGAACGTGTGTTTCGATTGGGATATTTTGTTGATGGCGGCGTACTTTTCACAGCGCATCTTGCTGTGGTCCTGCAGCAGGTAAAACTCCTCCTGCAAAGGGCCGCTGTCTTTCAGCTCTCCCTCGGCTTCATCAATCACCTTTTGCGCCTTGGCCTTCACGTCGTCCAAGTGGGCCACGCGCGCTTTCGGCAAATGGCGGCTGGCGCCCGGAGGCCTTGCGAAACCGATGGCCCGCAGGGCTTCCTCGGTGCGCGCGGCGTATGTTTTGAGGGCGACCAGCAGCACGTTTGTCTGCGAGCCCGCTTTGGAGATGATTTCCAAATGCAGCGGGCCGGTCTCCTTGCCGGTCTCGGCCAGCTTCGTCAAAATGTCTTCGAGGGTGCAGTCTCCCTCAAAGCTGCCGATGTACACCCAGGTCTTTTTTGTTTCGTTAAAGGTTTGGGGCACGGGCAGGTCCACCCAAGGGGCCAGCGCCTCCTGCTGCGCCTCGGCGCGGGCAATATCCGCCTTGGCCTCGGCCAAGTCGCGCTCCAGCTTCAGCACACGGTTCGCCTTGTGCAGCACTTCGTCCGATTGTTCGTAAAAACCGTCGCATTCGCCGCATGTCAAAGCGGTGCGCCCCTTCAAGAACGAAAGGCCGCCGCGCGTATTTTCTGTGTAATGGGCCACCAGCTCCGCCGCGCGTTCCGCAGTTTCGGCGTGTTTTTTAAACTGGTTGCACAGGGCCGCCGTGTCGGCGTTGGAGAATTCCTCCTCCAGCAGCACGAGGTTTTCCACCTCCACCACGCCACGGCGCTGCACAAGCTCCAGTATTTTCTTCCGGTCCCGCTTCATGGCGCACAGCGTGATGTGCTCCATTTGCAAAACAGCCATTGAGAACCCCCTGTCCGCCGGCGGGCGTTTACCGCTGCCCGCCTGTGCCTGTTGCCATGTTTTGCCCGGCCTTTCCCGCTGTGGGTTACGCCAGGGATTCCAAAATCAGCCGCACAGCGTCATCTTGCTTTTGCCGCGCCTTTTCGCTGATGGCGTCCATCTCGGCAGCAAAGCCCGCCGCCGCTTCCTCCATGGCCCGCTTGCTCGCATCCTGGGCGGATGTAAGCGCTGCGGCCGCCTCAGCGCGGGCGGTATCCTCGGCACCGGCGGAAAGCCCGGCCGCCTTTTTCTTTGCTTCATCCACCAGCTTTGCGGCTTGCTGCTGGGCGCCGCGCAAAATCTCGTCCGCGTGCACTTCCGCGTTCCGCACTACCGTAATTGCGTTTTCCGCCATGATTTCACCCCATTAAGTTCCGCATGTGCGGCTTTTCCACTGCATACATTTGCGTCAAAGCGATCCATAAAAATTTTTCATAATCCAACTTTCACCAGTTATCAAGTATGGTACCAAAATTCAACTGAAAACACAAGGACAAATTGCACATTTCCCCACGGGTTTTCCTTGCCGTTTGCCATATCTTTGCGTGTGCCTTTCATCGATTGCCGAAATGGCGGCGGGCGTGGTATACTGTTGTTGCTATATTCACAGGGCGGCAACAGTTGCCGCTTTGCCTATATTATAATGTATAACATGGGGGAAGTGCGAATGGCAGACGGTACGGTGCAAAACCTTGAGCTGATAGCGTGCAAGGTGCGCGACGGCATTTTGCAGGCCACCTGCGCGGCAAAAAGCGGGCACCCGGGCGGCAGCCTTGGCGCGGCGGATATTTTTACGGCTCTGTTTTTCAGCGAGCTTTCCATCGACCCGAACGACCCGGCAAAGCCCGGGCGGGATCGGTTTGTCCTTTCAAAGGGGCACACGGCGCCGGGGCTGTATTCCGCCATGGCGAACCGGGGGTTTTTCCCCGTGGACGAACTGCTGACGCTGCGGCACATCGGCAGCCGGCTGCAGGGGCACCCCAGCATGCGCGCGCTGCCGGGCGTTGAGATGAGCACCGGCAGCCTCGGCCAGGGCGTAAGCGCCGCGGCCGGCATGGCCCTTGGGGCAAAGCATACGGGCGAACATTTCCGCGTGTACACCCTTTTGGGCGACGGCGAAATTGCCGAAGGCGAGTGCTGGGAGGCGTTCATGTTCGCCGCCCACTACAAGCTGGACAATTTGTGCGTCATCATCGACATGAACGGCCTGCAGATAGACGGCCGCACCGCCGACGTGATGGACAGCGCCCCTGTGGATAAAAAGATGGAAGCCTTCGGCTTTGAGGTGATTCCCTGCGACGGCAACGACATGGCAGCCCTGCTGGCCGCTTTTAAAAAGGCGCGCACTGTAACGGGCAAGCCCACCTGCATTTTGGCCAAAACCGTGAAGGGCAAGGGCGTAAGCTTTATGGAAGACGACGCCGGCTGGCATGGCAAGGCGCCTTCGCCAGAGCAAAAAGACGCCGCCTGCGCCGAAGTGGCGGCAAAATGCAAAGAGCTTTCAGCCGCGTGCGCAAACGAGGCAAATACCGCAGGGGAGGGCGAATAAGATGGCTGAGCTTGTGAAAACCGCCACCCGCGAAAGCTATGGCAACGCCCTTGTGGAACTGGGCAAGGACCACCCGGAAGTGGTGGTGCTGGACGCCGACCTCTCCGGCGCAACCAAAACCTCCACCTTTAAAAAGGCCTATCCGAACCGGTTTTTCAACTGCGGCATTGCCGAGTGCAATATGATGGCCGTGGCGGCGGGCATGTCCACCGTGGGCCTTGTACCCTTCGCCTCCACCTTTGCCATGTTTGCCGCGGGCCGCGCCTTCGAGCAGGTGCGCAACTCCATCGGCTACCCCCACCTGAACGTGAAGATTGGCGCCACACACGGCGGCATTTCCGTGGGCGAGGACGGCGCAAGCCACCAGTGCAACGAGGATTTTGCCCTGATGCGCACAATCCCCGGCATGACGGTGCTGTGCCCGGCGGACGATTTAGAGGCAAAAGCCATTGTGAAGGCAGCCTATGCCCACGAAGGCCCCGTGTACATGCGTTTTGGCCGCGCGGCCGTGGCCGCCGTGCATGCGGAGGAGCCAAAGTTCGAAATTGGCAAAGGGGAAGTGCTGCGGGACGGCACAGACGTGACCTTCATCGCCACGGGCCTGATGGTGGCCGAGGCCCTCACCGCCGCGGAAGAGCTGGCGAAAGACGGCATTTCGGCGCGGGTCGTCAACATGGCGTGCTTAAAGCCCCTGGACGAAGCGCTGGTGCTGGCCGCCGCGAAGGAGACGGGGCGCATCATTACTGCCGAGGAACACAGCATTTTCGGCGGCCTTGGGGAAGCGGTGTGCGGCGTGGTGAGCGAGCATTGCCCCGTGCCCGTGGTGCGCGTGGGCGTGAACGACGTGTTCGGCCATTCGGGCCCGGCAACCGATTTATTGATCGAGTTCGGCCTTTCCAGCGTGAATTTGATTGCGCAGGCGAAGCTGATGTGCGGCCGCGTGCCACGGTAGTCATCGAAGGCGAAAATCATTTTCCTGAACCCAAGCCGCGCCAAAGGTTCATAGCAGCTTTTTCGCGGCGTTATGGCTGGCCGCGCGCCGGCCGGGAGGTGCCTATGGACCCATTGAAAGATTTGCTTGCCATCAGCGCCGAAGTGAGCCGGGCGCTCAGCTCCGGCCAGCCGGTCGTCGCCATGGAATCCACCGACCTTTCTTACGGCATGCCACACCCGCAAAATGTGGAAATGCTGCTGGGCGCGTGCGGCATCCTGCGCCAAAACGGCGCCGTGCCCGCCGTCATCGCCATTGTGGAAGGCCGCCTGAAAGTGGGCCTTTCCGAGGACGAGATTACCGCGCTGGCGGCACAGGGCCGCACCCTTGCCAAAGCCAGCCGCCGCGACGTGCCGGTGCTGGCCGCACGGGGCATGAGCGCCGTTACCACCGTGGCGGCCAGCATGGTGCTGGCCACGCTGGCGGGCATCAAGGTGTTCGCCGCCGCGGGCTTCGGCGGCGTGCAGCGCGACGGCAGCTTCGACATCTCCGCCGACCTGGAAGAGCTTTCCCGCACCGGGTGCCTTGTTGTCACCTCCGGCGTGAAAAGCGTGCTGGACATCGGCGCCACCCTCGAATACCTGGAGACAAAGGGCGTGCCGGTGCTGGGCTACCAAACAGAGGATTTCCCCGCGTTTTACTCGTGCACCTCCGGTTTTGGCGTGCATTACACCATCAGCACCCCCGCCGAGGCCGCCAAAATTTTTGCCGTAAAAGAAAAGCTGGGGTTTTGCTCCGGCGTGCTGGTGGCAAACCCCGTACCTAAGCAGCATGAGCTGAAACAGGACGTGGTGGACGCCGCCATTTGCGCCGCGCTGGAAGAGGCGCGGCAAAGCGGCATCTGCGGCAAACAGCTTACCGCTTTTTTGAATGACCGTGTGGAGCAAATGACCGGCGGCAAAACCGTAGCCGCCAAAACCCAACTGATGTATGAAAACGCGCGCCTTGCCGCGAATATCGCCCGGGAGTTGTAAATTTTGAGCAAACGCCCTGCCACACCAAAACAGTTAACAAAGCGGATATCCGCTTTGTTTCTTGTTGTTTGTTTGTCATTGCTGCCGCCGTTTGGCGTTGCGGCGCAGGCCGGGGCTGCCGCAGCGCAGGGCGGGTTCGGCGCGCAGGCCATCTATGACGAAGCCGCCCCCGAGGGCGAAACAGGCGCCGAAAATAGTGAGGCCGCCCCGGCGGATACAGCGGAAGGAGACGGCGCGGCTGAAACGGACGGCACGGCAGAGGGCGCGAACGCCGAAGCGCCGCCTGATGCGGACGACCCCTTCGCGCCGCCCTTTGTGCCGGAGGCTGGGGCCGTGTGCCTGATGAGCGGCGACGGCAACCTGGTGGTGTACGAAAAAAACGCCGACGCGCCCATGCACGCGGCCAGCCTTGTGAAAATGATGACCGCCATTTTAACGGTGGAAAAGGTGGGGGACCTGGACAACACCTTCGTAACGGCGGACAAAACCTGGATTTTTGACGAGCTGTACGGCAAAAACGCCTCCAATGCGGACATCCGCAAAGGAGAGACGCTTAGCGTGCGGGAATTGCTGTACGCCATGTTGCTGCCCAGCGGCAACGAGGCCGCTTTGCTTTTGGGGGACTATGTGTCCGGCCACTACCTGAAAAACTTCGTGTACCTGATGAACAACCGGGCAAAAAACCTTGGCTGCACCGGCACCACTTTTGTGGACCCGAACGGCCTGAACGAGGGAAACATCACCACTGCGCGGGACATGTGCCGCATCATGCAAAGCTTTATGGAATACCCGGTGCTGGTAGAGATTGCCGCCACCCCGCAGTACGAGCTGGCCGCCCACGAGGCCCACGACGCGCCCTACAATATTTTCAACACAAACCGGCTGCTGGCCGAAAGCAGCCCCTATTACAGCGAATTCAAAAACACCGCCGGAACCGTGGTGGCGGGCAAAACGGGCAGCCTGGGCGAGTGGCAGAATTTCGTGTCCTTCGCGCAGAACGACACTTCGAATTACCTGTGCGCCGTGCTGGAATCGCCGAACGCGGCCGACGCCCTCGGCGCCGGGCTGCAGCCCGCGCAGGAGCGCCCCGCCCTGTATGAAACGGCCCGCCTGTATGACTGGGCCTTTTCCTCCATGGCCGTGCGGCCGGTGCTGAACCCGGAGGAGCCCATTACCGAGCTGCGCGTGCGCTACTCCACCAGGTACGACGCAGTGAAGCTGCTGCCGACGTCGGCTTTGGCGGTGATGCTGCCTGCCGGCGCCACCGACGACACCCTGGAGCGCACCTTCCACCTGCCTGAATACGCCGCCGCGCCCGTGAAGGCGGGGGACAAGTACGGCACCGTCACCGTGTCCCTGAAAAAAACCGGCCAGGTGCTGGGCACGGCGGACCTCGTTGCCGCCCACGACGTTGCACGCGACGCGACCCTGTACACCGTGCAGCGCGCGCAAGAGGCGGCCACTTCCACCTTTGTGAAGGTGCTGGCGGTGGTAACATTGGTGTTCGCCGTCGGCTACGCGGCCATCATGGTTGCCCTGAACAAAGCAGCCCAAAAGAAAAAGGCTTCCCGGCTGGCCGCGCAGGCGGCGCAAACGGCATACACGCCGCAGGCCCGGCATGCGCGGCCGGGCAGCCAAACGGGCCGCAGGCCAAACACCGGATACCACGAAGCCGGCCGCCCGGGCAGCGGCAGCCACATTACACAAGGCGGCGCGCCGCGGCAACCCTCCGGCCAAAGCACCCGCGCCGGCGGCCGCACCCATTCCGGCCACCGCTATTAAAGGCCGGTTTTATCAACAAAGGAATCATACGCCGGGGGCGTACAACATACATTTGGAGCGTGAGGATATGGACGCAAACGGCACAAAGCGCAATTTATCGCTGATGATGGACTTCTACGAACTGACCATGGCAAACGGCTATTTGACAAACAAGGACGACGGCAAGGTGGCCGTGTTCGATATGTTTTTCCGCCATGTGCCCGACGGCGGCGGCTTTGCCATTGCGGCAGGCCTCGAGCAGTTCATCGAGGCGCTGACCCATTTCTCCTTCACCGAGGACGACATCCGGTACCTGGCTGAAAAAAACTGTTTTACCCCGGAATTCCTCGATTACCTGCGCCATTTCCGCTTCACCTGTAATGTGTGGGCCGTGGAAGAGGGCACGCCTGTGTTCCCGGGCGAGCCCATCGTTACGGTGGAGGGCCCGTGCATTGAGGCGCAGCTGATTGAGACGCTACTGCTGGTGACGATCAACCACCAAAGCCTGATTGCCACGAAGGCCAACCGTGTGGTGCGCGCGTGCAAGGGCCGCGCCGTGCTGGAGTTTGGCGCGCGCCGGGCGCAAGGGTATGACGCGGCGCTGTACGGCAGCCGCGCGGCCTACATCGGCGGGTGCGCCGCCACGTCCTGCGTCATGAGCGAGCGGCGGTTCGGCATTCCCTCTTCCGGCACCATGGCCCACAGCTGGGTGCAGATGTTCGACACGGAATACGAGGCATTTCGCACCTACGCCGAATTATACCCTGACAACTGCATGCTGCTGGTGGACACCTACAACGTATTGAAAAGCGGCGTGCCAAACGCCATCCGCGTGTTCGACGAAGTGCTGAAGCCACTCGGCATCAAGCCGAAGGGCATCCGCATCGATTCCGGCGACATTGCCTATCTTTCGAAGCGCGCCCGGGCGATGCTTTCGAAGGCGGGCTACGCCGACGCGCAAATCTGCGCTTCCAACTCGTTGGACGAATACATCGTGCGCGACCTGCTGCTGCAGGGCGCCGAAATCGACCTGTTCGGCATCGGCGAAAACCTCATCACCGCCAAAAGCGACCCTGTGTTCGGCGGCGTGTACAAGCTGGCCGCCGTGAAAGAAAACGGCCGGTACGAGCCGCGCATCAAAATAAGCGAGACGGTGGAAAAAATCACCACGCCGCACCTGAAAAAGCTGTGGCGCATTTACGACAACGCCTCCGGCCAAGCCATGGCGGATTTGATCTCTATGTACGACGAGACCCCCACCCTGGACGAAAACGGCGGCATCGAGCTGTTTGACCCGGTGGAGACCTGGAAACGCCGCGTGTTTACAAACTGCACCATTAAGCTGCTTTCCACACCCATTTACGAAAACGGCCTTCTGGTGTACACCCCGCCAAAGCTGCCCGCCGTTCGCAAACACTGCGAAGAGCAGCTGTCCACCCTGTGGGACGAGGTAAAGCGCTTCGAAAACCCCCACCGCTATTATGTGGACCTTTCCGAAAAGCTGTGGAACGAGCGCCAACGCCTGCTGGAAGAGGCGTCGGAATAGTGTGGTTTTGCTTCACCCGTTTGCGCGAGCCCCGCACCACCCGCTTTTGAGGTTTGCAAAACGCGATTCAAATTTTGTTGCTGCAGAAACCAACAAAACCCCGGGTTTACCCGGGGTTTTGTTGTCGGTTTTCCATGAAAAGCCACCAGCGGCTTTGTACCACTTACGCCGCAGGCGCATCCGGTATCACCACACCGGCCACGATGTAAGCCAGCACGCCTGCGCCGGTGAGGCCGAACAGAACGGCCACCAGCCGCACGATGGTAGGATCGATGTTAAAGTATTCGCCAATGCCGCCGCACACGCCGAACAGCATGCGGTTCCGGGTGCTTTTGTACAGTTTTTTCTGTTCCATTTTTACAGTCTCCTTTACTGTTTTTACACCAAAGCTTCTTGGTCTTTTAAACGAAATTCCGTCTATTTGAACTTCACTTCCACGCTGCCAAGGCCACATTCGATGTCAAAAAACGGCCGGTCGTGGTCTTCGTCGCCTTTTTGCGTGTCGGCGTTACCATTGAACTGCTGGGTGCCGATGGATGCGTGCCCCAGGTCCACCTGCGCGTTGTAGCCGTAGGTGTCCACCGCAGGCACCGTGGCCTTGATGGCCCCCACGTCGCAGTTGAGTTTCAGCAGCTCACTGGCCTCGCCCTCAAACTGGATGCTGCCGACGCTCACCTTCAATTCGCACTGTTTGCCCGAAAAGCCGTTGATCTCACCGTAGCCCACGTCGGTGGAAAAATCCGCCTCGGCGGCCTTGCAGTTTGTCGCCTCCATCTTGCCCACACTGTTCGAAAGTTCCAGCTGCGTCACGTCTAGCCCTTTCACACTCAGCAGGCCCAGGTCCAAAGACGCATCCACTTCGTAATTGCCCTTCGGCACAGTGATGGTGAACTCCATGGTCACGTCGTTGCCGTTTTTGTCATGGAAGCGGGGAAGCTCGTCCCATTTTTCCGTCACCGGCTTGATGGATTTCAGTTCTGAATGAAACTCGATATCCCACTCGCCGTTTTCAAATTCGCTGGTAAAATACTGCGAGCCGGCCACCGACAGGCCAAATTCATCGCCCTCTACTATTTTAACATGCCCATAATCGATTTCCACGTCGATTTTTTGCACTTCTCCTTTGGCAAAGGGCAGCGCCGCCTGGTTCACCGCGCCGGCGCCGGCCACGGCGGAAGCTTCCACACTGTGCTCCGCGGCGCTTTCCTGATGCGCTTCGCCCGCAGCATGCACTTCCACTTCGCCGCTCTTGGCATATTCCATGTCCGTGGCGCTATCCCACTCGCCCCGGCCGTGCCAGTCGGCCAGGCGGGACATGGCGCGCCAGTTCATTCCCGCAAGCCAGTAGGGGGCGGCGCCAAGGTCCACTTCCTCGCTACCGGTGTCCATCACCATGCGGCCGTTTTCCAGCCCGATGTCCACCACCCGGCCGCCCATGGCAATGCCCACACTCATCAAAATCACGCCCATAAAAGCCAGCCCGCCAAATACGGCGAACAAAATTTTCTTTGCCATCGTAAACGCGCCTCCTTCCTTATTGTTCCGCGGCGGGTGCTTTGCCCAGCCAGCCGAACAGTTTTTTGAATAATTTTATGACGCCGCGGAACACCGCGGGAATTACCGTTTTAAACAGCTGGATGCCGCCGAAGAACGCCAGCAGCCCCAGCCCAAGCAGCAGCACGCCAACCCCCAGGGTAAGCAGGCCGGAAGCAAGCGACACACCCATGGCGATGCCGCCAAGCACGATAATAGCCACGCCGCCGGCCACAAAGACCACGCCCAGAATAAACGGGATGACCATACACATGATGAGGGCCAACAGCACCCCGGCCAACGCCCCGCCCAGGGGAACGATGCAAAAAATAAGCAGAGCGAACAAAACCGCTTTCAGCACCGTATCGATGGTTTGCGCGTCTTGCGGCTCGGCCGGCGGCACCACCGCGGGGTACACCGGCGGGTTTTGCGCATCTTGGCCTTCGGCGCCGGCCTGGCCCCTGTAATAGGGCGGGGGAAGCGGCGCTTCGGGCGCCTCGCCCATGCCAAAGGCTTCCGCCGTGGCATTTACCGCATGCCGTGCCGCGTCTCCGGCCTCATTTGCCACCTGGCCCACGGCTTCTTTTGCGTCACTCGCCATTTGCTTGGCGGCGCCTTGCACGTCTTTGCCGGCAGTGCTGGCCGCCGTGTGGGCATCGCTGGCCGCCTGGGCAATGGTCTTTCCGGCTGCGCGCGCGGCCTGGGCTATGGCGGCAGCCGCCGCCGACGCCACCGCCGCCGCGGTTTGTCCGGCACCCGTCGGTATTGCGGAATTCTCCGCCGCTTTTCCCGTGGGCGCCTGCCCCACGGCAGATGCGCCCTGTGCGCCCGCCGCATCACTTGCCGCGGATGCTTCCGGCGGAACCCAGCCTTCGCTTTCGGCGGCGGCGCGAATTTCCGCATTTGCCTTTGTCGGGCTGCCCAGCTCCCGCAGCACTTCCACCTCGCGGTCGGGTCCTGCTTCGTCCAGATACTCTGTGTAATACTCCAGCGCGGCGGCCCGCTCGTCCGGCGGCAGATCTTGCAAAAGCGCCTCCAGCTCGTTCAAAAATTCCTGTTTGTTCATCAGCTGACCCCTCCGAGCAACAAATTCTCAATCCGTTTGCGGTACGCCGCCCATTCGTCGCGGTACTGGGCCAACTTTTGGCCGCCGTCTTCCGTAATGGTGTAGTAGCGCCGGTTTCGCCCCGCGTACTCCTGGTCATACGCGGCCAGGCTGCCTTCTTTTTGCAGCCGCCGCAGCACCGGGTACAACGTGCTTTCGCTAATCTCCACCACCTCGCGCACATCCTGGGTAATTTTGTACCCGTAGGTGTCGCTTTGGCTTACCACGCTCAGTACCAATGCGTCCAGCAGCGCCGCGCCTGTGTTGAAAGTCACCGTTTCCATCCCTCCGTCCGCAGGCACCGTGTGTGTTTTGCCGCCCGCATATACTACAACGAGAACAACATTGTTGTTTCTTCAATATTGTAAATTTTATTAATATTATATTTAGTATAATATTGCTTGTCAATAGATATTGTAAAAAAATCAGCCGCAAACTTTGGCGCGGCCCCCTTGACATTCCATGCCGGAAAATGCTTATAATGTAGTGTATGTTTCGGCTTGCACCGCTTGCGGAAAAATGAATGATTACGGGCGCTGCCCAGAAAAAAGGGGAAGACTATGTACACCATCAAAACACTGAACAAAATTTCCAAAAACGGCCTGTCCCGCCTGCCGGAGACTAGCTACTGCATCGACGACGAGTGCGCCGCGCCGGACGCCATCATTGTGCGCAGCGCCAACATGCTGGAAGCCGAGCTGCCCGACAGCCTTTTGGCCGTGGCCCGCGCCGGCGCCGGCACCAACAATGTACCGTGCGACCGCTGCGCCGAAGAGGGCGTTGTGGTGTTCAATACCCCCGGCGCCAACGCAAACGCCGTGAAAGAGCTTGTGCTGGGCGGCATGGTGCTGGCCAGCCGCGACGTGGCGGGCGGCCTTGCCTGGGCGCAGACCCTTGCCGGCGAAGGCGACAACATGGGCAAAGTGGTGGAAAAAGGCAAAGGCCAGTTTGTTGGCCCGGAGCTGATGGGCAAGACCCTCGGCGTCATCGGCCTTGGCGCCATCGGTTACAAGGTTGCCAACATGGGCGTCGCCCTTGGCATGAACGTCGTCGGCTATGACCCGTTCCTCACCGCCGAAGCCGCGAAAACCGTTGCGCCCGACGTGAAAAAGGTGGAGACGCTGGACGAGATTTACGCCGTGTCCGATTACATTTCCCTGCACCTGCCCGTGAACAACGAGACCCGCGGCATTGTGGGCGATGCCACCCTGCCCAAAATGAAGGACGGCGTGCGCATTTTGAACTTTGCCCGGGGCGATTTGGTAAACACCGAGGCTATGTTGAAAGCCCTGGAAAGCGGCAAGGTGGCCGCCTATGTCACCGACTTCCCCTCGGCCGACTTCATCGGCAAAAAAGGCGCCATCCTCATCCCGCACCTGGGCGCTTCCACGCCGGAGAGCGAAGAAAACTGCGCCGTAATGGCCGCCGACCAGATCAAGGATTTCCTGGAAAACGGCAATATCATCAATAGCGTAAACATGCCCCGCCTTGTGGTGGAACGCACCGGCGGCCCGCGCGTGGCCGTGGTGCACAAAGCCGGCGCCACGAAGGACGCCCTTGAAGCCGCGGCCAAGGGCGCGGGCCTCAATGTGGCCGCCGTGAACAGCGCTGCCCGCGGCGACTACGCCTACACCCTCATCGACGTGACCGGCACGGCCGACGCCGCGGTGGACGCGCTGAAAGCGGTGGACGGCGTGCTGCGCGTGCGCGTGATTGCGTAAGACTGTTTCACGCGGTTTTATAAACCAATCGTACAAAGAAGCCGGGCCCCGAGGGGCCCGGCTTCTGGTTTGCCTTGGGCAGGCATGTCCATACAATTATAACCAACACAAAATATACAAGTAGTAGTTTTTTGTAAAAATCAACAATTCGGCAACGACGCAAGCCATCCTTTCGCACCCGAGCGCCCTAAGACACAGGCGTCTTTTGCGGCGCGTTGCCACCCGGCCGGGCACCGGCCTACACTTCCGTCAGTTTCACGTCAATGGCAATCTCTGCACTTCCGGCGGTAGAGTAAAAACTTTCGCGAATGCGGTCGCGCACCAGGCGGCCGTCGTCCAGGCTGTTCACAGACATCAGCATCACAAACTGGTTGCGCGAATAGCGGGCGATGGCGTCCGCCTTACGCAGGTTGTTCATGGCCACCACTTTAAATTCCGCCATGGCGCGGGTGGTGTCGTACTGGGTGGCGGTGTGGCCCTTCATGGCCGTGAGTGTAAACAGCGCCAGCACCAGAATCTGCCCGTTGCGCTCGGCCGAGCGCTTCAGAAAGGAATACATGTGCTTCAGGGTGGAATAGCCGCAGAAATAGGCGCCGCGCTGCGGCCGGGACGACTGCTCTGAGCCCGACAGCTCCGTTTTGATCACGATGATGTCCTGCTCGGTTTTGTTGATGCGCTCACTGGCCGCGTTGAAAATGCGCTGGGCCTCGTTTGGCGGCTCGCCGCCGAGGTTGTCTTCATAATCCTGCGACACCTTCGAATAGGTGGTGACGATAACGCGGTACATCTTCAGCGCTTCCAGCGCACGGAACATGTACACCACGGTTTTTTCGTCCAGAGGGTCGTAGGCCGAGGCCGACGTGGTAATTTCAAGCAGGTCCTTGTATTTTTCGGCCTCCCAGTAAAACTCGCACATCTTGTGCACGCAGGCCATGTATTTGCGCCGATAGCCAAGGGCAATGGGCACCACCCAGAGGTCCTGGTCCAGCTGGGGCAAAAATTCCCCCTTGTACGCATCAATGGCTTCGCGGCAAAAATCCGACACCTCCGCCGCATTTTTCGCGGTGTCCACCCGGCCGCACAGTTCGGTAAACCGGTCCACGTCGGCGTCCACGGCGACGGCCGGGTCAAACCGGTAGCCGCCGGTGGAGTAGATGATGGGACTGTCGGTAAAGCTTTCGCCGCCGCACAACTCCTTGCGCAGGCTGTATACCGCGTTTTTCAACACGTTGGCCGGGTCCGCCAGCATGTCGTCGCTCCACAGCATGGCAATCAGCTTGCGGTTCGACACAAACTTGTCCCGGTGCAGCAGCAAATAGCAAAACAGCTGCCACGGCTTCGTGAGCTTTTGCACATTTTGCACGATTGGCTCACCATTTACCCAAACGGAAAATCCGCCCAGCATCTCTACTTTTACGTTCTCTACCTGCACAAAACCGCCCCCAGACTACTATTTCAGACTACCTGTTAATATATATCGTAATTATACCGTGTTTTTTTCCTCTTGGCAACCGAAATGCACCGCCCGGTCGTAAAGCAAAAAAAGGCACGCCTATAAAAGCGTGCCTTTTTCACTATTTTGGAATCCTATGCCACACTTTCGGCCACTGTGTGCATATCCGTGCCAGAAATGCCATCCGCGGCCACCAGGGCATAGCTGTAATCGCCGTTCACCCACACACAGGTATTCAATTTCTTTTCGGCGCTGCCTTCGTAGGTGCGCGTCACACCGCCGGTCTCCTGGGTTTGGGAATACGGGTACGCCTTGTCGCTGTAACTCAGGTCTTCATTTCCCTGGCCCACACGGTACACCAGTGTTTCCTTGCCGCTCGTGTAGTTCACTTCCAGCACCGCGCCCTCCAACACCTTTACATCGTGCTGGGCGAAGCCGGCCGGCAAAGCCGACGGCAAAACCGGCATGAAGCCAATCGCCTTCGCAGCCGCGTCCACGCTGGGGTACTGCGCGCCTGTCACCGGCGGCGCCGCCGCCACCTGCGCAACAGACGAACTGGACACCGCGGACGCACCGCCTGTGAGCAGCGGCGCCACCAACACCGCGCCCACCGCCAGAACAATGCAGCAGGCAAGGATAACAGAGACGGATCTTCCGCCCTGTTTTGCAGCCCCGGCCGCGCCGGACGATTCCGAAACAGAATAATTGGCGTTTTTGCGCACAACCACTTTACTCAAAATGTAACAACCGCCTCAATGTTTTTTTGGAAGGCAACGCCTTCCTTGGTCCGTTGCTTACTGGTGATTGTATCACCCAATTATGAACAAATTATTAATAATGATTTGTTTCTGATTTTTAAACAAAATTTCTCCCAAGTTTCCTAATACGATTTTAACAGTTTTTTTGCATAATACTGTGCAACATCCCCAATTTCTCTTTTCGGCTCCACTTTCGGGCTATCGCCATAAAACACCGGCATGCCGCGGCTGCGGCATGCCGGCTGGGGAAACTATATTGCAAAAATGTCCGGTTTGTTACGCGCCCTTGCTTTCGCCCAGGGTCACGGTCAGGCTCATCTGGTGGCCGTCACGGTCAACGGAGAGCTCCAGCGTTTCGCCGGCTTTTTTCTCTTTCAGCACGTTGGTCAGGTCGCTTTGGCTGTTCACCACGGTGCCGTCCGCGCTGATCACGCGGTCGCCCGCTTCCACGCCGGCCGCCGCTGCGCCGCTGCCTGTGTCAACCACGGCAATGTACACGCCGCCGGAGGCAAAGCCGTTCATGGCGGCTTCTTCGTTGCTCAGTTCCACAATCTGCACACCCATCACCGGGCGGCCGGTCACATAGCCGTTTTCAATCAAATCCTGCGCCACGGTCATGGCGTCGTTCACCGGAATGGAGAAGCCCAGGCCCTCGGCGCCGTTGCCGGAGGTTTTGGCGTTCACGATGCCGATCAGTTCGCCGCGCTCGTTGAACAGGCCGCCGCCGGAGTTACCGGGGCTCACGGCCGCGCTCATCTGGAACAGGTTCATTGTGGTGCCTTCCACTTCCACTTCGCGCTGGGTGGCCGAAATAATGCCGTTGGTCACAGTGCCGGAAAGTTCGCCCAGGGAGTTGCCGATGGCCAGGCAGAAATCACCCACCTGCACTTCGTCGGAATTGCCAATCACCGCCGCCTTCAGGCCCGTCGCTTCAATTTTCACCACGGCAATATCCTGCTGCGGATCTGCGCCCAGCACCGTACCTTCATACTCGGTGCCGTCCGCCAGTGTCACCAGCAACTTTTCGGCCCCGGCCACCACGTGGTTGTTCGTAATGATGGTGCCGTCCTCGCTGATGATGACGCCGCTGCCTGCGCCTGTGGCCGCCTGGCGCTGGCCGAAAAAATCACTCATCATCGCCTCGGTGGTAATAGACACCACACTGGGGCTGGCCTTTTGGGAAATCTCGCTTACGGAAAGGGCGCCGCTGCCGGAGGAGGCGGTTTTGCTGCCGCCCTCGCCGGCCGCCGGGGCCTGGTAAACCACGGTGGGCTGGGCATTGCCACCCACCACATGGGTGCTTACCACGCCGCCGCCAAACCCGGCCGCCGCGCAGGCCACCACAAGGCCGATGCTGGCCACCGCCTTACCCACATGGCTTTTTTTCTTCGGGGCGGTTTCGGGCATTTGCGCCCCTTGCACCTGCTGAGCTTGCTGCGCCTGTTGGCGCGCTTGCTCATAGGGCGTGTGCAGCGGGCTTTGCGCGTTTGCGGGGTTGTATGCGTTGTAGGCCGGGCCCGCGCCGGAAGGCTGCTGGGTGTGCTGCGCCTGCCACGCCGCATAGGGCGAGGGCTGTGCCACCGGCTGCACCGGGGCCGCCTGCGGCGGCGCCACCGGCCGCGCGGAATAGCCGCCATGGTCCACCTGGGGCGCGCCATACCCGCCGGTGGGCGCGGTGTTCGGTGTGCCGGCGCCCTGCTCACGGTCAAACTCATGATTGAATCCGTAGTCCATTGTCAATCTCTCCTTATAATGTACGGGCGCCTCTTTGCTCCAGCTTCCTCGCCCGTCGTGATTGCTTTAACAATATAATAATTCTGTTTTGTGAAAATGCCGCAATGGCACGGTGAAAAGAATGTGAAAACGTTTTTTTACGCTTTGCCGCACCATCGCGCTAATTTTGCCGTTTCGTCGCCATTTGCTGGCAATGCGGGGCCCCGTATGGTATAATCACTCTGTTGTGAAACCGCACGGAAAGGGGCGAGCCGCTTGAAACTGGCCATGAATTTGGGCAGCCGCAGCTACGATATCATAATTAAGCGCGGCTCGCTGCAGCGCGCGGGCAAGCTGTGCAACCTGGCGCGCAAGGTGCTCGTCGTCACAGACGACGGCGTGCCCCCGCGCTATGCCAAAACCATCGCGGCCCAGTGTGCCGAGGGGCATATCCTTGTTGTAAAACAGGGCGAAGGCGCAAAGTGCGTGGAAAATTGGCGCCGAATTTCGTCGAAACTGCTGCATTTGGGCTTTACGCGCGGCGACGCTGTAGCCGCCGTGGGCGGCGGCGTGGTGGGCGATTTGGCGGGCTTTGCCGCCGCCACCTACATGCGCGGCATCCCGTTCTTCCAGTTCCCCACCACCACCCTTTCGCAAATCGATTCCTCCATCGGCGGCAAGGTAGCCGTGGATTTGGACGGCACCAAAAACATCGTGGGCGCGTTTCACCAGCCCGGCCTTGTGGCGGTGGACCCGGACACCCTAGCCACGCTGCCGAAGCGCCATTTTGCCAACGGCATGGCCGAGGCGCTGAAAACGGCGCTGATCGGCTCGGCGGACCTGTTCGATATTTTCGAGCATGAATACACGAAGGACGGCCCGCAGACGGACATCGAGCGCATTTTGTTCCTGTGCCTGTCTTACAAAATGGGCGTGGTAGAGCGGGACGAAACTGAGCAGGGCGAGCGCAAACTGCTGAACTTCGGCCACACCATCGGCCACGGCATCGAGGCGGCGGGCGGCCTCGGCGGCCTGCTGCACGGCGAGTGCGTGGCCCTTGGCATGCTGCCGATGATTGAAGGCAAAACCCTGCGGCGCCGCACGCTGGCCATTATGAAAAAGCTGGGCCTGCCCCTTGCGTGCCCTTACCCCGCGGCGGATATCCTGAAGCATATCACCAGCGACAAAAAGCGCATCAACGATAGCTACACCATTGTCCGCGTGAAAAAAGCAGGGCAGGGCTATTTGGAGACCGTCGGCTTCGATGAAATTGGCCTGCTGGTGCAGGAGCTTGCAAACGGCCCGGAAGGAGCGGCGAAATGAAAAACAGCTATGGCAGCGCTGTGCGCGTAACCATTTTTGGCGAAAGCCACGGCGCGGCAGTGGGCGCGGTGGTGGACGGCCTAGCCGCCGGGCTGCCGGTTTCGGAACGCTTGATTGCCGCCGAGATGGAAAAGCGCCGCGCCGTTGGGGCCATTTCCACGTCCCGCGCGGAAACGGACGATGTGGGTATCCTGTCCGGCTGTTATAACGGCCACACCACCGGCACGCCCCTGTGCCTGCTGGTGGAAAACCGGGCCACAAAAAGCAGCGATTACGCCGCGCTGCAAAACACGCCGCGCCCCGGCCATGCGGACTATGCCGCCCACGTGAAATACGCGGGCTTTGAAGACGCGCGCGGCGGGGGCCACTTTTCCGGCCGGGTAACGGCCGCGGTGGTGGCGGCTGGCGCCGTGTGCCGTGGCGTACTGGCGGGGCTGGGCATCACCGTCGGCACCCATTTGGCGGCCTGCGGAGGGGTGTTGGACGCTTCCTTCCCAAGCGAAGAAGCCGCGCTGCAAAAAACGCTGGACGATTTGAACGCCAAGGCCTTCGCCACCATCAGCGATGCCGCCGCCGAGCAGATGCAGGCGGCCATTTTGGCCGCCAAAGCGGACGGCGACAGCGTGGGCGGCGTGCTGGAAACCGCCATCACCGGCGTGCCCGCGGGCCTTGGCGAGCCGTTTTTTGCATCGGTGGAAAGCGTGCTGTCGGCCCTGTTTTTCAGCATTCCGGGCGTGAAGGGCGTGGCGTTCGGCAGCGGCTTTGCCATGGCCTCCATGCGCGGCAGCGAGGCGGGCGACCCCTTCTATTTTACCACAAACGGCGCCGTGCGTACACGCACAAACCATAACGGCGGCGTGAACGGCGGCGTGGCAAACGGCATGCCCATTCTTTTGCGGGCCGCCGTGAAGCCCACGCCCAGCATTGCGAAGCAGCAGCAAACTGTGGACCTTGCCACCGGCGAAGCGGCCGCCCTTGCCATCAGGGGCCGGCACGACCCCTGCATTTTGCACCGGGCCCGCGCCGTGGCCGACGCCATGGCCGCCATCGGCATTTTAGATTTGTACACGCAGGTTTACGGCACCATTGGCCAGCGCCCTGCCAAACAGGAAGAGGGCAGGTGAGATTTTGCGCGCAACCATTACCCCAAACCGGGCGCCCTCCGGCACGCTGACGGCGCCGCCCAGCAAAAGCATGGCGCACCGCTTGCTGCTTTGCGCCGCTTTAGCCGCCGGTACGACGAAAATCGAAAACATGGACGATTCCGCCGACATTTTGGCCACACTGGCTGCGGCACGGCAGCTGGGCGCGCAGGTGAAAAAAAACGGCCGCACCGCCGTGGTAAAGGGCGCCGCGCCGCCCTTTGCCGCGCCGGCCACAAGTGACGGCGCAAATGGCGGCAAAAGCACCGCCGCACGGGTGGACGGCAACGAAAGCGGCTCCACCCTGCGGTTTTTGATTCCCATTTTTTCCCTGTGCGGCGTTCCTGTCGCCTTCACCGGCGCGCCGCGCCTGTTCCAGCGGCCGCTTGCCGCCTATGCGGACATTTTTGCAAAACAAAACCTTCTTTTTGAAAAACATGATACCGAACTGCGCATAAATGGTCCGCTGCAAAGCGGCGACTACCATCTGCCGGGGAATGTGTCCAGCCAGTTTATTTCCGGCCTGATGTTCGCGCTGCCGCTGCTTTCGGCTGCCAGCACCCTGCACATTGCGCCGCCCTTTGAAAGCCGTGCCTATGTGGAGCTTACCCGCGAGGCGCAAAGACGCTTTGGCGTGGAAAGCACCTGGCAAACACCAAACACCTTGCACATCCCCGGCGGCCAGCGTTACCGCGCGCCGAATGTCCCTCTTGCTGTGGAGGGCGACTGGAGCCAGGGTGCCGTGCCCGCCGTAATTGCCGCTGCGGGCGGCAGCGGCGTTTTGCGGGGCCTGCCGCGCCAAAGCGCCCAGGGCGACCGCGTCATTTTGTCCATTTTGGAACAATGTGGGGCAGAAATCACAAATATTGATGAAAATATCTGCGTTTCCCACCCTGTTTCCGGGCTATTGGCCGCCGGCGATATCGACCTTTCAAACTGCCCGGACCTCGGCCCCATCCTGTGTGCCCTGGCCCTGTTTTGCGGCGGCGAGACCCGCCTTATAAACGCCGGGCGCCTGCGCATCAAAGAGAGCGACCGCATCGCCTCCATGCAGGAAGAACTGGCCAGCCTCGGCGCGGACATCTCCTCCACGGCGGACACCGTGCGTGTCGTGGGCGGCAAATCCCTTGCACCTACGCGGGTGCTGCGCTCCCACAACGACCACCGGGTGGTGATGGCCCTTTGCGCCGTGGCGCTCAGCAGCGGCCTGCGGCTGGAGATCGACGGGGCCGAAGCCATTGACAAAAGCTGGCCCGCCTTTTTTGACACGGTGCGGGCCCTTGGCGCGGAGGTGGAACTGCATGGCTAAACGCCCTTTTGAAGGCAAAACCCTGCTCATTGTGGGCCTGGGTATGATGGGCGGCAGCTACGCCATGGCCCTGCGAAACAGCGGCTGCCGCGTGTGCGCCGTGGACACCGATGCCAAGGCGATAGACTTTGCGCTGGCCCGCGGCCTCATTGCCGGCGGCGGCACGGACGCGGACGCCGAACTGCCCAAAGCGGACATCGTCATACTGGGTCTGTACCCCTCGGCCATCGTGCCGTGGCTGGAACAGCACGCGCCGCGGCTGAAACCCGGCGCCATGGTGACGGACATGGCCGGGGTGAAAAGCTCTTTTTTGGCCAGGGCACAAGCCTTGATGCCCCCCGGCGCCGAGTTTATCTCCACCCACCCCATGGCCGGGCGCGAGGTGTCCGGCGTGGAAAACGCCGACGGCGCCATTTTTCAAAATGCCAATTTCATCATCACACCAACAGAAAAAAACACACAAAACGGGATGGTTTTTGCGGATAATTTGGCAAAGGAATTGGATTTTGCGCTGGTCACCGTGCTGGCGCCGGAGGAACACGACGCAATGATCGGCTACGTGAGCCAGCTGGCCCATGTGATTGCCCTGTGCCTGATGAACGCCAACGGCGACGAGCGCCTTGCCGCTGTCACCGGGGACAGCTTCCGCGACCTGACGCGCATCGCCAACTTCAACGCGCCGCTGTGGGGCGAGCTGTTTTCCTTAAACAAAGAACATCTTTTGCGGCAAATCGATGTGTTTTCTGAAACTCTATGTGATTTCAAAAACTTGCTTGAAACCGACGACAAAGAGGGCATGATGCGGGCCATGGAGCACAGCACCGCCCGCCGCAAATTTTTCAACAAACCGGACGGGGGATAAGCCATTGCCGTCTCTTTCTTTTGAAGGCGTTGCACGCGCTTCCTCTGCGAACAGCAAAGCCGACAATTTTTGTGCTGGAGGTGCATTGCCACGGAGTATGCCATCCGCCCTGCCACAGCGACCGACGTGCCCGCCATGCTGGCCATTTACACGCCCTATGTGCTGGGAAGTATTGCCACATTTGAAATAACGCCTCCGCCGCAGGAGGCGTTTGCCGCGCGGCTGAAAGAGCGCGGACATCTATTCCCATGGCTGGTGTGCGAGCGCGCCGGCCAAATCGTGGGCTACGCCTACGCCGGCCGCCTTGGCGAGCGCCCAGCCTATGACTGGGCCTGCGAAACCAGCGTGTACGTGGCCGATAATACGCGCGCAAACGGCGTTGGCAGCGCCCTGTACACCAAGTTGTTGGCGTTGCTGGCAGAGCAGGGCTACTGCGAAGCCTATGCCAGAATTGCCACGCCGAACCCGCAAAGTGAGCGCTTCCACAAAAAGCTGGGCTTTCGCAAAGAGGGCGAACTTACCCGCGCGGGCCGCAAGTTCGGCCGTGTGGTGGGCGTGGCGTATTATGCGAAAACACTGATTGAAGATGATGGCAACCCGCCGTGTATAACCGCGGTGCGTGGCCGCGCCGGCCGGTAACGCACCGCTTCAGGGGTCCAGCTCAAAATAGCGGCAAATGGCGTTGTAAACGGCGTCTGCCATGGCGTTTTTGCCTTTTTCGTTGTTGCACAGGCGCATGTCGGCGGCGCTGGTAATGTACCACTGCTCCACCAGCACCGCCGGGCAGCGCGCGTTTTGAATGACGCCGTATGTCACGTCGCGGCTGCCGTCGTTGGCGCCGGGCCAGGTGGAATCCACTACATTCTGCGTGTAGGTGCCGTTTTTCTCCTTGTGGTAGTAAGTGTAAAAAATGCCGTTGCTGCCCTTGATGCCCACCGGCGATTCCGCCTTCACCTCTTCCACCAGGCATTCGGCAAATTTGCGGCTTTCCGCGTGGTAGCGGTGGCCCGGCGGGGCGGGGAAGCACTGGAAGCCCCGCACGCTTTTGTCGTTGTCGCCGTTCAGGTGCATGGCCAGCAGCAGGTCCGCGTTTTCCTCGTTCGCCACCTTGCCGCGCTCGGCCACGGTTTTGTCCTCGCCTTCCTCCACGGTGAGCACCACGCGGATATGGCCGTACTGCTTTTCCAGCCGCTCCACCACTTTCAGCGCCATTTCGCGGTTCAGTTCCCGCTCGCAATATTTGCCGCTCGCGTCCATTGCGCCGGGGTCGCTGCCGCCGTGGCCGGGGTCTATCACCAGAACCAGGCGGTCGTCCTCGTAATCGGCGGCGGTCTGTATCTGCGGCGGCGCGGCGGCCTCGTGCCCGGGCCCGGCCGCGTTTGCCCGAGCGCCCATGTACAGATACAGCAAACCGCCCGCCAGCGCCAGCACGCCCAGCACACACGCCACGCTGACGCACGCAAAAACAGCCCCGGCGCCGCCCGCTTTTTCGCGCAGCAGCGCATAGCGCAGTTCAATATTTTTTATGGCGTCCCTTGCCGCCGGCTGGCCGGCCGGCGCGGTGTTTTCAGCCGCTTCGCCCTTTTTATGCACCGTTTTACCGCCGGGCGTTTGCTCTTTGCCCAAAGGTCATCCGCTCCTCATCAGCATTCACATACCACTTGAAACAATTTTACATTTTTCATGCAATAATAGCAAGCATATCGCCGAAAAAGAAGTGAACACAGAGGTGCCTTATGGACGAGATCCGCCATGCTACCGCCGCCGACCTGCCCGCTATGCAGGGCATTTTTGCCGAGGGCCGCGTGCTGATGCTGCAGCGCGGCTTTGACCAATGGCGAAACGGCTATCCCACAGACGGTATTTTGCTGGAAGACATTGCAAAAGGCGAGGCGTGGCTGCTGCTGCAAAACGGCGCGCCTGCCGCCGTGGCGGCCTTTTGCTTCGGGGCCGAGCCCACATACGCCAAAATATACGAAGGCGCATGGCACACAAAGGAGCCATACGCCACATTGCACCGGTTTGCCGCGTCCAACGCAGCGCGCGGAAAAGGCGCCGCGGCAGCGCTGTACGCGCATTTGGAACGCACAGCCGCGGCGGCAAACATGGCCGCCGTGCGCTCCGACACCCACAAAGAAAACCTTGCCATGCAACGCTTTTTGCGCCGCCGCGGCTTCACCCCCTGCGGCGTGGTGCTGATGCCGGACGGCACCGAGCGCGTGGCCTTTGAAAAGGCACTTTAAGTGTAACCGTGTGGTATCGCCTGCGCTGTGGGCTTTAGCATAAAGCAAGGCCCTGTGCAGTCGGTGCGTGTCCGGTGAGCACACCCCCGGGTGGCTTCTCTTGCCCCTTCGGGGCAATTCACCGGCTCAGCCGCAAGCTGACGGCGAACAACCGTGTAACGTTGTCCGTCGGTCGGCGCGGAAGGTAGCTCTCCGGGAACGTACCGACGTCGCGGGGCCGAATCATTGGCAGAAAAGCCATACAAGCAGTCCGCTTACACGTCAAACCCTTCCATATGCCTGCACTCCATGTGGCTGCCGTTGCAGAAGGGCATGTTGGCCGATTGGCCGCAGCGGCACAGGGTCACGCGCTCGCGGCGTTCGTAGGGGTGGCCGTCCGCGCCTTCCACGGCAACGCCGCCGCGCACCCAAAGCGGCCCGCGGCGGCCCGCGGCGGTGTCTTGGGTAAAGGCGATTTCCTCCGGCAGGCCGCTTTGCAGGCTTGCGCCCGTTTTGTCCACCACAGTCAAGCGGCCGGAGGCGCAGTCGTCGCATTCCTCTATGGCAAGCTTCAGGTTTTCCTCGTTGCCGGACTCGATGGCCGCCTTCCACGCGTTGACGCCGCGGTCACAAAAACGCACGTAGGCGCACAGTTCTTCGTTGTCCAAAAGGTCCACCGTTTCGCCTTCATACAAAACGGCGTTTTCTTCGTAACCGCCGCGCTCGGCGGTTTCTCTCGCCTGGAAATCGGCGTGGGCGTGAGAGCCGTCGCAAAACGGCTTGTTTTTGGAGTACCCGCAGCGGCACAGGGCATATGGCTCGCCGTTTTCGCGCACGTTTGTGCCCAGCTTCCAGCTTTCGCTCAGCCCGTTCACGTCCACTTCAATGCCGGCTTTTTTAAGCGGCACATCGCCGCTTACAATATACGGACCCTCTTGGGTAATTTTAATCTTTTTCTCCATGCGGCGCCTCCGTCAGTTTCAGTAGAAAAAAGGGCTACCTGCGCCAGGCTCCGCGTGCAGGCGCGAAACTGTGCCGAGATAGCCCTTCTTATGATTATACACCACTTACATGCGAAATTTGTTACAAAGATGATACGTTAATATTTTGGCGAACGCACCCGGTAGCTGGTGTGCAGCACATGGTGGGCCTTCTCGCTGCCGGCCTCGCCCAGATATTCGGCGTATACCTTTTTTACGGTTTCGTTCTCGTGGCTTTTGCGCTTTTGCTTCATTTCGTCCTCGGTGTAAAGGGCACTTGCGCGCAGGGCCTTCAGATCCACAAAATTGCGCACCTTCGCGGGCTGGCTGGGCTGGCCGCCGCCGTTGATGCAGCCGCCGGGGCACGCCATGATCTCGATGATCTGGAACGGGCTTTTGCCGGCGTCCACATCCTTCAGCACCTTTTCCACGTTGGCCATGCCGGAAACCGAGCACACGCGCACATCCTGGCCGCCCACGTTGTACACCGCTTCCTTGATGCCCTCGTTGCCGCGCACCTCTTCAAAATCCGGGTTTTTCAGCGGCTCGCCGGTGATGGTTTCCACCGCTGTGCGCAGGGCCGCCTCCAGCACGCCGCCGGACGCGCCGAAAATAACCGAAGCGCCGGTGCTTTCACCCAGCGGCGCGTCAAAGTCCTCGTCCGGCAGGGACGGGAAGTCGAGGCCGGCGCGCTGGACCATGCGCGCAAGCTCGCGGGTGGTGAGGGAGATGTCGTTGTCGGCAATGCCGCCGCCGGCCGCGCACATGTCGTAGCGGTCCAGCTCAAACTTTTTGGCCGTGCACGGCATGATGCTGACGTTCACGATTTTTTCCGGGTCAATGCCCGCCTGCTCGGCCCAATAGGTTTTTACAAGGGCGCCCATCATGCCCTGCGGGCTTTTGCAGCTGGAAATATTGCTGAACAAATTCGGGTGGTAAATTTCGCAGTACTTGCTCCAGCCCGGGCAACAGCTGGTCAAAAGGGGCAGCGTGCCGCCGTCCTTCACGCGCTCCACAAATTCGGCGGCTTCCTCGATGATGGTAAAATCCGCCGCGGTGTCCGTGTCGAACACCTGGTCGAAGCCCAGGCGGCGCAAGGCCGCCACCATTTTGCCCTCCACGTTGGTGCCCACGGGCATGCCGAAGCTTTCACCCAGGGTGGCGCGCACGGAAGGGGCCGTTTGCACCACCACCACCTTGTCCGGGTCGTTGATGGCGTTCCACACCTTGGCGGTGTCGTCCCGCTCTGTCAGCGCGCCGGTGGGGCAGTTGACGATGCATTGCCCGCAGGAGATACAGGCTGTTTCGTCCAGCGGGGCCTCGAAGGCGCAGGCAATGTGGGTTTCAAAGCCGCGGGCGGACGGGTTGATGACGGCCACGTGCTGGGCGCGGCAAGCGGCCACGCAGCGGCGGCACAAAATGCACTTGTTGTTGTCGCGCACCAGGTGCAGGGTAGACGTCTCCTTCGGGTAGCGCTCGCGCTCGCCTGTAAAATGCAGGCCGTCCACGCCGTACTCGCTGCACAGGGTCTGCAGCTCGCAGTCCGTGCTGCGGATGCAGGAGAGGCAGTTTTGGTCGTGGGTGGAAAGCAGCAGCTCCAGGTTCGTTTTGCGGGCGTTCAGCACCTTCGGCGAGTTCGTCACCACCTCCATGCCCTCGTTCACCGGGTACACGCAGGCCGTTACCAGACCGCGCGCGCCCTTCACTTCCACCACGCACATGCGGCAGGCGCCCACTTCGTTCAGGTCCTTCATCCAGCACAGGGTGGGAATGTTAAACCCGGCCGCGTGGCAAGCCTCCAGCACGGTGGTGCCCGCGTCCACGGCAAACTCCCTGCCGTTTATTTTAATGTTCACTTTATCCATTTTCTATGTCCTCCCTAGCCCCGGCTAATGGCGCCAAAGCGGCATTTTTCCATGCAGGCGCCGCACTTGATGCACTTCGATTGGTCGATGACATGGGTCTTTTTCACTTCTCCGGAAATACATTCCACCGGGCAAACCCGTTTGCAGGCCGTGCAGCCGGTGCACTTCTCCGGGTCGATGGTGTAGGAGAGCAGCGCCTTGCACACGCCCGCCGGGCAGTGCTTATGCTCGATGTGCTCGGTGTATTCGTCGCGGAAATAGCGCAGGGTGGAAAGCACCGGGTTCGGCGCCGTTTGCCCCAGGCCGCACAGGCTGTTTTCCTTGATGTAGCTGGCCAGCTCGTCTATTTTATCAAGGTCCGCCATGGTGGCACGGCCTTCGGTGATTTTGTCCAGCAGCTCAAGCAGGCGTTTCGTGCCCACGCGGCAGGGCGTGCATTTGCCGCAAGACTCCTCCACGGTGAAGTCGAGAAAAAAGCGGGCGATGTCCACCATGCAGGTGGTGTCGTCCATCACAATCAGCCCGCCGCTGCCCATCATGCTGCCGATGGCAAGCAGGTTGTCGTAATCGATGGGGGTGTCCAGATGCTGGGCCGGGATGCACCCGCCGGAGGGGCCGCCGGTCTGCGCCGCCTTGAAGGTGTGGCCGCCGGGAATGCCCCCGCCGATCTCCTCCACGATCTCGCGCAGGGTGGTTCCCATGGGCACTTCCACAAGGCCCGTGTTCTTGATTTTACCACCCAGGGCAAACACCTTGGTGCCCTTGCTTTTTTCCGTACCCACGGCCTTGAACCAGTCTGCCCCCTGCAAAATGATGCGCGGCACGTTGGCATAGGTCTCCACGTTGTTCAAAATGGTGGGCTTGCCAAACAGGCCCTTCACCGCCGGGAACGGCGGGCGGGGCCTCGGTTCGCCGCGCTTGCCCTCGATGGACGTCATCAACGCGGTTTCTTCGCCGCACACAAAGGCGCCGGCGCCGAGTTTTATCTCCACGTCGAAGTCAAAGCCGGAAGAGAAGATGTCCTTGCCCAGCAGGCCGTAGTCCCGCGCCTGGTCAATGGCGATGGACAGGCGCTTCACGGCGAGGGGGTATTCCGCGCGCACATACACATATCCCTTCGTTGCGCCGATGGCATAGCCCGCGATTGCCATGGCCTCCAGCACCACGTGGGGGTCGCCCTCCAAAATAGAGCGGTCCATGAACGCGCCCGGGTCGCCCTCGTCGGCGTTGCAGCATACATCTTTCTGGTCCGCCGCGTTGCCGGCGGCAAATTTCCACTTCAGCCCCGTGGGAAAGCCCGCGCCGCCGCGCCCGCGCAGGCCGGAATCGAGGATGGTCTCGATCACCTGTTCCGGCTTCATTTCCGTAAGCACCTTGCCAAGGGCTTCATATCCGTCGTACGCGATGTATTCGTCGATGTTTTCCGGGTTGATGACGCCGCAGTTGCGCAAGGCGATGCGCAGCTGTTTTTTGTAAAAGGCGGTCTCGTCCAGGCTTTTTACCGTGCCTTCGGCGCTCACGGTCTCGTCGTACAGAAGGCGCGTAACCGGGCGGCCTTTCAAAAGGTGCTCCGTCACGATTTCGTGCACATTGTCCACCGACACGCGGGAATAAAAGCTGGCCTCGGGGTAAATCACCACGATGGGCCCCAGCTCGCACAGGCCGAAGCAGCCAGTGCGCACCACGCGCACTTCGCCTTCAAGCCCGCTTTTTTTGATCTCTTCCTCAAACGCTTCGGCCACACGGTCGGCCCCGGAGGCCGTGCATCCCGTGCCGCCGCAGATCATGACATGGCTTCTTTCCATTTGCGGCCTCCCTTCCTAGCGCCCTTCCGCGCCAATCGTGTATTCCGTCACGGGCCTGCCGCCCGCCAAATGCTCCGCCACCACGCGCTGGGCGCGTTCCGGCGTCATTTTCACATAGGTCACCTTTTCTTTGCCCGGCTCGTACACCTCCACCACCGGCTCAAACTGGCAAATGCCGATGCAGCCCGTTTGCGTCACGGTAACGTGCGGCAGCTCCCGCCGGGCCACTTCCTCTGTAAAGGCGGCCAGCACCGGGCGCGCGCCCGCCGCTATGCCGCAGGTGGCCATGCCCACCACCACGCGGGTATTGTCTTCGCCGGCATCGCGCGTGTGCACGGTGGCTTTCATTTTGTCGCGGATGGCTGCCAGCTCTTCAAGGCTCTTCATAACGTCAGCTCCTTTTCCCGGCGGGTGGACCCGCCTTCCTGTCGCCAGGTTATTCCCCGGCTGTTCCCCCGCCGCGTTCGCGGCTTAATCAACACGTTTGCAGAACTTCGGCCACGTGCTCGCCGATGTATTCCTTCAAAAAAACCGCCACGGCCGGCTTCGAAAGGGACACGCCGTCCAGCGTTTTTTTGATCTCCTGCGTGGTAAAGGCGAAAACTTCGCCGTCTTTTTCGCAGGTAAACGAAAAATCAATGTCAGGGTTTGCGGCGGCCAAAATAGACATGGTCTCGCCAATGTCGCCGAGGGGCATCAGGTCGATGTGGCCAAGGGCAAAGGTGGCCGTCACGTTGGTTCCCTTGCCCGGCTCGCTTTCTATGGCGAAGGCGCCGTCCGCCATTTCGGCGGCCATCTTCAAAAACGGCACCCCCAAGCCCACGCGGCGCGTGGTGCGCGAGGTGAAAAACGGGTCCGTCACGTTTTTCACGGCCTCTTCGTCCATACCGCGGCCGTTGTCGCAAATTTCCAGCGTTTGCAGCCGCCGCGCCGTGCTTTGCCGAAGGCTGATGTCCACCTCGGTGGCCCCGGCGGATATGGAGTTTTGCGCGATGTCCAGGATATTCATCGAAAGTTCCTGCATAGGCCCTCCGGCAGCAGTCTAATACTTCTCCAAAATTTCCTTCAGCTCCGCCTCGCTGCCGGTAAGGCGGCCGTACACGTCGTCGTTCACCATGATGACAGGTGCAAGCCCACACGCGCCCACACAGCGGCAAGCGTCCAGGCTGAACTTGCCGTCTTCCGTCAGCGCGCCGCCGGGAACGCCAAGCAGCTTTTGCAGGTTTTCATACACCTTGCCACTGCCCTTCACATAGCACGCCGTGCCCAGGCACACGTTAATGCGGTACCTGCCCTTTGGCGACAGGGCAAACTGGGAATAAAAGGTAGAAATGCCGTAAATTTCGGCCAGCGGCTTGTCCAGCTCGGCGGCAACCATGCGCTGCACTTCCAGCGGCAGGTAGCCGTAAATGTCCTGCGCTTTTTGCAACGCCTCCATGGCGGCACCGGGCTTTTCGCGGTTTGCCTCCAGCCAGGTGCGCAGTTCTTTTTCCTGCTCTTTTGTTCCTGCGAAAGGCAAAGTGGAAATTTTCTTCATCCTGTCAAACCCTCCCTTGCATTGCGAAACGGCGCTTTCGCTGCCTATCAAAAACAGGTAATCACCTGTTGCTTCCCGTGTGTTAAAATGGCTTATCGTCTAGTATATCGGGTCTTTGATAAAATTTCAACAAACTCTTGATAAAAAAACAACAAACTTATTTCGTTCTGCTTCACTTCCACCACAAACACCATGTTTATAACACTTTTTGTTAATAATGGCGTATAGTAGAATGTGAAAAACAACGCCGGAGGTATCCATGAAATTCCTGCGCAAACTTCCGCCCCTTGGCTTGCGTGTTGTTAAAACGGCGCTGGCGGTGCTGGCGGTGCTGTTCATCTACGGTTTTTGGGGCCGCCAGGGGGCCGTGCTGGCCGCCGTGGCCGCCGTCATCTGCATGCAGGGCAGCGTCAGCGGCTCGGTGAAAAGCGGCCTGAACCGCATCCTTGGCACCGTGCTGGGCGGCGTTTTCGGGGTGCTTGTTTCCCTCATTCCCTATCATAAAGACTATTTCGCGCTTTGGGCGCTTGTGGTGGCCGCCGGGCTTGTGCCGCTGATGTATTTGTGCAACCTCATCTCAAAGCCCGAAAGTATCATCATTGCCTGCGTGGTATACCTCGTCATCGCGGCCGACATTATGTACACCGGCGACGTGCACCCCGTGCAGTACGCCCTGCAGCGCCTGCTCGACACCGGCATCGGCGTGGTGGTGGCCGTGGCTGTGAACGTTCTGGTGTTCCGCCCGCGCAAATCCCCTTGACATCGGCACGCTTCCGGTGTAAGATGGGCAAAAGCTATGACGCGGACATGAACCGGATTTTGCGCAACACAGAGAGGGTTTTGCTGGTTGCCAACGCACCAAACGTGTGTTTTGGCCCGCGCTGGAAGAAACCTTTGTGCACGTTTGGATTTACCGCCGCACCAGCCGCCGTGGCGAACCACGGCCGGGCCCGCCCGTTACAGCGAACGCGTGCGATGCAGCGCATCGTCCGCACGAAGCGGCCAACAGCATTCCTGTGATGCAATTGCATTGCTTGCGGTGCTAAAAATGCATTGTAACCGACGCGTTGGCAATCCGGGTGGAACCGTGGGATTTTTCTCACCCCGGCCTGAAAGGGCCGGGGTATTTCTTTTTTTATCATAGCAAACCGCGCACAGAAACAATGCCGAAAAACGGCTGACGGAGGATATTTTATGATTACAGTTACACTGAAGGACGGCAGCACGAAACAATGCGAGGCCGGCATGACCCTGTACGAACTGGCGCTGGACCTTGGCCCGAGGCTGGCAAAGGCCGCCTGCGCGGGCAGTGTGAACGGCGAAAACGTGGACCTGCGCACAGCGCTGACAGAAGACTGCACCGTGGAAATTTTCACCTTCGACACGCCGGAGGGCAAGCACGCCTTCTGGCACAGCGCCAGCCACGTGCTGGCCCAAGCGGTGCTGCGTCTGTTCCCGGGCGCCAAATTCGCCATCGGCCCGGCCATTGCAAACGGCTTTTATTACGATTTCGACATGGACACCCCCTTCACAGCCGAAGACCTGCCCATGATCGAGGAGGAAATGGCCAGGATCGTGAAAGAGGCCCTGCCCATCGAGCAGTTTCATTTAAGCGCCAACAAAGCGCTGGAGCTGTTCAAGAACCAGCCCTACAAGCAGGAGCTGATCCAAAAACACGCCGCCGCGGGGGAGGCGATCAGCCTGTACCGCCAGGGCGAATTCACCGACCTTTGCGCCGGGCCGCACCTGATGGACACGTCGCCTATCCGCGCCATCAAGCTTACCAGCGCCACCGGGGCCTACTGGCACGGCGATTCCCGCCTGCCCATGCTCAGCCGCATTTACGGCACGGCCTATCCAAAGCAGGGCGAGCTGGACGCCTACCTCGCCATGCTGGAAGAGGCCAAAAAGCGCGACCACCGAAAGCTCGGCAAGGAGCTGGAGCTGTTCGCCCTGCTGGACGAAGGCCCGGGCTTCCCCTTCTTTTTGCCGAACGGCATGGTGGTGCGCAACAATTTGCTGGACTACTGGCGCGAAGTGCACCACCGTTACGGCTATAGCGAAATTGCCACGCCCATTGTGTTGAACCAGGAGCTGTGGCACCGCAGTGGCCACTGGGATCACTACAAAAACAACATGTACACAACAAAAGTGGATGAGGGCGACTACGCCATCAAGCCCATGAACTGCCCCGGCGGCATGCTGGTGTACAAAACAAAGATGCACTCCTACCGCGATTTGCCCCTTCGCATGGCGGAGCTGGGCCTTGTGCACCGCCATGAGATGAGCGGCGCCCTGCACGGCCTGATGCGCGTGCGCGCCTTCACCCAGGACGACGCCCACATCTTCATGACACCCGCGCAAATCAAAGAGGAGATCATCGGCGTCATCAATTTGTTCGACGAGCTCTACTCCCGCTTCGGCCTTGCCTACAACATCGAGCTTTCCACCATGCCGGACGACCATATGGGCGACGAGGCCGTGTGGCGCATGGCGGAGGCCGATTTGCAGGAGGCCATGGAGTCCATCGGCCGCACCTTCACCGTGAACCCCGGCGACGGCGCGTTCTATGGCCCGAAGCTGGACTTCCACCTGCTGGACGCCCTTGGCCGCACCTGGCAGTGCGGCACGGTACAGCTGGACTTCCAAATGCCGGAGCGCTTCGAGCTGGAATACATCGCCGAAGACGGCAAGCCCCACCGCCCCGTGATGATCCACCGGGCGGGCCTCGGCTCCATCGAGCGGTTCATCGGCATCCTCATCGAGCATTTCGCCGGGGCGTTCCCCACGTGGCTGGCGCCGGTGCAGGCAAAGCTGGTGCCCATTTCCGAGGCGCACCACGAATATGCCGAACGGGTGCGTCAGCAGCTGGACGCGGCGGGCATCCGCGTAGAAAACGACACCCGCAACGAAAAAATGAACTATAAAATCCGCGAGGCCCAGCTGAAAAAAGTGCCGTACATTTTGGTGATGGGCGACAAGGAGATGGAAGCGAACACCGTGGCCGTGCGCGCGCGCAAAGAGGCGAACGGCGGCGTGAAAAGCGTGGACGATTTCATTGCCATGGTACAAGCCGAGGTGGCAAACCGGGAGCTGTAAACATACGCGAAAGCAGCAAAGCGGCAGGGCGCAAAACACCCTGCCGCTTATTTTTTGCAGTATATACGCCTGCCTTCAGTTTTGCCAGGCAACTGCCGGGTTCGGCCGGGTTGAGGGCATTGCCGCCCGGCAAAAACAGAAAAGCCCCAGCCAAAGGGGAAACCAAAATTCGCTGCAGGCAATATATTGCAGCGCGCCGCCAAATGCAACGTCTGTTCCGTAGACAAAATGTGCCCAAAACAGATGAAGCAGCAGGGATAAAACCGGTGCCGAAACTGCGGATATTGCAATGAGATAACGCCGCCGGCCATCCCGGCTATCTGGGTTTTTCAAAGTGTCAAAAACGGCATAAAAAGACCATGCACCTGCCAATTGCGGAAAAAAGCCCACCAGAAGATACCAGCCCGGGTCGTCCCACTGCCGCACCAAATGAAGCAATGCTTCCACTTCCGGCAACACGCCCAAGTCGGCAACGGGCAGGCATCCGGAAACGGGCAGGCTGGCACGGCCCTGCCGCCGTTTCACCGGCGCAAAAACTCCTGCATCTCCGTCATATTTTCCCAATAGCGCTTCGGCATGTGGTTCATGCGGCAGCGGGGATTTTCGCGCTCTTTGATGGCGATGGTTTTGTAAAACAGCCGCCACAGGGCGCGGTAGTTTTCTTCCGTCTCGTCCGCCTCGGGAAATTCGATGCCCTCCAGCGGCACAATGCGGGCGCGGCGGCTTTCATAAATCAGCGCTGCTTTATTGGTTTTGTCGTAAATAAGAAAATTCTCCTGGGCGTAACGGTCCACAAAGTGTTCCGCCAAAAACGGCAACACAAAATTTTTCGGGGTGATTTGTGCCGTCAAAACGCCGTCGCAGTCGGAAAACCGCACAAATCCCTTCAGCAAATGGGTCTCGCCCATCAGGTGCTTCTCCGCCTTCAGCAAAGGCTCCACGTCTCTGTGGCCGAACAGGTATGGTGTTTTTGAGCCCTGCGCGTATCCCAGCAGCAAGAAGTTTAGGATTGCCAGCTCTTTTTGCTTGCAGCATGTTAAAAACACTGTCTCCACCAGCTCCAGCGCGCGCACCGAAATTTTACCGGAGATGGACGCGCGCACCCGGTGCGCCTTATCCTCCTCCGTGGCAATGGGCCGCATGGCAAACAGCGTGGGCTGTGCCGCGAACTCCGCCACGACGTCCACCGGCTTCGCCTTGCCATACACCGCGTGATACACGCAGCAATACAGCCCCGGCAGGCTGCCGTCGTACACCAAAATTTCGTCAGACGATTTGATAGTGAGTGTTTTAAGATTTTTTTGTGTGATTTCTGCTTTGTTCCGGCTGCCAGCCGCCGCAATCCTTTCCACACCCGCGCCGCTCACATCGCCTTCGCCAAACATTGCACAGCCTCCTCTGCCGCGGCGGCAACGGCCAGCGCCTCCGCGTTTTGGGGCATGCCCTTCGGCGGCAGGGCCAGCGTTTGCCCCGCGCTGCCGAACATACTCAACTGTTCCGCACCCATGGCAAATATTTTCGGGTCGATCAGCGCCTTCACGGTTGCCTCGCGGCTGGTTTGCACGCCAAGGGGCGTGTCGCCGGTAACGATAAAATACTGCGCCCGCTTCAGCACCACGCCCATGCGCTTTAATTCCGCCATGCCAAGCCGGCCGCTTCTGCGCGCCAGCACAATGCGCGCCGCACTGCGCGGCCCAATGCCGGGCACGCGCAGCAAATCCTCCCGCGGCGCGCGGTTCACGTCCACCGGGAAAAAGTACATATTGTGCACGGCCCAATTGCATTTCGGGTCCAGATACGGGTTGAAGTTCGGCGAATTTTCGTTTAATATCTCGTCCGCCTCAAACTGGTATTGGCGCAGCAGCCAGTCCGCCTGGTACAGGCGGTGCTCCCGCAGCAGCGGCGGCTTCGTGTCCACACTGGGCAGCAGCGTGTCTTCCATCACCGGCACATAGGCCGAATAAAACACGCGTTTCAAATTATATTTTTCATACAGCCCCGCCGCCAGTTTCAAGATACGGTAGTCGCTTTCCGGGCTTGCCCCCACAATCATCTGGGTGGCTTGCCCCGCCGAGGCGAAGGTGGGCGCGTTCCGGTACAGCGCCAGCTCCTGCCCGTTTTGCCGGATGCCGTTTTTGATGAGGCCCATGGGCTCCATAATGGCCTTTTTTGTTTTGCCCGGCGCCAGCAGTTTTAGGCTCTCTTCGCTGGGCATCTCAATATTCACGCTCAGGCGGTCCGCCACCAGGCCCAGCCGCCAAACCAGCTCCGGCGACGCGCCGGGGATGGCTTTCGCGTGGATATAGCCCCAAAAATCATATTTTTTGCGCAGCAGTTCCAGCGTTTTGATCATGCGCTCCATGGTGTAATCCGGGTTTTGAATGACACCGCTGGACAAAAACAGCCCCTCAATGTAATTCCGCCGGTAAAACTGCACGGTCAGCTCCGCCAGTTCCTCCGGCGCGAACTCCGCGCGCTCCACGTCGTTCGTGCGGCGGTTCACGCAATATTTGCAGTCATACACACAGTCGTTGGAAAGCAGCACCTTCAGCAGCGTAACGCACCGCCCGTCGGCGGAAAAGCTGTGGCAGCAGCCAAACACATTGGTATTGCCAAGTCCTCCCTTGTTTTTGCGGTCCGCGCCGGAGGAGGTGCACGCCGCATCGTATTTTGCGCCGTTCGCCAGTATTTCCAGCTTTTTTGCAAGGTCCATGGCCTGCCGCCTCCTTTCTCCGGCAGCGGTGCACACACAGCCCCGCCGCAACGATAACACAAACACAGCCCCACCGGCCACCCGGGAAGCCGCCTATATCGGCTATCGTAGACACCAACCGCCGCACAGGCACACCTGCGGCAGAACTTCATGCTTTGAAGAAACCGGCGGCGTGTTTGCCATTGCGCACCGCACGCAAACGCGCTACCAGCGCGTTTTGGTCTCCACAACTTTTCCCGCGATGTACAGATGGTCCAGTTCCTCGCCGGAAAGGATCTTCGTTTCGTATGCCGGGTTGAACGGCTGCAAAATCACCGCGTTCCCTTTGCGCAAAAACCGCTTCAGGGTGCCCTCTTCGTCGCCATATACAATCACACCAAGGTCGCCGTCGTCCAGCGTGGTTTGCTTGCGCACCAGGGCGAGGTCGCCATCGTGGATGCGCGGCTCCATCGAATCGCCCTTCACCACAAGGTAAAAATAGCTTTCCGGGTCCCGTACGGTGGCGGCGGCTTCACCCAAATCCTCGGCAAAGGCCAGCGCGCCGTAGCCCGCGCGCACACTGCCCACCACAGGCACCATAGCTTCACTTGCGGGCATATACGGCCGCACCTCGCCCACAAGCGCCCCTTCGCGGCCCAGCAAAACATCCACCGACACGCCAAAATATTCCGCCAGCCGCATCAGGGTAATGGGGTCCGGCGAGGAGCGCCCGGTTTCCCATTTGCCCACGGCCTGCTGCGTAACACCCAGGCGGTTTGCCAGCTCTGCCTGCGTAACACCCTTTTGGTTGCGCAATTGGCGCAGTTTTAAAGAAGACATTGCGCTCCTCCTGTTTCTTTTTCAATAATATCGGGAACCAAAGGCGGCACAGATACACCGCGCCGTGGCTTCCGTGGTTTGCGTCTTTCCCATAAAATTTCCACAACCACAGTATACAACTATTTGTTGTGTTTGTAAAGTGAAATGTAAAAAATTTTGTTTTTGCGCTTGACAACAACCTTTGGTTGTGTTAGGCTGAGCTTACGAAATAAAGTTGTGCGGAGGCAAAGCCATGCGCGTAAAAACACTCCAATTCCTATACCGGTGCGCGGCCCTTGTGGCAGGGCTCGCCGCGTTCCTTCTCGTAGACGCCGCCATTATCGGCACCATGCCGTGGCCCGTGGCCGCGCTGCTTTTGCCTGGTGCGCTGTACGCGGTTTACCGCTTGTTTACAGCCGCCGAGCGGCTGGAGCGAAAACAGCGCCACGCCGGTCGGCACCCCCACGGCGCCCAGGCCCGGCCGCGCCGGGCGCACAGCTTGCAGCCCGCGGTCGTTCACACCGCTATGCCAACACCTGCGCCTTCTTCGGCGCCGCGCCGCGCCGCGTAATCCTATTGCCGCCTTACCCAGCACCATATAAAAAACACGCGTTTGCCCGCAAAGCCAAACGCGTGTTTTTATTTGCTCATACAAAATCGGTCATAACGCTATGCCGGCCGCCAAAACGCTTGGCCATTTTCGCCCGACCGCCCATTCCCGCAAACAGGTGGCAGCGCAAAACCCCGACGGTTTCCGGACAGCCGGCGCGGCCTTCAGCGGCTTTTCGCCCCCGCAAGCTTCGCCTTTTGCGGCTCCAGCACCTTCAAAAGAAAAAACAGCATCGCCGTGTTGATGGGCAGCAAAACCAGATTGGTGGGAATGCGCGCGGCAATCACAGCTAAAAACGCCTTGCCGTACATCAACTGCAGCCACATGGGGTTCAACAAAAAGCTGATAATAACCGTGGACGTGGCGCAAGCGCAAAGGGTGCGCCACAGTTTTACCGGGCGGTTCCACAGCCAGCAGCCGTAAATGATGCCGTCTGCAAAAGCGCTGACGGTAAAGCCGATGAAATAGGCGCCGGTGGGCCTGATGAGAAAGCCGAGGATGTCCACCACAACAGCGGCCATGCCCGCAACCAGTGGGCCATACATGAACCCGGCAATGGCCGTTGTCAAAAAGGTAAAGCTGATGCGCAACAACTCGCCCACGGGCACAGACACAAATTTCAGCACCGTGCCAACAGCGGCCAAAATGCCCGCGCCGGTAAGGCTGCGCAGTTTTTTAATTTGGCCCGCAGCGCCAAGCCAAAAGTTCACAAAACTATTTTCGGACACAAAAATACCTCCTTAATTACGCGACACATCGCAATAAAAGACGGATGCCACATAATGGAGGTTTCGCCGTTCGGGGCGTCTACACTGCTATTATGCGACAGCGGGATGCAGAATACGCACCGCAAGCCAAAAGGCCTTTCGTCCGCCCGGCAACTCCCCGTCCGTGCGGCACTTTACGCGCGCAAACCTACTCTGCCTTGTTCAGTTGGTTCCGAAGACAGCCTGCCAGCGCAGCTGGGCACTGCCTTCCAGTGAATTATACATCGCGCAAAACCGTTTGTACATACTTTTCGGATTTATTTATTTTTTAACAAATTTTTGCCAGGGTTTTTGTTGTTCTGTGGCGAATTCCACCAATTTTTTTAGCCTTCGCCTATGCCTGTCTTCCGCGCAAAAAAGCTGTATTTTCGCTGCCGTTTTGTGTTATATTTATAGTTGCCACCGGCACCAGAGTGGCAAAGCGCCCCCCTGCGCCACCAAATGAAAAGAAGTGATAATAATGATAAAATTCAGCGATTGGGAGTACATTCGCCCGGACACGGACAAGGCCGTGCAGGCGCTTTCGCACATGGCCGAGGTTTTGGAAAACGCAAAAAACCCCGCCGTGGTACTGGAATGCTACGCCGAGGCCTCCCATGTGCTGGACGACATGGCCACCGCCGCCACCATCGCGTCCATTCGCCATACGGTAGACACCACCGACGCCTTTTACGCCGCCGAAAACGACTATTTTGACGAGCGCACGCCGCTGATAACCGACAAAACCCTGTCGTTTTACCGCGCGCTTTTGGCAAACCCTTATAAAGAGGCGTTGGCGGGGCACTACGGCGAGATTCTGCTGCAGAAAATGGAGCTGGCCGTAAAAAGCAGCGACGAACGCCTGATTCCGCTGCAGCAACAGGAAAATGCCCTGGAGACCCAGTACGAAAAGCTGTACGCCGGCGCAAAGATCCCCTTCGACGGCAAAGAGCTTACCGTGGCACAGTTGGGCCCGTACAAAGAAAGCACCAATGCAGCCACGCGCCGCGCCGCATTTGAGGCGGAGGGCAAGTTTTTCGACGGCTGCCGCGAGGAACTGGACGACCTTTACACCCGCCTGGTGGATAACCGCACCCAGCAGGCTAAAACCCTCGGCTACGCCGATTTCACCGCCCTTGGCGACATCCGCATGGAGCGCCTTGGCTACACCCGGGCGGATATCCGCGCCTGCCGCGCCGAAATTTCCGCGGGCGTCGTTCCCTTTGCCGCACGTATGAAGCAAAACCAGACGGCGCGCCTTGGGCTGCCTTCACTCAAGTTCCAGGACAACACCCTCGCTTTTAAAGACGGCAACCCCACGCCGAAGGGCACGCCGGAAGAAATTTTGGCCTCCGGGCGCAAGATGTACCACGAGCTTTCACCCGAAACAACCACGTTTATTGATTTCATGATGGAAGGCGGCCTGTTCGACGTGCTGGCAAAGCCCGGCAAGGCCCCCGGCGGCTACTGCACCTCTATCCCCTGCTACAAAAGCCCGTTCATTTTCTCGAATTTCAACGGCACCGCGGGCGACGTGGACGTGCTGACCCATGAGGCGGGCCACGCCTTCCAGGCGTATTTGGCCGCGAAGGAGGACCTGCCGCCGGAGCTGCGCAGCCCGGGCCTTGAAAGCTGCGAGATCCACTCCATGAGCATGGAGTTTTTGACCGCGCCGTTCCACCATTTGTTTTTCAGCTACGAGACGGACAAATACACCCTTTCCCACGCCGAGGACGCTTTGTATTTCCTGCCATACGGCTGCATGGTGGACGAATTCCAGGACGAAGTGTACACCCGCGGGCATTTGACGGCGGAAGAGCGCAACACCCTTTGGCTGGAGCTGGAACAGAAATACCGCCCGTGGGTAAATTTCGACGGCCTGCCTTTTTACACACGGGGCGCCGGCTGGCAACGCCAACTGCACATTTACACCGCGCCTTTCTATTACATCGACTACGTGCTGGCCTCGGCCGTTGCCCTGCAGTTTTTTCTGGCGGCGGGCCAAAACCGCGGCGACGCGTGGCAAAAATACCTCACGCTGACAAAGCAGGCCGGGCGCCTTTCTTACACGGACCTGGTGCACTCCGCCGGGCTGAAAACGCCCTTCGAGCCGGGTGTGATGGAAGACATCAGCAAGCAGGTGGCCGGCTGGGCGGCGGGGTTTGAAGCTTCCCACGGCCTTGGCGCGAAAACGTAATGCCGGTGTGGCACAATTGCCGCTTTCACCCCAGCGCCGCACAGCGGCGAGATTGACAGCCGCGGCGCGCGGCCCGAGAAACCGATGAAAGAAATAGACGCAAACAAACACGCGTGGGGCCAGGTCTCCGAAGAGCACTATTACGCCTTTAAACGGCGTTTCCTCGCGGGGGAACACCGCTTTAACCCGTACATTGAACAAGAGCTGGGGCTTTTGCACGGCAAGGATGTCATCCACTTGCAGTGCAACACCGGGGCCGACACCATTTTGCTGGCGCAAAAGGCCAACAGCGCCGTGGGCGTAGACCTGGTGCCGGACAATATCCGCTACGCCACGCTTCTTGCGGCGGACCTTGGCGTTGCCAACGCCCGTTTTATTGAGAGCGACATCATGGATTTTATGGACAAGCACGATGAAAAATACGACGTGGTGTTTGTGAGCGAAGGCGCCGTTTGCTGGTTGCCGGACCTTGTGCGGTGGGCAAAAACCATCCGCCATTTGCTGCGCGACGGCGGCTTTTTCTACATGTTCGACTCCCACCCCTTCTTCATGATGCTGGACGAGACAAAACTGGCCCACGGCGAATATGACGTAAAATACCCGTACTTTGGCAAGGCGCCGGATGTAGACGACTCCATCGGCGGCTACGCCAGCGAGCGAAAATACGGCGTTGAGGCGTACTCCTGGCAGCACACCGTGGGCGATTACCTCAACGCCCTTGCCGGCGCGGGCATGCATGTGGAATTCTTCCATGAGTTCGAGGAAAATTTCTTCGATTCCGGCGGCCTAACGGACCTTGGCGGCGGCCTTTACAATATCCCGCTCAACACGGGCAAGTTCCCCATGTCGTTCAGCTTACGCGCCACACCCACGCCGCGAAAATAAACGCAAAATCAGAAAAGCGCCCCTGCCGAAAGGCCGGGGCGCTTCATTTTTCCACATTCAAGTTCTCTCAGTCCAGCCTTGTCAAATCGAACGGCGTGGTTTGGTACACATAATAGTTCAGCCAGTTGGAATACAGCAAATTGCCGTGGCTGCGCCAGCGGAACAAAATGCCTTCTTCGGGGTCGTCGTTCCGGTAATAATGCCGGGGCAGGGCGGGGGAAAGGCCGCGGGAGGTGTCGCGCAGGTACTCGTTTTGTAGCGTTTCTTTATCATATTCCATGTGGCCAAGAATGTAGATTTCGCGGCCGTTTTCGGTGCTCAGCAAATGGATGCCCGCTTCCCCGCTGTCGGCCAAAACCCGCAGGGCGGGCACCTTTGCCACGTCCGCCGCGGCAACGCCCGCGTGGCGTGAATGGGGCACGTAAAAATATTCGTCGAAGCCGCGCACCAGCGGGTTCGACGGCCGCACCACCCGGTGCTCGTACACGCCGGACAGTTTCTCCGGCAGCATTTCCTTGTCGATGCCGTAGTGGTAATACAGCCCGGCCAGCGCCCCCCAGCACAGGTAGATGGTGGAGTACACATTGTGCTTGGCAAATTCAAACAAATCGCACATCTCCGCCCAATAGTCCACGTCCTCGTAGGCCATGTGCTCCAGCGGCGCGCCGGTGATGATCATCCCGTCGAACCGGCTGCGCTTCACTTCGTCCAGGGTTTTGTAAAACGCGGCCAGGTGGGCGGCGCCGGTGTTTTTGCTTTCGTGGCTTTCCGTACGCAGCAGCGTAAGGCGCACCTGCAAAGGCGAATTCGCCAGCACCCGCGACAGCTGCGTCTCCGTCACGATTTTTTCCGGCATCAGATTTACGATCAATATTTCCAGCGGGCGAATGTCCTGGCTTTGGGCGCGCTCATGGGGCATCACGAAAATATTTTCGTCCTGCAGCGCCGTGTAGGCCGGCAAATCCTTCGGGATGATGAGCGGCATGTCTTCTCCTCTTTTCCGGTTGTGCTTGCACTTGCGCCGGGGCAGGGCGGCGCCTACTTGCGCCTCCCATTATTACAGACATTTTAACATAAAACTACGTCATTTTTATGAAACTTTGCGCCTATTTTACCGCTTGGTCAAGGGCAGCGTCAAAGTCCGCCAGGATGTCGTCGATGTTTTCGATGCCGACGGACACGCGGATAAGTTCCGGCGGGATGCCCGCCTGCACCTGCGCCTCTGGCGAAAGCTGGCGGTGGGTGGTGGAGGCCGGGTGCAGCACGGACGTACGGATATCGCCCACGTGCACCACCAGGCTCGTCATCTCCAGCGATTCAATGAACTTGCGGCCGGCCTCGGCGCCGCCGGCCACACCGAAAGTAAGCACGCCGGAGGCCCCTTTCGGCATGTATTTTTGCTGCAGGGCGTGATACCGGTTCGAGGCAAGGCCCGGGTAGTTCACCCACTGTACCCGCGGGTCCTTTTCCAAAAACTCCGCCAGCGCCTGCGCGTTTTCGCAGTGGGCTTTCATGCGCAGGTGCAGGGTGGCAAGGCCGTTTACGGTCAAAAACGCGTTCATGGGCGCGGCAACGCAGCCATAGTCGCGCAGCATCTGCGCGCGCATTTTCACGGCCAGCGCCGCCGGGCCGAAGGCGTCGACAAACACAAGACCATGGTAGCTTTCGTCCGGCTCGGTAAGGGCAGGGTAGCGCCCGCCCTTTTTCCAGTCAAAGGTGCCGCCGTCCACCACCATGCCGCCCACGCTGGTGGCGTGGCCGTCGGCATATTTGGTGGTGGAATGGAACACCACGTCTGCCCCGTGTTCCAGCGGGCGGCACAGGTAGGGCGTGGCAAGGGTGTTGTCCACCACCAGCGGCGCGCCCGCCGCCTTGGCCACACAGCTCCATTTTTCAAAATCCAAAACGGACAGGGCCGGGTTGCCCAGCGTCTCCGCCAGCACCACCTTTGTCTCGGGGCGAATCTCCTTCGCAATGTCCTCATAGGACAGGGAGGGGTCCACAAAGGTGTGGGAAATGCCCAGCTTTTCGAAGCTGACACCGACCAGGTTGTTTGTGCCGCCGTAAATGTGGCTGCTGGCAAGGATATGATCGCCCTTTTGGCACAGGGCCAAAAGGCAGATAAGCGCCGCGCTTTGGCCGCTTGCCGCGGCAACCGCCGCCACACCCCCCTCCAGCATTGTCATTTTTTCTTCCAGCGCCGACACCGTGGGGTTTGAAATGCGCGTGTACATGTGGGTGGCACTGGTAAGGTCAAACATCGCCGCCACATCGTCCACGTCGTAATACCGGTATGTGGTGGACTGTGCGATGGGCACGGTTTGCGCCTCTCCCTTTTCGGCCCGGTAGCCGGCTTGTACACACTCGGTTTCAAATTTCCATTTTCGCTGCATATCCATTCCCCTTTACTTCGGTTTTTGCCGCTGTGGCCATCGTAAAAAACAGCCCTTTGGTTAATAGAGACTATAGTACCATGCCCGCGGTCAAGATTCAAACAATTTAACCGCTGCCAAAAGTGTGCACGCTCGGCTGGTACAGCGGATTTTCCGTATTCTGGCATATAAATTGCCAATAATTGCCAACCTTCGCTCGCAATTTTTAAAAAAATTTTTCTATAAATTCATTTTCTGTCCATATGTTATATTTTTGTTACGATGCCAAATTGTTTTGTTGCAGCATTGTTTTCAGACAGTCCGGAAAAAAAAGTGAAAAATATGAAAACTTAAACTTTTGCAGGTATGTTCTTTTTTCTTCTTTTGAAAAAACCGGCCGAAGGCGGGTATTTTCATAAAATTGTATTGCAATTTCAGGCGATGTACAGTTATAATAAAAGCAGGTTTTAGGTGCATTTCCATTTCACCGGAAGCTAAGTATTAGGGAGGTATTTTTTACATGACCAGGTCTCAATTGATTGCCAAAGTTGCGCGCCAGACAGGCACCCCTGTTGCGCAGGTGGAGAACATTCTCACCACCATGGTCGATGACATCATCGACACCCTGAAACAGGGCGAGAAAGTGACGATCGCCGGGTTTGGCCGCTTCGAGATGCGTGCCCGCAAAACCAAGGCGTACACAAACCCGAAGACGAAAGTCTCCAGCCGCCTGGAACCCACCAGCATTCCCGGGTTCAAGGCAAGCGGCCTGATGAAGCAAAAGATCAACGGCAAATAACGACAAGGTCCAAACAGGGCAGGCATACCGCCTGCCCTGTTTATTTTTGCCCATTTTGCGCTGCCTGCAGCGCTTGCCGCGCCCTAAGCGCCCGGTTAAACGTCTCCGCCAGGGCAGCGTTCATACGGGCAACGTCGCGGCGGTCTACCTTTGGCTTTCGCTCGCGGCACAAAAGGCCGCTCACCTCGTCTTCGGCATCCGTCAGCTGGCTGTACACAAAAACCGAAAGCCCCTTGTACACCAGCGGTGCCGCCTGCTTTTCCCACAGGGCGGCCATTTCGGCAAACAGCCGGCCGCTGTCCGCAACCTTGGGCCCGTCGCACACCGGCGTTTTGCTGGCGCCGTCGGCGTCCAGGCCGATGCCCCCTGCCTGTGTGACGGCGAAAATGCGCCCGCCAAAGGTTTCCGGCAGCTTGCGGGGCGGCTTTCCGGCCGGGAAGTGCCAGCTTACAAAATCGCCGCCTTTTTGGTCGGCCCAGCCGCTGGCGTGGTCCACCAGCCGTTCCGGCTCGCGCCGGCGCAGTTCCAGCGCCAGGCGCGCCGCGTCAAACTGGCCCACACCCTCGTTGAACAGCACCCACGCCACCAGGCACGGTGCGTTGTGCAGCAGGGCGGCCATCTCCCACACATCGCGCTCGAAGGCTGCGCGGGCCGCTTCGTCCTTGCGGCCAAAGCGCGCGTGGGCGGTGTCCCGGTGCCCAAAGGGCAGGGCAGGCGGCCCTGGCGCCTCGCCGCCGCCGGCGTCGCGCCCGGCGGGGATGTCCTGCCACACCAGCATGCCCATTTTGTCGCACAGGTAATACCAGCGCATCGGCTCCAACTTGCCCATTTTGCGAATCATATTAAATCCGCATTCCTTGGCAAAACGGATGTCTTCCGCCATGGCTCTGTCGTCCGGCGGCGTGTAGCCCGTGGCGGGGTAAATGCCCTGGTCCAGCACGCCGGAAAGCAACAGCGGCTTGTTGTTCAAAAAAATGCGTGCATAGCCGCGCTCGTCTGTTTCCACCGAAAGCTTGCGCATGCCAAAATAACATTCGACGATGTCTTCGCCCGCACGCACCACCAAGGTGTACAGGAAGGGATTGCCCGGCGTCCAGCTCAGCTTGCCCGGCAGCCGGATGGTAACGGGCCCGTCCGCCTCGGCGTAATCGGCCGCGCCGGAGAGGGATTTGTTCGCCAGCACGGCCATGCGGCCGGCGGCTTTTCCGCCGGTGGTGCGCACTTGCACGCGCACGGCGCCCTCGTCATATAATGGAGTTATTTTTACCTCTTCTATATAATGCTTCGGCACGCTTTCCAGCCACACCGTTTGCCAAATACCGCTCATGGGCGTGTGCCAACAGCCGCCGCACGCCAGCTTCTGCCGCCCGCGCATGGCAGGGCCTTTGTCGGTGGCGTCGGCCACGCGCACGGCAAGGGTATTGTTGTGGTCGGCCAAATGGTCCGTGATGTCTAAGGTGAACGGCAGGTAGCCGTTTTCGTGGCAGCCTATTTCGGCGCCGTTCAGGTACACCACGCAGGTCTCGTCCACCGCGCCGAAGTGCAGCAGCACCCGCCCCGCGTTAAAACCCGGCTGCAGGCGGAAAGAACGTGTGTACCACAAAAACCCGCCCGGCTGCAAAACATGCCCCACGCCGGAGGCCAGGGCCTCGGGCGCAAAGGGCACCGTGATATTGCCTTGCCACTCGGCGGGTTTTTTTTCGCTGTCCGTAAAGGCATAGCGCCAGGTGCCGTTCAAATTCACAAAGCTTTTGCGCACCATTTGCGGGCGGGGATATTCCTTCACCGGGTGCTGCAGGTCAATGAGCTTGCCGCCTACCCTGTACCCTTTGTCCAAACCGGTCCCCCCTCCCGATGTGTTGTTGCATCGCGCCGCTTGTACCGCTCTTTTGCATTGCCGCGCACAGGCATTATCCGAAACCGGCCGGCACGCAGCGCCTGCCAAAAGCACGTGGTACGCGCGCTTTTGCGCAGCAAGTCTATTTTACCCCAAAACATCCGTTCTTACAACATCAAAAATCCGCTTTATTCGTCCATTTTTTACCCGGTCCTGTTGTTTACCGGCGAAAAATGCCGTATACTGAAAGCGTATCCGCATTTCTTGTTTGCCGGACAACCGGCCGGAGGGTGACAAATGAAGCTGGATTACAAGCGCACATTCCTCGTTGGCCTTGCGTTTTTTGCCATCTGCGCCTTTTGGCAACTGTATGACCACACCGTGCCGCTGATGCTGAAGTACACCTTCGGCATAAAAGAATTCCCCACCGGCATTGTCATGGCGCTGGACAATGTTTTGGCCCTGTTCATGCTGCCGCTGTTCGGCGCGCTGAGCGACAAAACAAAGACCCGCTGGGGCCGCCGCATGCCGTATGTGGTGCTGGGCAGCTTTACCGCCTGCGTCACCATGATGCTGATTCCCGTGGCAGACAATTTGGTCAGCCTGCCACTGTTTGTTGCGGGCCTTGGGCTCACCCTGTTTTTCATGGCCACCTTCCGCAGCCCCGCCGTGGCGTTGATGCCGGATGTGACCTTGAAGCCCCTGCGCAGCAAGGGCAACGCCGTTATCAACCTGATGGGCGCCGTGGGCGGCGTCATCATCATGCTGCTTACCTCTGTGCTGCTGCCGAAGGAAGAGACCGGCGCGGGCAGCTATGAAGCCAACTATGTGCCAATTTTCCTTTGCTGCATGATGATTATGGCACTGGCCACCATTTTGCTGCTGGTGTTTGTGAACGAACCGAAGCTGGCCGCCAAAATGCAGGCGGACGCAAAAACATACGGCGTTGACGAAGGCGAAGGTGCCGCGGCGGGCGGCCCCACACCCGACGCCGCACAGGAAAGCGCCCCCCGGCCGGACGACGCGAGGCTTGCGCCGGAAGTGCGGCGCAGCATGGGCTTTTTGCTGGCCAGCGTGGCCCTGTGGTTCATGGGTTACAACGCCGTAACCACCGGTTTCTCCCGCTACTTCGTAGAGCGGTTCGGCCTTGGGGCGGGGTCCTCCAGCCTGATATTGGTGATTGCGCAGGCCGCCGCCATCGTCAGCTATTTCCCCGTGGCCATTTTGGCCACCAATATCGGCCGCCGCAAGGTCATCATGGGCGGCACGGTGCTGCTGGCGGCGTCTTTTGGAGCGGGTGCATTCTTCTCGTCCTTCAGCCCGTTTATCTATGTCATGTTTGTCACGGCGGGCATCGCCTGGGCTGCCATCAACGTAAACAGCTACCCAATGGTGGTGGAGATGGCCAAAAGCTCTATCACGGGCAAGTTCACCGGCTATTACTACACCGCCTCTATGGCGGCGCAAATCGCCACGCCCATGCTGAGTGGCCTGCTGCTGCAGCACGTGGGCTACTGGACATTGTTCCCCTACGGCATGCTGTTTGTGGCCCTCAGCTTCGTCACCATGATCTTTGTGCACCACGGCGACGCGCGGCCTGTGAAGCCGGAAAACAAACTGGATGTGTACGACGATTAAAATATAACTTTGGGCGTATAATAATCGATATATTACAAATAGTATATTTCAATAATTTTCATAAGTATTTTTGCCGGTTTTCCGGCCGGTAGTTTAGGAGGGATCGTTTGTGGCAGTGCTGACATTGGACAAAGCGAAAGAATTGGTGGATTCCATTGCGCCGGATGTGCACCTGTACCACCACGCCATGGCCGTGAGCAAGGCCATGGCCGCCATGGCGCGCCATTTTGGCGAGGACGCGGAGTACTGGGAGGCCGTGGGCTTTTTGCACGATTACGACTATGGCAAATGGCCTGCCGAGCATTTACAGCACACGGAAGCGCCGCTGAAGGAAGCCGGCGTGGATGACGAGAGCATCCGGGCCATCATGAGCCACGGCTACGGCCTCATCAACGACGTAGAGCCGAAAAGCGACATGGAAAAAAGCCTGTACGCCGTGGACGAATTGACCGGACTCATCATGGCAAACGCGAAAATGCGCCCGGGCGGCATTTCCGATTTGGAAGCAAAAAGCGTGAAGAAAAAGTTTAAAGACAAGGCCTTCGCCGCCAAAATAGACCGCGACGTCATCCAAAAAGGCGCGGACATGCTGGGGATGACACTGGACGAACTTATCACCATTTGCATCGACGGCATGCGCCCCCACGCCGTGGAACTGGGCCTGCCCGTACCCGGCGCCGGCGGCGAGCGTGGAACCGTATAGCAACGCGATGTAAGGGGTAGTTCATGTCTTTTATCTCATTGGGTTTTTTCCTGTTTTCGGCCGCCCTGTTTGCCGCGTATTTTCTGCTGCCCAGGCGCTTCCAGTGGATGGTGCTTTTGGCGGCAAGCTATGTGTTTTACGCATCCTTCAGCCTGCGGATGACCATGTACCTCCTGTTCACCACGGCGTCCGTCTTTGGCGCGGCGCTGTGGGTGGACACCCTGAACACCCGGCAAAAAGGCTTTTTGGCCGCGCAGGACAAGGACTGGCTGAAAAAGCACAAGAAGGCGTACACCGCCGCCGGCACCCGCAAAAAGCGCGGCGTGATGGCGCTGGCCCTGCTGGCAAACTTCGGCATTTTGTTCTTTTTAAAATATTACGACTTTTTTGCCCTCAACCTGAACGATTTGATCGGCCTATTCGGCGCGCCCGCGCGCCTGCCGGAGTTCAGCCTCATTTTGCCCCTGGGCCTTTCCTTTTACACGTTCCAGGCTGCGGGCTACCTCATCGACGTGTACCGCGGCAAATACCCGGCGGACCGCAACCCTGCCAAATTTGCGCTGTTTGTGTCCTTTTTCCCGCAGGTGGTGCAGGGGCCCATCAGCCGGCACGACCAACTGGCACACCAACTGTATGCGCAGCACCCGTTCAGCTACACGCAGTTCAAATACGGCGTACAGCTCATTTTCTGGGGCATGTTCAAAAAGCTGCTCATCGGCGACGTTGGCGCGCAGCTGGTGAACACGGTGCTGAAGCGCTACACGGAATACGCCGGCAGCGAGATTGCTGTGACCGTGCTGTTTTTTATGGCGCAGATCTACGGCGATTTTTCCGGCGGCATGGACATTGCCCGCGGCATTGCCCAGTGCATGGGCATCGACATGGTACAAAACTTCGAGCGGCCGCATTTCGCCGTGTCCGTGTCGGACTATTGGCGCCGCTGGCACATCACGCTGGGCAGCTGGATGCGCGACTACGTGCTGTATTCCATCTCCCTTTCGGGGGCGTGGGCAAAACTGGGCAAGGCGGCGCGCAAGCGCCTCGGCAACTATTTCGGCAAGCTGCTGCCCACCTGCCTTGCCATGTTCATCGTGTTCATGCTGGTGGGCATCTGGCACGGGCCTGGCTGGAAATACATCGCCTTCGGCGTGTATAATGGCATTTTTATTGTCGGCGGCATTTTGATGGACAAGCCGCTGAAGGCCTTTTTCGCAAAGCATCCCGGCATCAACCCTTCCGTGCCCGGCTGGCGTGTTTTGGCCGTGCTGAAAACGATGTTCATCATTTTCATCAGCAAATTTTTCGCCTGCGCACCGGATTTTGACGTGGCGATGTACATGCTGAAATCCACCTTCACCGTGTGGAACCCGGGCGCGCTTGCCACTTTTTTCATCCGCACGAAGTTTGGCTATTTGAACCTGCTCATTTTCCTCACCGGATGCGCGTGCCTGTTTTTGGTCAGCTTTTTGCAGGAACGCGGTGTCCCTGTTCGCGGCGCGCTGGCCAAAAAAAACATCGTGGCGCGCTGGGCCGTGTATTATTTCATTCTGTTTGCCGTTTTGCTGATGTCGAGCGGCTTGGGCGGCGACGCGGGGGAGTTTTTCTATGCGCAATATTAAACACACCGGCCATAGCGCTGTGGGCAGGTTTTTTGTAAAGCTGCTGGTTTTTCTCCTCATTTTTCTCGTGCTTGCGAGTGGGCTGGGCATGCTGTTGCCTGTCGGCCCCGGCGGGCGGCACGTGCGCCAAGTCTTCCATGAGTTCCGCGAAGCCGGCGATGACGTGGATATCCTGTTTGTAGGCGCCTCCCGCTTTTACCGCGGCGTGGACACCCCCGCGTTGGATAAACAGCTAGGCACCGAAAGTTATATGCTGTCCTCGGCAGGCCAAAGGCTCATGGATTCCTATTATGTGCTAAAGGAAGTGTATGAAACCGCCACGCCGGAGGTGGTGGTGTTGGACGTTGGCATCAAGCGCACCTGTGAAGATATGGATGACTTCGGTATGGAAAGCTTTTACCGCATCTACGGGAACCTGCGGCCTTCGCTGAACAAAGCCGCCTATTTTTTCAGCCGCGTGCCGTTTGACAATTATCTGATTGGGCTGTTCCGCTGCTTCGCAAACCCGTACGACCTGCTGGAAAGCCCGTTGGACGCTGTTAAAACGCGGCTGTCCACCTCTTACCGGGAATATGACCCGGCACCTATCCGTACTTCCAATTCCCATTACGGCGGCAGGGGTTACTTCCCGGTCGACAAGACCCGCCTTGACAAAGAGGGCGGCAAGGTGCGGTTCAAGGATTGGCAGGCCGAGAAAGCCGCATTCAACGAATATTACATCAACCAGTGCATTGAGTTGTGCCGGCAAAACGGCTCCAAGGTCGTTTTGATCAACATGCCGCTGACGGTGGGCTCTGTGCGCGGAACCGCCGACTACGATGATTATCTGGCCTTCGGCCAGAGGATGGCACAGGCCGACGACGTTTTCTTTTGCGATTTCTCCATGCTGAAACATGAGATTTTCGCACCGGTGCATAGTTATTTTTACGACAGCTACCATATGAGCGGCAAGGGTGCAGAAGCTTGTGCGCCGGTGCTGGCCGAAACCATTGCCGGCTCCCTGGACGAAAGCAAATGGTTTTACCAAGACAGCGCGAGCCTGATGGACGCCTCTCCCTATGTGTTCAACACCTGGCTTGTGGATAATAAAGATGGCACCGTTACCGCCAATGCCTACGCTCCGCCGGGCAGCGCCGTGGAATACCGCTTTTTCTACGCGCCCGTGGCGGCAAACGGCGAAGCCCAGCCGGAATACGCCCTGGCGCGGGAATACGCCGCCGAGCCCACGGTTGCCTTGGCGGACATGCTGAACGGGCAGGCGCCGAACAAATACACCATCCGCGTGGAAGCGCGCCTTGTGGGCAGCGGCGAGGATTTTGAACAGGCCGGAAAACTGAAAGTGACCTGGAACTGAAACAATGTGCGGAGGCACCCATGACAAAAACCGTCCTGGCTTTTTTGGAAGCGCAAGCCGCGCAAAACGGCGGGCGCGTGCTGTTTGAGGAAGAAAACGCGTCCGTTACCTTTGCATCTGCGCGCGAGGGCGCCATGCGGGTGGGGCAGGCGCTGTGCCCGCAGTTGCAGGTGGGCGAACCGATCGTCATTTTTTCGGAAAAAAGCGCCGTCACCCCCATTTTGTACTTCGGCGTGCTGTACGCCGGGTGCCATTACGTTCCGCTGGACGTGGAGATGCCCTTTGCGCGCTTAAAACAGATGCTGGACCTGGTGCGGCCGAAGCTGGTGCTGGCGGACAAACCATACCCCGCGCTGCTGGAGGCCCTCGCCTACAGTGGCAGCGTGCTATTGTATGAGGACACCTGGAGCCAAACACCGAACGAGGCCCTGCTGGCAAAGCGGCAGGCCGCCGTGCTGGACACCGACCCCATGTGCGTCATTTTCACTTCCGGCTCTTCCGGCACGCCAAAGGGCATTTTGCTGCCTCACCGCGCCGTGCTGGACTATATCACCGTATTTGCCGAGACCTTTGGCCTTAACGAAACCAACATTTACGGCAACCAGGCGCCGCTGGACTATGTGGCCGCTTTGCGCGACATCTACCTGCCGCTGTACACCGGCGCAAAAACTGTCCTCATCCCCAAAGGGCTTTTTTCCATGCCCCAGCGGCTGTTTGAATATGTAAACGTGAAGGGCGTCAACACCCTGTGCTGGGTGGCGTCGGCCCTTTCCCTTTGCAGCGAGATGGGCGTGTTCAGCGTGGCGGGCCTGCCGAAGGTGGAAAAGGTGTTTTTCACCGGCAGCGTGATGCCCAGCCCCCAGCTGCGCACATGGCAGCAAAATTTGCCCGGCGCCTTGTTCGTGAACCACTACGGCCCAACGGAGATCACCGCCAGCTGCACCTATGCCGTGCTGGACCACGTGGTGGAGCCGGACGAGGCTCTTTCCATCGGCAGACCCTTTGACAACACGGAGATTTTGCTCATCACCGGGGACGGCCGCCACGCCGCACCCGGTGAACGGGGCGAAATCTGCGTGCGGGGCAGCTGCCTTGCCCTCGGCTATTACAACAACCCGGAAAAAACCGCCGAGGCCTTTGTGCAAAACCCGCTGCAACCGTTGTACCCGGAAATCATCTACAAAACCGGCGACATCGGCAGCTTCAATCCGGACGGCACCCTCAATTTCCACGGCCGGCGCGACTTTCAGGTAAAGCATATGGGCCACCGCATCGAGCTTTCGGAAATTGAGGCCGAAGCGGCCGCCGTGGCGGGCGTGCAAAGCTGCGCCTGCCTGTACAGGCAGGAAAAGCAGCAGCTGTGGCTGTTTTACACCGGCCCCGCCACCTCGAAGGACATCGCCCTCCACCTGCGCGCCAATTTGCCCGCCTTCATGGTGCCGCGCAAATTTTCGCAGCTGCAGGCCATGCCCCTTTCCCCCAACGGCAAGTATGACCTGAACGCCCTGAAGGCGCTGATGGGAGCAGTATGACACGAAAGTTTGAGGTTTTTTATGAGAAGTGACCGAGCGCCCGTGCAAGGCCCAGCCCATTACAGGGAGTTGGTTGGCCAGGCAAAGGCTGATTTCGGCTCCCTTGCCACCAATTCCTTCCTGCTGCCTGATGTGGTGGCCGCAAAATGCCAAAGTGGCAACCTGCTGTTCCAACGCCTGCCGCACGCCCTTTTCTTTTTCGAAGACATGGGGAGATATTACCGGTTTTACTATTATAAAGAGCAAAACGCCGCCGCCGTTCCCCAGTCGGCCATGGCAAAACCGCTGATGGCCGAGGAGCCGACGCGAAAGAAGGCCGGCGCCGCCGCACAGGACGCCTGGTACACGGGCCTCGGCTTCCGGCCGACTTTCACCACTTTGCGCATGCAGATGCCCGCGCGCGCCGGCACCGGCGCGCCCGCCCCAAACAGTTTTGTCGTCCAAACAGCCGGCGACGCCCATTTGCCCGCGTTGATGGACCTTTGGCTAAACGAGCCGCTTCTGGTGGATATCCTGATTCCGGATGAAGCAGGTGTTGCGCGGGAGATCAGCGCTGGGGAGATTTTGATAGCTGTAGACAGCGCCGGAGCGGTGCTCGGAGCTATCCGGGCTGTGCTTGCCGGGAAAACCGGCGAAAGCAGCCGCCTTGCGGTGCACCCGTCGCACAGGGGCAGGGGCATCGGCCCTGCCCTGATGCGCGGCTATATGGACACTGTTGAGGCCCGCGGCGCGGCGCGGCACGTGCTTTGGGTCATCGACACCAGCACCGGCGCCCAGCGCCTGCACGAAAAGCTGGGCTACCGGTTCGACGGCATCGTTTCACGGCAATACCTGCTGGGTGCGGCGCCCGGCAGCAAACAATAGGAGGAACCCATGGAAAAACTGATGGCCATTCTAAACGACATCCGCCCGGACCTTGACTTTACCACCGAGACAAAGTTGATCGACGACGCCATCCTCGATTCCTTCGATATCATCTCCATCGTGTCGGAAATCAACGACCAGTTTGGCATTAGCATCAATGTGGCCGACCTGACGCCGGAACATTTCAACTCCGCAAACGCCATTTGGGCGCTTGTGCAGGAACAACAGGACTGAAAACCGCTCTGCACCGCCCGCTAAAAGCGGGCGTTTTTTGTGCAAATTTTCGCCTCAAAAGGCTTGTATCCGCACCCCGCCTGCCGCGCCGCACAGGCTTTTGCGGGAAAAGCAGCAATGCGGTAAAAAATTTTCATTCTTCCCCTTGACATTCCATAATAATGAGGTAAAATGGTATTAGCACTCGAACCGCGCGAGTGCTAACAAGACGAAAAGGGGATTCCGCCATGGCCATTGACGACCGGAAGCAACGCATTTTAATGGCCATTGTATCCCTGTACGCGGCGGACGGCGAACCTGTTGGCTCGAACCTGCTGAGCCGGTACTTCGACATGGCGGTGTCGTCGGCCACGTTGCGCAACGAAATGGCCACCCTCACACGGCTGGGCCTGCTGGAACAGCCGCACACTTCCGCCGGCCGAGTGCCAACACCAAAGGCATACCGCTTTTTTGTGGAAAACCTGCTGGAGGGCAAAAGCGAGCTTTCGGAAGAGGAGGCGGCCGAGATAGACGCCGTGTTCCGCTCGCTGGACTATGACCCCGACAAGCTGGCCCAGGGCGCCGCAAAGGCTCTGGCGGACATGTTGGGCTACGGCGTGCTGGTGACGACGCCCCACGCCGAAAACTCCCACGTGGTGCACTTTGAGGTGATTCAGGTGGGCCGCTATACGGCGGCCGTGCTGGCCGTTACGGCTGAAGGCGGCGGGCGCACGCGGGTTGCCAAGGTGGACTATGAGCTGACCGCCAAAGACATTGCCGCCATTGCCGCGGCGCTGAACAAAAATCTGCGCTTCGTGGCGGAGGCCGACGTGACCGGCGCCCTTATCCGCCAAATGGTGGACAGCCTGGGCGAAGCCGGCAGCAAAAACTGGCCCGTGTTCTCGGCAGCCCTCACCCTGCTTTCAGAGGCCGGCCGCCCGAACATTTATTTCGAAGGCCAGCAGTACCTGCTGAACTGGCCGGAGCTGGACGGCGGGCTGCACAGCCTGCTCAGCCTCGCGGCAGACCGTGAGGGCGTGGAACGCCTTTTAACCCCGCGCGGCAGCGGCACCACCGTATTGTTCGGCGAAGAGATGGACGAGCCCATCCCGGGCCTGTGCCTTGTAAGCCGCCCTTACCGCGCGGCCGGCGGCCTTTCCGGCGCTATGGCCGTGGCGGGCCCCGAACGCATGAAATACCGCGACGTTATTTTGCGGCTCAATTACTTTTCCCTGCTTTTGGGCAAGGGACTGAGCCAAAGCGGCGCGGGGCTGTGACAGAATACAGCTGCCAATATCGTATGAAATACAGGAGGTCTGGACGTGACCGCAAAAAAGAAACACATGGAAACCCCTGGCGATGAAAACGCCGCACCGGCGGAGGAACTTGCGCCGAACATGACCGAAGCGGCTGCCGGCGTGGCCCAGTTGGAAGCCCGCGTAGCCGCCGCCGAAGAAAAAACCAACAAGCTGGAACAGACGGAAAAGGACCTGAGCGACCGCCTTTTGCGCGTAATGGCCGAGTACGATAACCACCGCAAGCGCAGCAAAACGGAGTTTGACACCGCCTTTAACAACGGCGTTTGCTTTTCGGCAAACCAATTGCTGCCTATCATCGACACGCTGGAGATGGCCGCAAACGCCGAAAGCACGGACGCGGAATACAAAAAGGGCGTGCTGATGACCCTGGCCAAATGCCGGGAGGTGTTTGAAAAGCTGGGCATCAAAGAAATTGCCGCCGAGGGCCACCCCTTTGACCCCGAAGTGCACAACGCCTGCATGCAGCAGCCGGCGGACGGCGCCGAAAGCGGCACCGTTACCGCCGTGGTGCAAAAGGGGTATATGCTGGGAGACAAAGTCATCCGCCACGCCATGGTGGCAGTGGCGCCCTAGGGAAGGGCTTCGGATGCACCGGATGGGGTGCGTTGCTCGTAAAGATATCGGCCCCCAGGGGCGTCTCTCTTGCCCTGCGGGCAATTCACCTTCTCGGCCGGAAGCCAAGGCTCCTTGCATTTGGAGCAAGGCCCCGTCTAGATGTCCGTTGCGGAATGCAGCCACATCCGAATATACCGCAATCACAATATTTTACCTTAAAATTTCCTAACTATTCTAATTTTAAAATAAAATCTCGAGAATCCACTTCAAAGGAGCTAACATTTATGAGCAAGATCGTAGGCATAGACCTCGGTACCACCAACAGCTGCATCGCCGTGATGGAAGGCGGCGACGCGGTCATTATCCCCAACGCCGAAGGCGCGCGCACCACACCCAGTGTGGTGGGCTTTACCAAGGACGGCGAGCGCCTGGTTGGCCAGGTGGCAAAGCGCCAGGCCATCACAAACCCGGACCGCACCATCGCGTCCATCAAGCGCAAAATGGGCACCAGCGACAAAACCACCATCGACGGCAAAAACTACACCCCGCAGGAAATTTCGGCCATGATTCTTGGCAAGCTGAAGGCCGACGCCGAAAGCTACCTTGGTGAAAAAGTGACCGACACCGTCATCACCGTGCCCGCTTACTTCAGCGACAGCCAGCGCCAGGCCACGAAAGACGCCGGCGCTATCGCGGGCCTTACCGTGAAGCGCATCATCAACGAACCCACCGCCGCGGCCCTTGCCTACGGCATGGACAAACAGGCCGACCAGAAGATCATGGTGTACGACCTTGGCGGCGGCACTTTCGACGTGTCCATCATCGAGATGGGCGACGGCGTGACGGAAGTGCTTTCCACCGCGGGCGACACCCGCCTTGGCGGCGACGATTTCGACGAGCGCGTCATCAACTGGCTTGCCGAAGAGTTCAAAAAGGAAAACGGCATTGACCTGCGCGACGACAAAATGGCCGCGCAGCGCCTGAAGGAAGCCGCCGAGAAAGCAAAGATCGAGTTGTCCGGCGTCACCTCCACCCAAATCAACCTGCCCTTTATCACGGCGGACGCCGGTGGCCCGAAGCACCTGGACACCACCCTTACCCGCGCCAAGTTCAACGAGTTGACGGCGGACCTGGTGGAAAAAACCCTGGGCCCGGTGAAGCGCGCTTTGAGCGACGCGGGCCTGAAGCCCGGCGATTTGCAGCGCGTGCTGCTGGTGGGCGGCTCCACCCGCATCCCCGCCGTGCAAGACACGGTGAAGCAGTTCATGGGCATCGAACCCTCGAAGGACATCAACCCCGACGAGTGCGTGGCACTGGGCGCGGCCATCCAGGGCGGCGTTTTGGGCGGCGACGTGAAGGGCCTGCTGCTGCTGGACGTCACCCCGCTGTCTCTGGGTATTGAGACCATGGGCGGCGTGTGCACCAAGATCATCGAGCGCAACACCACCATCCCCACGAAGAAGAGCCAGATCTTCTCCACCGCCGCCGACAACCAGCCCAGCGTGGAAGTGAACGTTTTGCAGGGCGAGCGCGAGATGGCAAAGGACAACAAGAAGCTCGGCACCTTCCATCTGGACGGCATCCCCCCGGCCCCCCGCGGCGTGCCGCAAATTGAAGTGACCTTCGACATCGATGCCAACGGCATTGTGGCCGTGAGCGCCAAGGACCTTGGCACCGGCAAGGAGCAGAGCATCACCATCACGGCCTCCACCAACATGAGCAAGGACGACGTGGAAAAGGCCATCCGCGAGGCGGAGCAGTACGCCGAGGAAGACAAGAAGGCGAAGGACGCCATCGACACGCGCAACGCGGCCGACCAGATGGTGTACCAGACCGAAAAGACCACCGCCGACTTTGGCGACAAGATCTCCGACGATGAAAAGGCCGACCTGAACACCAAGAAGGACGCCCTGAAATCGGCGCTGGAAGGCGACAACCTGGAGCACATCAAGTCGAAACAGGAAGACCTGCAAAAGGCGCTGTATGAAGTGAGCAGCAAGGTGTACCAGCAAACGGGCGAAGGCGCCCCGGAAGGCGCGGGCGCGCCCGGCGCGGAAGCCGGCGCAACGCCTGATGAAGACGTGATAGAGGCCGACTTCACCGATATCGACAGCGAGCAATAAACCATACCTGTAAGCCTGGACAAAGGGCGCAATGCGCCCTTTGTCTTTGGCATCTGATCCAGGCGCATGCGTGCGCCACACAGGCAAGCAGAGGAGTGAAGGCGATTGGCCGAGAAACGGGACTATTATGAAGTCCTGGGCGTTGCGAAGGACGCCTCGGATGCCGATATCAAAAAGGCATACCACAAAAAAGCGAAAAAATACCACCCGGACGTGAACCCCGGCAACGCCGAGGCGGAGGCCAAGTTCAAAGAGGCCAGTGAAGCCAACGAGGTTTTAAGCGACAAGGACAAGCGCAAACGGTACGACCAGTTTGGCCACGCGGGCGTGGACCCCAGCTACGGCGCGGGCGGCCCCGGCGGCGCGGGCGGCTTTGGCGGTTTTGGCGGCCAGGGCGGCGCGGGCTTCGGCGGTGTGGATTTTGGCGATATATTCGAAACTTTCTTCGGCGGCGGCTTTGGCAGCGGCGGCGGCTTTGGCCAGCGTCAAACCAGCCCGAACGCTCCGAAGCGCGGCAGCGACATCCGTGTTTCCGTGGTGCTCACCTTTATGGAGGCGGTGCACGGCGTGTCGAAGATGATCAATATCACAAAGCAAGAAAGCTGCCCCGAATGCGGCGGCAGCGGCGCGGAAAAAGGCACCACGCCCGAGACTTGCTCCGAGTGCCACGGCACCGGCAGCGTCACCACGTCCAAGCGCACGGCCTTTGGTATGATGCAGGAAAACCGCCCCTGCCCCAAATGCGGCGGCAAGGGGAAAATTGTCCACACACCGTGTAAAAAATGCCACGGCGCGGGCCGCGTGGGCGTGCCGAAAAAAATCGAACTGAAAATACCGGCCGGCGTGAACGACGACCAGAACCTGATTCAGCGGGGCCTGGGCGACGCCGGCGCCAACGGCGGTCCGGCGGGCGATTTGATCATCATCATCACTGTGCGGCCGGACCCCATGTTCGAACGGGACAATTACGACGTGTATGTGAACGTGCCCATCACCTACAGCCAGGCGGTGCTGGGGGCGAAAATGGTGGTGCCCACCATCGACGGCAAGGTGGAGTACACCGTGCCCGAGGGCACCCAAAGCGGCAAAATTTTCCGCCTGAAAAACCGCGGCATCCCCTATGTGAACGGCCGCGGCAAGGGCGACCAGTACGTGCGCGTCACCATCGACATCCCGAAGAAGCTGACGAAGGCCCAGCGCGACGCGCTGAGCAAATTCGAAAGCTCGCTAAAGGAAGACAACTACGAAAGCCGCAAATCGTTTTTGAAAAACATGAAGGAGCGGTTTGGCGGGACGGAGAAGAGCTAGGCTTGCCACGCGTATAATCGCAGATAAATGAGGCCGCAAAGCGAAACGCTTTGCGGCTTTTGGTTTGTTAGAGAAAGCACGAGCGCACAGTGTCCGGTGGCGCATAAGCTTATCGTCAGCCGCAAGCCGAATCGCGGACAACGTCTCGTCGTTGTATGCGAGGCGGCGCGGAAGGTAGATGAGCGTTGCGCCACCGGACACTGTGCGCGGGTTAACCTTTTTTGATTGGCCTGTCCGGCCACAGGCTACTCTTCCTTTGCCCCCATCGCCATCTTGCCGTCTGCGCCGATATGGATCGGCGTGACGTTGCTGCGGGTAAGGCGCACCATTTCCTTCAGCCGTTTCTTTTCGTCCGGCATGTACAAAATATACGCCACACCTTCTTTTTTTGCGCGGCCCGTGCGGCCGATGCGGTGGGTGTAATACTCGGTCGAGGCGGGCAGGTCATAGTTGAACACCGCGTCCACGTCGATGCCGCGGGCGGCCACGTCCGTGGCCACCAGCACGCCGATCTCCCCATTTTTGAACCGCGCCATGATCTGGTTGCGCTCGGCCTGCGAAAGGTCGCCGTGCAGGCAGTCCACGTTGAAATGCAGACGCGCCAGCTGGTTCGACAGCATGGCCGTGGCGTACTTCGTGTTGCAAAACACCATCACCCGGCCATAACCCTCGCCCACGATGATGGCCGCCAGATCGGCCGTTTTGTTGCGGCCGGTGGTGGCCAGTGAGTACTGGGTGATCTTCGGCATGGACGCTTCCACCGGCTGCACGGTGATTTCCTCGGCGTCCCGCTGGTACAGCCAGCCGATATCCATCACCTCGCGGCTGATGGTGGCCGAAAACATGCCCAGCTGGCGTTTGTTTTTCAAAGAATCGAGGATTTTGCGCACGTCCTTGTAAAAACCCATGTCCAGCATTTCGTCCGCTTCGTCCAGCACCACGCGGGTGACAGCGCGCAGGTCTACAGTCCGCCGCTGCATGTGGTCCATCAGGCGGCCAGGCGTTGCCACAATAATCTGCGGGCCTTTTTTCAGCTGGTCAAACTGCTTGGTAATGGCTTGGCCGCCGTATACGCAGGCGATGCGCACGTCCGGCAGAAAATGGGCCAAATCGCGCAAATCTTCGGTAATTTGCTGGGCCAGCTCCCGGGTGGGGGCCAAAATCAGGCACTGGGTCTTGTTGCTTTGGCGGTTCAAATCCGCCAGCAGCGGAATGCCGAAGGCGCAGGTTTTGCCCGTGCCCGTGGGGGCCTTGGCAATCACGTCCCTGCCTTCCGTCATGGGTTGGATGGCCTTTTCCTGAATTTCCGTCAGCTCTGTGAAGCCCATGCGCTCCACAGCTTTTTTGATCTCCGGTGAAACTTGCAAATCACTGTATAACATGTTTATCCTTTTCCCCTAAAAATAGTTCTCCTGTTGTCCCCTGTGCTACGCGCCCAAGTTCCCAAAGGCGCTCATGTCAATGCCCATGCTGCTGATGATGAGCGGAACGGCGAACATTGCCAGCGCAAGGCCGCCCGTTACCACCAGGTAAAAAACCATACCGAAGTTGCCGAACAGCATGCCGCGCGACGGCGAAGGCCCGTACCCGGCATATTGCGCGTACTGTGCCTGCCGTGCGGCCTGTTGCTCCGGCGGCACCCAGGGGTTTGCCGGTTGCACATAGGGCTGCTGCGCCATGGCTGTGTGCGGGTTGTACGGCTGGTAGCCGTGGTCTAGCCGGCCGGTGGTGCGCGCACCGGCAAAGCCGGTTGGCAGCGGCTGTGCCTGCGGCACGGGCATTTGCGCCGCAGCCGCGGCAGAGGCCGGCAACGTTCCCGCGTTTTCCAGCGCCGGCACAGGGTTTGCCGTGTAGGCCGCGGGGGCGGCGGGCATGTCCGGCGCGCCTGCCACCTTCACACCGGCGGCGGCCTCGGCGTTTGCCGCCACGGCTTGGAAGCCCGCCGGCGCCACGGGCAAATCCACATACTGCGGCTGCATGCCCGCCATTTCGCCGTACATGGCGTTGCGCGAAGGAACCGCCCTCTGGGCGGCGGCGCGCACATCCGCCAGCCGCCCCGCTTTGCCCAGCGGCCAGCCGGGTTCCACCGGCGGGCGCATGGCCGCGCGCGCACCTTTCAGGAACACCACAAACAGCACAATGCCGCCCACAATGCTGCCCAGCATGATGACGACCACCGCAATGTCCAGCCCGGCCTCGGAAAGGGCCGGCGCCACCACAATGCCCATGGTGTTGATGAGAAGATGCAGCAGCATCGGCAGCCAGATTTTCTCGGTGCGCACATACACCCAGGCGAAAATGACACCCAGAATGAACGCGTACAGCATCTGCTGGATGTTGGCGTGGAAAAAGGCGAATGCCACGGAGGAGAGCAGGATGTAGTTCCAGTCTCCCGCGCCGCGCATCTTTTGGCGGATCATATAGCGGAAAATGAACTCCTCGCCCACGGCGGGCACCACGGCCAGCAGCAGGAAGTTTGGCAAAGCGCCTACGCCGTTGGTAAGCGAACCCAGCAGGTCCAGCGTGCTGCCGCCGGTGGCAAGCTCCGACAACGCGTACAGCGCCATCGTTACCATATTGCCGATGTACATAGCCCCGAAGGATACCACCAGCACCGCCAAAAACTGCAGCAAGCCAAAGGGCGCAGGCACATCTTCCCGCTTTGCGCCGTTTGGCACAGTGCGCATGATGAGCAAAAACACCGGGAAGCCAAACAGGTACAGCGTCGCGTCGTTCAGCAGCACCGTCATCCAGCTGATGGAGGAGAGACTTGGCACAAACATCATCACCATGGCAACGCCAACGCCGCCAACCGCCTGCCACACCAGCATCATGCAAAGAAGCGCCACACCGATGCGTGAGCACACCTGTTTCGGGGTTTTTCCCTGTAGCAGCATACTGTTTCCTTTCAAGAACAAAATTATTCAGTTTCTATTCTAGCATAATTGTACCGGAAAGAAAAGGACGTTCCCCCGCCCGCGCGCAGGAAAAATATTCATTTTATATTCGGCAAAATCGGCTTGTTCCCGGCCGGCCCCGGGCCTATACTGAACAATAAGGAACCGTGCGCCGAACAGCACACCGGCGGCAACGAAAGGAGCCCGATAAAAATGAAGGACGTCACCCTGTTTTATTTGGAAGCCTGCCCCTACAGCCTGCAGGCCCGCCGCTTTATGCGGGAAATCTGCGACGAAAACCCGGACTATAACTGCGTGAACGTGAGCATGGTGGAAGAACACGAGCAGCGCGACGAAGCCGCCAAACACGATTATTACTACGTGCCGTGCTTTTATGTTGACGGCAAAAAAATGAGCGAAGGCGCCATCGACAAAGCCGGCGTGCGCGAAGTGTTCGAGTGCGCCATGCGGGACGACACCGCCAAAGAGGCGCAAAAGAACCCCGGCACGCCACGTTCCAAGTTTTGAAGCCACGCAGGGGCATCCTGTGAATCCACTTCCGCCAAATTGCCGCCCACAGGGGCTTGAATGCCCGCGCGCCGCATGTTAAAATGTTGACAAGCTGTGCGCTTGCATTTTGCGATACAACGGGAGGGAACCGCATTGATGAGGAACATGATTATCGCCCAAAGCGGCGGGCCGTCGCCCGCCATCAACGCGTCGTTGGCGGGGGCCGTGGCCCGCGCCATGGCCAGTGACGAAATTGGCGTGGTGTACGGCGCCTTGCACGGCCTGGAAGGGATGCTGAAACGCCAGATCATCGACATTTCGGACCAAATGAAAACCGCCGAGGATTTTGAGCTGCTGCAGCACACGCCCGCCATGGCGCTGGGCTCGTGCCGGTTTAAGCTTCCGGCCGACCCCAACGAGACCTACCACGAAGTGTTGGAAATATTGAAGGATTACAAAATCGGATATTTCTTTTACATCGGCGGCAACGACTCCATGGATACCGTGGCCCGGCTGTCCGCCTTTTTCCGCGCCGAAGGGGCCGACATCAAATGCATCGGCATCCCGAAAACGGTGGACAACGACCTTGCCGTGACGGACCACACCCCCGGCTTTGGCTCGGCGGCGCGGTTTGTGGCGGCCAGCTTTTCTGAAATGATGATCGACTCCTCCGCTTATCCCAGCCCCTCCGTCACCATTGTGGAAGTGATGGGCCGCAACGCCGGCTGGCTCACGGCGTCCAGCGTGCTGGCGCGGAGCCACGGCTTCACCGGCCCGCACCTCATCTACCTGCCCGAGCACCCCTTTGACCCGGACGCCTTCATTGCCAAGGTGCGGGAAAAACTGAACGACGAGCCGAACGTGCTGGTGGCGGTGAGCGAAGGGCTGCGGCTGGCCAATGGCGAGTATGTGTCCAAGGCGGACAGCGGCGCCGTGGACATGTTTGGCCACATGGCGTTGGGCGGCGTGGCGGACGCGCTGGAAGCGCTGGTGCGCAGCCGCCTGAGCGGCGACTACAACAACCTGAAGATCCGCAGCGTGGAACCCAGCGTTTTGCAGCGCGTGGCCATGCACCTTGCCAGCGGCACAGACCTGAAAGAAGGCCACGAGTGCGGCGTGATGGCCGTGGAAAGCGCCCTGGCCGGCAAAACCGACTATATGGTGTGCATTAACCGCGTTTCGAACCACCCGTACCTGGTGCGCTACGAACTGGCGCCTTTGGCGGACGTGGCCAACCACGAGCGCACCGTGCCGATGGACTGGATTTGTGACGACGGCACCAACGTTACCGAAGAGATGGTGCAATACCTGAAGCCCCTGTTCCGCGGCGCCACGCAGGTGAAATATGAGGACGGCCTGCCGCGCTTCTTCCGGTTCGACCGCTCGCGCATTGTGGCGCCGTAACCGGCCAGCACATTTGCGGATGCGTGCAAAGCGGCGGAGATGATTTTGTTTATAAAAACAGTCTAAAAATATGAAAACAGTCTAAAAAAACCAAATCCGGAAGAAATCTTGCATTTCTTCCGGATTTGTTGTTGTTTTTGCTCTGTTTTTGGTGTTTTATTTGGCAATTCGTCAGGCCTGGCGCCACCGCCGCCGTTTCAATACTCCTGTTCGCAGTATTTGCAGCGGTACACGTCCTCGCCGGGCACCTTGCGAAAAACCTGAGGCAGTTCGCGCTCCACACTGGTGATGCAGCGCGGGTTTTTGCAGTTTGCCACGTTCACCACTTCGTCCGGCGGGTTGATGCGCTGTTTGCCGATGATCTCACCGTTTTCTATGATATTCACGGTGATGTTCGGGTCGATGAAGCCCAGCACGTCCAGGTTCACCTTCAGCTGGTCCTCTATTTTGATGATATCCTTCTTGCCCATTTTGTTGCTGCGGGCGTTGCGGATGACCGCCACGGTGCCGTCCAAATCCTCCAAATCCAGCAGGCGCACCACGTCCATGCCCTTGCCGGCGGCAATGTGGTCGATAACATATCCGTTGGTTATTTCGTCTATGTTCACGGCTCTACCTCCAAAAGCTTCATAATGAGGGCCATGCGGATGTACTTGCCGAACAGCACCTGCTTGAAATAGGCGGCGCGGGGGTCCTTGTCCACCTCGGTGGAAATCTCGTTCACGCGGGGCAGCGGGTGCAGCACCATCATGTCCGGCTTTGCCGCGCGCATTTTTTCCGCGTCTAAAATATAGCTGTCGCGCAGGCGCACGTAATCTTCCTCGTTGAAAAAGCGTTCGCGCTGCACGCGGGTCATGTACAGCACATCCAGCTCGCCGATGGAACTTTCCAGGCGCTCTGTCTCCGTAAAGGCGGCGCCGCGGCGCTTCATTTCCGAAATGAGGTAGGCGGGCAGGCGCAGCTCCTCCGGGCTGATGAGCACAAAACGGATGCCCTGCCGCTCCAGCAGAGAGCGCACCAGTGAGTGCACCGTGCGGCCGAACATCAGGTCGCCGCACAGGCCGATGGTGAAGTCCTTGAAGGGCTTGCCCTGCGCTTCACGCAAAGACTTGATGGTGAGAAGGTCCGTCAGGGTTTGGGTGGGGTGCTGGTGGCCGCCGTCGCCGGCGTTGATAACCGGGATGCTGGCGTTGGCCGCCGCCACCGTGGCGCTGCCTTCCTTCGGGTGGCGGATGGCGGCGATGTCGGCAAAGCTTTGCACCGTGCGGATGGTATCCGCCACGGTTTCGCCCTTTGCCGCCGAGGACGAATCGGCCGAAGAAAAACCGAGTATCCCACCGCCAAGTTCAAGCATTGCTGCTTCAAAACTCAAACGGGTGCGGGTACTCGGTTCATAAAACAGTGTGGCCAGTTTCAGTCCGTCACAAACATGTGCAAATTGCTTTGGGTCTTTCATCACTCGGGAGCCAAGCGCCAATAGCGCGTCCGTTTCTTCCAGCGTGAAGTCTGTTGGTGAAACATAGTGGCGTACATTTTTCGTCTCCAGCAGTAAAACCTCCCATCCGTCTTCCATTTTCCTCTGAATACTATACATGAACGGCACGGCAAACGCAAGTATTTTTTCACAATATATGTGGAAATTTTAATTGTTGAATCGTGTTTTTGGTCGTTTATGACAAAATGTTGTTTTGAATCTCTACAATTCTTTATGGGGTGGGCACAAGGGGTGCCGACACCCTTCGGTTGCCATTTCAAGGCCGAAATAGTATGATAGAAAAAATCGGCATTACGCTCCTCAAGGAGGTTCCTCATGCCTGAAAACAACACCCGCCGAAGCGGTATTCTACTTCCCATCCACAGCTTGCCGTCCGCCCACGGCATCGGGGGCCTCGGCCGCGCCGCCTATGATTTTGTCGATTTCCTTGCCGCCGCTGGCCAAAGCCTGTGGCAGATTTTGCCCATCGGGCACACCGGCTTTGGCGACAGCCCTTACCAGTGCTTTTCCGCCTTTGCGGGCAACCCCTATTTTATCGACCTGGACCTGCTGGCCGCAAACGGCCTGCTGCTGCCGGAAGAACTGCCCGCAGACAGTGCGCCGGAACCTGGCCCGGCAAAGAAAAACAAAAAAGCCGCGCCCGGCAAGGCAGCCACGCCGCTGGTGGACTATGGATCTCTGTACAAGACCCGCTTTGCCCTGTTGGCAAAGGCAATGCGCAGGTTTAACAAAACCGACGCCGATTATCTTACTTTTTGCCGCGAAAACGAGGACTGGCTGGACGATTACGCCCTGTTTATGGCGCTGAAGGAGGCACACGGCGGCGCGGCGTTCAGCCAGTGGCCGGAGGAGGAGCGCCTGCGCGACAAAACCGCCCTGCGCAAAACCATGGCGCAGCACGGCCCGCGCTTCGAGTTTTGGAAATGTGTGCAGTACCATTTTTTCCGCCAGTGGGCGCCGCTGAAAGCCTATGCAAACGCCCGCGGCATACAGATCGTGGGGGACATCCCTATCTATATCTCGCCGGATTCCGCCGACCTTTGGGCCCGCCCGGAGCTGTTCCTGCTGGACGAAACCGGCGCGCCCACGGCGGTGGCGGGCGTTCCGCCGGACCTCTTCTCAAAGGACGGCCAGCTGTGGGGCAACCCGCTGTATGACTGGGACGTCCACCGCGCCACGGGCTACGCCTGGTGGGTGCGGCGTCTGCGGCAGGCGGCGGCCCTGTTCGACATCACCCGCATCGATCACTTCCGCGGCTTTGCCGGATACTACGCCGTGCCCGCCGGGCACAAAACCGCCCGGAAGGGCACCTGGGAACCCGGCCCCGGCAAAGCGTTCATCGCCCGCGTGAAAAAGGCGCTGCCCCACATGCAGATCATCGCCGAGGACCTCGGCGTCATCACGCCGGACGTGCGCGAATTGCTGGACTACGCCGGCTACCCCGGCATGAAGGTGTTGCAGTTCGCCTTCAGCCCCGAGTTTGAAAGCGACTATCTGCCCCACAATTTCCCGCGGCACACCGTGGCCTACACCGGCACCCACGACAACGAGACCACCGCCGGCTGGGCCGTGCGCCCGCGCGCCAAGGAGGTAAAGTTTGCGCGGCATTACCTTGCCGTGCCCGCCGCCGGCGATTTGTGCGCCGCCATGGTGCGCGCCGCCATGGCAAGCCACGCGAACGACGTGGTCATTCCCCTGCAGGACTGGCTTTCCCTTGGGGACGAGGCCCGCACCAACACGCCCTCCACCCTGGGCGGCAACTGGCGCTGGCGGCTGGCGCCCGGCCAGTGCACGCCCGCTTTGGCACGGCATATCTATGCGCAAACAGCCCTTTATTTCCGCCTTTCCGCTGCGGAAAAAGCACGGCTGGCAAAGGATAAACTGTACAGTGAGCGCAAGGCCGTGGGCCTCGTGATGAACCGGGAGGAAACCCGCGCGGCGGAACTGGCCGCCGCGGAAAGCGGCACCAGCCACGCCCAGCTGATGGAACGCGCGGGCAGCGGCGCGGCAACCGCTCTGCTGGCCCCCGGGGGCAAAAAACAGCGTGCCAAAAAAGTGCTCATCCTGTGCGGCAAGGGCAACAACGCGGGCGACGCCTTCGTGATGGCCGCCGCCCTGGCAAGTGCGGGCTGGTGCGTAAGCTACGTGCCGCTGTGCGGGGAGGAATACTCCCTGCTGGCTGAAAAATACCGCGCCCTGCTGCCCACCGCTGTGCAAAAAGTAAGCATCTGCGACGCCGATTTTGACAGCGACATCATCATCGACGCCGTGTTCGGCACAGGGTTTAAGCAGTGCGGCGACGGCCTGCCCGCAGGCATCGGCCTCGCCTTTCGCACGGCAAACGCAGCCCACGCGCTGCGCGTGGCGCTGGATATCCCCAGCGGTCTGGACTGCGACACCGGCCTTGCCGCGCCGGACACCTTCCGCGCGGACATCACCTACACCTTTGGCGCGTACAAGCCGGGGCTGCTCACGGAAGAGGGGAGGGCCGCTGCGGGCGATGTGCAGGTGGTCGACATCGGCCTGGGCCGGTGCCCGGCCGGCCGATAGCCTTTTGCTTTGCGGTACTTGGGGGCGCTTGGGCACCAGCCGCCTTTGCTGTAAGCACAGCGCGCATACGGCGGCCAAACGCAAAAATGTTACAATGCCTTCGTTTTTGGGCACTTGTGAATGTGCCGGTTTTTTGATAAAATGGCGGTAAAGAGAGGGATTTGGAATCATGGTCGAAAACCGCGTCACCGCATATTTTGAACAGAACAATCTGCCGCTCACACCAATTTTCACCGGGGAAGACACCTCCACCGTGCACAAGGCCGCCGAGGTCATCGGCGTGGAGGACGGCCAGATTGCCAAAACGCTGGCCCTGCGCCTGAAGGACGGCCCCGGCGTGCTTGTGGCCATGGGAACCGCCCGCATCGACAACCGCAAATTCAAAGACACCTTCGCCTGCAAGGCCTCTATGCTGGGCCCGGAGGACACCCTTGCCGCCACCGGTCATCCCGTGGGCGGCGTGTGCCCCTTCGCCCTGCCGGACGGCACCCCTGTTTTCCTCGATGTCTCACTGCAGCAGTACGCCGACGTATACCCCGCCGCCGGCACGCGGGACAGCGCCGTGAAGGTGCCTGTGGAAAAACTGGCCGCCTATACCGGAGGCAAATGGGTGGACGTGTGTAAAACGGCCGAATAAAGGAGGTCGACATGTACATTCATCATGTTTCTATTTTCACGCAGGACCCTGACGCCCTCGCCGCGTTTTTCGAAAAGTATTTCACAGGCGCCGAGCATTCGCGCTACCACAATGAAAAAACCGGCACGCGTATCATCTACGTGAAGTTCCCCGAAAGTGACACCATGCTGGAGGTGTGCAGCCGCCCGGCCTTCACACTGCGGCCGACGGAGCGTTCCCGCGGCTACGCCCACATCAGCATGGCCGTACCCGCCTGCGAGGACGTGGACCGCATCACCCAATCCATTGCCGCCGACGGTTACACCGTGGTGAGCGACCCCCGCATAACCGGCCTCGGCTTTTACGAAAGCACCGTGATGGACCACGAGGGCAACTGGGTCGAGATCACCTGCGGGTAGGTGTGCACGCCCGCGGCAAAGCAACGATATTACCATGCAAAAAAAAATCCGGCTTCCTGAATGGAAGCCGGATTTTGCTTGCTGTGTTGCCCTTGCCTACACCCCGCTGGCCGCCACGGTGCAGGCCACGGTGGCGCCACCATGTTCCCATAGCGCTGTTTGACGTTTTTTCTGCTGAAACGTATATTTTTCAGATCGCGTGATGTCATCAAACCTCGCCTCTTCTATACCTGCAAATCTCAAAAATATGGTGGCATTTCGCAGGCTATTGTTCTTCCATGGCTCTTTTTCGGCGCCATACGACATGTCCAAATTACCGATTGTCGTTACACTGTTGGGAAACTTACTGGATAACGCTTTTGAAGCCTGCCAAAAGGAAGACGGGCACACATGCATTGAAGTGAAAAATGATGCGAACCGGGGAAGAGGTACTGTCGTCTATTCGGAATTCTTCTTTACCTGTGGATATACAGCAGGGAAACGGCATTTTACAAATAAGCCAGATGCATTGGTGCATGGGTAAGGTATCCATAATATCAAAAATATTTTGATGAAATACCAATCTGATTACTCTTTCAACTATGCAGAAGGTTGATTTCAGTTCACCACCATTTTATCATAAAGAGTCGTTTGGGAACAATACAGAACGTTTGGGAACAAATCTATTGTGTTTGAAATGTGAAGGCGATACTGTAAAAATAGCCAGAAAAGAAGAGCCGGTGCTTAACAGTGCTGTCGGAAGATTGTAGATTCCTTGATTGCAACATGGCTAAATGCCGCCCACCAGATTGGTGCATCTACGCTCTGCAAACACGCATTCTGATGGTGGGTTCCATTGTCTTGATGGGCGTTGTCGGTTCCCATTATAGCGAGTCCATTCCATTTCTTGTGTTTTTTATTGGCGGACTGCCGTTACGCAGGCGGCTGGGAGGTTATCACGCTAAAACGCCTGCGCTCTGCTGGTTCTATCTCTTACAATCATTTGTGCCTTGGGTGTGTAGTTGCCCTATATAAGCGTAAGGGTTCCCTAAAATAGAAAGTATGGTGGTACCAATGGGCATGTAAAGTTCTATCCATTACCCACTTGGAAAGTATTTCCTTATGCCAGTACGGATTTATGCAAAGCCGATATGCTTTAGGAGAGAGATTCAAGTGGTGAATATGGGTGCTAGCAGATGATGACATTCACCTGAAATAAAAGGAGCAAAAATGGATACGACTAAGATCAACAAAAGCGCCAAAGTGCTTGGAATATTCGTGATGTTTTGCTTGCTTTTCTCCCTCTTTACCGTGCGTGTTTCTGCTTCGACCATCCGTCAGGGCAATTACTATTTGAACCTTTACGGCAATACAGGGGCTCAAATGCAGGGCCGTTCTGTGCGGATGTACCATTCCGGCAGTGGAATCGATCAGAGTTTTACGAGAAGTTCCTATGCAGGCCAAACAGTAATTGTGTCTAACTATAATCAGGAATATGCATTTAACTACAACACATATGATGGCACGTGTATCACGTGGAAATTGGCAAGTACCAGTATAGATGATTCCGCTTTGTATCGTTCGGGATCGAAGATCGAATTGGTGCATCATCGCGGCATGCCCTTGCAGACTGCTGGGTTTTATGATCACGCCGTTGTGGGATGGGGCGGTGTGGCAGGATACCAAACGTGGATTTGGGGCTGGTAAAGCGCAGACCCACTTTACAAAAAGCAAGGTTATTTTCACATCCATTTCGGAGCATTGACAAAGAAAACATCTACAATCAAGTTAAAAGCAACGTCAGTGCGCGGCTGGCGTTGCATTATGTGATTTGAAGTCTTTAATTGATATTTTTTAACTAGCTTTATCCGGTTTATATCAGAAACAGCCTTGACACCCGCATTCTCTGTGGGTTTACCCCAAAAATTGGATACAATGTATTACTGGGACGATTCCGCATACACCAATGCTTATATTATTTATGAGGGTTGTTTATGAAAAAATCGAAAGGATTCATTGTCATTGTCGTTTGCCTAGCGGTTGCTATCTTGGCCACATCCTGCACAAATCAGGATAGCTCTGTACAGGGTTACGACGGCGAGACCGCAAATGTCGAAAACGGCAGTAGCCCTGACTCTTTTTTAGGGATAACGCTACCGAAAAATAAATATGGAGATTTCCGGCTGCTCAACGAAACAAGCTATGCTACGACGGCAGACGGCCTGTATGAAGTAAAATCTATTTTCCCAAATTCAGCCAGCATTTTTTATACCGACTTTGCCACAGAGCAAACAATATATCTGTGCAACCAACCGGGCTGTAAGCATAACACGGACGCTTGCACCAGCTACATTGCTTTGAAAGATAATTATCCCCCGACGGCAGTCGTTACCGATGACAAACTGATACTTATCCGTGCAGCGGCTACGGAAGCATCTAATCCATATATTGAAATACGGAATCTAGATGGTTCTGACAATCGGAAACTGTGTGAATTCCCTGCAAACCAACGTTTCGATATTTATGAGGTTTCTGACAACAATTATCTATTTACAACTATGAACGAGGTCGATGAAAAGGGAAATACTCGTTACTATTTAGTCGAGATCAATCTCTCGAATGGCGAAGTCAAGCATATAGTGGATACGACAACTGAATTCGGTTTTTACCAACTGGTGGGCGCTTATGAAAACCATTTGATTTTGCAGGAAAACAACTTCGACGCCAGTACAGCACGTCAGGTTTTGCTCAATCCGGAAAATCCATCCTTTGACCAAGAAATTGGTCAATATAAATTGAGCGGCGGTTATATGTTTGTTATGGATAACCAATTGATTGCTTATGATTCAGAAACAAGCGAAGTGATTTCTACGAACCCTAAAACCGAAGAAGAAAAGACAATATCTTTGGAAAAGGTCAAAAATCAAATATCTGGTTCAATTTTCCCCGCTTTTGACGGTTGCATTTTTTATAATCAAAGTATAGCAGATGCGGAGGGAAATCCTGTTACAAGCAGGTATTTGGTAAACTTAACCACCGGCGAAACCCATCCGCTGACCTTAAAAACATCCACATTTAAGCAGTACCATTGGGATGTTGTCGCTGTTTATGGCGACCAACTTTGTGTATTGTATGATTATAAAGAAGTTCCACTGGTAATTGAAAATAAAGAGGGCGACATGGAAACGATCGAAAGCTATAGCAATCTATATGGCTTTATCAGCAAAGTGGACTATACTGCGAACAACCCGAATGTACGCCCCGCCTCATCTCCTATATAACTAAGTGATTTTTATCATGAAAACAATTGAACTGAAAATCAGCAAAATTTCCAAAGTATATCCACTGGGCCACGGCGTCAACATAAAAGCGCTAAATGATATAAGTTTTGAGCTTCAGCCTGGGTTGTATGGCTTACTGGGACCAAATGGCGCTGGCAAATCTTCGTTAATCAATATTATTACAGGCAACCTGAATGCTGACCGTGGACAGGTGTATTGGGGGGGGAAGCTTACTAAACGATGTGGTAAAAATTTCCGTCGGGCATTGGGATATATGCCGCAACAACAGGAATTATACCGCGCATTTACAGGGAAGCTGTTTCTGGAGTATCTGTGCGGCTTAAAAGAAATTCCCCGTGCCAAAATTTTTGAAGAAATAGAGCGTGTTGCGGCCTTAGTGAACCTTTCGGATCAACTTCAAAAGCGGCTGGGGCAATATTCTGGCGGTATGCGGCAGCGTATCCTTGCCGCTGCGGCCATGATTGGTGACCCCAAACTGATCATCATGGATGAACCGACGGCCGGGCTTGACCCCAAAGAAAGAGTGCGGTTTCGCAATATGATGAATTCGCAGGCCAAAAAAAGTATTGTCATCATTGCTACACACGTGGTCTCTGATGTAGAAGCCGTGGCAGACAAAATAATCTTGCTGAATCAAGGGAACATTGAATACATGGATACGCCGGATGCCTTGATAGCGGCTTTAGCGCCTGGGCGGGGTCTGGAAGACGTGTACCTGAATGTTTTTGGAGAATAACTGAGGTGTTCTTTTGCTGACGAAAGCAGAACTATATAAAATATGGAAAACCAAATTGTTTCTAACGATGTTGGCGGCGCTTTGCGCGGTCAACATCTTTTTACTTGTGCTGGGACCCACGACACTGCTGAAAAGCGGATCGGGGAGCAGCACATCCTATCGGCAGTTGGAGCAAGAACTGAAAGGTACAACAGAAGAAGAAAAAGATGCGCTCATTGTTGGCCATTATGAAACAATTTCCAATATACTTGCCATTGATTCGGTAGAACGTTCTATCGCGATGGGCACAGGCGGCGATGCCCTTCTTCAGCAAAACAAAGACATCTACGAAAAATACTATGATCTTTATAAGAGCGGCGAATATCTGAAATACACTTCCAATCTTTACGATGAATACAAGTTCGTCAACCAGATCTATCTGGAATATACGGAAGTAGCAGACTATTCGGATTATCTTGAAAGCATTCAAACCCAAGGGGAAAATATAAATCGTATATCGGTGTTTTCAGAGAAGAGTGCCGGTGGAACGTATAACGAGGAACTGATCCAAAAGACAATAGCGGACTATGACAAGCTTTTTTCGCTACAGCCGTCTTACTATCCACAAAAAGGCTTACGCACGGCCATCAATTTTCAGTTGACCGATTTGGTGGCGCTGTTCATCATCCTTGCAATGGCATCGTTCCTCGTGCGCGAAGAAGTGGATAATCGTCTGATTTTTCTTCTGCGGACCACCCCAAGAGGGCGAGGCTCGCTGATGATACGAAAAATCATTGCGCTGTCTGTCAGTGTGCTGGCCATTACCCTTTTGCTTTATGGAAGCAATCTTTTAATTTGCGCCTTGCAATATGGGCTGGGTGATTTTTCATCTCCGATTCAGTCCTATCCGTTTTTGCTTCGCAGCATTTTGTCAGTGAATGTATGGCAATATTTGCTGCTGTTCCTTTTTACTAAGTGGTTTGGCTTGTTTGTTGTTTCGCTTTGGGTATTGCTTGCTTGTATGTTGACCAAAAAAGCAATGAGCGGCTACCTCTTAGCAATATTGTTTCCGGTAGCCAGTGAATTTTTGCGCAGTAATATTTCGGCGAACAGCAGGCGATATATTCTGCGCTATGGAAACATTGCGAGTCTTTTACAGACAAATGAAATCTTGGGAGATTACCGCAACTTATGCTTCGCGAGCCATCCCATATCACTCCTTTATGCGATGTTGATGGTAGGTTTACTGTATGCAGCCTTGTTGCTTGTCGCAAATGTTGTTTGCTTTAGCCGTTACAGGGTGAGAAGCCCCCGGAAATGGCTTCACTTACCGCATATACAACGCCATAAGTCCATTAAAAAACACAGGCGTAAGCCGATGCGGTTGCCAATATTGGAAGCATATAAAATATTGGTTACCAATGGCGGGGCGGTTGTCCTCGTACTGTTTGTTGTTTTTATGGTAAATATGGCGATGAGTACCGCCAGTTTTTTACCGGCGGATGAAATATACTATAAAAATATGATGAGCGCGGTAGAGGGAAACTATACAGAAGATACGTATGAATGGCTGAAAGAACAATGGCAAAAATACTTGCCATTGATTGACGCCAAGAATGAATTGGCCAATGGGACGATTGATCAGGAAGAATATGCCAGAATATTAGGGGAAAATTCGAGCTTGGTTGAAGAAAAAAACACATTCATGCGGGTGATGGATAAGGTGCGTGTGGCCAATCAAGACCCTACACGGCTCCTTGTTTACGATACAGGGCACAACTACTACTTCGGCCTGACTCGCAATAACGCTTTGGTAGAAAGTCTTGTGACAGCACTCGCAATCGTGTTGCTTGCCTCTCCGGCATTCGCAATCGAAAAGCAGACCAGGCTAGTGCGTTTGTTTAATACAACCCCTCTTGGCAAACTTCAAACCATAAAAAACAAGTTGCGGGTCTGCCTTGTCCTGGTCATTTTTTTGGTGACTGTGTCCATACTGCCCAGAGTATATGTTCTCTTACGGGACTATGGTGTTCACTGCCTTACAGCGCCGCTTCGCAGCCTCGATGCATATGTGGGTGCGCCAGAGGGGTTTCCTATCATTCTATTTATTGTCCTTGTTTTTGCAATCAGGCTCATCGCGTGTTTTGTTGTCATGATTCTGTCTCTTTATGTATCACAAAAAATCGGCAATATTATTGGAGCTGTTTTGGTTTCAAGCCTACTGTTTGTGTTGCCATCGCTGCTGGCTTTCAGCGGGCTTGACGCGCTAAAGTGGCTGAGTATCTATCCACTGTTTGATTTTGCGGCTTTACTGACTTCGCCCGGCACAGCAGGGTTTGCTTGGCTTTTCCTTGTCGGCGTATGCTTTTGGGGAGTGATTGGTTCTCTTTTGCTCGTCGATGAATAGCAATTTGAACCGCTTTCCCTACTAAACAGCATCCCTGTTCCTTCCGTCGAGTTGGCACTTCCGGAAACGGGCAGTGAGAACAAACCCGCATCCAATATGCCGATTCTGTTTCCAGGTATTGTCCGCGCTCATTCATTCGCGCGGACAAACCGTGGACAAAACCCCAATTTTGTGCCATTCACATAAAAACGAGCCACCCCTCACGGGGTGGCGTGTTTGCAGTATTTCTTGTTTTTGCGAAGAAAATCACGCCTGGCTCGCCGCCACAGCGCACGCCACGGTGGCGCCCACCATGGGGTTGTTGCCCATGCCGATGAGGCCCATCATCTCCACGTGGGCGGGAACGGAGCTGCTGCCGGCAAACTGGGCGTCGCCGTGCATGCGGCCCATACTGTCCGTCAGGCCATAGCTGGCGGGGCCGGCGCCCATATTGTCCGGATGCAGGGTGCGGCCCGTGCCGCCGCCGCTGGCCACGCTGAAGTATTTGGCGCCGTTCTCATTGGCCCATTTTTTATAGGTGCCGGCCACCAGATGCTGAAAGCGGGTGGGGTTGGTGCTGTTGCCCGTGATGGACACCTGCACGCCCTCTTTTTTCATGATGGCGACGCCTTCCAGCACGTCGTTCGCGCCGTAGCATTTCACGGCGGCGCGATCGCCCTTGGAGAAGGGCTTCTCGCTCACTGTGTTCAATTCGCCCTTTTCGAAGTCGAAATCCGTCTCCACAAAGGTGAAGCCGTTGATACGGCTGATGATGTAGGCCGCATCCTTGCCAAGGCCGTTCAAAATGACACGCAGGGGCTTCGAGCGGGCCTTGTTGGCCGTTTTGGCAATGCCGATGGCGCCTTCCGCGGCGGCAAAGCTCTCGTGCCCGGCAAGGAACGCAAAGCACTCGGTTTCGTCGCTCAGCAGCATGGCGCCCAAATTGCCGTGGCCAAGGCCAACCTTGCGCTGCTCGGCAACACTGCCGGGGATGGTGAACGCCTCAATGCCCTCGCCAATGGCGGCGGCGCATTTGGCGGCGCTTTTTTCGCCGCGCTTCACGGCGATGGCCGTGCCCAGCGTATAGGCCCAAACGGCGTTTTCAAAGCAGATGGGCTGCACGCCTTTCACAATGGCGTCCACGTCGATGCCCTTCGCCAGCAGCATGTCGCGGCAGGCGTCCAGGCTTTCCAGATTGTTCTCTTTCAGGCAAGCCTCAATTTTCGGCATGCGGCGGTCCATATTTTCAAATTTAGCCATTTTGCATTCCCCCTTTCCTATTCTTCGCGCGGGTCGATGTACTTCACCGCGCCGTCTTCAGCCGAAAAGCGGCCGTAGTTTTTCTTGTTTTTCTCGTACGCCTCGGCCGGGGCCGTGCCGTGGCGGATGGCCTCCAGCATTTTGCCGAGGTGCACAAACTCGTAGCCGATCACCTCATTGCCTTCGTCCAGCGCCATGCGGGTGATGTAGCCCTCGGTCAGGTCCAAATAGCGCACGCCCTTTTCCTGGGTGGAAAAAATGGTGCCCACAGAGGAACGCAGCCCCTTGCCAAGGTCTTCCATGCCGGCGCCCACGGGCAGGCCGCCTTCTGAAAAAGCCGTTTGGCTGCGGCCGTAAACGATCTGCAAAAACAGCTCGCGCATGGCCACGTTGATGGCGTCGCACACAAGGTCGGTGTTCAGCGCCTCCATAATGGTTTTGCCGGGCAAAATTTCGCCCGCCATGGCGGCGGAATGGGTCATGCCGGTGCAGCCGATGGTCTCCACCAGCGCCTCTTCAATAATGCCGTCCTTCACGTTCAGCGTCAGCTTGCACGCGCCCTGCTGCGGCGCGCACCAGCCCACGCCGTGGGTAAGGCCGCTGATGTCTTTCACATCATACGCCCTCACCCAGCGTCCCTCTTCGGGACTGGGCGCGGGGCCGTGGTTCGCGTGGTTCGCCACGGGGCACATGTGCTCTACTTCGTGGGTATAGATCATAGCCATGCTCCTTCTCTTCAGGGGTCTATTGGCCGGCCCCCGTTTTAATATCGTTCGTAATTCCAGCCATATAGCCATTATACGGGCAACCGTCCGTCATTTCAAGAGTGTTAAACAAATCACAAACAAAGTGAGGCCAAATTTTTGCTTTGCGCACGTTTCTTGTGCATGTTTTACAACAATTTCACACCTTTATTGTGCAACACCACAAGTTCCACCTTGCATTTTTGCCGCAGCTGTGCTATACTGTTTGCGGATAAACACACGGTTTATCCCGCACGATAAGCAGAACCAAAAAGGGAAGGAGGCAACCGCGTGGATTTGACAAATGTGGACCTGAAGGACTTTATGGCCGTGCTGGACGCCTGCGAGGGAGACGTGTTCATGGTAACGCCCGACGGCGACCGGCTGAACCTGAAAAGCAAGCTGTGCCAAATCATCGGCTTTACCCAGCTCATCGAGGGTGGCCGCGTGACCAATGCGCACATTGAATGCAGTAACAAGGCCGACGAGACCAAGCTGTTCCGTTTCAATCTGTTCGGCGAGCGCGCCTGATGGCGCCGCAATAAAACAGCCCCGTTCCAAGGAACGAGGCTGTTTTTTGTTGCGTTTTTTACCGTTCTGCCAAAGGGGCGGGCAATTACATGCCCAGCGCCTCGTTGTAACCGGCGATGCACTCGAACATATACGCATAGTCGGCAGCGGTCTCCGGGTCGATGGCGCGCACCCAGCTGTCCACAAAGGTTTGGGCAGTGATGGGGGTGCCGTCCGAGAACTGCATGCCTTCCTTGATCTTGAAGGTATAGGTCAGGCCGTCATCGGAGACTTCCACACTCTCAGCCATGGCGGGCTCGGGCTCGCCGGCCTTGTTCAGGCGGTAAAGGCCCTCAAAGCTGTGGATGATGTAGATGGCGCCGTCAACGGAAGAGTTGAGGGCGGGGTCGATGGTGGAAGTTTCCGGGCCGGCGCACACGGTCAGCTTGTCCTGGTACTTCTCATTCTGCACATACATAAAGTATTTGTAGCCCAGGGGCACCGTCCAAAAGCCGGGGTCCGCTTTCAGTTCCGGGTCGATGAGGTAGGGGTCGCCGTAGAACATAACGGGGGCAATCACCCACTCGTCGCGCAGCATGTCTTCCATCTGGTGCATCAGCGCAAAGCGTGCGGCCGGGTCGGCCTCGTTCTTCGCGGCGGTAATCAGCTCGTCATAGGCGGTGCTCTTATACTGGCTGTTGTTGTTGCCGCCGTCGGTGATGAACAGGTCCAGTTCGCCCATCGGGTCGTTGTAGTCGTTCAGCCAGCCGTCGCGGGCCAGCTGGTATTCGCCGTTTTTGCGGGTCTCCAGGAACGTGGCCCATTCCATATTTTCCAGTTCCACGTTCACGCCCAGCACCGTGTTCCACATGTCCTGCAGGGCCTCGGCCACTGCCGGGTGGATGCCGGAATCGTTGTAGCTGTAGGTGACGGTGGGGAAGCCCTCGCCGTTCGGGGAGCCGGCTTCTTCCAGCGCCGCGCGGGCCGCTTCACAGTTGGCCTCATAGGCCGCGGCGGACGGGTCGTACCAGTCGCCGGCCACTTCGCGGAAGGTGCTGCCTTCGGCGGCGTCCTTTTGGGCGGGGTCCACCCAGCCGCCGGCCGGAATGTACAGGCCGCTGCCAATGACATTGGCGATGTGGTCGCGGTCGATGGCGAGGGTAAACGCCTTGCGGACGTTCACGTCGTCAAACGGGGCCGCCTGGTTGTTCATGCACACGCCGTAAGTGCCCATCTGGGGCTCGGACACAAAGAAATCTTCTGTTTTCAGGCTGTCGATCTCCTCCGGCGGGGGATTATCGGTAAAGCTGGTTTCGCCGGTTTGGAAAGCGTTCAGCTCGGCCACGCTGTCCTCAATGAGCTTCCACTCAATGGTTTTAGGGCCAACGTTCGCGGCATCCCAGTAATTTTCGTTTTTCACCATGGTCAGGTGGTCCTTCGGAACATACTCGGTAAGGGTGTAGGGGCCGTTGCCGATGTAGGTGCTGGCCTCGGTGCTCCACGCCTCGCCCACGTCATTGATGATGTGCATGGGCACCGGGGAGTATGTGGGGAACGCCGTCAGCTCCAGGAAGTACGGCGTGCGGGCCACCAGGTTGACCTCCAGTGTCAGGTCGTCCACAGCTTTTACCTGCAGCAGGCTGGGGTCGAAGAACGCCGCCTCTTCTTCGGCTTCTTCGCCGTCGGTGCCGGCGTCGGCCGAGCCGGTTGAAGCAGCGGCGCTGTCTGTGCCGGCCGCGGCGTCGCCGGAAGAGGCGTCCGGGCTGCACGCTGCAAGCAACATCGTCATGGCCAGCAGCAGCGCAAGCACAAGTGAAAGTTTTTTCATATTACCCTCCTAAAAAATTTTTATCCAAACGAAGCCCGGTTCGCCAAACTGGTGCCACCGGGCTGTTGAATACAAAAACACAAGGAATCTCCACACAAAATATCAAATGGGTACCACAAAGTATACCCCTTTATACAGCCAGTATTCAAGCAAACGCCTTATATTGTAAGAATTTTGTGATAAAAATGTGTCAGGAGGGGCGGGGGAGATAGATTCAAACGGACGGCCATGTGCAGGGGCGGCGTGCAGGCCGACGGCCCGCACAGGCAACGCGGGCCAATGGCTTCAGCAGAGCCAAACGGGCCACCTCCTAAAAAAGGGCAGCCCCGCTTTGTCAATGCACTGTCCTAAATCACCGCCGGGCCGGCGGCGGCCTTGTCCACATGGTGGCAGGCCACAAAATGGCCGCTGTGCTCCTCTTTCAGGGGCGGCTCCTCGGCGGCGCAAATCTCGTCCGCATAGGGGCAGCGCGTGCGGAACCGGCAGCCGGACGGCGGGTTCACCGGGCTCGGCACGTCGCCCTGCAGCACAATGCGCTTGCGGCCGCGGCTGGTTTCGGGGTCCGCAATAGGGATGGCCGAAATGAGGCTGCGGGTGTAGGGGTGCAGGCTGTGGAAGGTCAACTCTTCACTTTTGGCCATCTCCACCAGCTTGCCCAGGTACATCACGCCGATGCGGTTTGAAATATGCTTCACCACGCTCAAATCGTGGGCGATGAACAGGTACGTCAGGCCGCGCTGGGCCTGCAAATCCTCGAACATATTGATGATCTGCGCCTGAATGGACACGTCGAGGGCCGAGATGGGCTCGTCGCACACGATAAACTCCGGGTCCACGGCCAGGGCACGCGCAATGCCCACGCGCTGGCGCTGGCCGCCGGAAAATTCGTGGGGGTACCGGTTGGCGTGCTCGCTGTTCAGGCCCACCGTCTCAAGCAACGAGATGATTTTGTCCCGCCGGTCCTTCGTGCTTTTGGCAAGCTTGTGGATGTCGATGGCCTCGCCCACGATGTCGCCCACGGTCATGCGGGGGTCCAGAGAGGCGTACGGGTCCTGGAACACAATCTGCATCCTGCGGCGGTAGGGCAGCATCTTCACGTGGGTGATGTCTTCCCCGCCGTAGGTGATTTTGCCGGATGTTGGCTCGCACAGGCGCAAAATGCTTCTTCCCAACGTAGTTTTTCCGCACCCGCTTTCCCCCACAAGGCCGAAGGTCTCGCCCCTGTCGATGGAAATCGAGATGTCGTCCACGGCTTTCACGATGTTTTTCTGGAACATTTTGTCGCTGGGCACGGTGAAGTACTGCTTCAAACGCTCCACTTGCAGCAATGTGTTGTCCGCCATCACGCTTCACCTCCCGCCGCCGTTTTTTCAAACTCCGCCTTTTGCAGCAGCCAGCAGGCGCTTTGGTGCACACCGGAAAGCGTTGTATAGGGCGGCATCTGCGTAAGGCAGATTTTCATGCACGAGGCGCACCGCGGCGAAAACGGGCAGCCGGCCGGCGGGTTCAGCATGTCGGGCGTTGAGCCCTCAATGGGGATAAGCCGGCCGCTATCCTTTTCCTCCAGCTTCGGCACGCTTTTCAACAGGCCGCGGGTATATTCGTGGCCTGGGCGGTAGAAAATATCGTCCGTGGTGCCGTATTCCACCACCTTGCCGCCGTACATCACGGCGATATGGTCGCACATATTGCTCACCACGCCAAGGTCGTGGGTGATCATGATGATGCTCATGCCGATTTTTTCCTTCAGGTCCATCATCAGCTCCAAAATCTGCGCCTGGATGGTGACGTCAAGGGCCGTGGTGGGCTCGTCGGCAATCAGCAGCTTCGGCTCGCAGGCCAGGGCGATGGCGATCATCACGCGCTGGCGCATGCCGCCGGAAAGCTGGTGCGGATACTGCTTCAGGCGCTTTTCCGGCTCGTTGATGCCCACCAGGGCAAGCAGCTCCGCCGCGCGTGCCTGGGCTTCCTTTTTGGTTTTGTCCGTGTGCAGCAAAATCACTTCGCTGATTTGATTGCCAATGGTGTACACCGGGTTCAAACTCGTCAGCGGGTCCTGGAAAATAATGCTTTCCTCGTTGCCGCGAATTTTTTCCATCTGCTTTTCCGTCAAAGCCGTAATGCTGTGGCTGTTGAAATCCACCGTGCCGCCCAGCACCTTGCCAGGGTGCGGCACCAGGCCCATCAGCGTGTAGGCGGTGACACTTTTGCCGCTGCCGCTTTCACCCACAACGCCCAGCACCTCGCCCTGCTTCAAATGGATGTTCACGTTGTTCAGCGCCTTCACTTCGCCCGCCGGGGTGAAAAAGGAAAGGCGAAGGTCTTTGATATCGACTAAGTTCCCGCTCATTTCTCTTCCCCCTTTCCCAGCTTGTTTTCAGTGGCAAGCCGCTTACATCGCGCGCCGTGTTTGCCCACTCTCTCATCTCTACCCATGTGCGCCTCCATCAGCTTTTCAGTTTCGGGTCGAACGCGTCGCGCAGGCCGTCGCCGAACAGGTTCAGCGTAAGGATGATGACGCTGATGAGGATGGCCGGCGCAAACAGGCGATACGGGTAAGTTTGCAGCGCCTGAATGGCGTCTGTGGCAAGCGAGCCCAGCGACGGCATGGGCGCCGCCACGCCAATGCCGAGGAAAGAGAGGAAGCTCTCGGTAAAAATGGCGGAGGGGATCTGCAGCGTCGTCGTCACGATGAGGGTGCCAATGCAGTTCGTGAGCAAATGGCTGCGGATGATGCGCCCGTTGGACGCGCCCAGCGCCCGCGCCGCCGTCACAAATTCGCTCTCCTTCAGCGTAAGCACCTGGCTGCGCACAATGCGCGCCATCGTCACCCAGTACAGCAGGCCAAACACGATAAAGATGCACACCAGCGGCACGCCCACGGTGCGGATCCACGCGAGGGCGGGAACATTGTCCGCCAGGTGCTTCAGCGGTTCCTTCAGGGTCATCATCAGCACGATGATGATGAGGATGTCTGGAATGGTGGTAAGCATGTCCACGATGCGCATCATGATCTGGTCCGCCCGGCCGCCGAGGAAGCCGGACACCGCCCCGTAAACGGAGCCGATGACCAAAATGAGCAAACTGGCCCCGATGCCGACAATGAGCGAAATGCGCGTGCCCATCATCAGGCGCACGGCATAGTCGCGGCCGTGGGTGTCCGTGCCCACAATGTGGGGAAACACATCCTCGCCCGCGTCTATTCTGGCCTGCTCGCCTTCCGAATAGGTCATGGGGGAGAGGTTCTCCGCGCCGCGGATCTGCTGTTCGTAGCTGTATGGCCAAACACTGGGCAGCACAAAGGCAAAAATGAGGATGAGGAAAATGATGCCCGCCGAAACCATGGCCAGCGGGTTGCGCACAAAACGGCGCATGGCGTCCTTCCAGAAGCCCACGCTGTCGCGCATGATGACGAGGTCCGCCTTTTCCTGCTGGGAGGCGGGCGCGAAATCTTCCGGGGTATAGGTGCGTTTGGTCGTTGTCTCCGTGTTCATATGGCCGCCTCCTTCCTATTCAAATTTAATGCGCGGGTCAACAAGTTTGTAAATGATGTCCACGATGATGTTGATGCCGATGAGCAGCGCGGCCAGGAAAATTGTGGTGCCCATCACCATGGGGTAGTCGCGGTTCAAAATGGAAGAGATGAACTCGCCCCCAAGGCCCGGGATGGTGAGCAGCTTTTCCACCACCATGCTGCCTGTTACCAAAAACGCCAGCATGGGCCCGAGGTAAGAGATGGTGGGCAATATGCCGTTGCGCAGGGCATGCTTGAACACCCGCTTCACCTGGGGCACGCCCTTTGCCTTTGCCGTGCGCATATAGTCCTGGCCCATCACGTCCAGCATGGTGCTGCGGGTAAGCCGCGCCACATAGGCCGTTGGCAGCAGCGCCAGGGCAAACACCGGCATGATGTAGCTTTGCGGCGAATTTAGCCCAAGGGTGGGCAGCCACCCCAGCAGCACGCCGAAAATATACATCATTGCCGTGCAGGTAACAAAGCTGGGAATGGACACCCCCGCCGCGCAAAACACGCTGATGACGCGGTCGGGCAGCTTGCCGCGCCGCAGCGCCGCCCAGCAGCCCAGCGGCACGCCCACGAACAGCGCCACCGCGATGGCCATGACGCCAAGCCGCGCCGACACAGGGAATTTCAGCTCAATGATGCCCGCCACGGTGCGGCCGCGCTGCTTCAGGCTGGGGCCGAAATCGCCTTTCAGCACGCCGCCCATGTAAGTGGTGTATTGCTCCAGCAGGGGTTTGTCCAGCCCATATTTCGCCTGCATGTATTTCAGCGTTTGGGGGCTGGGCGCCTTTTCGCCCAAAAACGGGCCGCCGGGTATCAGCCGCATCAAAAAAAATGTGGCTGTTGCCACGATAAACAGGGTCAACACGCCATACAAAACGCGCTTCACGATATATTTTGCCAAATCCACCACTCCCTGCATGCTTTGCCGCGGCGTGCGCCACGGCGCCTAATAATAAATAAAATATTATTACAATCGGGTGCAAATGTCAATTTTGTGTCAAAGCCTGTCGATGGTGCGGCGGACACAACCCCGGTCCCCGGGGCGGCAAGACGATGTGCAGTGCCAGGAAGCCGCGCGTTGGCGCAAGGGCACGTATATGTGATACGTAACCGCAGCGCCAATTTGTGGCTGAGAAGGTGAATTGCCGCACAGCGGCAAGAGAAGCGCCCCTGGGGGCCGCAGCAATGTACATTGGATTGCCGCTCCGGCGGTTCTTGCTTTTTCTCCTTGACGCCTGCGCCCCGGCAACCTATACTAAAATTGTATCATTCCCTTGCTGTGAGGAGGCCGCTTTTACTTGCGGGGCCGCGCGAAAAAGGCGCGCGGCCGCAAAACAAGGAGGCCTTACCCGAATATGGAAAAAATTGCGAATATCAACGCACGGCAAATTTTCGACAGCCGGGCCAACCCCACCGTGGAAGCCGACGTGGTTCTGTCCAGCGGCAAATCCGGCCGCGCGGCCGTGCCCAGCGGCGCGTCCACCGGCAAGTTCGAGGCGCTGGAGCTGCGCGACGGCGGCGACGCCTACGCCGGCAAAGGCGTGATGCGCGCCGTGGAAAACATCGAGCATTTGATCAAGCCCACGCTCATCGGCATGGACGCGCGTGAACTGACCGCCATTGACCAGGCCATGCTGAACACCGACGGCACGGACAACAAGGCGCGGCTTGGCGCAAACGCCACCTTGGCCGTAAGCCTTGCCGCGGCAAAGGCGCTGGCCGCCGCCAGCGACATGCCGCTGTACAGCCTGCTCGGCGGGTGTTCCGCCAACATTTTACCCGTTCCTATGATGAATATTTTAAACGGCGGGGCGCACGCGTCCAACAATGTGGACATCCAGGAATTCATGGTGATGCCCGTGGGCGCGCCCAGTTTCAGCGCGGCCATGCGCACCTCCACCGAGGTGTACCACGCGCTGAAGCATATTTTAACACAGCGCGGCCTTTCCACCACCGTGGGCGATGAAGGCGGCTTTGCGCCGGACCTTGCCGGCGATGAAGAGGCCTTGGAGCTGATCATGCAGGCCATCGGCGAGGCTGGCTACACGCCGGGGCAGGACTTTGTGCTGGCCGTGGACGCCGCCGCCAGCGAGTGGGCCACGCCCCACGGCGAGTATATCCAGCCCAAAAGCGGCCGCCATTTTTCCACGGTGGAGATGGTGGAATATTGGGCGGAGCTTTCGCGCCGTTATCCCATCGCCTCCATCGAGGACGGCCTGGGCGAAGAGGACTGGGCTGGCTGGGCCGCCCTGACGGCGGAGCTTGGCCGCGACGTACAACTGGTGGGCGACGATTTGTTCGTCACTAACACAAAGCGCATCCAAACAGGCATCGACATGAAATGCGCCAATGCCGTGCTCATCAAGCCGAACCAGATCGGCACCCTGAGCGAAACCCTGGCCGCCGTGAAGCTGGCCCATTCGGCGGGCTACCGGGCCGTTATCAGCCACCGCAGCGGCGAAACCGAGGACACCACCATCGCCGACCTTGCCGTGGCCACCGCGGCAAAGCAAATCAAAACCGGCGCGCCCGCCCGCTCAGACCGTGTGGCCAAATATAACCGCCTGCTGCGCATCGAGGAAGAACTGGCCTTCGCGGCGCGCTGGCCCGGCAAGGGTTGCTTCTCCATGAACGAGGTGTGATTTACACGCAGCTATGAAATGCGGCGGTTTTTGCACACTTATAATGTAAAATTAATAAAATATATGGGGTTTATCATGGATTGGACGGACATCACCATCGAGGTGCCGCTGTGTCATTCCGAGGCGGCGGCATCCATTGCGGACGTGTTCACCGACGGCGGCATCTACATCGAGGACTACTCCGACATTGAGGCCGGGGCGTGGGAAATTGCCCATGTGGACCTGATTGAAGAAGAACTGCTGCAAAAGCCGCGCGACGTGGTGCGCATCCACCTGTACCTGCCGGAAACGGCGGGCGTGCCCGAGGAGGTGCGGCACCTTGGCGCGCGGTTTTTGGCGGCGGAGATCCCCCACAAGCTGGATCTTTCGAACCTGCGCCAGGAGGACTGGGAAAACGCCTGGAAGCAGTACTACCACGCCTTTGACCTTGGCAAACGCCTGCACGTCACCCCTTTGTGGGAATCCGCGGCCAACACTGCGCAGAACAACGGACGCGTTGTATTAAAACTCGACCCCGGCATGGCCTTCGGCACGGGCACCCACGAGACCACGCGCCTCTGCCTGGAGGCGCTGGACGAGGCCGTTCAGGGCGGCGAGGCCGTGCTGGACATCGGCTGCGGCAGCGGCATCCTTTCCATTGCGGCGCTGCTGCTGGGCGCAAAAAGTGCCCTTGCTGTGGACATCGACGATATGTGCGTGCGCACCGCCGCCGAAAACGCCGCCCTGAACGGCGTGGCGGAGCGTTACACCACCGTGGCCGGCGACCTTGCCGGTGCCGCAAAGGGAAAATACGACATTGTGCTGGCAAACATTGTGGCGGACGCCATTATTCGCCTTGCGCCGGACATTCCGCGGCTGCTTGCACCCTGCGGCCTGTTCCTTGCCAGCGGCATCATCGCCCCCAGGGAGGCCGACGTATTGGCCGCCCTGCGGGCCGCGGGCCTCACCGTTACGGAACGCCGGCAAGACAAAGACTGGCTGGCCATTTTGGCGCAACAATAATCTGCTGCCATGTAGCCGGACGTGGCGGGGACGCCCATAAGGATATCGGCCCCCAGGGGCGTCTCTCTTGCCCTGCGGGCAATTCACCTTCTCGCCGCAAGCCCGGCGGCGAACCGTGCAACGCACTGTTCGCGGACGGGCACGGAAGGTAGATATCCGTTGGTCGGCACCGTCGCGGCCGGCGGAAGGAGGAATATGTCCCACCGTTATTTTACCACCGACATTTCCGGCGGCACGGCCACCCTTTCCGGGGCGGACGCGGCGCACCTTGCACGCGTGCTGCGCGCAAAGCCCGGCGACGCCCTCACCCTGTGCGACTGCGCCGGACACGACTACGAAGCCGAAATCACATCGGTGCAGCAATCGCAAATTATCTTAAAAATATTGTCTAATTCAAACAGTATTGCAGAGCCTTCCATTCAGGTGACGTCCTACATCGGCTTTGCCAAGGGCGAGCGGATGGACTTTGCCGTGCAAAAGGCCGTGGAGCTTGGCGCGGCGGCCATCGTGCCGTTTTTCAGCGAAAACTGCGTGGTGAAGCCCAAGGGCGACAACAAGCTGGAGCGCTTCGAGCGCATTGCCCACGAGGCGGCAAAGCAATCCGGCCGCGGCATCATTCCGGCAGTGCGCCCGGCCCTCGCCTTTGGCGACATGCTGGCGGACGCCGCCCAAAACCAGCTTGCCCTTTTCTTTTACGAATGCGGCGGCAAGCCGCTGGCCCAATGCCTTGGCAAAGAGACTTCCATCGCGCTCATCACCGGGGCCGAGGGCGGCTTCACCCCGGCCGAAGCTGCGGCGGCCATGGCCGCCGGGTGCCTGCCGGTAGGCCTTGGCCCGCGCATTTTGCGCAGTGAAACCGCCGCAATGGCCGCCCTTGCCGCGGTCATGGCCCTCAAGGGCGAGTTGCAATAGCCCTGCTTTTTGCCATTTTTCCCGGCTTTTCCGATTTAGGTGGTATTTCATGGCTGCTCATGCTATAATTTTGGAATAATATTCATGGCTTTTTTGCGGCCAAACAGCCATACGTGGGGGGTACAGAATGCGCGATTATGTGATTTACACCGATTCCAGCGCCGATTTTGACAAGAAAATGATTGAGGAACTGGGCGTCAAGGTTTTGTCCCTGTCCTTCACCATCGACGGCCAGACCCGCCAGGACGACCCGTTCAACCCCAAATATTCCCTAAAAGAGTTTTATGACGAAATGCGGGCGGACCATCTGCCTTCCACCAGCCAGCTGAATGTGACGGAGTTTCTGGTCGCCTTCAATGATGACCTGGCGGCAGGCAAGGACATCTTATACCTCGGCTTTTCTTCCGGTTTGTCCGGCACGGTGAACTCCGGCGCCATCGCTGCCGCCGAGCTGCAGGAAACCCACCCCGGCTCCAAAATCGTGGTGGTGGATACCCTGTGTGCCAGCTTGGGGCAGGGGCTTTTGGTGTACCTTGCCGTGCAGCAGAAAAAGGCCGGAAAGTCCCTTGACGAAGTGGCGGAATGGACCGAGGCCAACAAGCTGAACCTGGTGCACTGGTTCACCGTGGAAGACCTGAAATACCTGAAAAACGGCGGGCGCGTGTCCAGCGCGGCGGCGTTCTTCGGCACCATGCTGAACATCAAGCCCGTGCTGCATGTGGACAACGAGGGCCACCTCATCCCCATGGAGAAGGTTCGCGGCCGCAAGCAAAGCCTGGATGCGCTGGCCGACCGTATGCAGGCCACCGCCATCAAGCCGGAAGATCAGTATGTGTTCATTTCCCACGCGGATTCGCTGGAAGACGCGAAATACCTGCGTGATGAAATCAAAAAGCGCATGCACGTGAAAGAGTTTTACCTGAACAACATCGGCCCGGTCATCGGCAGCCACTCCGGCCCCGGCACCATGGCCCTCTTTTTTGTCGGCACCGAGCGCTAGGGCCGCTGAAAACAACATAAAGAAGCCGCTGCTCTCGCAGCGGCTTCTCTTATTCATACACACAATCGCCCCAGCCTACGCCACAATGGCCAGCGCCCCGTCCTTCACATCCACGCGCACCACAGTGTCCGGCGCGGGGTCTTCCGCAATAATATAGCGCGCCAATATGGTTTCCAGCTTGCTTTGAATATACCGCCGCAGGGGCCGCGCGCCGTACACCGGGTCGTAACCCGCTTCGGCGATGAAGTCCTTGGCATCATCCGTCACGCGCAATGCCAACTGCTGCCGCTGGAGGCGTTTCGCCAGCTCGTCAATCAACAGTTCCACCACGCCGCGGATCTCAAACTTCGAAAGGGGCTTAAACATCACGATCTCGTCAAGCCTGTTGAGGAACTCTGGCCGGAAGCTGGCCCGCAGCTGCTGCTGCACGGCTTCTTCGGCCTCTTTCGTCACCTCGCCGTCCTCGATGCCCTCGATTATCTGCGCGCTGCCGAGGTTCGACGTCATGATGATGATGGTGTTTTTGAAGTCCACCGTGCGCCCCTGGCTGTCGGTGATGCGGCCGTCGTCCAGCACCTGCAACAGGATATTGAACACGTCCGGGTGTGCTTTTTCAATTTCGTCGAACAGCACCACGCTGTAGGGCCGGCGGCGCACGGCCTCCGTCAGCTGGCCGCCTTCCTCATAGCCCACATATCCCGGAGGCGCGCCGACCAGGCGGCTGGTGGAGAATTTTTCCATATACTCGCTCATGTCGATGCGCACGATGTTGCGCTCGTCGTCGAACAGGGCCTCAGCAAGGGCCTTGGCCAGCTCGGTTTTGCCCACGCCCGTGGGGCCGAGGAACAAAAAGGAGCCGATGGGCCGGCCGATGTCCGCAATGCCTGAGCGGCTGCGCAAAATGGCCTCGCTCACGCGGGTGACGGCCTCGTTTTGCCCAATGACCCGCTGGTGCAGCACGGCTTCCATTCCCAACAGCTTATCCCGCTCGCTCTCCATCAGCTTGGCCACGGGAATGCCCGTCCAGCGCGCCACGATGCGGCTGATCTCCTCGTCGGTCACCTGGTCGTGCAGCAGGCCGTCCTTTTGGCTTTGCTCGGCCAGTTTTTCCTGCTCGGCCAGCTCTTTTTGCAGCCGGGGCAAACGGCCGTATTTCAGTTCCGCCGCCTTGTTCAGGTCATATTCGCGCTCGGCCTTTTCCACTTCGGCGTTCACCCGCTCCAATTCCTCGCGCAGGCTTTGCACATGGGCGATGGCCGATTTTTCATTCTCCCAGCGGGCCTTCATAGCGCTGAACTCGTCCCGCAGGCCCGCCATCTCAGCCTGGATTTCTTCCAGATGCCCGGCAGACAGCTTGTCTTTTTCCTTTTTCAGCGCAGCTTCTTCAATTTCCAGCTGCATGATTTTTCGCTCCAAATCGTCCATTTCCGCAGGGCTGGTGTCCATTTCCGTGCGAATCATAGCGCAGGCCTCGTCCACCAAGTCGATGGCCTTATCCGGCAAAAAGCGGTCGGAGATGTAGCGGTCGGAAAGCACCGCCGCCTGAATCAGCGCGCCATCGGTAATATGCACGCCATGGAACACCTCGTAGCGCTCCTTCAAGCCGCGCAAAATGGAGATGGTGTCCTCCACGTTGGGCTCGTCCACCATTACGGGCTGGAAACGGCGCTCAAGGGCCGCGTCCTTTTCAATGTACTGGCGGTACTCGTTCAGGGTGGTTGCGCCAATGCAGTGCAATTCGCCCCGGGCAAGCAGGGGTTTCAGCAAATTGCCCGCGTCCATGGCGCCGTCGGTTTTGCCCGCGCCCACAATATTGTGCAGTTCGTCAATGAAGAGAATGATTTCACCGTCCGAATTTTGTATTTCCTGCAGTACACTTTTCAGGCGCTCTTCAAACTCGCCCCGGTATTTTGCCCCGGCCACAAGGGCGCCCATGTCCAGGGAAAACAGCTTGCGGTCTAGCAGGCTGTTCGGCACATCGCCGCGCACAATGCGCTGGGCAAGGCCCTCGGCAATGGCCGTTTTGCCAACGCCCGGTTCGCCGATGAGCACCGGGTTGTTCTTCGTTTTGCGGCTTAAAATACGCACCACATTGCGAATTTCCGCGTCACGGCCGATGACCGGGTCCAGCTTTTGGCGGCGCGCCAGCTCCACCAGGTCCTGCCCGTATTTGTTCAGCACGTCGTAGGTGTCCTCAGGGTTGTCTGTCGTCACCCGGGCCGAGCCGCGCACTGTGGCCAGCGCCCCCAAAAAGCCGTTTTTATCAATGCCGAATGTGCGAAATAAATCGCGCATGGCGGGGTTTGCCGCTTTCAGCAAGCCCAGTAGGATATGCTCCACCGAAACGAAATCGTCTTTCATGGCGGCGGCCTCTTTTTCGGCGGCCACCAACGCTTTGTCCAGCTCCGGCGTGATGTAGATTTTGTCCGCCTCGCGGCCGGACACGGAAACCTTCGGCAGCGCGGCAATTTTTTCCGCCAGCGCCACCTCCACGTTGCCGGGCTCAACGCCCATTTTCTTCAGCAGCTGGGCAATCAGGCTATTCTCCTGATCCAGCAGTGCGTACAACAAATGTTGCTGCTCAAGGCTTTGATTTTGATATTCCAGCGCCATACTTTGCGCAGCCATGATGGCGTCGCGGGATTTTTGTGTAAATCGTTGCAAGTTCATGTGTAATCACCAGATTTTTTGCATATAATATGTGATTAGTGCTCTATACTCGTGTTGTTTTCTTCCTTTTCCCCAGCCGTCGCAGCATCTTCTGCCTCTTCCGGCCGGCCTTCGTCGCGCTTTTTCAGCGTTACATTGATTTGGAACGTTTTGTCCATCGGCGGCCAAATCCACATCATCTGAATCAGCCAGGGGATGGTATATCCTACAACAACGATGACAGGAAAGGAAAGCGGCAGGAAAAAATACAACGCTACGGTAATGCCCATGCCAAGAACCGTGCCTGCCACCGTGCGCGGCAGGTTTGCCAGCGCCAGCAAAATGCTGTTTTTCACCAGTGAAGGGCCCTTCAGTTCCAGAAACGCCTTTTGCAAAAAAAAGTATGGCACTGACATGGCAAACAGCAACACAGACAGCATAACCACTACAGTTCCCACAATTGAATTCTGGTTTGAAGCAGCCAATATATAAATAACTGCTGTCACGTCAGATGCAATCAGAAACATCGTGACCATTCCCCCCGCCATGGAGGAGCGAAAATTTTCCTTGAACAGCTTCTTGAAATCGTGCCAGAGGAAACCCGGTTCGTCGCGCAACATGTTCGCAACCAGCCGCAGGGTGGCGGTGTAAGCAGCGCCGGCCGGCACGCTGGCGGCGGCGGCCAGCAAAAAGCAAACGAGAAACCCGCCGCCGGCGCCGCTCATCAGCATTAAAACGGCTGCTGCATACAGCAGTTGAGACGGCCCTGTGCACAGGCAAAACAGCAAATTCAATTTCACCAAATTGCCGAAGTCCCGCCCCAGCACCTCAAAAAAACGCGCAAAGCCGGTTTTTGGGGGTGCATTTTTCGGCACGCCGGGGCCCGGCTTGTTAAAATCCCTCTTAAAAAGCGCCATTCGCTGCCATCCTCATTATACGCATATTTTTAAAACTTTTCTGTCGACATTTATGTTCGCCTTGCAAATATTTCCACCAAATTCTCCATCCAATGTCCATGGTGCGTCGCGGCCTGAGACAAAAGTGATTTTTTTTGCGCGCAAAAACTCGATCATGGGACATGCCAAATCCTTACCGATGAGAGCGGTGGAAAGCTCGGTGGCTTCCATGATATTGCGCGGCATGTGCACCAGAAACACCTCAAACAACCCGTCGTTCATAAAAATCTTGCTGCCGCCGGGCAGCTTGTACCCCCCCACCGACGTGGTGTTTGTCACCATTCCCAGGGCGTAACAGCCGGAACGGGTCTCACCGTCCGCCGTCACCTCCATCTCATAGCTGGTGGCGTCTTTCAGCCGCCACAGCGCCTCGGCCACATAGGCAAAATGGCCGAACAAATTCTTGTTCACCTGCGGCGTGCTGTAAGAGGCCTCCGCCACCGCGCCAAAAGCCGCCACATAGTTGAACGCTTTGCCATTGAAACGCCCGATATCCAGCTCCAGCGCCTTTTCCGATTTCAAAATGCGCGCGGTGGCCGCCGCCATGTTGGCCTTCGGGATATGCAGGGACGCGGCGTAATCGTTGGTGGTGCCGCCGGGGATGTAGCCCAAAAGAGGCATCGGCTTGCACTCCAGCAGGCCGTTCACCACCTCGTTCAGCGTGCCGTCGCCGCCGCAGCACACCACCAGGTCCACGCCGCAGCCCTTGTCCAGCACATATTCCCGCGCGTCACCCGGGGCCTTGGTGGGGTAGGCCGTCACTTCATAACCATGGTAGGTAAAGGCGCATATAATCTCCATCAGCTTATTTTTAATGCGCCCGTTCCCCGTTGCGGGGTTGAATACAAATAACATCTTTTTCACAATCAATTATACCCTTTTTCGCAAAATTTATGGCAACCATACTAATAATATGAATTTGTTTGCACATTTTATTGTGATGTGGATGTCATTCAAAGCAAAAAGCGCAGCACACTGTTTTCGGCAAGCGTGCGCGGGTGCTCCGCAATTTCCCCAAGGGTGTGGGCGTCGGAAGAAGTGAGGATCTCCCGGCCGGCGGGCAGGCGGCCTGTGTCCAGCAGCTTTTGCAGGGTATGCTCCGGCCGCTTCACTTCAAAAGCCGCAAAGTCAATGTCCTCCGGCGCAAACCCCAGCACCGACAGCAGGGAATAGCTGTCCTTGTCCACGTGGGCCGGCACGGCGGCGCCGCCAAGCTTTTGGCACAGCGCCACCACCTCATACAAGTCCATATCCACCGCGCCGGACAGCAACTTCTCTTTCTCACCGATGATGGTATCGTCCACATCCGCCATCAGCTGGCGGCCCCAGATGGCCGGGTCGTAGGGGTACTTCGGCAGGCGTCGGTACAGCACCTCGCCCATTTCCAGCGCTGCCTTTACCGTTTTAAAGTAGGCGAGCAAATGAATCTCTTCCCGCGTATTCACCTCAATGCCCGGCAGCAGGTGCACACCATAGGCCCGGCACGCGGCGGCGGCGGCGGGCAGGTTATCGGCGGCGTTGTGGTCAGTCACGGCAATCAGGTCAATGCCGTTCAATTTAGCGAACCCTGCGATGGATGCCGGTGTGCAGTCATCGGCTGCGCAAGGGGACAGGCACGAATGGATGTGCAGGTCGTACGTCATTTTACAGCACCATGCAGGCCCGCCGCGCGCGCAATGGCAAGCCCTGCTTCAAAGGCGGGCAAGGGCGTGGCGGCAATGGCAACGCCCTCTTGCCGCGCCTTGGCGCAGGCGTCTTCGGCAAGCTGGGCGCCTTCGCACAGCACAATGGCCGCCACGTCTGCAAGCACCGCCACGGCCACGGCGTTCACATTTCCCATCACCGTGCACCAGGCGCTGCCCTCCGGCGCGCGCGCCATAGCCCAGCTCAGCAGGTCGGCGCAGTATATCGAGTCGATCTCTTTTTCACCGCCGTTTACCAGCAAGGAAAAATCAGCTATTTTGTCAAACTCAAGGTTCGTCATCGGCTATTCCTTTTTATTTTTTGCCACATTATTTAACGAATTCGTATCCGCCGCGCCCATGTCGTCCGCATGAACCGCGCCGTCCAGGCCCACCGCCTGCAGCACGGCTTCCATGCGGCGGCGCATCAGCACCACACAGTCGTCCAGCTTCGAATAGCCGCGCACCACGTCTTCGGCAAAGGCCTGGCAGGTGGGCGCGCCGCAGCTGCCGCAATCAAGCGCAGGCAGTTTTTCCATAATATCTTCGCTTTGCGCGTACATTATAAAACTTTCCTGCTGTGTTTTGCCTAGTTCCATGGCAGGTGAATAGACAAGGTTCGTGTCCCACAGCATTTCCGGCGGTATGGCCTCCCCCAGGCGGTTAACGCTGACCGGCATGAACCGGCGCATTTTTTTCGACTTGGCAATGGCGATGTAAGGGTTTTCCACCTGCAGTACACCGCCCACGCACCCGCCGGAGCAGGCATTCAGTTCCACAAACTCGATACCCTGGTATTTGTCGTCCTCAATGTCCTCCAAAACACCGATCACATTCTCAATGCCGTCGGCGGCAAGATATTCATCGGTGGAAAGCAGGCCTGCGCTTTCTCCGCCGCTTTCGCCCCAGCCCATGCCGATGCGCCCGCTTTGCGCCTGTTCCGGCTCTCCTTTCATATGCATATGGGGCAAAATGAGCGGATAGATCTCCTTCACCGCCACGGCGGCGTCCACCTGGCTTTTTGCCGTGCCGATGGGGCTGTGGATGTCCGTCACCTTGGCGGGGCAGGGCGTGATAAAAATGCAGCCGATGTCCTCGGGGTCCACCCCGGCGGCCACGGCCTCGGCCCGTGCCATCTCGCCCGAAATCTCCATAGGGCTTTTCAGCGGCAGCACCCGCTCAATGAGCCCTGGAAACCGCACGCGGATGAGCCGCAGTGCCGCCGGGCAGGCCGACGAGATGACCGGCCGCTTCAAATCGCCTTCCTTCAAAAGCCGCCGGGTGGCTGCGCTTACCAGCTCCGCCGCGCGCCCCACGTCAAACACGGCAGCAAAACCTGCCTTCTTCAGGGCGGAAATGACGATTTCCGGGTCACTCAAATTATTGAACTGGCCGAAGAAGCTGGGCGGCACAAGGGCGATGGGATACTTGTACGCCCCGATGACCGAAGCAGGGTCATAGGTCGCCTTTTTCGCCTTGTGGGGGCAAATGCGGATACACTCGCCGCAGTCGATGCAGAGGTCCTTCAAAATATGCGCCTTGCCGTCACGCACGCGAATAGCCTGCGTGGGGCAGCGCTTGATGCAGTTGATACAGCCTTTGCACTTGTCTTTGTCCAGGGTAACGGAATGGAAAAATTCTTCCGCCATGCCTCAGCCTTCTTTCACCATTCATTCATTGGCGCCGTCACGAAAAATGCACTTTCATGCATACCGTTGTGCCCACGCCCACCGTGGACGCGATGTCGAACTCGTCCGAGTATTTTTTCATGTTCGGCAGGCCCATGCCCGCGCCAAAGCCCAGGCTGCGCACTTCGTCCGGCGCGGTGGAAAAACCCTCGCTCATGGCCAGATCGATATCTTTGATACCAGGGCCCGTGTCCGTCAGCAGCATGGATACGTCTTCCGGCGTGATCTCCACATGGATTTTTCCGCCGCCGGCGTGGATGGCCAGATTGATCTCGCCCTCATACAGCGCAATGGCGGCTTTGCGCACGGCCTCGCTTGGCACGCCCAGCTTTTTCAGCCGGGATTTCAGGTCTGCGCTGCCTTCGCCCGCACGGGTAAAGTCGTCGCCGGGCACCATATAGTCCAGTTCAAATTTCTGCATCCTCCGTGGCGCCTCCCCGCAAACCTTTTTCATACAGCAGGCCACATGCCGGGAACATGTTCAACTTTGTGCACAAAATGGCAATGTCCATACCGCGCGCCAGGGACAAAATGGTCTCGTCCGGGCATTTGCCGCGCACAAACACCACGCACACCATGTCCATCATGCCCGCCGTGCGCACCACCTGCGGGTTGTTCAGCCCGGTAAGCAGCACAGCCTGGTTTTTCACATAAGCCAGCACGTCGCTCATCATGTCGCTGCCGCAGGCGGCGTGCACCTCCTGGTCAAGGTCCGCGTCGGGCGTCAGCAGGTCCGCATCCAGAATTTGCATAATTTCTCTGATTGTCATGGATTCCTCATGTTTTCCCGGCATCCTTCACAGAATGCCCATATTACTTTAGTATACTTACCACAGCACCTATTATAGCGGGTGCAAAACAAATAGTAAAGTGCGCGGCCCCACGCTTCTTTCGTGGGCCGGCGCATTTTTCAGTGCCGCTTTCCGCCGGTTTCTTCGCCGGAAACGCGGCAGTGCAAAAAATTAAGTTTGGTGATGTTGCACAATATCACCTTGACAATATATGCCGAAACGGTCTACAATGGTGTTGTTATTTTTGGCACATTGTTACATCTGTAAGGTTTCACGGGTTTCGGCATAAATGACAACCGGATCATTTCAGGGTTCTGGTTTCGCCGCCTTGCGCAAAGGTGGCGGGCCACTGTTTTGTCGGGGCGGTTTGCAGCCGCCTGGCAGGGCGCAATCGATATTTTTAAGGAGTTGACTGTTTGATGCCAACATGGGTACTTGTGTTGGTGGCGGTCGCTGGGGTTTTACTCGCGTTCATCACTTTTTTGGCGGGCATTGCGTACCGCCGCCGCACAGCGGAACGTATCAACGGTAGTGCAGAAGAAGAAGCGAAAAAAATCGTAAACGACGCCATCAAATCGGCCGAGCAAAAAGCCAGGGAAACATTGGTGGAGGCGAAAGACCAGGCCTATTCTCTCCGCCAGGAAGCTGAGAAGGAAATCAAGGAGCGCCGGGCGGAGATCGTCCGCCAAGAGCGCCGCGTAGACCAAAAAGAAGAGACCATCGACAAAAAGACCCAATCGCTTGAGCAAAAAGAGGACGCGCTGAAAAAACGCGACCAACTGGCCGAAGCGCGCATGGCGGAAATTGAGCAAATGAAGGAACGCGAGCTGGAGAAGCTGGAAAGCATCGCAGGCCTGACACAGGAAGACGCCAAGCGCGAGCTTTTGGGCCGTGTGGACGAGAATTTGGGCCGCGAGAAGGCCATGCGCATCCAAACCTATGAGACCCAGATGAAGGACGAGGCCGACGAGCTGGCACGCGAGCTGATCTCCCAGGCCGTGGCCCGCTGCGCGGCAGACCATTCCAGCGAGGCCACCGTCTCGGTGGTGGCGCTGCCGAATGACGAGATGAAAGGCCGCATCATCGGCCGTGAAGGCCGCAACATCCGCGCGCTGGAAACGGCCACCGGCGTGGACCTCATCATCGACGACACCCCCGAGGCCATCACCCTTTCCAGCTTTGACCCCGTGCGCCGCGAAGTGGCGCGCCAAACGCTGGAAAAGCTGATTGCGGACGGCCGCATCCACCCGGCGCGCATTGAGGAGACCGTTGAACAATGCAGGCGGGACCTGGAGCTTGTGATGCAGCGCGACGGCGAGCGCGCCGTGATGGACGCCGGCGTGCACGGCCTGCACCCGGA
>JAVBNG010000011.1:0-11527 GCA_031551695.1 Oscillospiraceae bacterium
CGGCCTTGGGGTCTATTTGTACCAGTTCGGCCAGCGGGTCCTGTACGGGGCGGGCGAGGGAAACCGCGCTGCGCAGGTTCACGTCAAAATCGGGGAATTCCTTCGCCGCCAGCTTCGAGGCCGAGTATACGCTGGCCCCGGCCTCGTTGACGATGAGATATTCCGCGCGCAGGCCCTTCGGGGCCAGCTTGTGCAAAAGCTCCGCCGCGAATTTTTCCGTTTCGCGGCCGGCGGTGCCGTTGCCGATGGCGATGATTTGCACATTGTGCTTTTTGATGAGGGTGGCGGCGATGCGCTCGGCCTCGGCCACCCGGCCGAACTGCTCCACCGGGAAAATGACGGCGGTGTCCAGCACACGTCCGGTGGGGTCCACCACGGCCACCTTGCAGCCCATGCGGTAGCCCGGGTCCAGCGCCATCACTACGCGCCCGCGGATGGGCGGCTGCAACAATAACTGGCGTAAATTCTGGCCGAACACTTTGATGGCTCCTTCGTCCGCGCGCTCGGTCAGGTCCGCGCGCACCTCGCGCTCCAGCGACGGGTGCAGCAGGCGGGCATAGCCGTCTTCCGCGGCCATTTGCACCTGCTGGGCGGACAGGCTGTGGTTTTTCACCACGGCTTTTTCAATAAGGGAAAGGGCGCGGGTGGCGTCCACGTTTACGGAGGCCTTCAAAAAGCCCTCCTTTTCGCCGCGGTTGATGGCCAAAATGCGATGGCCGGCCATTTTTTTCACCGGTTCCGAAAATTCATAATAGCCGCTATACACGCTGTCTTCCTCTTTGGCGGCGCGGCTTTCCAGCACGGCGGTGTCTGCGTAAAAGGCGCGCAGCACGGCGCGCAGCTTGGCGTCGTCGGAAAAATCCTCCGCCAGCACGTCCCGCGCGCCTGCAAGGGCGGTGTCCGCGTCCGGTACTTCATCGTTCAGGTATTCGCCGGCAAGGGCAAGCGGGTCATCGCCGGTGTTTTGCTCCAAAACGCGCAGGGCAAGAGGCTCCAGGCCCCGGCGGCGGGCCTCACTGCCGCGGGTTTTGCGCTTTTGCTTGTAGGGGCGGTAAATGTCTTCCACCTCGGCCAGTGTCTTTGCCGTTTCCAGCGCGGCCGCAATCTCTTCCGTCATTTTGCCCTGTTCTTCAATGGACGCGCGGACTTCCCCTTTGCGGGCCTCTAAATTGCGCAAATAACCCAGGCGCTCGTGCAATTCGCGCAGCACCTGGTCGTCCATGGAGCCGGTGGCCTCCTTGCGGTAGCGTGCGATGAACGGGATGGTGTTGCCCTCGTCGATCATCTGCACCGCCGCAGCCACGTGCTCTTCCGTAAGTTTGAATTCATGTGCCAGAATTTTTACAAAATCCATCTGCTGCTCTCGTCCTCTTTCTTTATGAAATGGGCTATGCTTGCGGTTCTTTTTCTTCTGTTTTGGCCGCAGCATATTTTTTCTCCCGGCGGCACACCTGCACCACGGCAATGTACACGCCAAGCCCCACAAGGGACAACAACGTGAGCATCACGCCTTCGCGCAGGCCGGGGGTGTGGTAGGTGAACACGATCTCGTTTTCACCCGCCGGGGCGAACACGGCCATCAGCCCGCCGTTCACCTTCAATATCTCCGCGTCCTCGCCGTTCACCGTGGCGGTAAAGCCGGGGTCGTAGGGGATGGCGTAAAACACCAGGTTGTCCTTCATCAGGGTGATGTGGGAGGTGAGGCCCGACGCGTCCGCCGTCACAAGGTCCGACGCGGTGGCCTGCCGGTTTACCACGTCCTCCACATAGGTGTAATAATCCAGGTTTTCCTTGTCCGCTTCCGGCAGCTCGCCCTCGAACAGATATCCGTACTTGTGCCGGTCGTTCACGTCCAGGGCGATGGCCCGCATCATCACCTCCGAGCGTTTTGTCTCCTCCACGGTGCCAAGGGTCTCGAGCGGGGTGTAGTAATCGTAGGTAAAGCCGAGGGGAACGTAGTTTTGGTTGCGGTATACGGCAAGGGCGCCCTCTTCCTTTTCAAACACCCAGCCGAAAGGCGCCTCAGGGTCGTCCTCGAACTGCTCGCGCCGGTCAATGGGCATGATGGTGTACTCCACGCCCAAAAGCCCGCGCAGGGCGTACAGGTCGGTGTCCGGCTTGCTGGAAACGTCCCGTTTTACCCCCACGAAGGGGTAAAACTCCATGATAGACGGCGTGACGACGGAATTGAAGGTTTGCAGGCAGCTGTAGTTCAGCCACAGGCCCATGTTGTCGTAGCATTCGTAGGCGTCGATGCGGAAGAAATGGTCGTCCGGCAAATGCAGTTCCACGCCGCTGTCATAGGCTTCGGCCTTCAAGTCCAAATCGCCCTCCCACTGGGGGAATTTGCCAAGGGACAGGTGGATGACGGAGTAAAACACGGAAAAGCCCATCACGGCGGAGAGCATCAGCGGCGCGAAGCGCACCTTGCCACGGCACAGCTTTACAATGAAGAAAAACAGCGCCGCACCCAGCATGGCCGTGCCGTAGGTAAGCCAGAACTTGATGGGCTCCTGCGCCACGCCTACCTGCCATTCACCGTCCACCTGGGTGGGCAGCAGGCCGATGAAAATGTAAAGCCCTGTGGCAATGAGGCTGAATTTTGCGCCGAACAAAAGGTCGATGTCCGCGTCCTCCATGGCGCGCATGGTGGCAAAGCACATGATGAAGATGGGCATATAGTACCAGCGGGCATAGTAGCTGGCGTTAAAGGCGTAAAAACTGGAGTTTAAAAACGGGATGAGCGCCATGAACAGCATCACCAGCAGCAGGCAGATGGTGGAATTCCACTTGCGGCTTTTCACGTAAGCCGCAACGCCCCCAACGCCCACGACGGGCAAAAACATGCTCATGCTGGTCCATTTAATGGCGCCCTCGGTAAAAATATTGGGCAAATATGGCGGGTCCGGCGGCAGGAACATGGACGTGATGATGGCCGGGATCTGCTGTGGCTCCCAGTAGACGATCATGTTCATGCCGCTGGCAAAATCGCTGGTGCGCGGGTTGCCAAGCAGGTTGTAAAAGGACGGCAGCGCCAGCACCATGCCAAGGCCAAGGCCCAGCACCGCCTCCAGTGCCAGCAGGCCGAAGTCCTTCAGGCCGATTTGGTACTCTTTGAACAGCATCTTCAGCACAAAGTAAATAACGATAAAAACCACATTGCCGATGAAGAAAAAGTAGTTGTTGATGAGGGCGAGGCCCACGAACACGGCGAACAGGCCGCGGCGCCTGTCCATTATAAAGCCGTCCAGCGCCCACAGCATCAGCGGGAAAATGACCACCGGCTCCAGCATGTGGTTAAAGAACACATTGTAGATATTGAAACCGCAAAAGGCGTAAATGAGGCTGGCGATGACGGCGGTGTTGCGGCTTTTGGCATAGCGCCCCAGGTACAAGTTTGCCGCCGCCGCAATTCCGCCGAATTTTAAAAGGAACAGCGGCACCATCAAATAGGGCAGCCAGCGGGAGGGGAACACCATGCTTAGCCACAAAAACGGCGAGCCCAAATTGTAAAACGAGTAGGAGTTCACAGCGGAGGTGCCGAGGTCCGTGGCCCAGCTCCAGGTGCCGCCGCCGGTTTTAACAAACTGCTGCACATACATGTAGAACGGCAGCTGCTGGGAATTAAAGTCGCCGCAATAGCGGAAAAAGCCGTGGTCTACAATTAAAAACGGCAAAAAAATGGCAAGGGCGCCCGCCATACCAAGCAAAAAACTCAGCAAAACGCCGTTCATTTCCTTTTTGTTCCTGTGTGCAGCCAGCATATATTCGCCTCTTTTTGCTCAATTTTTGTTTCGTTTGTGGTAATATAAAAGCCACAGGTTTTTTACCTGCCGGGAGTAGGATAACAGTGGGACACTCTCCCATTTGCATAAGGAGCCTTTCATGCAGCAAAACGAACAATACGCCTTTTGCGCCATGCTGTCGCGCATGAAGTACATTACCCGCTGGGGGCTGATGCGCGCCACGCGCACCGAATCTTTAAGCGAGCACACCGCCGAGGCGGCCATTACGGCGCATGTTTTGGCCCTGATTGAACGGGACCTTTGCGGGAACAGCGACGTGCGGCCGGAAAAAATTGCCGTTGCGGCGCTGTACCACGACGCGGGCGAAATTTTAACGGGCGACATGCCCACGCCGGTGAAGTATAAAAACGACGCACTGAAGGCGGAGTACAAGAAGGTGGAGCGGGAGAGCGCCGGCCAGCTTTCCACCATGTTGCCGCCGCCGCTTTCGGGGGAACTGCGCCCCCTGCTGACGGCGGATGCCCTGAACGATGCGGAAAAGCGCGTGCTGAAGGCGGCGGACGTGATTTGCGCACTGGCCAAATGCGTGGAGGAAGAAAACAGCGGCAACAACGAGTTTAAGCGTGCGAAAGAGCAGCAGTTGGCGAAACTGTCCGCCATGGACATGCCCTGCGTGAAGGTGTTTTTGGACCAGTTTTTGCCATGCTATACGAAAACGCTGGATGAATTGGTCGAAAACGGGTAGAAGGATGCTTTTGCGGCAAAGACAAACAAAAGCGAGGGAAATGCAATGAATGGCCCGTTTGGCCGTGCCTGGCATTACGCGAAACAGGCGACCTATCTAGGATTTTTCACTGTTATATATATACGCAGACTCTACGAGGCGGGCAAGATCCGCATAATAGGTAAGTGAGTGTGCCTCATGGCGCAAGGACGCCGCGCCGCGGATGGATTTCATATAGGCGGCGGCCACACCGCGGGCCCTGCGCATGCCGGCCTCCTCGCCGGCTTCTTCGCACATGGCGCGCACCTGCTCGTCCAGCAGGGCGAAGCGCCCCTGCAGGGTGGGCGGCGTGGGTGCCGGTTTCCCCCGCAGCGCGGCGGCAACTTCGGCGAACAAAAACGGGTTGCCCATGGCCGCGCGGCCGATCATCACGCCGTCTGCGCCGGTTGCCGCCATGGCGGCGAGGGCGTTTTCGCCGCTTTGAATGTCCCCATTGAACAGCACCGGAATGGAGACGGCGGCTTTGATGGCGGCCACGGCATCGTAATGCACGCCCGGCTGGTACATTTCGGCCCGGGTGCGCCCGTGCACGCACAGCAATGCCGCGCCCGCGGCCTCGCACCGTTTGGCCGTTTCGGGGCCCTGTATGTCTTTTTCGTCCCAGCCGATGCGGAGTTTCACCGTCACCGGGCGGCGGCTGGCCTTCACGGCGGCTGCCACAAAGGCTTCGGCCTTGGCGGGGTCCTTCAATAGGGCGCTGCCGGCGCCCCCGGCCACAATTTTGTGGGCGGGGCAGCCCAGGTTCAAATCGAGAAAATCGAAGTCTTCCGCGTCTATTTTGGCCACGGCCTCGGCTAAAATATCGGGCCGCGCGCCGAACAGCTGCACACCGTAGGGCGCCGTGCCTCCGCGCCCGCGCAAAAGGCGAAGGCTTTTTTTGTCGCCCATGGAAATGGCTATGGCGCTCACCATTTCGCTTACGGTGAACGCCGCGCCGTGCCGTGCGCAAATGTCCCGCATCACATGGTCCGTTACGCCCGCCATTGGCGCCAAAGCGGCCCCGGCGGGTGTTTCAATGGGTCCGATCTGCAAGCGCGCACCTCCGGGTCAGGTTTGTTCGGGTGGACTTTCGAGCACCCACTTTGCTATAATACCATAAAAGTGGCTTTAATGTATAGTAATGTGTGGCAACACGGGAGGAAACATTTGAAACTACTCGTTTTGGACGGGAACAGCATTTTGAACCGCGCGTTTTACGGCATTAAAATTTTAACGACCAAGGACGGCACGTTCACCAACGGCATTTACGGTTTTTTGAATATCCTTTTAAAACTGCGCGACGATGAGGCCCCAGACGAAACGGCCATCGCCTTTGATTTGCCCGCCCCCACCTTTCGCCACCAGATGTACGACGGTTACAAGGCGAGGCGCAAGGGCATGCCGGAGGAGCTGGCGGGCCAGTTGCCGGTTTTGAAGGAATTGCTGGCAGTGCTTGGCTACCGGTTGGTGACGGCGGAGGGCTATGAAGCGGACGACGTGCTGGGCACATTGAGCCGCGCGGCGGCGGCCCGGGGCGAGGAATGCCTGCTTGCAACCGGAGACCGCGACAGCCTGCAGCTGGTGGAGGACGGCGTGACCGTGCTGCTGACCACCACGGTGTACGGCAAAGGCCAAACCACCCGCATGGACGAAGCCGCCGTGCGCGAGAAATACGGCGTGACGCCGCCGCAGCTCATCGACATCAAGGCGCTGCAGGGCGACGCGTCGGACAATATCCCCGGCGTGCCCGGCGTGGGCGAAAAAACGGCGGCGAAGCTGGTGCAGCAGTTCGGCTCGCTGGATGGCCTGTACGAAAACATCAACGACGCGTCTATAAAAGATAACCTGCGGCAAAAGTTGCTGGACGGCAAGGACAGCGCCTATTTGAGCCGCACCCTCGGCACCATCGACTGCGCCGCCCCGGTGGACACCGCCGTGGGTGCCTACGCCGTGGGCGCGGCGGACAAAGCCGCCGCTGCCGCGCTGCTGGCAAAGCTTGAAATGTTCAGCCTGATGCCGAAATTCGGCCTGGACGCCGCCGACGCGGCGATGGATTCCGCCGGCAATGGTGGGAAACAGGCAGAAGTTTCTGAAATTTGCGCCGAACCGTTGCAAAAGCTACAAGGCGGGCCGGTGTATCTCGCGCCCTTTGGCGACGACTGCTTTGTGGTGGCGGAAACCGGCGGTGACCACAAAGTTTACCGCGTGCCCGGCGCGTTTGCGGTGCCCGGCGCGCCGCGCATTGCCATGGCCGAAACAGAAAGCGGCCAGTTCATGCTGGGCGGGCTGGACGGTTCCGCCGTGGAAACCGGAACCGAATTTGGAGCGGAAAATACGCAGGGAACGCCAAAAGAACCTGAAAACCCAAAGGAAACGGCGGAATATGCGCTGTTTTTGGAGTTGCTGCAAGACGCCGCCATAGAGAAGCACGTATTTTCGTCCAAGGAGCTGCACCGCCTGGTGATGGACGCGGCGGAGGGTGGAAGCAAGGCCGAAAACGCAGCCGCGGCTGATGCCGGCGGGCTTAAAAGTGACGCGGGAGTGGCAAGTGGCCGAAGCGGTGCAAGCGCTCAAAGGAGCCCGGGCGCACCTGCCGGTGCGCGGAACATCGCCTTCGACGCAAAGCTGGCGGCCTACCTGCTAAACCCCGCCGCGCCGGACTACGAGGTGGCGCGGCTGGCAAATGAGCGGGGCGTCACGCCGAAGTTCACCTGCCCGGAGTTCCCGGAGGCGGGGCTGCTGGTGGAGCTGTTCAGCGCCCTGCGTACAGAGTGCGAACAGGCCGAAATGCTGGAGCTGCTGACGGAGATGGAGCAGCCGTTGGCCGAGGTGCTGGCCTCCATGGAGCTTGCCGGCGTGGCCGTGGATACGAAGGGCATCCGCGAATTTGGCGACATGCTGCAAAAGGAGATGGCTGCCCAGCTGGAAAGCGTGTACGCCGCCGTGGGCTATGCCTTTAACCTGAACAGCCCGAAGCAGCTTGCCGAGGCGCTGTTCACAAAGCTTGGCCTGAAGCCCGGCAAAAAAACCAAAAGCGGCTTTTCCACCGACGCGAAAACCCTTGAGACACTGCGCGGCGTGAACCCGGTGGTGGACACCATCCTGCAATACCGTACTTACCAAAAGCTGAGTTCCACCTATGTGGAGGCCATTTTGCGGGTGGTGGGGGAGGACGGCCGGGTGCACTCCACATTCAACCAAACCGAGGCGCGCACGGGCCGCCTGTCTTCCAACGAGCCGAACGTGCAGAACATCCCCGTGCGCACGGAGCTGGGCAGCCGCTTCCGCAAATACTTCGTGGCAGAAGGCGGCCACGAATTTGCCGACGCGGACTACAGCCAGATAGAGCTGCGCATTTTGGCATCCGTTTCCGGAGACGAGGCCATGCGCGAAAGCTTTGGGCAAAACGTGGATATCCACCGCGCCACGGCGGCGCGGGTGCACAATATCCCGCTGGAGGAAGTGGCGCCGCACATGCGCACGGCGGCAAAAGCGGTCAACTTCGGCATCGTATACGGCATCGGGGCGTTCAGCCTGTCGAAGGACATCGGCGTGACGGTGAAGGAGGCCGACGAATTCATCAAGACCTACCTTGCCAAGTTCCCCGGCGTGAAGCAGTATATGGACGACAGCGTGCGCTTTGCCGAGGAAAACGGCTATGTGAAGACTCTGTTCGGCCGCCGCCGCCCGGTGCCGGAAATCGCCAGCAGCAACGCCAACATCCGTGCGCTGGGCAGCCGCATTGCCATGAACACGCCCATCCAGGGCACGGCGGCGGATGTCATCAAGCTGGCGATGATCCGCGTGTGGCGGCGGCTGGCGGAAGAAAAACTGGCGGCGCGGCTGGTGCTGCAGGTGCATGACGAATTGATTGTGGAGGCGCCGGAAAACGAGCTTGCGCAGGTGGAGAAAATCTTGCGGGAGGAAATGGAAGGCGCCGCCGCGGGCAGGCTGCAGGTGCCGCTGGTGGCCGACGTGCACGCGGGCAAAAACTGGCTGGACGCCAAGGGCTGAGGCGATGGCTGGGGATGTAAACGGATACCGGAAAAGCCCGGTCGCCGCGCCGGAAAGCATCGTGCGTTTTGCCGAAATAAAGCTAGAAAGCACGGCGCAAGCAGATATAGACCGCCTTGCGGAAATTGCCGCCGCCGCGCCGGACCCATGGAGCAGGGATGACTTTACCCGCGTACTGGGCGGCAAGCACCACCGCCTGTTTGTGGCTTTTGAAAATGGCGAAATCGTCGCCTTTGCCGCCTTTTGCGCCCTGCCCGAAAGCGAGACGGCGGACTTGGAACTAACGGCAGTATTGACAAACAAGCGGCAAAAAGGCGTGGCAAAAGCGCTGCTTTCCCACGCCTTTGCGGTGCTTGGCGCCGGCGGCGTAAAACAGGTGCTTTTGGAGATGCGCGCCTCCAACACGGCGGCGGCCGCACTGTATGCCGCCTTTGGCGCCAAAACACTGGCCCGCCGCCCCGGCATGTACGGCAAACCGCCGGAGGACGGGATTTTGCAGGGAATCTACCTGCAAGGGATAAAATCACAAGGGGAAAAAGCGGATATATGAAAGTTTTGGGCATTGAAACAAGCTGCGACGAGACCGCCGCCGCCGTGGTGGAAGACGGCGTGAAGGTGCTGAGCGGCGTGGTGGCCACCAGCGCGGACGAACAGGCGCTGTACGGGGGCATTGTGCCGGAAATTGCCAGCCGCCGCCATATCGAAAGCATCGGCGGCGTGGTAACGGCGGCGCTGGCCAAAGCGGGCCTTGCGCCGGAGGAAATCGACGCCGTGGCCGTCACTTATACGCCGGGGCTCATCGGCGCGCTGCTGGTGGGGGTGAACTACGCCAAGGGGCTGGCATATGCCCTGCAAAAGCCGCTGGTGCCGGTGCACCACCTGCGCGGGCATGTGGCGTCTGTTTTTCTCACAGACCCCGGCGTGAAACCGCCGTTTTTGTGTCTCGTCACTTCCGGCGGGCACTGCCAGCTGCTGCATGTGCAGTCATACACAGAGTTTACCACCCTCGGCCGCACGGTGGACGACGCCGCCGGCGAGGCTTTCGACAAGGTGGCCCGCACACTGGGCCTGGGCTACCCCGGCGGCCCCGCCGTGGCAAAGCTGGCCCTTTCCGGCGACGCCACAAAATATCCCCTGCCAACGCCAAAGGCGGCGGGGGAATACGACGTGAGCTTTTCCGGCCTGAAAACGGCAGTCATCAACATTGTGAACACGGCAAACATGAAGGGCGAGGCGCTGGATGTGCCGTCCCTGTGCGCGTCTTTCCAGGAAAAGGTGGCCGCCATGCTGACAGACCGCATGATGCTAGCGGCGCAGGACACCGGCGAAAAAACTCTGTGCATTGCCGGGGGCGTGGCCGCAAACGACCATTTGCGCGAAAAAATGGCCCACGCCGCAAAGGGCATAGGCCGGGTATTTGTGGCGGCGGATAAAAAGCTGTGCGGCGACAACGCAGAGATGATTGCGGCGCAGGGGTTTTACGAACTTGCCGCAGGGCACACGGCGGGCCCGGCGCTGAACGCCTGTGCCACCATGGACGTGGACGCGCCCGTTTGGTGAGCTAAAAAATCTCCGGTGCGGGGAAGACGCGCACAACGGCGCGGCCGGAAATTTTGTCGGCCGCCACATAGGTGTTGTCCCAAAAGCGGGAGTCCCAGCTGTGGTCGCGGTTGTCCCCCATCACGAAATAACAGTTTTCCGGCACGGTGTACGGGCCGTAGTCGTCCTTTTCAGAGCTTTTTACATACGGTTCGTCCAGCGGGGTGCTTGCGCCGTTGAGATAAACTTTTCCGGCGCGGATAACGACGGTGTCGCCCGGAAGGCCAATCACCCGTTTCACATAAAGCTGCGTCTCATCGTCCGGATATTTGAAAATGATGATATCCTGCCGTTGGGGCGTGCTGATGGCATAGGCCGGGCGCAGGCCGATGACGCGGTCGCCCACGTAGATGGTGTCTTCCATGGATTCTGTGGGCACCTGCGCGTTCACAATGACCGCCTGCGTTAAAATAACGGCCGATACCAGGGCAATCAACAGGGCGCGCAGCCATTCCGCAAGCCCCGTCTGTTCGCGGCGCCGTTCGCCGATATGCATGTGTGGCACCGCCTCCTGCTCTTTTGAATAAAATGATTGGCTCGGCAATACATTATATCATATCATATCGCGCGCATCTATGGTATACTAAAAACATGGCGGAGCTGTGAAAAAGCCCCAGCGGCAAAGGCGTCCGAGGAGGATTGTAAATGGAAAACGAACGTGTAATAGCACTTTTGATAGATGCTGAAAATGTGTCGCCCAAATACATCAAGGTGATTTTGGACGAGCTGAGCCTGTATGGCACCCCGGCGTACAAGCGCATCTACGGTGACTGGACGAGCACCGACATGGGCAGCTGGAAAAAGCAGCTGCTGGAAAACAACCTGACGCCGGTGCAGCAGTTCAGCTACACCCAGGGCAAGAACGCCAGCGACTCGGCCATGATCATCGACGCGATGGATATTTTGTACGGCAAAAACTGCGACGGGTTTTGCCTTGTATCGTCCGATTCAGACTTCACCCGGCTTGCGGCACGCCTGCGCGAAAGCCGCATGTATGTTATTGGCATGGGCGAAAGTAAAACGCCGGTTTCTTTTAAGGCGGCTTGCGATGCGTTCAAGTATCTGGATGTTTTGATGAAAGCAAACATGGAAAAAGCGGACGAGCAGGCAAGCGAGCGAGCGGCGAAAGCCAGGAATGGCAAAAAGCCCTTGCCACTGCCGCCGCGCCAGCAAAAGCCGGCGGTGAAACCGCAGGCGCCGCTGCCGCAGGCCGAAGCCGTGGCCGACCCGCACGAGGAGGCTTCGGCCGGGTTTGTGCCGCTTGAAGAGATAGTTGGCAAAATCAAGGACATAATTGACAACGAGTCCGACGAAGAGGGCTACATGCTGCTTGCGCAGGTGGGCAGCATCCTGGGCCGCATGTATGCGGACTTCGACACACGGAATTACGGCTTTTCCCGTTTGC
>JAVBNG010000007.1:0-111213 GCA_031551695.1 Oscillospiraceae bacterium
GTAGGTTTCGTTTTCCATGCACAGCTCCTGTATCCGATTGAGTTTCCGCATGTAGCTGACATTGCTGCGTGCTATTTACATATTCAAATTGTATCCGATAATATAAGTGTAGTCAATCGAATTCTCAATAACTGAATAGCCGCCACAGAGAAAGATACACCCAGGGGAAGCAGCGCCACGACGCCGGGCACACCGCCGGCCGAGCGTGCCAATGGATGCAGACGGTTCGTTGGTCACGCAAGGCCACGGGGCAGGAAAGCAATCTGTGGATGGTGCCGCAACCGTAACCCACGCATTTGTTCCAACATTGAAAGGAGAATAACCCCATCAACATTCAAATTGCAGATGAAAAGAGCGCAAGCCTTGCCCTGCCCAAAATTCCAAAGCTCATCCGCATGAGCGACGTTGCCACAACAGAGGTAAAGTGGCTCTGGCCGCCCTACATCCCACGTGGGAAGATCACAATCATCCAGGGCGACCCCGGCGACGGCAAAACCACATTCGTGCTGACGTTGATCGCCCTGCTCACCACCGGCGCACCGCTGCCCGGCTGTGAGGGCGGCGCAGAACCCATCTCGGTGCTTTACCAAACGGCGGAGGACGGGCTGGCAGACACCATCAAACCGCGGCTCGAACAAAACGACGCCGATTGCTCCCGCGTGATGGTCATCGACGACAGCCAGAGCGAACTGACGCTGGACGATGACCGCCTTATCGCCGCCATTGAAGAATGTGGGGCGCAGCTGCTGGTATTCGACCCGCTGCAGGCCTACCTCGGCGCCGGTACCGATATGCACCGCGCCAACGAGGTGCGCAGCATTTTGAAGCGGCTGCATACGGTTGCCGAGCAAACCGGCTGCGCCGTGGTGCTCATTGGCCACATGAACAAAATGCAGGGTGCAAAACACAACTACCGTCTGCTCGGCTCGGTGGACTTTACCGCGGCTGTTCGCAGCGTGCTGGTGGTTGGCCGCGTGAAGAACGACGCCACCATGCGCATCGCCGCACACAGCAAAAGTAATCTCGCACCAGAGGGTCGGTCCATCCAGTTCCGCCTGGATCCGGCAGAAGGGTTCCTGTGGGAAGGCTTCTGCAACATCACCGCAGATATGCTGCTCTCCAAAAGCGGCGCCCGTGCGCCGGACAAAACCACGGTAGCCATCAGCCTGATGCACGACCTGTTAAAAGACGGGCCCATCCCCTCATCCGAATTGCAGAAAAAAGTTTTGGCGCAGAATATTTCGGAGAGTACATTAAACCGGGCAAGAAGTGATCTTGGTGTTGTCGCTTTCAAAGAAGGCGGCAGATGTTATGCCACATTGCCCTCCCTCATGCCGGATATGCTGCCCGGTGAACAGAATTCCGGCACACCGGTTAGCTGAGGGTGTAAGGGTTTCACGTTCTAAAGAGTTGCACCCTTGCACCCTTCCTTTTTTCTGGCCTGCCTTTCCCGAATTCTATTTAATCAGCATTTATCTGATAATTAATCACCCATTTATCTCACAATTATATTTCACGCCTGTATATGCCTTTTTAGGGTGTGGCGAGTTTCGCTGTTGTGGTACGGTTCGGCGTTGCCTTCCCGCCCCCCATCAGCAAAGCGGGCTATGCCCGCACCCCTATCCAAACCAAAACCCCAAAAACAAGGAGCAAAACATGCCCGAAAAGAGCCCCAAAGAGGCCTTCATACGGCTGCGGGTGACGCAGGCCGAGAAGGTGCTGATAAGCCGCAAGGCGGCCCTTTCTGCCCGCAACCTGAGCGAATTTGTGCGCGACGCCGCCCTCGGCAAGGAAGTGACCGTCATCCCCGGCATGGCTGAGATGACCTATGAGCTGCGGCGCATCGGCGCCAACCTGAACCGCGCCATGGTGCTGGCGAACCAGGGTAAGGCCCAGTTCTTCAACCTGGATCCGCTGGCGAAGGAGGTGGGCGCTGTATGGCAATCTGTAAATTCCTTGCTGCAAAATCTCCCGTGAAAGGCGCACTTGAATATATCACCAAGCGCGAAAAGACCGAGCGGCGGCTGGTTTCCGGTGTCCACTGCTTCCCGGAAAACGCCGAATTTGAATTCCAGACCGTCAAAAACCAGTTCCGTAAAACCGATGGGCGGCAATATTACCACATCATCCAGTCCTTCAGCCCGGAGGATGAGGTCGATTTCGATCTGGCGCACCAGCTGGGGGTGGAGTTGGCCCGGCAGTTCGAAGGTTTCCAGTGTGTGGTGGCCACCCATATGGACCGCGCCCATGTCCACTCCCACATTATTATGAATTCGGTGAATTACCAAACCGGCAAAATGTTTCACCAGACCAAACAGGAGTTGGAGCAGGTAAAACAGTTTGTAACGAGCAGTGCCGCCGGCACGGCCTGACGATGACCGAGCCGAAAGCCCGACGCACCGGCTGGCCGGACTGGAAGAAAAAGCTGCGGCGCGACGCTCTGGAATGCCTTGCCACCAGCTGCGACCGAGAAGATTTCCTCTGGTACATGAACCAGCGCGGCTACGCGGTGAAGTGGGAAGACCACCTGAAATACGTCACCTTCACCACACCGGACAACCACGCATGCCGCAGCCATAAATTGTTTGATGAGCGATTGTTCAAAGAAAACATGGAAACATATTTTTCCCTCGGTGGCGCGGACAGCCTTGTGGCGGAGCCGTATTTTGGCTATCTGTCCGGCCCGGATATGGTGCCCTCGAACGAGCTGGCCGGGATATTGGACGGTTTTCTCAACGATGAAGGCCTGCATTACCATCGTGAATATCAGGAAATGGACGAAAAGACCGCCCGGAAGTACCGCGAAAGGGGCAAAGAAGTGCCCCACAGCGATTTCATCAATGTGGCAGAGGAAGAAGAATACGAGCAACAGCATGGTTATATGCTTGGCATGTAGCCTGAATTCCCGCCCACAATACACGCATTCTGATTTGGAGGTATCCCCATTGGCAAGCATCAAACAAAAAACCGCACACAAATTTAAACTCATCGTTTGCAACGGCTATCGGCCGGACGGCAGCAAGATCTCGAAGGCAAAAACCATCATTGTGCCAAATAATATTCCGGCAAAATGCATCCCACAGTATGTCGCCCATGCCGCCGAAGAATTCGAGCGGGAGTTTCGCCATGGTTACAGCGAGGACGCAGACACACCTTTCGAAGCCTTTGCAGAAAAATGGCTGGCACGTCAAGTGCGATACAGGGCTTCCACCCTCGCCGGGTACTGCTCCATGCTGAAGGCCGTCTATCCCACCATCGGCGGCGTGAAGATATGCGACATCAAACCCATCACGCTGGAAAACCTGGCAGCAGCTGCGGGAGCGCGTCTGGCGTGGACACCGCATTGGCGAAGGCACGGTGCAAAAGTACCTCGAAACGTTGTCCGCCGTGCTGCAGGATGCTGTGCGCAATGACATTTTGCCATACAACCCCGCCCACCGGCTGCGCCTGCCGCGGGTGGAGCCCCGGCAGCAGGTCATCCCCACGAAAGAAGAACTGCTGCGTCTGCTGGACGCAATCTCGCAAGAACCTGTACAATTCCGTGTTTACTTCACTCTCGCGATCCTCACCGGTATGAGGCGCGGGGAACTTGCGGCCTTGCGCTGGGTCGACATCGGGGAGAGCCATATATGCGTGTCCCGTTCCCGCTCCCAAGTCACCGGCATCGGCATTGTGGAAGGCAAAACCAAGAACGGCAAAACCCGCTTTGTGCCGATAAGTGCGTCGGTGCGACAACTTCTGATTGAAGAATATCAGGGGTATTTTATGTGGTGGCATACGCATCCAGATTATCCATATGAACCCGTTGAACCCACCGACTACATTTTTTGTGGATGAGGAACGCCGCCCGTATCATCCGGACACATTCTCCAAACGGTTCCGAAAGTTATTGGACAAAAATGGGTTTGACCGGCGGTATCATCTGCACACCCTGCGGCATTTCCACGCCAGCTTTTTGCTCAGCGACGGTATCAGCAACAAGGTGGTGGCGGATTTGCTGGGCCATCGTGACACATCTTTCCTCGAAAAAACCTATGGTCATCCACTGGCTGAATATGGTGCCAACGCGGCAAACTGTGTTGCCGGGCTATTGCAGGGCGGCGCACAGGGCAAAGCTTTGACACTGTTTGATGACGAAGATGATTATGAGGATGTTGATTGGGACGCCGGCTTTGACGACCATGGAGTTTATTGGCCACACGATATGCTCCAACCCACTGTTGACGTTACCGATTTGGTCTGCGTATTCCCGCCGTCGGTTGGTCCATCCGTAGAAGTTTGCCCGGTGCCATAGACTTGCGGCGTTCTTTTCGGTATGGTGTTGCTTACCGCCAGCGCAGTAGGCGGCATCACTACCGAAAGGGGCGTATACGAAAATGGCAAGCATCCGAAAACGGGGCAACAACTACCTGCTCGTCGTGTCGATGGGCTACGATTACACAGGCAACCGCATCAAGCCCGTGCAGAAAACCGTGCGACCGCTGGAAGGGCTTACACCAAAACAAGAGGAAAAATGGGTGGCGGAACAGGCCATGCTGTTCGAAATGGAGGTGAAAAACGAGCGTCGGCCAGTGGATCGCAATATCACCCTGGCCGCATATATTGAGATTTGGCTGAGGGATGTAGCGCCGAAGAAGCTGGCGCTCTCCACCCTGACACGGGAAAAGCAGGACATTGCCCGCATCCTGCCCCACCTCGGCCACTATAAGCTCGCCGAACTGCGGCCGGAACTATTGCGGGCATTCCACGACACCATGCGCAAAGACAAGAACAAAAACACCGGCCTTCCCCTTGCTGAAAAAACGGTGGAAGGGCTGCATTCCTGCTTGTGTGGCATCCTGAGCGATGCGGTGGAAGCCGGGTACCTGAACCACAACCCCAGTTGGCGCACCTACAAGCCGAAGGGACCAAAGAAAGAGCGCCCCATTGCAGACGAGGTGCTGCTGGGGCGCATTGTGGAAGCACTGGAAGGTGAAAGCCTGAAATATGAAACCTACTTCAAGCTGCTGATCCTCACCGGCATGCGACGGGGCGAAGCATGTGCCTTAAAATGGGGTGATATTAATTACACCGATAAATCCATTAAAATAGACAAAAACGCTGTACAAGTGGCTTCGCTGCCTGTTCTGGTGAAGGAACCCAAGACCACAGCGGGCAACCGCATGGTGTATATTTCGGCGGAAATGTGCAGCCTGTTGCAAGAATACCGCACCGAGTGTGCATGGGTTTGTGAGCAAATCGGCGCCGCACCGCTTTGCGATGAGGACTATTTATTCCGCCAGCCGAACGGCCTGCCCATGAACCCCAACACCTTCACCCACCGTTTTAAGCGAATTCTGCGGGAAAACGGCCTGCCGGACAACCTGACCGTACACAGTCTGCGGCACTCAAATGCCAGCTTGCTCATCAGCCAGAACGTGGATGTGCGCACGGTGGCAAGCCTGCTGGGCCATGCCCAGGCCAGCACTACGCTGGATATTTACAGCCATGCTTTTGACAAAAACAAGCGGGAGGCCGGGGAGAAGATTGCGGGGGTGCTGGAGATTTAGCATCAGCACAATTAATATTTCAGCAGTATTGGATCATATCCATATTTATTTAGGAATGCCCTTTTTTTCTGAATGCTTACTTCACTTTCATTTTCAAACGTAAATAACTTAACTGTATCTAAGTTTTCAGCTGTCTGTAGCCACTTTCCAAGAATATCATAATCCGCTTGCAAGCTATGGCCCATAATAACTAGCTCACTAATTTCGCCAATATCAAAGCCAAAATTTAACAGAACGGGCTCGAAATGATTCATCTGTGCGTATTTTTGAATTACTGAAATGTCGGCAATCTCATGATATGTTCCTTTCCCGCCATAGAGATACTGCATTTGACGCTCCATCTCCTGAACAAGCTTTTCTCCTTCACTATTGGAAGGATTTATTCCTTGCCGCATTAAGCAGCGTTTAAAATTTAGTAATTCGCGCAGCTTAATCTTTGCAAAGAACGTGGCCGCTGGGTTAATCAAGTCCGATTCTGATCTTTCTGGGTAGCCAAGAACAATGCTGTTTTCTTTTAGCGATCCATGTATGTAATATATATCATCCGTATATTTCTCTGCGACATCAGTATAGTTAAATGTTATTACCTTTGTCTCTACGGTCAATTCTTTTTTTATCGATGGAATTAGCGCTACATCCCTATCTGTCGCTAAAAACAAATAATCTGATAAAGAGCACTCAATTTCCCTAAATACACGATTCAGGGTATCAATATCCGCTCCCAATTCTTCTCTTTGCGTGATTTTTTTGGGACTGTCCTCACCTGTATAAAGCGAAAGTTCTTCATCCGCCCATTTTGACGTAATGGCGCTAACCATCTCTTCAAAATAATACCATGCGGCTCCTTCTTCAAGCATTGCCATGCAGTATTTCTTTGAAAATTGTTTAAATTCTGATAATGCAGAATGATCACACGCTAATATAAAGTCTTTGTAGGAAGTTTTATACCCATGCGCAATATCAAATCCGTTGCCTATGATAACCAATTTTTTAGACATATAACCTCCTAATGCAAAGAAGCCGACCATAAATCGGCTTCCTTGCAATAATGTGCTCCTATTGGTTTTCGTCCAGCACCTTATAAACTGGATTTTTCAGGCATAATAAGCTTGTCACAAATCCGATTATGCCCACAACAAAGAACATAATGGATATGCCCGCCCCCTTGCCAATATCAAAAAGTAATGACAATGTTTGCTGCACGCCTGACGCAGTTGTCATGAACGGCTCGAAAACATAGTCTGCCAACACGCCTCCCAAAAACAGCCCAATCGGAATGGTACTATACTGGATGGTATCCCTTGCCGAAAAAACACGACCCTGTATTTCGATAGGTACGTTCGTACGCATAACAGCGGTCAGATTGGCATTCAAGAACGCCATCGGCACATTGGAGGCAAAGGCCGCAATGACCCAAAGCGGCAACGTGTGCGTCAGGCTTTGCCCTACATCACCCAGCAGAAAAGAGATGCCACAGGCGAAGAATATAACGCTCACCCGGCTTTTCGCTGGTTTCATCAATGTAACGAGAACGCTGCCGATTAGTGTGCCGATACCCACGGCGGCTTCTACCATACCGAGGGCAATCTGGTCGTTGCCTGTTCGACTCAAGATCAGCGCGGGCATCATCCCATAACCGCCCATCTTTGCGATGAAATTGACAAATGCAAAAAACAAGATAATGCGCAAAAGCGCTGTGTGTTCTTTCAGAAAACGAATACCAGCCAAACAACTTTGCAGAAAAGACTCTTTTATTTCCTCTGCTTTGTATTTTATAGCTGGGATTTTTATGAAAAGCAACAGTATTGAAAAAGCAATTGAAAAGGTGATAAGGTCAACTATCAAAACGGTTTTCAGCCCACCGACCGCAAGCACCGCGCTGCCCAGCGCCGGAGCTAATATGGTTACGATAGAACCCGAAAATGCCTGCAGCCCGCTGACCCGGACATATTGTTCTTTTGGAACAAGCAAACTGGTTGCCACATAGGTTGCCGGGCCCTGAAAAGCGTTCATGAAGCTAAGCAAGAAATTGATGATATACAAATGCCATATTTGCAGGGCGGATGTTATATACAGCACCAGGACGGTTATTGTCCCAAGCGCCGCAAATGCATCTGTTACAAGCATGGTGCGTTTTTTGTCCCAGCGGTCGGCGATTGTACCGGCGACAAAGCTGAACAGTATGGAAGGTAGAAGCGAACAAATTGACAGCAATGTAATGCTGGAGGCTGTCCCTTTTTGCCCATACACCCAAACGATTAGTGCAAAATTGGTCATAGCCGTGCCTAAAGTGGACACGAACTGCGAGCTCCACAGGATAAGAAAATCCCGAAGGCCCGAAAACAAATGATTCTTCATGGCTTTGCTCCTTACACAATAAGTGGATGTAAGTGGCGCAAAGCCTGATGTGGACGGTATACGTCCAATTTGGAAGAACCGCTCCGCGCAATTACCGTCCTATATCAGACCATGCGCGGAGCAAAGACAATGCAAAGCGGCAATCTTGTCATGTTAACACCTCGATGTTTATATTAACACAAATCCGAACCCTTCACCAACAAGTTTCACCTGCCGTGAGTGGTTCGGATTATGTGCATTTTGGTATGCCCGACAGGATTCGAACCTGCGACCTATAGAGTCGGAGTCTATCGCGCTATCCAGCTGCGCCACGGGCACATATTCAGTTTTTGGGGCTTCTGGGAACCCCGTTTTTTGAGCATTGGCATCCGGTTCCGACTTTTTTCCGGTGTCATTTGTGAAACACATTGAAAATCCGGCGGGTAGATTTTGTATCTACCCGCCGATTTCAATCAAAGTTGATTGAAATCGGCGCGATTTTTTTGGCTGAAAATATAGTAGTCATTTAGTAGTCAACCGCAAGTGTAGAGAAAATCTCATGCTAAATCGTTTATAATCTGCTAAATGATTTCGTGCGTACCCTAATCGAATTTTGCTCTGCTATTTCACTCTTACGTTCCTCACTACTGCGCTATTGCCAACTGCGCCATGGTTGTCGGAGTCTATCGCGCTATCCAACTGCGCCACGGGCACGTATTTGGTTTACAGGGTGGTGCAACGGCGGGTTATGCGGTATAATAGCAGAGTGGCTTTGGCCGGGGACAGGTTTCGCTTTTTTCCCTGCACATTTGCGCGTATCGTACAATCAGCACCAACCTGTGCCGCTACCCTAGCTATTGTAACACGTTTTTTCTTTTTGCGAAAGACCTTATTTTCGCCTTTTTTATGCCATATTTATTTTGATTTATTTGCCATTTTTTGGCGAAAGGTGGAACCCGATGGTTTTCGATAAAACGTTCTTTAAGCGGGCAGCTTTTGTGGTGGGCGGCGGCATTGTGTTTGCCTGGGCCCTTAAAAACATCGCCGTGCTGGGTCACGGGCTAGCGCTGCTGTGGGGGTTTGTGTTTCCCTTCGTTTTGGGCCTCGTTGTGGCTTTTTTGCTCAACATTCCCATGCGCGCTGTGGAAAAACATATTTTCCGGGGCAAAACATTCCGCGGGCGCCGGGCGCTCAGTTTTTTGATCACGTTGCTGCTGGTTTTACTGGTTATCGCCCTGGTAATGCTGCTGGTGGTACCGGAACTTGTGCGCACCGTGGGCACGCTGGTAAGCAATGTGCCCAATTATATGAAGCAGCTGGAAACCGCCCTGCAGCCGCTTACCAAATATTGGCCCACTCTGCAGGATTTTATGCAACAGGTGAACCTGGACGTGGACAGCCTGATGCAGGAGGCTGTGAACTTTGTAAAATCCAGCGCCAACACGGTGCTAAGCTCGGCGTTCAGTGTGGCGGCGTCGGTCGTCAGCGGCGCGGTCAGCTTCTTTATCGGCATCATTTTTTCCGGCTATGTGCTGCTGGACAAAGAGCACCTGGGCGCGCAAATGACGGGCCTTATGAAGGCCTATATCCCGGAAAAGCGCTATAACCAGGTCATGAGCCTGCTGCATCTCGTCAACACCACCTTTACCAAATTTGTAAGCGGACAGTGCCTGGAGGCCGTTGCCATCGCCACCATGTTCTTCGCGGTGCTCGGCATCGGCCAGTTCGATTACGCCCTGCTCATTTCCGTCGTCATCGGCTTCTTCTCATTGATTCCGATTTTCGGCGCATTTATCGGCTGTTTTATCGGCGCGTTTTTGATCCTTGTTTCGCAGGGGCTGGTCCGCTGCCTCGTGTTTATCGGCCTGTTCCTGGTGGTGCAGCAAATTGACGGCAATGTAACCTATCCGCGCATCGTGGGCACTTCCGTGGGCCTGCCACCCATCTGGGTGCTGGTGGCCGTCACCATTGGCGGCAGCCTGATGGGCGTGGTTGGCATGCTGATTTTCATCCCCATCGGCAGCGTGCTGTACACCCTGTTGCGCAAGGACGTCTTGCGCCAGCTGAGGGAAAAGGGCAGTCTGTCGCCGGTGGAGGAGATGGTGACGGCGCATCCGGCAAAGCTGCACAAGCACCCTTTTTCGCGGGTGCTGAAGCGACGACAAAAAGGCGATGGCAGCGACAGCGAAAGCACCGGCAGCAGCAAAGGCCAAGCCGGCGCCGGTGCCAGTGACACAAGTGATAGCAGCACAAATAAAAGCCCTGAAAATGAAGAAAAAAATGGGGACCCAAAATAGTGTTTTTATTCTTAAATTAATGCTGTTCGGTAAACAAAATAAAATAAAACAAAAACCCCGCAAAATAAATTTGCGGGGTTTTCCCTGTTTTATTTTGCCTTTAAAACTTCCAACCAATATCCATCAGGGTCTTCAATAAAATAAATGCCCATGCCCGGATTTTCGTAGCAAATACAACCCATTTTTTTGTGCTTTTCGTGGGCGGCGTCAAAGTCGTCTGTCTCAAAAGCAACATGCCATTCATTGTCGCCAAGATCATAGGGTCCGGTGCGGCCCGCCAAATAGGTTAGCTCCAGTAACGGGAATTTGTGTTCATCTGCCACATACACTATTGTGAAATCGCCAGTTTTACTCTCCAAGCGGCGCACTTCCTTCAGCCCAAGCGCATCATCGTAAAATTTCAGGCTCTTTTCCAAATCCAGTACATTGATATTGGTGTGCACCATATTAAATTTCACGTGTTTTCACCTTACTTTCCACCATTTTCCTAATGCTGACGGCTTAATTCAGTGTTAAGCCACGCAGTTGGCCAACCACCTGTGTCTAAAACGAGTACAAACTGTGCGGCTTGTTTGGCCAGCCGGGCACCGGCCCGGTCACGGACGAAGGATCCGGCGGCACTCCATGTAGTAGCGTTTTTCCTCTGCGTGGCCCATGGAGAAGGTCTTTTTGGGCAGCACGCCGCCCTTGGCGACGCCCATAAACAAATCGCTTTTTTCAAAGGGCGGCAAAATGGCGCCGAAGCAGTTTTCCTTCACCAGTTCGCGCACGCTGTCTTCGCCGTGAACATAGTCGATCTCCGCACCCACGTGCGCCGCCAGATAGCCGCTGATAAAATCCTCAAAGGTTCCGGCCGGCAACGGGTTTTTGGGGTTCTTCACAATCAAATCCTTTTCGCCGTTCGCCGTTACCAGCACAAAATGTTGGCTGCCGGCCGGGGCCTTGCCCTCGCCCGCAGCAAGGATTTCAATTTCAATGCCGTTATCCCTGGCGTAGGTCTGTGCCGCGGCCAGCACGTCCTTTGTGTCCACCCCGAACACCACGCGGTGGATCGGTTCAATTTCTATGGCCGGGCTTTGCACATTTTCCAGCTCCACCAGGCAATAGCGCCCGGGGTGGTTTGCCGCTTCCCCGGCGGAAAGGTTTGCCTTTGTCTCGTCCCACAGCGCCTTGGCCGAGGCCAGGCTGTGGTTGCCGTCGCCCACGGCCATGGTAAACACGTCGCTGTTGCCGTAGCGCGCTTCAAAGGCCTTCGCGTCGCCCAAACCAACCACGGCGGCCTGCACCTTGGCGGCGGCATCGCCAGAAACCGCCCAGCCGCGCAAGCGGCGGCCATTTTCCATCGTGTCCACGTCGTACAACAACTCCAGGCTGTCCTTCATAGCGGCCAGCGGTTCAATCACCGTGGCATTCGCATCGTCGATGAGCATGATGATGTGCGGGCTTTCTAGGCAGCCGCCGCGGCGCACGGCCACGCGCGGAGGGATGCGCTCTTTCACCGTATTCTCGCTGGGGCGGATGGGCGCCTTCGCGCCTTTTTCGTAGCTGTAGGTCTCCAAATCCACGCAGCCGACCAAACCCTGGCGCACGGCGCCGCTGGCCATGGTGCGCTCCACGTAAACAAAGCTGCCGGGGTGGTTTTCCAGCACATCCTTCACATAGGCGTCCATGGTGCAATGGATGGCCTCGATGCGGGCGGGTTCGTCAGCCCCGCCCAGGAACACCTCTGGCAAAATGATGCGCAGGGTGCTGGGCGCGCCGCCCACAAAATCCTCCACGCGCTGCCAATAATCGGGCTGGCTGGTGAACTGGTCACAGGCTACAACGGCCCATTTGGCCATGTCCGTATCTTTTTTTGGCAGCAATACGTCCGCCGGGAAAAACAGGTCCATTTGATTTCCTCCTCAATTTTCGTCGAATTAAGTGTCCATTTTATTCGTAATTTATACGCAATATATTTGTGGAACAACGGGTAAAAAGCCGCACTGTCTAAATGTGTCTAACACACTGATTGAATACCTGTTTAAATCGCCAGCCTGTGGCCGGTTAGGGCGTATATGGCGAGGGACAAAATGCCGATATAAATGAGGTTGATGGGCAGCCCACGCAGGGACACCGGCACGTTTTTGTTCTCCATTTTGTGCTGGCCCTCGCTCAGCATCAAAATGGCAATGCCGTAGCCCAGGCCGCTGCCCAAGGCGAAGCCGACGGTCTGCACAAAGTCCATGCTTTGCGTGGCGGAAATGAGCATGGGGCCCAGCACGGCGCAGTTGAACGTGGCCAAGGGCAAAATGGACAGCAATTCCTTTTTGTTCGGCGGGCGCAGCGCCATAATGATGGCGGCCACGGCCAAAAACGCCGCCACGGCGCACAGGGCAAACAGGCCCGGCCGGAGAAAGCTTGCATACCAAAGGTCTTGCTCCTTCAGCCAAATGTTTGCAAAATACACCATCGGCGCGCTGACGACCTGGATGAGGCACAGGAACGCGAAAAAAATGACATTGTCCACGGCGGTGTTTTCCACCAGGTTCACAAGGCGCGACACACCGAACGCCCGTGTGAACACGGCGTTTTCAATGAAGGCGGCCGTGAGGGCAAAAATCATGAACTGGGCAAGGTTGTTCAGCACGGTGCTCATGGCTCTTCCCTCACCTCCCTGCGCATGCTGTGGAGGAAGGCCGCAACGGCCCCGCGCCATACCGCGGCCACAAGGCCGAGAAGGATGAACCCGCCCGCCGGGACGCTGGCCAGCGGAAACAGCGAAAAGCGCAGCACTTCCACGCCCCACACGCTGCCGGTGCCCAGCAGTTCACGCAAAAAACCGATGAGGATGAGCACCAGGCAAAAACCGAAGGTGGTGCTGAGGCCCTTTTTCAGCGACGCGGCCGGGTGCTCCGGCGTGTCGCTTTCATAGCGCTTCAAAACCAGTGGCTCCATGATGAGCAGGGGCAGGTAAATGCCCACGTTCACCGCACCGGCGCCGAAGAAATAATCCGCCAGAAAGGCGACGCCCACATACACCAGGCCCGCCGTCAGCACAAAAATAACGGCGCGGGTCTTCAGGCCCATCCTGCGGGACAGCGCGGCCGCAATTAACCGTGTGGGCGTAAGCAGCAAAATGACCGCCACGGCCAGCACCAGAGCGTTTTTCACGTTGGTGTCCGGTATTACGATGGGCGCGATGCCCAGGCCCTGCATAATGACGGGATTGTTGGTCAAAATGCGGTCCCGCTTGGCAAGGCGGTCCATATTGTCGGTAAGGTATTGGGCGCGGCCGTCCTTTGCGCGTGGTTCTTTCATGTGTCCGTCACCTCCTTGCGCCGCAGCAACGCGCTTTCAATGCGCCGGTCGAAATAGCCGGTAACGGCGTTCACCAGTAAAATGGCGAAACAGGCACCCAGCTCGTAGGTGCCGAAATAGCGGAACATCATGGTACCAAAGCCGATGAGAGCGCCGTATATGAGGCGCGAAACGTTGTTTTTAGGCAGTGTCACCGGTTCGTTTACCAAAAAGGCCGCCACAAATATCAACGCGCCGGAAAACAGTTCGAACTTTACCACCTGCAGCCGCGCCATAATGTCCACCGGCCAGCTTTGCCAGCTGATTTCAGTAAAGCGCGGAAAGAAAAAGGCAATCAGCGCCGCCGTGGCAAGGCACGCCGCCGGCGCCACCAGCGGGAAGTTTTTCTTTATAATAAGGTAAAGAACACAGGCGGCGATAATGATGCTGGCCGTCATGCCAAGGGCGCCGGCGTAGTTGCCCAGCAGCAGGTTGAACAGGTCGATATTGGGCAGGCCGCCGTTTTTCAGCGTGTAGGAAGGCCCCTCCAGCAGCGCCGCATTTTCAAAATACCAAATGGGCCACAACTGCTCTAGGCTCATGGGCAGGCGGAACACCCAGTTCGTGGGCGCCGGGTAACGCATCACCTCGTCCGGCCAGGAAACCGCCGCAATGCAAAAGCCCACGGCAATGGGGTTAAACGGGAAATACCCGTAGCCGCCAAAGGCTTCTTTCGCCACCAGCACCGCCGCCAGCACCGCCACAATAACGATGGATACCCTTGTGCTTGCCGGCAGCATCAAAACGATTAACAGGGCGTACACCAGGGAAGAAATATCTGTTTTGTTGTAAGGGCGGCTGCGCAAAAGGGCAGCCGCGCGGTCACACAAATGTGCCGTGAACAAGGCCACGATACCCAAAAAAACGGGGCGTGGACCATAGAAAAAAACCGCCATCAAATAAAGAGGCAGTGTCATAAACAGCACGTCTTTTTGCAGACCGTAGCTTTCGTTTGGCACAGGTTTTTCTGCTCTCATAAATTCTCCGAATTAAAACGTATCTGCGCAAAATATAAAATGCAATAAAATGCCGGATAAATGGCGATACAATACGCCGGAAATATGGCTGAATTCACTTGGCACCAACCGAATTAAAATACAATAAAATGGTGAAAAATGTGTGGAAAGGCCCGTGTTTGTTTGCGTTCAAGCGGCGGGAGGCCCTACCCGCCCAAAATCGCATCCATTGCCCCGGCGGGGCTGCTCGCGCGGAACACGGCGCTGCCCGCCACCAAAATATCCACCCCGGCGGCAATGCACCCGGGGGCTGTTCCGGCGTCGATACCGCCGTCTACTTCCAGCTGCACGGAAAGGCTTCGCCGGGCGATTTCTTCTTTCAGCGCGGCAATGCGGCCCACGGCCGCCGGCATGAAGGCCTGGCCGCCAAAACCCGGCTCCACGCTCATCACCAGCACCATGTCCACTTCCGCAAGCAGCGGGAACAGCGTTTCCACCGGCGTTTTCGGCCGCAGGGACACGCCCGCTTTGCACCCGGCGGCGCGGATGGCCCGCGCAGTGGCCACGGCGTCGCTTTCGGCCTCCACGTGAAACGTGATATAGTCCGCGCCCGCTTTGGCAAAGGCCTCCACGAAGCTGAGCGGGTCCACGATCATCAGGTGCACGTCGTAGGTTGCCTTTGGCAGCGCCTTTTTCAGGCTGGCCAGCACCGGCACCCCCACGGACAAATTCGGCACGAACACGCCGTCCATCACGTCAAAATGCAGCATGCCGGCACCGCCGTCCAGCACGCGCTCGCAATCCCACTGCAGGCGGGCAAAATCCGCCGCTAAAATCGATGGCGCAACCACTGGCATTCCGCATCCTCACTTCCTAACAAGATTCGCCTGTTTATTCTACACTAACAGCCGGTAAAAATCAAACCGGCCGGAACGTGGCGGTATCCCCGCGCTTTTTCCGGCCGGCTATTGTTATTCGCATTTTCGCTCATTTTTGCACGTCTTTTTTTGCTCCGTCAATTCTTTTGCTGAGACACGATTTTTTTGCCTGCTGCAGCGGCAGGGTGAAGTGGATATCCATCCACGCGCCCTCCTGGCTTTCGGCCCAAATGCGCCCGCCCATCATCGCAATCAGCAGCCGGCAAATATACAGCCCCAGCCCCGAGCCCGATTTGTTGCCCCGGCTCTGGTCTGTTTTAAAAAACCGGTCAAAAATGTAGGGCATGTCGCTTTTGGGAATGCCCGCGCCCGTGTTGAACACGCTGATGGTGGCGGACGCCTTCTCCACTTCAACAGTGGCGCGCACTGTGCCGCCTTTATAGGAGAACTTGATGGCGTTATCTAAAATATTATACAGCACTTCGTGAAGATAATCGTCCTCCGCCATTACCTTTACGCCCGGCTGGGGGTGCTCGAACTGTATGGTAAGGCCGTTTTCCGCAAAGCGCGGTTCAAACGTTGCCAGCACCGCTTCGATTTTTGCCACAATGTCCACAGGCTGCAGGCTGAGCAGGCGGTTCCCCGCCTCCAGGCCAGAGATATCCAGCATGTTTTGGGTAAGCCGGGTAAGCCGGCCCACCTCGTCGGACACGATCACCAGGTATTTTTGCCGCTGGTCCGCCGGGATGGTCTCATCCAGTATGCCGTCTATGAAGCCTTTGATGGAGGTCATGGGGGTGCGCAGCTCGTGGGCGATATTGCCCATGAACTGTCGGCGCAGCAAATCGGCCGATTCGAAATTGCTTGCCATCTCGTTGAAGGAGATGGCAAGCTGCGACAGTTCTCCCCCGCCCTCCACAGGCGCACGGGCGGAAAAATCGCCCTCGGTAAGCGCCTGGGCCGCCGCGTTGATGCGGGTGATGGGAAGCACCGTGCGCCGGGCCAAAATCAGCGCAAGCAAACTGGCAATCAGCACCACGGATGTGGCCGCCAACAAAAAAGTGGCCAAAATTTCCAAAACATAGCCCCGCAGGTTGCTTGCGTCGGACGTGGCAAAAATGTAACCGATCAGATGGCCAGTTTTCGCACGCAGCTGAATGCCCTCGGCAAAGCATCGCCTCTCAAACATTCCACCCACGTTCGAATACTTTTCGTAATGGCCGCCCTCTTTTATCTCGCTGATGACTTCTTCGCTCAGTTGGGCGGTTTGCGGCGCCATATAGCGGTCTGTGTAGTACAGCACCCTGCCGTTCAGGTCTGTCACAGTGATATCGGCGTCGGAAATGGCAGCGATATAGTTAAGGGTGTTGTCGTCGCGGTCATACGGGTCGATGTCGCCAATTTCAATGCCATGGACTATATTTTCCAACACTTTCCCAAGTTCGGTCATTTTTTCCGTGCTGAAATAATTGACTGCCATGTACAGCAACACCAGGCCCATCAGCAGCACGCCTGCCACCAATACCGCGGCTACGGAGGTGAAATAATAAAACCGAATCGAGCGTTTCATGCCGGCTATTCCTTCACTTCAAATTTATACCCCACGCCCCATACGGTTTTTACGTTCCATTTGTCGCTGGCACCTTCCAGCTTTTCGCGCAGGCGCTTCACATGCACGTCTATGGTGCGGGAATCGCCGTAATATTCAAACCCCCACACTTCGTCCAGCAGCTGGTCGCGCGTGAACACGCGGCCCGGATGGCTGGCCAGGTAATACAACAGCTCCATCTCCTTGGGCGGCGCTTCCACATTTTGGCCATTCACTTTCAGCTCATATTTATTCAAGTCCAGCGAAAGGTTGTCGTAATTGATCACCTTGTCGCTGTCGCCGGCTTCCTTTGGCGCCTGCTGCGAACGGCGCAGCACCGCCTTGATGCGTGCCACCACTTCCTTCGTGTCAAAGGGCTTCACGATATAGTCGTCGGCGCCAAGCTCCAGGCCAAGCACTTTGTCGAAGGTGTCTCCCTTTGCCGTCAGCATCACGATGGGCACCGGTGCAATGGCCCGCAGTTTCCGGCAGGTTTCCCAGCCGTCCAGCCGCGGCATCATCACGTCCAGCAGCACAAGATCTGGCATCCATTCTTCAAACGCCGCCACAGCCGCCTCCCCGTCGTAAAACTGCCGCGTTTCATACCCCTCTTTTTCCAGATAAAGACGCAAAAGCTCGCAGATGTTTTTGTCGTCGTCGACGACCATTATTTTGCGTTCTGTCATAAAAAACTTTCCTTTCCGGGTGAAATGGCCCCTTTTCCCCTGGAGCAAGGCCTGAAACGCGCCGCAAACTACTTTGGATCCGATCCTCCTTAAACCTTTTTTAATTATACTACATTCCGTGCAAATGCAAAACCCCCCTTGCAGCGCGGGACCGTTCCTTTTTGGGAAAGGCGTTTGAAACACTGTGCCATTTAAGGTATACTATGCAATGTTGGCACCGATAAAGCGCGCGGGGCACTGCGGCCAAGCGGCGGCTTTTCGCATTTTGGAGGACGTATGAAGTTAGGAATTGTAGGCTTGCCAAATGTCGGTAAATCGACGCTATTCAACGCAATCACCAATGCGGGCGCACAAAGCGCCAACTACGCATTTTGCACCATTGAGCCGAATGTGGGCGTGGTGGCCGTGCCGGATGAACGGCTGGACGCGCTTGCCGCCATGTTCACGCCCAAAAAAGTGACGCCCGCCGTTATTGAGTTTGTCGATATCGCGGGCCTGGTGCGCGGCGCGTCCAAGGGCGAGGGCCTTGGCAACAAGTTTTTGTCCCACATCCGCGAGGTGGACGCCGTGGTGCATGTGGTGCGGTGCTTCGCGTCGGACGACGTGGTGCACGTGGACGGCGCTGTGGACCCGGCGCGCGACGTGGAAACCATTGATCTTGAGCTGATTTTGGCAGACCTTGAAATCGTTGAGCGGCGGCGGGACAAAACGGCCAAGCTGGTGAAGACCGGCGACAAGGCCAAAGCCGCCGAGGCCGCGCTTTTGGAGCGGCTGTACAAACACCTGGAGGACGGCGAAAGCGCGCGCAGCCTTGCGTTAAACGGCAACGACGAGGCGGCTGTCCTGGCGGACATCCCCCTTTTGAGCGCAAAACCGGTGATTTACGCGGCCAATGTCTCAGAGGACGATATCCTGGCCGGCTTTGAGGACAATCCCTATTACCAGACCGTGCGCGCCATCGCGCAAAAGGAGGGTTCCGGCTGCATCCCCGTTTGCGCCAAGGTGGAGGAAAGCATTGCCTCGCTTTCGGCAGAGGAGCGCACGGAATTCCTTTCCGAGCTCGGCATCACGTCCTCCGGCCTGGATAATTTGATCCGGGAAGGCTACGCCCTTTTGGGGCTCATCAGTTTTTTGACGGCTGGCGAGCCGGAAGTGCGCGCCTGGACGATCAAAAACGGCACCAAGGCGCCCGCTGCCGCCGGGAAGATCCATTCCGACATCGAGCGCGGGTTCATTCGCGCAGAGATTGTTGCCTACGCCGATTTGATGGCCTGCGGCAGCATGGCGGCGGCCAAGGAAAAGGGCCTTGTGCGCAGCGAGGGCAAGGAGTACGTGATGCAGGACGGCGACGTGACACTTTTCCGCTTCAACGTTTGATTTTCCGCTTTTTCCACATCCGCTTCCCTCGCTTCGGCCTTGGGTTTGCACAGGATCCCTCCCATTAAAGGCCTTTCATGAACAGCGTGCCAACGGCAAACCAATAAACCATAAAAAAATATGTTTTCCCATTTTTGATTTTCGCCTGATTTTTACCGATTTGTTTGCTCAAATGGCACTTTTTAGGAAAAAAGTACAAAATATGGGGGCATCCTAGGATGCCCCTACTATATTTTGTGCCGCGATGGTGAATTTCGTGCCCTCCGTGTCGCCCCATGTCTCTGTCTGCATCAGGTTCTCATTCACCCAGCCGGACAGCGATTTGCTCTGTTTTTTCATCAGGCGCAAAGGCTGCACCGCCAAATAGTATTTTTCATCGTTTGTGGTCTCAACAATCTGCCGTATCAACATGTTGCTTGGGTAATAGTCGGTATATGTTTGCAAATACATCATTTTTTCTATGTTTTTCCGGCTATTTGTTGATGTAAAAAGGCGTGTCAACACTCGAATTGCCGTTTCGTAAGCATTTGCGTGCAGGTTTACCCCCAGCACGCCGGCCGTTCCCACGCTGAGACGATAATTCAGCTGCTGTGCCTCGGCGTTGGAAAAAGGAAGCTTTGTTGGAATAATTGCCAATTTTCCTTGTAAATTTGGATAATCTTGCTCATATTTCAAGCCTTGCATCGTGTCTCCGCGCATAAACAGAGCCTGGCCATTTACAAATAATTGTTCTGCCTCTTCGGCGGAAATTGTTTTTTCTGCACTTATTCCAGAATTACGTATTAATTTTCCGTTTTTATTTGCCCTGTGCATGGTTTCAAAATCAATGGCGCCGAGCAGAGTCAAAAGTGGTTGGGACAAAAGCTCTTTCCGGTCCGACGCGGGCGTGGCCGCAAACTGGGCGGGGCTTTCAAACACGGAGGAGAGGATGGCGGAGATCTCACTTTCGTAGGTTGTTTCGTGCGCACTGCCAGGCGCCGCAAAAATCCCCTTCAGATCCTTGGCGGCCTCCGGCCGGTAAACCGGGAAGGAATAGCTATGGCCACCCAGTGTCACGCCAATTTTCTCCGGCCGCGCCAGGTAGCTTTCAATGGCGGCAACCAGGGTTTGCCACTCGGTGTAGGTGCAGTTCATCAGGTCACGCACCAAAGCTGCAGCGTCTTTTGCGCTTAGCAGCGCGGCCAACGTGCTGATGTTCACCAGCGTGCCACCGGCATAGGCGCCCACCGGCAAACCGTAGACCGCGTCCTCGTTCAACAGCCGGGCATAGGCCGGTGTCAGCCCGGCCAGGCTCTGCATCAGCGTTCCAACTGCGTCCGCGCTCAGATCCATCATACTCACACCGTTGTCATACAACTCCCGCGCGGCCACCTCGCCTTCAATCCAGCAAATGTCGTACCGCTTGCCGCCCGCCTCGGCGGCGGAAAGCTCCGCTACGTATTGCTCCCCGGGCACGGCCTGCTGTATTTGCAGGCTCACGCCCTCGGCCGCGGCCGCTTCCGTCAAAATCTCCTGCAAGGCCGGCATATCCGTGGGTAAAAATACGTTCAGCTCATGTATCACGCCTGTATTTTCACTGTTTTCGGCACTGCCGCTTTGCCCGCCGCCGGTGTTGTCTTCCAAGGCCGCACTCAAATAAGCGGAAGCCTGCGCTGCTTGCGCCGACGCGCCCGGCAGCAGGCAAAAAGCACCTGTCAGCAGCGCGCAAAACAGCGCGGCGGGCTTTCGCCAAAAGCGGCTGCGGGCGCGGCGCGGGCGTTCGGTTTCAATTTTGCCTGCAGTCTGCCTTTGGCCGTTTTCGGGCCGCCGAACCGCCGGATTGATTGTGTTTTGCGTGGTTACAGGTTTTTGCATCGGTTCCCTCTTCGGCAATTTCTACATCGGGCATTTCCCGGATATTTTTTGATATTTACAGGCGGACGGTGAACCCTATATAATATAAGGAAATTAAAGGATTATGTCCCACAATTATTCTATTTCCATTATTTGTTTTATACTTTCTAATTGATGCTTTATACGTTTATTCATAACTGTTTGGTGTAATAATTATTGGTAACAATAAATTATATTATAAATAATCGATAAATGGTGGTATCTTCATCATGCGGATCAGACACAAACCACACGCGCGCGCCGAGCTTTCCGCCTGGCCCTGTTTTGTCGCAGACCCCGATTCCCATCGGGGAAAATGGGCTTCTGCCTTTGGCTGCCCGCAGCAGCCGCTGCACGTGGAACTGGGCTGTGGCAAGGGTGGATTTATCAGCGAAAAGGCCGTTTTATTGCCGGAGATCAATTTCGCCGGTTTTGACATCAAAAACGAGATGCTGCTGGTGGCAAAACACACCATCGAAGCAAAATTCGAAAAAATCGGTAAAAATCCTGATAATGTGCGGATCTCTACCAAAAACATCGAATTTATCCGCGATGTTTTTTCTCCGGAAGACCACGTAGAGCGTATTTACATCAATTTTTGCAACCCTTGGTACAAAAGCGGCCACGCGAAGCACAGGCTTACCCATCCGCGCCAACTGGTGCAATATCGCATGTTTTTACCTGTCGGCGGGCAAATCTGGTTCAAGACCGACGACATGCCTCTTTTTAAAGATTCGCTCCGCTATTTTGCAATGGCCGGCTTTGCCGTCGACCGGCAGACCGAAGACCTGCACAACACCTATGGCTTTGAAAACATACCCACCGAGCACGAGGCGATGTTCAGCGAAATGGGCATCCCCATCAAGGCCTGCATTGCCACGGTGCTGCCCGCAACAATTGATTTTTCCAGCTTGTCGCACCTTAAAACCATATGAAATGCTATGCGTTTTGATGCAAATGTCCGCATTTCCCTTGCTTTAGGCAAATCGTGGCTATATAATGTGTTTACATACATTTATAATAGCAGCGATGGGGCCATTGGAAATTGCAACGGAAAGCTGGTGCACTATGATTGAAAAATTGTATACCGTGGAAGAGGTTGCGGAGCTTGCCTCTGTCACCGGGCGCACAATCCGCAATTACCTAAAAAGCGGACGTTTGGTTGGCCGGAAAATCGGCGGGCAGTGGCGTTTCCCCGAAAACGAGGTGCAGCGCCTTTTGACCGGCGGTGTAGACGAGGAGGAACCGGAAAATATCCCGGGTGCCCCGCCGTCTGATTACAACACCCTGATGGACCCTTCTGCTCGCGGCTTTTCCGGCAATGACGCGACGGATCCTTTCGGAGCGTTCCCATCCCCTTCGGAAACGCCCGACGATATACCCCATCATAACATTGATTCCCCCAGTGTTCAACCGCAGCCTGCCACACAAAGCGCGGAAAGCGCGCCGATTCCTGAAACCAATTTTTTCTCCGGCCACATGCACACGGGCGCCATTACGGTGCCGGAGGACGCTTCCTCTTTCGCCGGCCCGGCGTTTGAAGACGAGGTTGCCGCTCCTGTTTCCGGCCCGGCAGACCCTGCGGCAGCCGCTGGAGCAAATGCGCAATATTTGCAAGGCAATTCCAATCAACCCGGGGGGGAGCCTTCTACACCTGTGACACAAATTATTGAGCAACAATCACAATATTTAACCGGTATAAACGCGCCAAAAATGCCTGTTCAGCCAAATTATCCGCCACACCAGGGACCTATGCCTCCTGTATCTTCGCCCATTGCGCCTTCCGGCTACTTTGCGCAACCGGCTGCCTCTAATTATCCAGCGTATTACGCGCAACCACCGGTGGCGCAGCCTGCGCTGTCCTATTCGGCGTATTATCCCATAGATAATGACGGGCATTTTATGCCGTATCCACCTTTTTATCCGTCGTATTATCCGCCTCAAACATACACGCCCATGGGCTATCCCGCTCCGTATGACAACGCGGAACACCGCAAGCCCATTTCCGGCCCGGCCCCTGCCGAAGCAGCACACAACGCCGCGGCCCTTGCCGCAACCGGAAAGCCCGTGGAAAGCACAGCTTCTGCCGCAGGCCAACCGCCTGAGCTGAGCGATGTGGGCGTGCGCGTAACGACATTCATCTCCGAAGTCCACGATTGCTCACGCGGCCCTTGTGTCTGTGCTATTTTTGACATGCACCAGACAATATCCGCCGCCCGCACCACCAGTGACCGCCTGGCAGACATCGCCGCCCAGGAAAGTGAAAATGGCCAGCAATGCCAGGCCTTTGTTGAATATGACGAGCGGTTTTATATTGCGCGGTATACAATTTTTGGCACATCATCATTTCTTTTTCGGTGCGTGAAATTGCTCGGCTAGTCCTTTGGAAAATTTGACAGATGCTAGGAAAATACGGTTGCATAAACCAGGAATAATAAATACAAATGGCTGTAATTGTATTTATTATTCCTGTTATTATGTCATTTATTAATTTATGTTCATTTAATATTCTTTAATAATTCATATTTTCTGTTTGGAAATATTAGGAAATCCCTTGGTTTGGTCCCCCATCGTTCTGTTGGCTCTTAGAACAAGCTTGTTTCGGTCTTCGACCGATTGCTTTTCTTAGTTTTCACCGGCTGACCATCCTGTGCTGTCCGCATTTTAAACAACTTTAATATCATCCATTTTGTTGGCACTCATATTTGAAAACCTTTAACAATTCAATTTATGCTGAACTGTTATTGTTGTGGTTTTCTTCAATTATTTCAAACCATTTATTTTGCGTATTTTATACGATAGTTGGGTCTATTAACAATTTACTGCATGATTTATGACTATTTTTTGTCTTTTACGTCCGATTTTGAATCTACCCCAATATCATTGTTTATTTGAAGCGCTTCGACTACAGCAGTTTGCCCATATTTCTCACGAATGGAATCTATGCTTTTTTCAAGCTTTTCCCGGCGTGGGTCTTGGCCGGGGGGTTCTTCCAAAAAGCTGGTTTGCTCCAAAAATGGGGTGTCGGTTACGCTCTGCGCCGTCAGGGTGATCATGCGAATCTTCTTTGTAAAATCCCAGTTTTCACAAACCAGCTGCATTCCTGCCTTGGCAAGATCTCTGCTCAAATTTGTAGGATAGCTAAGGGGCCTCTGCCTTGTAATGGTTTTAAAATCCGGGTTTTTGATCAATACCTGAAGCGTGGCCGCGTATAGATTGCGCGCGCGCAGACGGGCCGCCACTTCATCCGCCAACGTGTACACCGCTGTTCGCACATCCTTCTCACCCAGCAGATCCCGGCTGAAGGTTTGCCCGTTACCAATACTTTTTGCCTGCTCGCTTTCCCCAATTTTTGCTACCGGGGAATCGTCTACGCCAAGGGCCTGCAGCCTGAGCTGTGTGCCTGCCTTGCCCAATACGGATTTCATTAATGCTTCGTCCGCCACGGCCAGCTGGCCAATCGTTTCAATGCCCAGCTGCCGCAATGTGTCTTTTGCCTTGCTGCCGACGAAAAGCAGTGTATCCACCGAAAGCGGCCATACAATTTCCTTGAAATTTTCCCCTGTTATTTCCGTCACGGCATTGGGCTTTTTGTAATCTGAGCCAAGTTTTGCAATGGTTTTATTAAAGCTGACGCCGACGGAAATGGTCAGCCCGGTTTTGTTTTTCACCTCTTCGCGCAGGCGGTTGGCAACCGCGTTCGGCGTATTGCCCAAAAGCCGCCATGTGCCGCTCATGTCCAGCCAGCTTTCGTCTATCCCGAAGGGTTCCACCCGGTCTGTATAGTTTGCATAAATGTCGTTTAATATTTTATAATATTTTTTATATTCTTTATGATGCGGGCGCAACAAAATCAATTCCGGACATTTTTTTTGGGATTGCCACACTGTTTCGGCAGTTTTTACATTATATTTTTTTGCTTCTTCGTTTTTTGCCAAAATAATGCCATGCCTATTGTCAGTACTGCCACACACAGCGACAGGCAAATTTTTTAAATGAGGATATTGCAGCAACTCAACAGATGCGTAAAAACTATTGCAATCGCAATGAAAAATTACCCTATCCGCCACTGCCACCTCCTTTGCAGCAAAAGCCCTTACGCGCTCGACGCCTTCCGGCCTAAAACTTTCGCAAGATTTGTCGGATTACCCCGAACTGTCTTGTTTTCGCGCGCAAATCCCTATGTTGCACTTCTACAAACTGCTGTCTTGCAAACTTGGTTAATATTTATCGTTTATTCGATTAATATAATTATTCAAATAATGTTCATTAATTCGAAATAACTGATTTTCCCTTTTTTCCACTCTTTATTCCACTTGCATCACTTTCCTGATAAGGACTTGCTGAATCCGTTGGCACGTTCTTGGCGATACCATCTAATTTTCTCATAATGCTCTCTTTATTATATTTGGATATTTTGTGTTATATCAATTTATTTATTCTTGTTTGGGGTGATTTGATGTTTCAATCTGTCATTTTTGATTTGGACGGAACCTTGCTTGACACAATAGCAGATCTTGGAAAAGCTGGAAATTGCACCCTTGCCACCATGGGTTTGCCGCCTCATAACCTGGCGCATTACAAAAAATTGATTGGCAACGGGATCCGGCGTTTGGTGCACGACTTTTTACCCGCCGAATACCGCGACGCGGGGAGCGAAGAAAAGGCGCTGGAAATATTCACAAATTATTATGAAAACCACATGTTAGACTTGACTGCTCCCTATCCCGGCATTTTACCTTTCTTGCAGAAATTACGTGATGACGGATATGTGTTGTCGATTGTAAGCAACAAAAATGACAATCTTACAAAAACGGTGACAACACATTATTTCACTAATTTATTCACCTATGTCGCCGGCGCCGGCGAAGCGGCGCCGCCAAAGCCGGACCCCGCTTCCACCCTGGATATTGTAAAGAAGCTGGGGTTGCCCAAAGAGTCGATTCTGTTTGTTGGAGATAGCAGAGTTGACATGATCACTGCTGCGAATTCCGGCTTAGTTTCGTGTGGTGTCACATGGGGATTCAAAAGCAAAGAGGAATTACTGGATGGAGGCGCCAAATTTATCGCGAACAGCCCCGCTGAACTGGATGAAATCATCCGCGGTTAGCCTGCCCCTCTATACATTTCTTATCCTGTGTTTCTGCGGTGTCGGCCTTTGTGTTCAACATATATTCCACATTAATTATTTTGTTGTTTCCGCTGCATTTACCTAAAATACATATTTTAGAATAATTAAACCCGCATTTAGCAAATAGGCTGCCTTCCCCTGTGTGGAAGGCAGCCTATTTTTTGGTGACCCAACCGGGAATCGAACCCGGGATTCCACCGTGAAAGGGTGGTGTCTTAACCTCTTGACCATTGGGCCGTGTGGGCGACATGCGCCGCCCCACCACTTTGGGTACTTTTCCGGGTGCCGCAAAGCTTCTTGTCGTCCGCTGTTGCAAACAACACCCCACCAACCCGGAAATATCCCCTGGGCAATCCGCTGCTTTCGCTTCGGATTGTGGTAGCGGTAACTGGATTTGAACCAGTGACACTTCGGGTATGAACCGAATGCTCTAGCCAACTGAGCTATACCGCCACGTACACCGCCCAATGGGCGGCGTATTTCACATTATACCCAATCGTCACTGGGTTGTCAATGTTTTTGGCGCAGTTTTTCAGCACAGTTTTGGCCGGCGAATCTATCACGTTGCTTCAATCTTTTCCTTGCCCATAAACGGCCGCAAAACCTCGGGAACCGTCACGCTTCCGTCCGCATTTTGGTACTGCTCCACCAAAGCCGGAAAAATGCGGCTGGTGGCAAGGCCGGAGGCGTTCAATGTGTGGGAAAAGCATATCTTTTTGTCCGCGTCGCGGTAGCGGATATTCCCACGGCGTGCCTGATAGTCGCGCGCGTTGGATGCACTGCTTACCTCTTTGTAAATTTCCATGCTGGGAATCCACACTTCGATATCACAGGTGCGCGCCATGGAGGCCGACACGTCCCCTGCCGCCAATTTGGAAACACGGTAATGCAGACCTAACTTTTGCATCAATTTCTCTGCTTTTCCTACCATTTCCGCAAAAGCGTCATCGGAACCTTCCTGGGTGGTGTATTGCACCATCTCCACTTTGTTAAACTGATGGCCGCGGATCATGCCGCGCTCCTCGCTGCGGTAGCTGCCCGCTTCCCGCCGGTAGCACGGGGTGTAGGCAAAATATTTATGCGGCAGCTCCTCCAGATCCATGATTTCGTCCCGGTGCAGATTCACCAGCGCCGTTTCCGCCGTGGGCAGCATGAATTTTTTGTCCTCGGAAGTGGGGTTCGCTATTTGATAAACGTCGTCTTCAAACTTCGGGAACTGGCCCGCCACATAGCCGCACTCCCAGCTAAGCATGTGGGGCGGCAGCAAAAATTCGTATCCGTCGGTCAGGTGTTCGGCCACAAAAAAGTTCAGCATCGCCCACTCCAGCCGCGCGCCGTCCCCCTTGTACATCCACGCGCCGTTTCCGGCCAGTTTCACGCCGCGCTTATAGTCGATGATACCAAGGTTTTCGCACAGATCCACATGATTTTTTGCTTCAAAGCCAAACACCGGCTTCTCGCCAAACACACGCACTTCTTCGTTGTTTTCCTTGCCACCGGCGGCCACGTCGGCGTCCGGTAAATTGGGCAGCAAATACATTTTATTTTTAATTTGATTTTCAAGGCTATTTAATTCCGCGTCGCTCGTCTTTATTTTTTCGGCTAGTTCCTTCATCTCCGCCATCACGGCAGCCGTGTCTTCCCCGGTCTTTTTCATCGCCGGAATTTTTTTGCTCACGGCGTTCTGCCGGGCTTTCATGTCATCCAGCCCAGCTATCATCGCGCGGCGCTTGTCGTCTAAAGCGAGGATCTCATCCACCACGCCGTCCAGGTCCATCTCGCGCTTTTTCAGACCTGCTTTCACAAAATCGGGATCTTTTCGAATCAATTTGATATCGAGCATCGCCATTCCCCCAAGCTTACAAAATCCTTTTATCCGATTATTGATTATTATTTCTATATTTATAAGCATTTTTGCTTGCCGGTCAATTATCTGCCTTGCTCACCCAGCCGGTTCGCAAACTGGCGCAGTTGCTCGTCGGAATAAAATCCAAGAATCAAGCGGCCGCGGCCCTCCTGGTATTCCACCTTCACTTCCGTGCCAAGCGCTTCTGCCAGGCTGATCTCCACCTCGGCCGCAATGCTGGGCCGCGCCGCGCTCCGCTTCGGCATTTTGGGTTCTTTTTGCAGCTTTTTTGCCAGGCTCTCTGCCCGGCGGACATTCAGCTTGTCCTTAATAATAAGCTCCGCCGCCTTACTTTGGCGCGGCGCGTCCGGAATAGACAAAATCGCCTTTGCGTGCCCGGCGCTCAGTTCGCCTGTTTTCAAAAATTCCAACACATCGTCCGGCAGGCTGAGCAGCCGCAAACTGTTTGCCACGGCGCTGCGGCTTTTGGATACCTTTTCCGCCGCCTGCTCCTGCGTCAAGTGGCAGCGTTCCATCAATTGCCTGAAGCCCAGCGCTTCTTCCACCGGGTTCAAATCCTCGCGCTGCAAATTTTCGATGAGGGCAAGCTCCAGCGCTTTTTCGTCGCTCATTTCCCGCACGGTGGCCGGAATTTCTGTAAGCCCCGCCAGCCGCGACGCGCGCCAGCGGCGTTCGCCCATCACGATTTTGTACCCGCCCGCGGGGTTTGGCCGCACAACAATGGGCTGCAGAACGCCGTTTTCACTGATGCTTTTTGCCAGCTCTGCCAAAGAGGCGTCGTCAAAAAATTTGCGCGGCTGGTCTTTATCCGGCTCAATTTCCCGCAGCGGAATCTGCTGCATATCAGACTCTTCCACGCTGCTGCCGGTGTCTGCGAACAGGCTGTCCAGCCCGCGGCCAAGGCCGCCTTTTTTCACTGCCATTCTTTCCTCCAATGGCCTGGATGCCATTTATTGATAATTTATCCGTTTACTTGTTGCGCCATTTTTCTTGCAATTTGTCGTCCTGCTTTTCGCTCTATTGATTACCCTATTTACCGCCCTGTTTTTGCCCATTTCATACAACAGGCGCGCCGGCCATTTTACCCGGCATTTTTGTTGTTTTTTAAGAATTCTTTTGCCAGCTCGGCATAGGCGGCCGAACCGCGGGACATTGGGTCATAATAACACACAGGTGCGCCAAAACTTGGCGCCTCAGACAAACGCACATTGCGCGGGATCGTTGTTTTGAACACCTTATCGCTGAAATATTTTTTTACTTCCTGCACCACCTGCAGCGTCAGGTTCAGGCGTCCGTCATACATGGTCAGCACCACGCCCTCCACGTCGATGTAAGGGTTATACTTTTTTTTCACGGTGCGGATGGTGTTCATCAATTCCGTCAAACCCTCCAGCGCGAAGTACTCGCATTGGATCGGCACAAGCACAGTGTCGCACGCGCACAGGCCGTTCAGGGTGAGAAGGTCCAGGGAGGGCGGGCTATCGATAAAAACATAGTCATAATTTTGCACCACCGGCGCCAGGCACTCGCGCAGCCGCGCTTCCCGGCGCGGCAGGCTCACCAGCTCTACCACGGCGCCGGATAGTTCAATATTTGACGGTATTATGTCGCATTTATACTCTGTATGCACAATTGTGTCCGCAGCGGGGGTGTCCCCCAGCATCGCATCATAAATGCTTCTGGCCACCTTTCGTTTAGACAGGCCAAAGCTGCTGGTGGAGTTCCCCTGCGGGTCCAAATCCACCAAAAGCACTTTTTTGCCTGTTATTGCCACCGCGGCCGCCAGGTTCACGGTGGTGGTGGTTTTTCCCACCCCACCCTTTTGGTTTGCCACGGCAATCACTTTCGCCATATCGCTATCCTCCATAAACCGGCCACAGGCGGTTAAACAAACAGTTTCCGCACCTTTGCCGCGCTTTTTCCAAAATATGGGCAGCGGGGCGGGCGCATCGTCATTATAGCATACAGAAAACCACAAAAAAAGCGCAATAATTAAAAATGCCGTTTTGAATGTTCCACGTGGAACAACCGAACGGCATTTTGGTGATGTTGCCATGTGCTGCATATGTTGCCTTGTTTGCATTGTGCGTGTGGCTCGCCTTGGGCGCGCGCATGGGAAGACTGCTTTCGGTGCAGGTTTGGCCGGCTTTTTGCAATGCACTTGCTGCGGGGTTTTGTTGCACAGAACCGCTTAGAGCAGCTTCGATTGGGAAGCGAATTTTGAAGTCGGGCCCGTTGGCACTGCTATTGGCAGGTTAGAAATGATTCCTATTAAATGTAAAAGGCGGGATATTCGGGTAAGATTATGCGGTTATAGCGGATGGCCGGGCAGCCCTTGCAACCCGTGAGGCTCGTGTATAAAAACACCCCAAGACGCAAATGGTTTGCCGAAACAGCTTTCGGCCGGATGTGCAAACACACCCCGCCGCCCGGGTTATGGCAGCTGAAATACCTGGAGGTGCTCCGGCGCGGCAGTGATGCCTGCCGGCTTGTTCCTAAAAGGTGGCAACAGACAAACAGTGGGGACAAACCGGCAAAAAAGGTCTGCAGGGTAAGGTCTCCTAGCATTACATCATAAGGTATGGTTTCATTCCAATCGCACCGGCCTTAGCAATTCACGTGTTCCATTGCTTTCTTATTTAAAGCAACCATCTGCGTAAAGTACCTCCTACCCAAAACACTCGCCTTCCCTACTCGCTAACAAATAAGCTTTTGCCATCACACACCTTCTTTTTGGGATCATTAAATCCCATTCATTCTTCGGTGCGGCGCTTACAGCTGCCGTCAAATTCAAGACTGGTTGTTCGTTCTCTTTCACATTTCCAGCGGCCCTGCCGGAAACAAAATATCGATGACGATATGATCTTACAATAATCAGGAAATTATGTAATGTAGGGTTTTCAACATTTTCTCAATTGCCAAACTGATTTTTCCTATTTTCGGCAACTCATCGGAATCATACATCTATTTCATACTTTCGCGACAGCTCATCCTTTGGAAATTATAGGCTATTATGTTTTTATGTTCGTATTATCGTATTTTTATCGAGTCGTTGGGGCCGATAATCATTTCGTAAATGACCTGGGCATCAAAGAGAACAGGATAATTTGATGGTTTTGGGAAAGATCGCTTATTTCAACAAGCGTTCAACGCAGGCGTTTCTGTTCTTTTTGGTTTGTTTTGCTTTGTCCTGCGGAATACTCAGCTTTTCTTGTGTAAAAATGTTCCACGTGGAACATTTGTTCAAAGTGGACGCTTCTTTATTGCCCCTGCGTTGCGCGGATACTTCGCCGGCGTGGGGGCCACCTTCCGGATAAAAACCAGCTGGCGGCTTGATGTATCCGGCAGGGTGCTGCGCAGTACTTTCTCCACCTTGCCGCCCAAAACATGAATCGCGGTTTCGCTTTCAGCCAATTCGTCCTCTGTCGCATCACCCTTCATTGCAATAAACCATCCGCCCTGCTTCACAAAGGGCAGACAATATTCCGATAAAATATTCATCCTGGCCACCGCCCGCGCCGTAACGATATCGAATTTTTCTCTATTTATTTCTGCGCGCGCCTCGTCTTCGGCACGGTTATTAATGATATTTATTTTAATATTTAAAGCGTCAATTAATTCTTTCAAAAATCGCGCCTTTTTACCGTTGGACTCCAACAAAACCACATTCGCCGTAGGGCGAAACAGCTTGATGGGAACACCCGGGAACCCCGCGCCGGAGCCGATGTCCAGCACACGTCCGTCTATTTCCGGCTGTGCCGCAAGCAACAGGCTGTCGAGGAAATGCTTGTTCTCTATCCCCTCATCATCTGTGATGGCGGTGAGGTTGGTATGGCTGTTAAATGCCAGCAATTTATTGGAATATAATTCAAATTGTTCCAGCATTTTATCGCTGAGCCGGATGCCATATTTTTGTGCATTTATTTTCAACCGTTCTTTATTGATCACCCGGCCTGCCTCCATTTTTTGCCGCATTTTTTGCCATATTAATCGCAAGCGCAAGCGCCTCGATGTCGCTGGGCGAAACGCCTGAAATCCGGCCGGCCTGCCCCAAAGAAACAGGGCGGATTTTCTCCAGCTTCTCCCTCGCCTCAAGGCTTATCCCGTTCACTTCAGCAAAGGCAAACCCGGCCGGGATTTTCGTTTGCTCCATCCGTTTTGCGGCCTTTACACGCTGTGCCTGCTTCGCCACATATCCCGCATATTTTATTTCTGTCTCGATTTTATCCCGCACAAACTCGTCCACATCGGCATTTTCGCCGATTATTCCTGTAATATCCGCATAGCTTACATGTGGGCGCTTCATCAGCTCCGCCGCCGAAACGGGGGATTTTAACAGAGGCATTTGCCGTTCTTCGAATAGCTGTTCCGCCTTCGCTGGAGTAATTTTGGTATTTTCAAGACGTTTTATTTCTTTTTCTTTTTCTTTTATCCGGTGCTTGTATAACCGGTAGCGTGCGTCATCCACCAGGCCAACCTCGCGGCCCAGCTCTGTCAGGCGTTCGTCGGCGTTGTCCTGCCGCAAAAACAGGCGGTATTCGCTGCGGCTCGTCATCATGCGGTATGGGTCCAGGGTTCCCTTGGTAACGATATCATCCACCAGCGTGCCGATATAGCTTTGCTGCCGCTCGAAGATTATTTCGGATTTTCCCTGTATTTTTCTGGCGGCATTGATGCCGGCCACAAGCCCCTGTGCAGCTGCTTCCTCGTATCCTGACGTGCCGTTGAACTGCCCCGCGCCATATAATCCGGCAATCTCCATAAATTCCAGCGTGGGTTTCAGCACGGTCGGGTCCACACAGTCGTACTCGATGGCATAGGCCGGGCGCATGATCTCCACATGCTCAAGCCCTTTTATAGAACGATATAACGCTATTTGTACATCCTCCGGCAAAGACGAAGACATTCCCTGCAAATACATTTCATTTGTGTCCAGGCCGCAGGGCTCTATAAACAACTGGTGCCGTTCCTTCTCCGGAAAACGCACAACCTTGTCCTCAATGCTGGGGCAATACCTGGGGCCAACGCCCTCTATTTTTCCCGAATAAAGCGGCGAGCGGTGCAGATTTTTTTGGATAATTTCGTGAGTTTTTTCGTTTGTAAAACTCAGGTGGCACAGCACTTTATTTTCGATGGAATAATCTGTATTAAAACTAAAAGGAATGGTCTTCTCATCCCCTGGCTGGGCCTTCAATTTTGTAAAATCAATGGATCGCCGGTGCACCCGCGCCGGGGTACCAGTTTTAAAGCGGCGCAGCGGCACCCCCAACGTTTTCAGTGCATCCGCCAGCTGCAATGTGGCAAGCGCTCCGTCCGGCCCGGCCGAATAAGCGGCCTCGCCTACAAATATTTTACCGCCAAGATAGGTTCCCGTGGCTACAATGGCGGCTTTTACTTCGTATTCGCCAAATAAATTCGTAACAACACTTTTTACTGCACCATTGCTTATCTTGATGTCGATGATTTCCGCCTGCTTAATTTCCAGGTCTTCCGTATTTTCCAAAAGCTGTTTTGCCAGCGCGCTATACCATTTTCGGTCCGTCTGTACACGCAGGCTGTGCACCGCCGGCCCCTTTCCCCGGTTCAACATACGGCTTTGCAGAGTGGTAGCGTCCGCCAAAATTCCCATGCATCCGCCAATCGCGTCTATCTCGCGCACCAAATGGCCCTTTGCCGTGCCGCCGATACTGGGATTGCACGGCAAATTGGCGATGGCGTCCAGGCTAGCCGTGAACAAAACCGTTTTTGCCCCAAGCCTTGCCGCGCTTACCGCGGCTTCCAGCCCCGCATGCCCGCCGCCAATCACCGCCACATCATACTTTCCCAAATGCTCCACGTGTGCCCTCGCTGTTTTCAACATATTTCCACTTTGCCGTCAATTTCTTGTGCTCACTGTATTTCCCCGTTTTCAGGACAACCAGTTTTTCCTAAACAGGCAAGGCATGAACAAGAATGGAATTATTTTCCTAAATTTTCTCTATAGAAATGTTTTAAACAATTATTCAACTTTTCAACATGTCAATATTTTATTTACCTACGCAGAATTTATTGAATATCTGCGTGATAATCTCTTCACTCGCACACTCTCCGGTAATGTCGGAAAGGTGCCGGATCGCTTCTTCCAGACATAGGCTCGATGTATCGTAGTTTTCTTCGCATATTAGGAAATTTTGTGCATCCTTCAACTCGGCAATGGCGTGAAGCGCTGCGGTCACTTGCCGCGCATTGAAAAACAGGGGATCCTCTGTGCGAATTTCCTCTGCGTGCACCAAGGTTTTCAGCGCCGCTTCAATGCAGCCGCGCGTGGTTTCTTCCTTCGCACTCACGGTAATTAATTCACTAAAATAAGGTTCTATCGTACTTTTCTTGAAGCTTTCACCAAGGTCACATTTGTTCAGCACGGCAAGGGCAGGCTTTCCTTTGCACATTTTTGCCAGTTGCAAGGCCTGTTCCGTTTCCATTTCAGAGGCATCAAACACCGCAACCACCGCATCCGCTGCTTCAATTTCGGCGTAACTGCGCTTAATTCCCTCCTGCTCTACCAGATCGTTGGAGGTGTGCAGGCCAGCCGTGTCGGAAAAAATAAACATAATTCCGTCAATTTCCACTTCTTCCCGCAGCACATCCCGGGTGGTTCCGGCCAAATCCGTAACAATGGCGCGGTCCGTGCCGGAAAGCAAATTGAACAGGGTCGACTTTCCCACATTTGGGCTGCCCACAATTGCCGTGCGCACGCCGCGCCTGAATATTTCGCCGGCGCGGTAGTGGCTTGCCATTTCTTCCAGCTGCCCGCACGCATTTGCAAGCGCCGTTTGCATTTGGTTCATTTCCACAGGCGGCACGTCCTCTTCCGGGTAATCGATCCAAGCGCACAAGTGCGCCGCCTGATTTACCAGCATATTTTTTACAGTATTTATTTTTGCCTGTAAAGCGCCAGCCAGAGCTGTTTTTGCCATGGAAGCGCTTTTTCGTGAATTGGCCTCGATCAACTCGACCACGGCCTCGGCCTGGGTGAGGGATATTTTACCGTTTTGCAGGGCGCGCCGTGTAAATTCCCCCGGCTTCGCGGGACGCGCGCCGGCCGAAAAACACGCCAACAGCACTTCCCGCGCCAGCACTTCGCTGCCGTGAAAGCTGAATTCCACCGTGTCGTCCCCGGTATAGCTGTGCGGCTCACGAAAAAAAAGCGCTATTCCTTCGTCAATTTCCATATCATCGTTCACAAGCTTGCCAAAAGCCGCACGGTATCCCGGCATTTTATCGAGATTTAATTGCCCATTTTGCGGCATAAAAACCTGCTTTGCCACATCGATTGCGCCAATACCCGAAACGCGGACAACCGCAATGCCGCCTTTCCCTTGCGGCGTGGCAATGGCGGCAATGGTTTCAAATTCCACTTTTTTGGCCTTTCTCATCTGTTTATTATATGTTTTTCAAGGCCTCTCTCACGGGCCACGCATACAACAGGCGTTTTCACACGATCAATCTATTTTTTAACAATTTAACAGCAATTTATTATAATGATATATCGATTAATATTATACAAAATGCGCGGCCCGAAAGCCGCGCATCCCTTGCATAAGCTTCCGCAGTGGATTGTTGCAAATAATATGTTGCCCGCCAGCTGCATTTATCGAATTTTATGCGTTTATACGTCTTTTAAAATGGAAATTAAATCCACAGTATACTGTCTAATCGGCACCAATGCGCGCAGCGCAAATGCCCAGGGTGGCGCCGTCGCTCTTACGCAGTGTGCTACAGCTCAATTTTGCCGTAAAGCGGAAGATCATCGCCGTCGCGCACCGCTTCGCGGCGTTCGGGCACCACCGGTTTTGCGTCGGGGTCCGCCGAACGGTTCGCGTATTCGCGCTCCGGTGTGGAGCTTTGCGGACGGCCGCCACCTTCATAATTCCGGCGGTTTTGCGGGCGGTCGCCCCGGCCGCCACGGTTGTCGCCGCGCCCGCCACTGCGGTTGTCCCTGCTTCCGCCGCCACTGCGGTTGTCGCGCCCGCCGCGTCCACCACGGTTTCCGCCGCCTGCGCCGCTGCGGTAATTATCTTTTTTCTTCGGGTTCCAATCTTCCCCATCGGTGGCGTTCGACGCGGTAGATTTGATCACCACCCGGCGCTCGGTGTCGCTGCCGATAGATTCGCTGACAAGGCCGTCGATTTCGCTGATGGCCGTGTGCACAATCAAGCGCTCATACGGGTTCATCGGCGGCAGGGTTTTGCTGCGGTGGCTGGCCAATACTTCCTTGGCACATTTTTGGGCAATGACGAGCAGTTCGTCCTCGCGGCGGTTGCGATATCCGGCCACGTCCAGCCGCACCCGCAGGTACTCGCCATCCTTTTTGTCCACACCCTTGTTCACGGCGCGGTCGGTCAAATAACTCAGGGCCTGGATAACATCGCCCTTTGTGTCGATAACAGACTGGATGCTTTCACCGTCCACCCGCAGAAGGGTAGCGTCGCCCTGGCGTGCGGCAGTGATTTTCATTTCCCCTGCGCCGGCAGCCCTGAAAATAGATTCCAAATATTCGGCGCCGCGCTGCACGGCGGGGCTGGAATCGACGGAGATCTCTTCTTCCGGCTGATCCTGCAAAAGCGAGGGTTTTTTATTCTCTGTGGGTTTATTAGAAGATATTTCCGCCCTGGTGGGTTTTACTTCCGGCACGGGTTTGCTTGCGGCGGGGGCGGGGGCGGGGGCGGCCGCCACTGCCGAAACCGGTTCGTCCGCCAATATAGACGTCACCTTCACCTTGGCCGGCAAGGTTTTAAATATTTTTTTTACCGGCATTTCCAATATCTCTACGCTCACCTGTTCCCGCGAGAGGCCCAGCTCTGCACAACCGGCTTCAGTCGCTTCTTCCACGGTTTTGCCTGTCACGATAACTTCCTGCATTGTAATGTCCTCCATTTTAAAATCTGCAAATATCGGGCACGGCCCTCGGCCTTTATTTGTTATGCGCGGCTTCTGTTATTCCTGTTCGCCTGCCTGCTCTTCGTTTTCCATTTCTTTGTCAGCAAAGCTCGGTTCTTCACCGGCTTCCTCTTCTTTTTCTTTGATGGTGGCCCGGCGGCGGCGGCCAGGTTTTTTCGCCTCATTTTTGGCGCTGTTATCTGCCGCCGTTTTCTCCGCGTTTTCCGCGTTTTTTTCGTCCGCCGTTTTGCCCGTGTCATCGGCGTTTTCCTCGGTTACAGCGTCCGCACCATCCGGTTGTGCATCCGGTGCTTCCGGCTCATCGTCAAAATCGTCTTCCTGGGCTTTGGTGCTGGCGCCATCCAGTCCATAGCGCTCGGCGTCCATCTGGCGGGCTTTTTCCAAACGCAGGCGCGCAACTTCTTTTTCGCTCATGTCCTGCGTCACCACCGAGCCGTCCGCAGCAGCAATGGCCACGGTTTTCTTCGCTTTTTTGGCCTTTTTATTTTCCTCTATCTGGTCCATGATTTCCTGCTTGATTTTTTCGGGGTCATGAATTTTGCGCACAAGCAGCTGCTGCAAAGTCATGGCGATATTCGAGGCAGTGTAATACAGAGAAAAACCTGTGGGAACCGTGAAGGCGTAAAAGCCGAACATGGCGCCCATCACAATGGTCATGATCCACATGGTTCCCTGCTGCTGCTGGGCGCCGCCGCTGGTTTTCATAATAATGAACTGGGAGGCGAACATGGTGAGAATGGACAAAATGGGCAAAATGAGGTAGATGTTGAGTTCAAGGCTCGGCACCTGGGAAAGGTCCATGCCGAGGAACCGGAAATTGAAGTCCCGCACGGTGTTTACCCATTCGGCGTCCACGGCTTGGTGGGTAATGGTGCCGTCCTCACCGGTAACGTCCACGCCGTCGATAAATTGCTGGTAACGATCCGGCTCTTTCAGTTCACCGATCAAAATGGATTGCTGGGTAAACGTGTTTTCAATACTTTTCAGCTTGTCGGCGTCTGTTTCATAATGCTCCACCACGGCAACACCGGCGGCGATTTGCTCTGCCGGCATGTGCAGCATGTAGTTCAGCGGCGCCTGAATAACGGCGATGATACCGAACAAAACGATCATGTTGATGATCATAGGAAGGCAGCCGGGAGACATTTGCACGTTGTTTTCCTGATAAAACTTTTGCATCTCCTGGTTCTGGCGGTTTTTGTCGTTGGCCCATTTTTTCTGGATTTCCTGGATCATGGGCTGGTAGGCCGACATTTTTGCCGTGGCCTTTTGCTGTTTCAGGGTAAGGGGGAACATAGCAAGGCGCACAATTAGGGTGAACAGGATGATGGTCCAGCCATAATTGTGCAGGATATTGTACATGAACTCCATGACATACCCCAGAGGGACCGCGATGAAACCAAAAAAACTGTACATGTTCGACATGGGCGTGAATTCCTTTCTCTGCGCGAATAATCTGGTTTTTATTTTATGATTCTTTTCTCACTTTTTTGTCTGCATTTTTCCACTGGCCCTTTGGCGGAACGGGATCGTACCCCACCCTGCCAAAGGGGTTGCAGCGAAACAGCCGCCAGGTTCCAAGCAAAAGGCCTTTTCCCGCACCGTGGATTTCGATCGCCTGCATCATATATTCAGAGCATGTGGGGGAAAAGCGGCAATTGTTCCCAATATGGGGCGAAATGTATTTTTTATAGCCCCTGAGCATTTTGATCAGTATTTTTTTCATAATTTAATCCGTATTTAATCCGGGTTCAATATCCCGGCTTTTTTCAGCATTTCCCGCACCACCGGCGCCAGGGCCGTACTTTTCATCCCCGGTGTTTTTGCCCGCGCCACAAACACCAAATCGTATGGACCCGCGTTTTCCGGCAGCACTTCGTACAGCGCGTGGATGATAACACGCTTTGCCCGGTTGCGCGTAACGGCGTTGCCGATTTTTTTGCTGGCCGTGATGCCCACACGCGTTTTACGCGCGCGGTTTTTATTGCAGTACAAAACCAGCGGGCCGCGGGCGATGCAAACACCCTTTTTATAAGCCCGGAGAAAATCGTTATTGCGCGTCATGGATGTGTATTTCATAGATTTTCGGCTACCTGGTTTTCTAAAATAAGCTGCTTTTATTTAAATATATTCCATATATCAGAACGTTCGCCTCTCACGGGCCAGGAACAAAAAGAGGCCACGCAAAAATGCATGGCCTCTTTCACACACTCTGGAGAGGCGCCGGAATTTCCGGCCGGGTCCCAGACATCCGCCGCGCGGCTGCAAGGGAATTATGATATTGTGTGCCAGGCCGGCAGTTTGCCGCCGGTTGAAAGCAACCTTTAAAAAAACCGCTTTTAGAAAAGCCTAAACGTTTGTCAGTTTGGCACGGCCCTTTGAACGCCGGGCTTTGATAACATTGCGGCCACCGCGGGTTTTCATGCGGCTCAAAAAACCGTGCTCACGCGTGCGCTGCCGTTTTTTCGGTTGGAAGGTACGTTTCATACAATTCACCTCTATCCGTATCCAGGTACAAAAGCGTTGCCCCCGGCAAAAACCTTTATCCCGGTAAATCCCGTGAGAATAAAGTATACTATAGCCCGGCTTTGGTTGTCAACCTTATTGTCAACCATTTGGCTTTTTTGGGTTGAAAACCACCCTCTCTTTTCTTGCCATACATCTCATTATATGCTATAATCTTTTGCAGAAGCAAATACCGTGTTGCAGGGTGGCACATCCTGCATTCTTTTTCTGTTTATTGATATTTTTATAACGTTTTACAGCTGTTTTTGAATATAAATTGCGGAGTGTGTTGTTGTTTTGGATTCATTTACGGACATTTTTGCTGTGGCAAAGGAATATTGCAAAGACCAGGTTGCGCCGGCTACCTTTGACCTGTTTTTTCAGGACCTGAAACCGGCTGATTTTGAAAACGGAGTGGCCCGTGTAACGGTCCGCTCTGAATTTATCAAAGGGGTGTTGGACGAGCGATATCTTCCCCTTTTGGAAAAGGCGTTCAAGGAAGTGCTAGGGTTCGACGTACGGGTGGAGATCCTGATCGAGGAATCGGCCACTGCCCAAACGGCCGCGTTAAACGGCGGGAATTACGATTATACCTTTGAAAATTTTATCGTGGGCCAAAACAACAAATTTGCCCACGCCGCCGCGCTGAATGTAGCCACCAACCCGTCCAATTCGTGGAACCCGTTGTTTATTTACGGCACCTCCGGCCTTGGGAAAACCCACTTGCTGTTTGCCATCCAGCATGAAATTTCCACCACTCACCCGGAATACCAGATTATGTATGTGGATGGCGACCGCTTTACCAATGAGATCATTACCGGTATCCAGGAAAAACGGATGGCGGAAATGCACGATAAATACCGCAACATCGATGTGCTGCTGATGGACGATGTACAGTTCATTGGCGGAAAAGAATCCACCCAGGAAGAATTTTTTCACACCTTCAATACATTATACAATTCGGGCAAGCAGATTGTGCTGGCCAGCGACCGCCCGCCGAAGGAGATCAAACGGCTGGACGAACGCCTGCGCACCCGATTTGAGTGGGGACTGACAGCTGATATCCAGCCGCCGGATTTTGAAACGCGCGTGGCCATCATCCGGCGCAAGGCCAATTTGCTGAATTTGGAAATACCGGACGACGTGGCGGAGTACATTGCCGACAATTTGAAAAATAATATCCGACAGCTGGAAGGCGCAGTGAAAAAACTGAACGCCTATTATCTCCTAGAGGACATCCAGCCGGTTTTGGGCTCGGCGAAAAAAGCCATCAAGGATATTTTGAGCGAGACCCAGCCCCTTCCGGTGACGATCGAAAAGATCATCAACGAAGTGGCGCGCACCTACAACGTAACGCCGGAAGATATCAAAAGCAACAAGCGAAAGGCCTCCATTTCCACCGCGCGCAAAATTGCCATGTACTGTGTGCGTGAAATTACCGGTATGAGCATGGAAGAAATCGGTACGGAGTTTGGCGGGCGTGACCATTCCACCGTGGTGTACTGCTGCAAAACCGTGGGCGAACAGCTGGAAACCGACCAGCGCGTGCGCGATTCCGTGGATGATATTATAAAAAATATCCGTGCCTGAGTAATTTTATTTTAATTTAGGCCGCCGGTTTTCAACATTTTACCAGTTCTCAACATCATTTTTTCAACAGATTCAACAGCTTATTTATTATTCATTTTCTTTCAATATATTTTTAATTATTTGTTCAACAGGTGTGTATCCTGTAAAATAACGTTCATGCGCTTTTAATGAAACAATTCAACTTTTTAACAGCCCCTACTACTACTGCTACTTAAATAGTTTGTTTTGGGAAACGAGGTTTGTGGAGATGAAATTCAGCTGTGACAAAAAACTTTTGATGGATGCGGTGAGCGGTGTTTCCAAGGCGGTGATCCCTTCTTCGGCGGTGCCTGTTTTGCAGGGTGTTTTGTTAAAAGGCGACGGCTTCCAGCTGGAGCTGACCGGCTACGACCTGGAGATGTCCATCACGACAAAAATCGAAGCAAACATTATTGAGCCGGGGGAAATTGTTTTGCCCGCCCGTTTGCTGAGCGATATGGTGCGTGGCCTTGCCGCCGATGAAGTGGAAATTGAAGCAGACGAGAATTTGGCGGTGAAGCTGAAAAGTGGTATTACGGAATACGATTTAATGGGTCTTTCAGCGGCAGATTATCCCGAACTGCCAGAGCCCGGCGCCGATGAAGCGTTTGAAATTGACGCGGCGGAACTGGCGATGATGATCAAATCCACCATTTATGCCGTTTCCACAGACGATAAAAAGCCTGCCCACACGGGAGAGTTGTTTTCCATTGAACCGGGCGAGTTGACCGTGGTGGCTTTGGACGGTTTCCGTCTTGCCATTGCGAAGCATCCCATCAGCACGGAGCGGGAAATTTCCATTGTGGTGCCGGCCAAAACGGCGGGGGAAGTTTCCCGCATCATGGGGGAAGAAGGCCAGCCGGTGCAGGTGGCGGCAAACCGCCGGTATGTGGTGTTTTCTAACGGAAAATTCACCGTTACCAGCCGTTTGATTGAAAGCGAGTTTTTGAACTACAAAACCGTGCTGCCGCAGGAATATAAAACCAAAGTGACCGTTGACGTGGACACGCTGGAAATGGCTATTGGCCGCTGCGCAGCGGTGATCTCGGAAAAAATCAAAAATCCGCTGCGGCTCACCTTCAGCGACGGCATTGAACTGCGATGCCAAACGGCGCAGGGCAAGGTAAGCGATAAAATTGAGGCTGTGGTGGAAGGAGAAACGGTGGAAATCGGGTTTAACTACCGGTTTTTACTGGACGCCTTGCGCAATTCCGGCTGTGAGCGGTTAATTTTGGAGATTTCCGGACCGCTTTCACCGGTGAAGCTGATGCCGCCGGAGGGTGACGAGTTCCTATTTTTGGTGTTGCCGGTGCGGTTCAAAAACGACTAGGCACTTGCAGCGCGGCAGTTGTGCTTCGCGCCTACCGCGTGGCGGTTTTTATGCTCTACATGCCAATCGGTTTCGCCTGGTGTGCGCACAGCCAAATGTGTTCCACGCGCGAAGCGCAACCGCCCCCACACAGTGGGCACGAAGCGCAACCGACGCTGTGCAGCGGTTTCACAGAATTATTTCATATTTATGGTAGAATTTAAATATGATTTAATCTCGAATAAAACGACTTTTATCTTTTTGCCGAAGCGGGGTTTTAGATGATTGATGTGCGCATTGATACGCCTTTTATCGCCCTGGGCGCATTTTTGAAATTTTGCGGCGCGGCCGACACCGGCGGCACCGCGAAAGAGGCCGTGCAAACCGGGCGTGTTCTGGTGAACGGCGGCGTGTGTACTCAGCGCGGCAAAAAGCTGGTGAACGGCGACGTGATTGCATTCGGCGAAAAAGAATGGAAAATTACAGCAGGCGGGGCGCACCGTGAAGATTGAAACCGTTACCCTGCGGGATTTTCGCAATATTCCTTCCCTCACCTTTTCGCCGGAGGAATTTACCACGGTTATCAGCGGGGAAAACGGGCAGGGCAAAACCAATTTGCTGGAAAGCCTGTGGCTGTTGACCGGATCGAAAAGCTTCCGTGCCGCGCGGGACCAAGAACTGGTAATGCTGGGCAAGTCGCAGGCGAATATTATCGCCCGGCTGTGCCCGGTGAAAGAAGATGAGACGGAAAAAGAAATAGAGATTTTAGTTTACGGCGAAGGCGGCGGCCGGCGCGGTCGGTTTGCGCGGATAAACGGTGTGGATTATGGCCGGGCGGCCAATATTGCCGGTATTTTTAACGCCGTGGTGTTTGACCCCGGGCACTTGAACCTGGTGCGCGGCGGGCCGGACGGCAGGCGCAAGTTTTTGGACGCGGCGCTGTGCCAGGTTTATCCGGGATTTATCGGGAATATTCGGCGATACCAAAAGGCGCTGACCCAAAAAAATGCCGTTTTAAAAAATTACCGCATAACTCCGGACGCGGATTATTTGCTGGATGCGTTCGACGCGGAGCTGACGGCAAGCGGCGAAGAAATCACCAAAAAAAGGCACGCTTATTTGGAGGCTGTTTCGGGTTTTGCCCGCATATTTTACGCGGAATTGAGCAGCAACAAAGAAAGCCTTTTGGTTCAATATATGCCGTCCTGCGCGGTGGGTGAACTGCCGGCGCTTTTGGCACACAGCCGAAGGGCCGACGTGGCGGCAGGGTTTTCCACAAAAGGCCCCCACCGCGAAGACTTCGACATCCTGATAAACGAGCGCTCCGCGCGCACCTTTGCCAGCCGCGGGCAACAGCGAAGTGCGGTTTTAGCCTTAAAACTTAGTGAAGCATCGCAAATTTTACAAATTACCGGCAATGAGCCGGCCATGCTGTTGGACGATGTTTTAAGCGAACTGGACGAAGAGCGGCAAACCTATTTTTTAAGCCGCATCGGCAGCCGGCAATGCGTCATCACCACGTGCGACCACGCCGCTTTTGGCAAGGCCGGCGGCAAAATCGTCACCATGCGGGCCGGAAAGCTGGTGGAGGAGTGACCTGTTAAAAGTGGATTTAAAGAATTTTGAATCATTTATTTTGATTTTAACGCGACAACGAAATGGGACGAAAAAAATCTTTTAAAAAGGCGATTAAATTTTAATGAATGGTACCATACCGCGGGGCAAGCGCCGCCCCTGTGCCCTTTGTGCGGTGAAATAAATTGATGAGAAAAGAAAGTTGACAGCATGTATACGGACCTTGGCGGCGAAACAACGGTATATTCCGGCGAGATTATCGGAATATTTGATATCGACAACACTACGGTATCGAAGATAACCCGCGATTTTTTGCGCGAGGCGGAGCGGACAAAGCAAATCATGACCATTTCGGAAGAACTGCCCAAAAGCTTTATCATCGCAGATAAAAACGTGTTTGTAAGCCCTTTGGCAACGGCCACCCTGCGCAAGCGCTGGAGTCTGTTTGAAAAAGAAAATGAAATTATCCAAAATAAAGTGTTTTAATATATTTATAATAGAAAACAGCTTTACTACGAAAGAACAGAGGATGCAAAATGCCTGAAGAACGATTGAACCACCCGCTTCGGAGCGAAGCACAAAAATATGACGGGTCACAAATTCAGGTGCTGGAAGGCCTGGAGGCCGTGCGTAAGCGGCCCGGCATGTATATTGGCAGCACCGGGCCGCGCGGGTTGCATCATTGCGTATACGAAATCGTCGACAATTCCATTGACGAGGCGCTGGCCGGCTTTTGCGACCATATCACCGTGGTCATTAAAGAAGGCAATATCATGCAGGTGTCCGACAACGGGCGCGGCATTCCCGTAGGCATCCAGCCGAAGGTGGGCAAGCCCGCGGTTACGGTGGTGTTCACCGTGCTGCACGCCGGCGGCAAGTTCGGCGGCGAAAATTCCGGTTATAAGGTGGCGGGTGGCCTGCATGGCGTGGGTGCCAGCGTGGTGAACGCGCTGAGCGAATGGTTGACGGTGGAAGTGGCGAGCGAAGGCAAGGTGTACCGCCAGAAATTTGCGCGCGGCAACGAAGACACGGCGCTGGAAGAGACGTCCGACACGGATTTGCGCGGTACGTGCATCACCTGGAAGGCCGACCCGGAGATTTTTGAGGACACGGAATACGACTATGAGACCCTGCTGGTTCGCCTGCGTGAACAGGCTTTTTTGAACGCGGGGGTGTGTATTACCCTGCGTGACGAGCGCGCAGGCCACGAGCAGGAAAAAACCATGTGCTACGAGGGCGGCATCCGCAGCTTTGTGGAGCATATCCACACCCGCCGCCAGTTGACGGTTTTACATGAAGATGTGATTTATTTTTCCACCAAATGCGGCGATTCCGCCGCCGAGGTGGCGCTGCAATACAACGACAGTTACAACGAACTGTTGCTGAGCTTTGCCAACAATATCCACACGCCGGATGGCGGTACCCACGAGCAAGGCTTTAAAAGCGGCATCACCCGCGCGTTCAACGATTTCGGGCGCGAAAAGGGGTATATCAAGGAAAAAGAGGAAAATTTACAGGGCAACGACGTACGCGAGGGCATGACGGCCATCGTGAGCGTGAAGCTGACGGATGCGCAGTTTGAGGGGCAAACCAAGGCGAAGCTGGGCAACACCGAGATGCGCAGCCTTGTGGAGGGCCTGGTTTACGACAAGCTGAAGGAATATTTTGAAGAGCACCCGGCCGAGGCGAAAACTATTTACGACAAGGCTCTTTCCGCCGCGCGCGCCCGCGAGGCTGCCAAAAAGGCACGCGAACTTGTGCGCCGCAAAACGGTGATGGAAAACAACCGCATGCCCGGCAAACTGGCCGACTGCCGCGAGCGCGACCCGGCGAAGACAGAAATTTACATCGTCGAGGGCGATTCGGCGGGCGGCAGCGCAAAACTGGGGCGGGATTCGAGCATCCAGGCTATTTTGCCGCTTTGGGGTAAGATGCTGAATGTAGAAAAAGCGCGTATAGATAAGGTTTTTGGAAACGAAAAAATGATGCCGGTGGTGATGGCCCTAGGCTGTGGCATTGGCGAGGAATTTGACTTGACGAAACTGCGTTACCACAAAGTGTTCATCATGGCGGACGCCGACGTGGACGGCAGCCATATCTGCACGCTGCTGCTGACGTTTTTCTTCCGCTTTATGCGGCCGCTGCTGGACGCCGGCCACGTGTATGTGGCCCAGCCGCCCCTGTTCAAGCTGCAAAAGGGCAAGGACGTGCGCTATGCCTATACGGACCAGGAAATGGCCGAAATGTCGAAGGAAATGGGCGAGCCGAAAGTGAGCCGCTATAAGGGCCTTGGCGAAATGAACCCGGACCAGCTATGGGAGACAACCATGAACCCGGAGAACCGCATGATCGTGCAGATTTCTGTGGACGACGCGGAGCTGGCGGACGAGACCTTCTCCATTTTGATGGGAGACAAGGTGGAACCCCGGCGGGAGTTCATTGAAACAAACGCCAAATATGTGAAAAACTTGGATATTTAGTGCAAACGCGGCTGTTTCAGGTGCTGTGAAGCAAAAAAAGACACCTCCTTTGGGGGAATAAAACGGGGCCCGCCCCGTGTGGGGAAAAGGTAAGGAATGGAACAGGACAGGAAAGTACCGGTAGCAGGGTTTCCAAACGCAACGCTGATTGTGCGCGACATCGAAAAGGAGATGAAGGACAGCTTCCTCGATTATTCAATGTCGGTAATTGTGGCGCGTGCGCTGCCCGATGTGCGTGACGGCTTGAAGCCTGTGCACAGGCGTATCCTTTACACCATGCACGAGCGAGGGAACGACCCGTCGCACCCGTATAAAAAATCTGCCGACACCGTGGGCAGCGTGCTGGGCAGCTATCACCCGCACGGCGACGCGTCCGTGTACGACGCCATGGTGCGATTGGCGCAGGATTTTTCTTTGCGCTATCCGCTGGTGGAGGGCCAGGGCAACTTCGGCAGCGTGGACGGCGACCCGCCCGCCGCCTACCGTTACACCGAGGCGCGCATGAGCAAAATGAGCGTGCAGATGATGACGGATATCGAAAAGAACACCGTCGATTTTGTGCCGAATTTTGATGAGTCGAAAACAGAGCCGAGCGTTTTGCCGGCAAAATTCCCGAATTTGCTGGTGAACGGTTCCACGGGCATTGCCGTGGGCATGGCCACCAATATCCCGCCGCACAACCTGACGGAGGTGATTGACGGTGCCATTTGTCTGATTGAAAACCCGGACGCCGAATTGCCGGAACTGATGGAACACATCAAAGGGCCGGATTTCCCCACCGGCGGCATCATCATGGGGCGCAGCGGCATCCGCGCGGCCTATGCCACCGGCCGCGGCAAGGTGGTGCTGCGCGGCCGCGCTGAAATTGAAGAAAAACCAAACGGCCGTTTTCAAATTATTATCACAGAAATACCGTATATGGTGAATAAGGCGAAGCTTCAGCAGGACATTGACCGCCTGTGCAAGGAGAAGCGCATCGAGGGCATCACCGACATCAACGACGAGACGAACCGCAAGGGCATGCGCGTTGTGATTGAAGTGAAGCGCGACGCCAACCCTCAGGTGATTTTGAACCAGTTGTACCACCTAACCCAATTGCAGGATACGGTGGGCGTCATCATGCTGGCGCTGGATGGCGGCGAGCCCAAGGTAATGAACCTGAAAACAATGCTGTGGCGCTATATCGAGTTCCAGGCCCAAGTGGTGCGCCGCCGCACGGAGTTCGACTTGGCCAAAGCGCGGGAGCGCGCCCATATTTTGGAGGGTCTGCGCCGGGCCATCGACATTGTGGACGAGATCATCGCTACCATCCGCGCCACTAAGGGCGGCCAGCCGGAAGCCAAAAAGGCCGTGATGGAGGCCTTCGATTTTGACGAGCCCCAGGCCGCCGCCATCGTGGCCTTCCGTTTGGGCCAGTTGGCCGGGCTGGAAATTGAAAAAATCAACAACGAATTTGACGATTTGTCGCAAAAAATATCCGCTTGGGCCGACATTTTGAGCAGCGAGGAAAAAGTGCTTTGCATTGTGCGGGAAGAGCTGGAAGTGATCCGCGACAAATTTGGCGACGAGCGCCGCAGTGAAATTGCCGCCGTTTCCGGCGAGGTGGACATAGAAGATTTGATTCCGGAAGAGAACTGCGTGTTCACCCTCACCCACGCGGGGTATGTGAAGCGCATCCCGTCCAACGAGTACCACAGCCAGCGGCGCGGCGGGCGCGGGGTTTCTGCCCTCACCCGCAAGGATGAGGATTTTGTGGAAGAGCTGTGCGTTGGCAGCAGCCACGATTACATTTTGTTTGCCACCAACATGGGGCGCATTTTCCGCCTGAAGGGCTATCAGGTGTACGAGGGCAGCCGCGCCAGCAAAGGTACGAACATTGTGAATTTGCTGCAGCTGGCCACGGACGAAAAGGTGTGCAATATGCTGCGCGTGGCCGCGGACAGCGACGAAGGCTATGTGACCATGGTGACGAAAAACGGCATCATCAAGCGCACAAAGCTTTCGGCCTATGCCAATATCCGCAAAAACGGGCTCATCGGCATCCGGCTGGACGAAGGCGATGCCCTCGCCTGGACGCGGATTACCACGGGCGACAACCATTTGATCGTGGCCACGCGCCGGGGCTATGCCATCCGTTTCCACGAAAGTGAGGCCCGTGTGCTGGGCCGTGTTTCCCGCGGGGTTCGGGCCATACGCCTGAAGGACGAGGACCAGGTGGTGGGCGTGTCCATTTTGCGCGAAGGCGCGAAACTGATGACCGTGAGCGAGAGCGGCAAGGGCCGCCGCACCAATTTGGAAGATTACCGGGTGCAAAAGCGCGGCGGCCAAGGCCTCTTAAACTACCGCAGCGGCAACGTAGCCGCCGTGAAGGTGCTGGATGAGACGGACGATATCATTCTCATCAGCCTGGAAGGCGTTTTGATCCGTATGCACGCGGAGGACATCAACACCCAAAGCCGCTATGGCAGCGGCGTGCGCGTGATGCGTATGGGCGAGGGAGATAAAGTGGTGACGCTGGCGCGCACGGAGCGAAACGACGAGGAAGAAACCGCCAAGCCCGAGGAAGAGGACGATGAGGAGCTGACGGCGGAGGAGCTGGCGCGGCTGGAAGCGGAGGATGCCAGCGCCGAGGCTGAAGAGCCTGAGCCGGAGGAAGAAGAGCCGGAAGAGGACGAGGACGGGCCGGAGGAAAAATAAACCGGTATTGAATAATTAATTGAATTACTAATTAAATTCGATATGATTTATTATTATTTTATTATAAAATAATTGATAAATAATCATGGCGGGTGCCGGGGATGGTGGCGCGTGGCTTGCCTACGCCGGATTTTGATTGGCGCTTGCCGAGAAATTGGCGGATGCTCCGCCGGAAATGAGGGTTTTATGCAACAAACATCCGTAACACAAAAAATGCGCACGATCGCCGGAGTTATTTACGGCTTGCTGTTCCTGTTCAATGTGTGCAGCTTGTATTATGTTTTGATCGGTGCAAGCATCACCAGCGTGCCGGTTGCCGCGTTGTTCGAAATGGGGCTTACCGTGCTGGCTGGGGCTGCCTGTGTGTTTTTGATTGGTGGCCGCAGTGAACTGCCAAGCTGGTTGGTGCGTGGTGGCGTAGTTTTCACAGCCCTGGCGGTGATTTTTGAGCTGGTGACGTTCAAAGGCCAATTGGATTTTATCGGTTACTCTCTGTGGACCGTGTTCCCCTCCACCGCGCCGGCGGACGGAGGGACGACGGCCTCGGCCTTGCAGTATGTGTTGTTTGCCGTGCGCCTGGTGTTGATGATTTTGGCCGCGTTCTTTGTCACCAGCGCCAAAACGGGCACCGCGTATGCTGAAGATTTGCCGGAAGGCGAAGCGGGCGTGGCCGTTGTGGCGGAAGAAGTGGTGGTTGTGAGCGAGGACAATGCTGAAGACGCCGACAAAGAAAAAGCTGAAATCGTGGCGGAGGCCGCAAAGGAAGAGGCCGGCGAAGAAGAAAAAAAGGATTAATCACTCCGGCAGTTTTTATATCATGCAAACACCCCACAGCGTGGGGTGTTTTTTGTTGCCTGTTTTAGGCGCCTTGGCCGGTTAAATATACAAATAATTTAGATAAATAATCAGGTGTTTATTCGCCTAATAATTGTTTTGCAGTAAGTTATTATTGAAAAACAATAATGTATACGTGATAGTCGATAAAGACTGTGCTATACTTGGCGCAGTGGCCCGATAAAAGCCTGTTTTGAGGAGGATGGAGTTTTATGTGGAACCGCGAAAAATCGCTGGTGCTGAGCAAAATAAGCGTGGTGCTGTTCACGTTGGTACTGGTGGCCATTCTGTGCGTGTGTCCTTGGGCGCTGGAATGGTTGTTTGCCTTTTCGGCAAACGCCCGCGAAAAATACACCATATATTTTTATATCACGGTGTACAGCGGCGGTGTGCTGGCGCTGGCCATTTTTTATAATTTATGGCGGCTTTTAAGCAATATTGGCCGGGGAGATGTATTTGTGGAGGACAACGTAACACGTATGCGCCGCATTTCCTGGGTGTGCATTGCGGCCGGGGCGGTGGCGGCGGCGTCCGCCTTTTACTATTTGCCCTGGGCCGTTGTGGCGGCGGCATGTGCTTTCATGGGTATTATTTTGCGCGTTTTGAAAAATGTGCTGGCCGAAGCCAACTTGATGAAAAAGGAAATCAGCTACACAATTTAGGAAATAGCATGCGTAACTCTCATGTGTGAAAAATGGAAAAGAAGGGTGGAAAACATGCCCATCACAGTGAATTTAGACGTTGTAATGGCGAAAAGAAAAATTTCCTCTGTGGAGCTGTGCGAGCAGATCGGCATCAGCCCGGCAAATCTGTCCATTTTGAAAACGGGCAAAGCAAAGGCGGTTCGCTTTACAACTTTGGAGGCAATTTGCGAAGCATTGGCTTGCCAGCCTGGAGACATTTTGGAATACATCCCCGGCGAAGCGGGAGGTGGTGTATAGAGCGAAGAAGAAAAACGGCGCATAAAAAAAGGCAGAAACCGAGGTGTAAAATGGAAGAAAAAAACACGAAACCATCCGGCGAATTTGTAACGGTTAAAATAGATGATAAATGCGAAGAAATAAAAAGCGCGGAAAATGCCCCGCAATTAATGGATGAAAAAAGCGCGGAAAATCTCGGCGCGGAGATGCCGAAAAATGTCGCCGAAAATACCGATAAAATAGCGAATGGAGAAGCCGGGAATTCAGCGAGCGGCGTTGCCGTCCCGGTTGCGGGCGCGCGCGCAGGTGCCGCTGCAACAGCGGGCACAAGTGTGGACGAAGGAATAAGCGCCGATACCGGCACAGGCGCAGCTTTTGCGGCCGTGCCGCCGCAGACGTTGCAAGCGCAGCCACAGCCGTTTCCTCTGCCCCAGCCAAAGCCGAAGGAACCCTTCAGCGCCGGGCGCAGAGACGGTGTTTTCGTGCTGTTCAGCCTTTTGGCGGGGCTGCTGTTCTCGTTTTTGGTGCTGTTCCGCTGGCACGGCTGGGGTGTAACACTGGCGGCTGCCGTTTACGAAGCAGGCTTGTTGGTATACGCAAAATCGCTTTCCATCAAAATAAAAAAGGAAAGCTGGTTTTGGGCGGCTGTGTTCGGCCTGGTGGCGCTGTCGTACGCGTTTTGGTCGCCATGGTCCACCGGCGGCGTGCGCGGATTGTTTTTGTTCGGCCTTGCCGTTTATTTGAACGGAAGCATTTTCGGCGTGCTGCTACAGGGAAAAACGGGCAATCCCCTGCCCTTGGACCTGATAAACCTGTTTTTTGTCGTGCCCTTTAAAAATACCGGTGTCACATTTAAAAGCATAAAAGAACTGGGCCAAAAAAAAACGAGCGAAAAAAGCCAAAAAAAGAAATTCACCCACACTCCGGCTTTTGGCGTTTTAATCGGCGCGCTCATTTGCGTTCCGCTGCTGCTTGTCATTGTTCCGCTGCTGTTGGAGGCGGACAGCGGTGCCTTTTATAATTTGACGAAAAACATCTGGAATTTTTTTGAGCGTATTTTCGATACCGATGATTTGTTCTTCAACATCTTCAAAACGGTTTTTGGCCTGTGCGCGGCGTTTTACATCAGCTGGCTGGGCATTGGCGCGGCACACAGGCGCTATACGAACCAGATAGATGTGAAAAAAACCGGGCGCGACGCCCTTACCCTAAAAAAGCTGCCTGTCAGCACCGTAGTGACGGTTTTGTCTCTGGTATGCGGAGTTTATGTGCTGTTTGTCTGCACGCAGGTGCCCTATTTATTTTCCGCTTTTTACGGCCGCCTGCCGGAAGGCATGCCGGTGTACTCGGAATATGCGCGGCGCGGTTTTTTTGAGCTGTCCACCATCGCGGGGGTAAACCTGGCGTTGATGTTGGGGACGGCGGTGTTTTTAAAGCCCCATGTAAAGGATTCGAAAATAGTGACGGCACTGCTGGTGCTGCTCTGCGGCCTCACGATACTGCTGGTGGCCACGGGCCTCAGCAAAATGGCGCTGTACATCGGGGCATACGGCTTGTCGCCAAAGCGCGTGATGACCAGCACCTTTATGGCATTTTTGATTCTTTTATGTGTAGCCGTCGTCGTGCTGCTGTTCCGCTGGTTTTCCATCACGCGGTTTGCCGCCATAGTGGGCAGCGTGATGCTGTGCGCCTTGTGCGCGGTGAACCTGGACGGCATAGCCGCACAGTACAACGCAAACCGGTACCTAGCCGGCACCCTGCCCAGCTTCGATGTATGGCAGGTGCAAGGCGGCGGCGACATGGGCTACGACGCGGCACTGCGGGTATACGGCAAGCTGGCGCAGCAAGAAGGCCCGGAGTGGCCCGAGCTGGAATATCTCGGAAGTTCCATGCGCAGTATGAAAGAGGTAGCCGAAGAGAAACAGGGCACCACGGAAGACGATGTGTCCAGCCGGCGGCTGCGCATGGCGGAAGTGCCCGACTATGTGGCCGAGGCCCTTGGGCTGGAGAAGCATGGCGGCTAGCGGGAAGCGGAACGTATCGTATGGAAGGCGTTTTAATAGATGATTAAATAGCTAAAAAATAAACGAAAAGGGCCGCCCACATGACTGTGGGCGGCCTGTGCGCGCAAAATCGAATACGAACAAAAAATCCTGTTGCACCAGCCTATTGCAGCAGCCGTTCCGCCGGGTTTTGCCGGCAGCTGGACCAGCTGCCGCTTGTTTTTTAATGAATACGGCAATTAATTACCAATTAACCCGGTAATTAACCCGGTATTTATTCCCCGCTTTGCCCCAACTGCCTGTAATATGCCCGCAGCACGCCACTTACGGTTTTGGCGTCGTCTATTTCGCCATTTAGCACCTGCTGTACCACATGGCTGAGCGGCGCCCAAAAAACAGACAGAAATTCGTCCTGGTCCAAATCCTGGCCGCAGGGGTGCAGGCCGGTGGCAAGGAAGATGTGGTCCACCTCGGTGCAGTAGGCGCAGGTGGGCAGCACCCGGCCGAAATCCTCCACGTGGTCCGCCGTTACGCCGGCTTCTTCGCGCAGCTCTCGGATGGCCGTTTCACGCGGGTCCTCGCCTTCCTCCCGCTTGCCCGCCGGAATCTCCACCATCTCGCGCCCCACGGCGTGGCGGTATTGGCGCACCAGCGCAATCTCATTTTTTTCGTTCAGCGCCACCACGGCAGCGCCGCCGGAGTGGTGCACCACCTCGCGCAGGGCTTCTTCCCCGTTCACAAGGCGGATGGTGTCCTTTGTCAGGCGGATAATCTTGCCATCGTAAACGGTTTCGCTTGCCAGCAGTTCTTCATTAAATGGAATATTCGGGTTATTTTTCGGCATTTTTTCCTCCCAAAAGGTTATGCTGATATGGTAGACCCGCTATGCCAAAAAGTCAAACGGATTTATTGGTTTTTTAATGGAGCTTTTATTGTAATATTGTTGCACTCAAAGGGGTTCAGTGTTATGATAATAAGCGAAACGGGAATATGACACAGATTTAACAGGTCCCGAAACATATTTTGGAGGGAACGAGATGCCGAGAAAGAAGAAGACGATGGACGGCAACACCGCCGCCGCCCACGCCAGCTACGCATTTACCGAGGTAGCCGCTATCTACCCGATCACGCCGTCCAGTCCCATGGCAGAAATCACCGATACATGGAGCGCCGACGGACTGCGCAATATCTTTGGCGACAAGGTGAGCGTGATTGAAATGCAAAGCGAAGGCGGCGCTTCCGGGGCCGTGCATGGCAGCCTGAACGCGGGCGCGCTTACCACCACATACACAGCCAGCCAGGGCCTTCTTTTGATGATTCCGAACATGTACAAAATGGCGGGCGAACTGTTGCCTTCCGTCATCAATGTATCCGCCCGCACCGTGGCGGCCCACGCCCTTTCCATTTTTGGCGACCATGGTGATATTTATGCCTGCCGTCAAACCGGTTACGCTATGCTGGCCGAAAGCAACGTGCAGGAAGTAATGGACCTTACCCCCGAGGCGCACTTGGCGGCTCTGAAAGGCCGCGTGCCGTTTGTAAACTTTTTCGACGGCTTCCGCACCAGCCACGAAATACAGAAAATCGAAGTCTGGGATTTTGAAGAACTGGCCGATATGATGGACAAGGACGCACTGGACGCATTCCGTGCCCGCGCTTTGAACCCGAAGCACCCCACCATGCGCGGCAGCCATCAAAACCCGGACATTTTTTTCCAAAACCGCGAAGCGGCCAACAAATATTACGACGCCGTGCCCGCCATCGTGGAAGAATACATGGGCCAGGTGAACAAAAAGCTTGGCACGGACTACGGCCTGTTCAACTACTACGGCGCGTCGGACGCCGAGCGCGTGATCATCGCCATGGGCAGTTTTTGCGATGTGACGGAGGAAGTGATCGACTACCTGACGGCCGCCGGCGAAAAGGTGGGCCTTGTGAAGGTGCGGCTGTACCGTCCCTTCTCGGCGGAGCATCTTGCCAAAGTCATCCCGGCCTCCTGCAAAAAAATCGCCGTGATGGACCGCACCAAGGAGCCCGGCGCTTTGGCCGAGCCGTTGATGCTGGATGTGATGGCCGCTTTGAGGGGCCGTCGCGACGATATCACCCTCGTGGGCGGGCGCTACGGCCTGTCTTCCAAAGACACGACGCCGTCCTCCGTGTTTGCCGTTTATGAAAATCTGGAAGCGGACGCGCCGAAGAACGGCTTCACCATCGGCATTGTGGACGATGTTACCAATTTGAGCCTGCCGGAGCGCAGCGACTGCGCCGACACCACCCCGAAGGGCACCATCAACTGCAAGTTCTGGGGCCTTGGCGGCGACGGCACCGTGGGCGCGAACAAAAACAGCATCAAGATTTTGGGCGACCACACGGACAAATACGTGCAGGCGTACTTCCAGTACGACAGCAAAAAGACCGGCGGCGTGACGGTGAGCCACCTGCGCTTCGGCGACAAGCCCATCAAAGCGCCCTACTACGTGCGCAAGGCCGACTTTGTGGCCTGCCACAACCCCTCTTACATCATCAAAGGCTTCAAGATGGTGCGCGACTGCAAGCCCGGCGGCAAGTTCCTTGTGAACGCCCAGTGGACGCCGGAAGAGCTGGAACAGCACCTGCCCCCGCTGGCCAAAAAGTACGTGGCGGACAACAATATTGAGATTTACCTGGTGAACGCCATCGACATCGCCCGCAAAATCGGCATGGGCAAGCGCACCAATACCATTTTGCAAAGCGCCTTCTTCAAGCTGGCTGGCATCATCCCCATGGAGGACGCCCGCAAATATATGAAGGACGCCGCCCTGAAAAGCTACGGCAGCAAGGGCGAGGCCGTGGTGAACGCCAACTACGCCGCTATTGACGCCGGCATGGACGCGCTGGTGAAAGTGGAAATTCCGGCAAGCTGGAAAGACTGTGAGCCGCGCAAATTGAAACGCCACTATGAAGTGGACGGAAAACTTGGGAAAATGGTGAAGGAAATCATGGACCCGGTGAACTACAACGACGGCGATTCCATCCCGGTTTCGGCCTTTGTAGACGGCCACGAGGACGGCACCTTTCAGCAGGGGGCTTCGGCCTATGAAAAACGCGGCGTGGCCGTGGACGTGCCCGAGTGGGACGAGACGAAGTGCATCCAGTGCAACCAGTGCAGCTATGTGTGCCCCCATGCCACCATCCGCCCGTTTGCTCTTGACGAAAATGACGTGAAAAACCTGCCGGAAGGCGCGCGCTGCGCCCAGATGAAGGGTAAGGGCGCGGAAGCGTTCCAGTTTGTGCAGGCGGTAAGCCCGCTGGACTGCATGGGCTGCGGCGTTTGTGCGGCCGTGTGCCCCGCTCCGGGCAAGGCCCTTACCATGAAGCCCCAGGAAAGCCAGGCCGGCCAGCAGAAGGTGTTCGACTACTGCGTGGAAAACGTGGCAAAAAAGCCCGGCATGATGAGCGAGACCAGCGTGAAGGGCAGCCAGTTCAACCAGCCGCTGCTGGAGTTTTCCGGTTCTTGCGCGGGCTGCGCCGAAACGGCCTATGCCCGCCTCGTCACCCAGCTGTACGGCGAGCGGATGTATATTTCCAACGCCACGGGCTGTTCGTCCATCTGGGGCGGCCCGGCGGCCACCAGCCCCTACACCGTGAGCAAATCGAGCGGCCACGGCCCGGCCTGGGCCAACAGCCTGTTTGAGGACAACGCCGAGAACGGCTACGGCATGTACCTCGGCCAGAAGGCCATCCGCGAGCGCTTGCGCCGCCTGACGGAAGAGATGATCGCCGTGGAGTACTGCGACGCCGAGCTGAAGGCCGCGGCGCAGAACTGGCTGGACACCTACGACAACGGCAAGGAGAACACCGCCGCGGCGGACGCTTTCATCAAAGAACTGGAAGAGAGCATTTTGCCCGTGAAGGAAGCGATTGCGTTCCTGAACACGGACGACGCCAAAAATATGTTCGGCGAGCACCACGCCGGTATGACGGCCCACATGAACGAGCTGGACGCCAAAGGCGTGACCGAGTGCGACTGCGAAGCGTGTAGCCCCGCCGCCCGCATTTTGGCGGAAAAAGAATACCTGAACAAAAAAAGCGTGTGGATCTTCGGAGGCGACGGCTGGGCCTATGACATCGGCTACGGCGGCCTGGACCACGTGCTGGCTTCCGGCGAAGACGTGAACGTGTTCGTGTTCGACACGGAGGTGTACTCCAACACCGGCGGCCAGGCGTCGAAGGCCAGCCAGATTGGCCAGGTGGCGCAGTTTGCCGCCGCGGGCAAGAATATCGGCAAAAAGAGCCTTGCGGAAATGGCCATGGCTTACGGATACGTGTATGTGGCGCAAATTGCCATGGGTGCCGACCAGAACCAAACCATCAAGGCCATTGCCGAGGCCGAGGCCTACCCCGGCCCGTCCCTCATCATCGGCTACAGCCCGTGCGAAATGCACGGCATCAAGGGCGGCATGGTGAACTGCCAAAGCGAGATGAAAGCCGCCGTGGCCGCGGGCTACTGGTTTAACTTCCGGTTTGACCCCCGCAAAAAGGCCGAGGGCGCGAACCCCTTCCAGCTGGACTCGAAAGAGCCCACGGGCAGCTACCTCGACTTCATTGGCAACGAGACCCGCTACAGCCGCCTGAAGCTCACCTTCCCGGACCGCGCCGAGACCCTGTTCAGCGAGGCGGTGGACCAGAGCAAAGAGCGTTACCAGTACCTGCTGCGGCTGTCGAAGCTGTACGAGGCGTAGGGTTCCGCGGCGGGTTTTCGCAAAGGATTTTGCACCGCCCTCGTTTCGTCGGCCAATCAATTCAATAAAATCCGCCGAAAATCATTTTCGGCGGATTTTTTACGTATTTTATATGCGCAAATTTACGGGCCACACTTGCCACAAAGCGGAACAGCGGGTAGAATTAAGAGTAAACGCGCGGGTGCGCGAACAAACGGATTTTTTGGAGGCCTTTTTGAAACCGCTGTTTCAAAACATCACCGTGATGGACAAACACATGGCCGCGCGGTTTTACGCCGTAAGCTGGCCAAAAAACCTGGGGTTTCTGGCGGTGGCGCTGTCTGCCGTGGGTGTGTTTGCCGTGGCCTACGGCGTGTTTTACATTATGGCAGGCGGAAGCGGCGCCGTGCTGTACGGCGTGGCCATGTTTCTCATGGCGGCGGGGGCGCTTTTTCTCGCCTTTTTTGGCTATTTGCTGCGCCTTGGCCGCTATGTGCAGGCACAGCAAAAGCTGTGGGGCGGCCCCATCCTGCAAAAACAGGTGGATTTTTTCGACGAAGATTTTACCCAGACCACCCGTCTCGGGCGGTCTGCTTTTCGTTATGATATGCTTACCGGCGTCACCTGCAGGCGGGGCGTGGTGGTGCTGTGGATGGGCAAATATGCCCTGGTGATGGACGACGCCGGTTTCGCCAAAGGCGGCCACGACGCGTTCCTTTTGTTTATTCGGGAAAAAACAAAAGAAAATAGAAAAAATATGCTGAAAAATATTTTCGGGCGGCGGGGCTGACGCCGGCGAAAATTGGGGAGTGAAGCAGGCGGATGGAAATGCGGTTTGACAGCGTTGTTTTTATGGGAACCGGCCACGTGCTGGCAGCCTGCGCCGAAACGCTGCTGGCGCTTGGTGTGGGCGCGGAAAAAGTGTGCCTGGCGGAGTACGGCGCGAACGCGGCGTCCATTTCCCATGTGCAAAAATACTCTGAAAAAACCGGTGTGGCCTACCTGGGCCTGCCGAAGCAAAATGCAGGAGCAGAACGCTTTTTTATGGATTTGGCGGGCGAAGTGCTGGTGGTAAGCGTGAACAACCTGTACCTGTTTCCCGCTTGCGTGCGCAACAAAGCGGGCCTTACGCTGGTGAACAGCCACTCCTCCCTGCTACCCGCCTACCCCGGCTTGCACGCGCCTTCGTGGGCGATTTTTTTTGGCGAAACGGTGGGCGGCGTCACCTGGCATTTTATTGGCGCCGGGGTGAACAGCGGGAATATCATTCACCAAAAATTCATGGAAATTCCCGAAAATATCACGGCCATTCAGTTGGACAGGGCTTACGCCGACTTGAAAGCGCAGGCGTTTGGCGAACTGCTGCCCGCGCTGCTGCGGGAAAAGCAAGACGGCACGCCCCAGCCCGAAGAGCAGCGCCGCAGGGTGTACACAATGGCCGATTTGCCGAACGCAGGCCATATTTCGCCGCTGGATAATGTATTATTTTCCCACCGGGTGCTGCGCAGCATGGACTGCGGCGACACAGCGCAGCTGCCGCCGGTATGGCTGGACTATGCGGGCCGGCGGTACACAGTGCGCGCGTACCGGCTGGAGGCCGCCCCCGGGCTGAAAGGCGCAAAGGCGGCGTGTGCGTTGGTGGCGTTTGACGCGGAAAAGCTGCATTTTACCATTGGCCAAAACGGCCTGGCGTTGCATTTGGACGTGCGGGAAAAAGAAGTATAAAAAACATCCCTGAAAAGCGATGTTTCAGCTTGTCAAAAAAAGGGTGGCCCGCGCAGAGTGTCCAGGAGCGCAACGGCCATCTACCTTCCGCGCCGTCTCAAGTACAACGAAAAAACGTTGTTCTTGATCCGCCTTGCGGCTGACGATGGCTTTATGCGCACCCGGCCCCTCTGCGCTCGTGCGTTCTTTGACTGCCTCAAACGTCCCTTTTCAGGGATGTTTTATTTCGAAAAGAGTGTGCGACACCCGGCTTTTCGATGCCGGCCAATTCCCGATAATTTTAATTCCCCGCCCCCGGAATGTTTGGCGGCTCAAAGCCCTCGCCCACGGCCTCGCTGATCTCCGTGACCATAAACAGGGCCTGCGGGTCCACCGCGCGGGTGGCCGAGCGCACTTTGTAAATCTGACTTTTGCTGCACATGCACATCAGCATTTGGTGCTGTTCACCACGGTAGGTGCCCTTCACGTCCACAAGGGTGGAGCCGCGGTCCACTTCTGCGTCGATGGCTTTAGCAATTTCCCGGCCGTGGTCCGTGATGATCAGCGCCATTTTGCTGCTGCCCATGCCGAAGATGATGCTGTCCATGGTGAGGCTGGTTGTAAAGCAGGCTACAATGCCGTACAGGGCGGCGTCGATGTTGCGGAAGGCGATGGCGCCCGCCGCAACAACGATGGCGTCGATAACCAGGGAAATGCGCCCCACGGAAAAATGGGGGCGGTATTTTTTAACGGTCAATATGAGGAAATCGGTGCCGCCGGTGGACGAGCCGCGCATGTAGATGAGCGCAAGGCCCCCGCCGATGAGCGCGCCGGTGAAAATGGCCGCCAGCAGCGTGTTGCCGGTGTATTTGGGGAAATGGGGAAACACCAGGTCCACAAACAGCGTGTTGATGAGCATGGTCCACACGGATTTGAGCAGAAACGGCGCGCCGATGGCGCGGGCGCTGACGAAAATGAGCGGTACGTTCAGCACCAGGCTTAGCACGCCGATGGGCCAGCCGGTAAATGCATTGACGATGATGGCCACACCCGAAATGCCGCCGGGGGCGAAATTGCTGCCGCTGGCAAAGGTGTAAACACCCAGCGCAAACAACACCGAGCCGATGGATATGACCAAAGTATCCAGCAAAAAAGTGCGCAGGCGAAAGTTTTTTGGGTCCAGCCCGATGGAGATGAGTTTGTCTTTCAAAAGATACGCCTCCGTTTGCGCATATTTTAATATATTCTTATATTTAACGCCAATTAAACACTCATTAAACAGGGAATAATCAGGGTTTTCAACAAATAGTGGATAAATAAAGGTTAATTCAACCTTAATTCAACAGTAAATAAACAGATCATACAAGTGGCTTGTGGAAAGGGATTCAAACCGTAAGGGTTCCGGTAAAGCCAACCGGCTTCTCATAGAGTATGCGGTTCGAATCTAAACACCATTACCCAAGCATATACAACTAAACCCGAACCGCTGTGGCGAGCTTTCTACGCGGATCCTGTCACGGCCCGGGCGCAACCAACCTACGGCAGCAAAACCGGGCCGCGGGCACTGTTGTCGTCCGCACCCTTCCCAGCGGCAAGGGTTTCGGCGGCAGCTACAATAAAGGCGGCCGCGCTGGCAAGGTCCGGCAAAACAGCGTCCGCCTGCGCTTTAATTTCCTCCGATGGCTGCAATTGGTCCGGCACCATCAGGGTAAGGCAGCCGGCAGCCTTGGCCGCCGCCACACCGGGGAAGCTGTCCTCCACCACGGCGCAGGCTGATGGCGCAAGCCCCAGGTTTTGCGCCGCCATCAAAAAAATATCCGGCGCGGGCTTCGAGCGCTGCACCATATTGCCGCTTACCACTGTGGTGAAAAATTCTTCAAAATGGGCGGCCTTCAGGTGGTGGGCCACAATTTCCGCCCGGGAAGACGACGCCAGCGCCAGCAAAAAGCCTTTTTCACGCAAATGCTGCAGTGCCGCGCGGGCGCCCGGTTTTTCGGGCATGCCGTGGGTGTCGATATAGTTCAAAAAGCGGCGGTAGGTTTCCACGATATAATGGTCATAATCAAAATTTGGGCCGAAATATTCCTGTAAAAGCGCTAAAAATGCCGCGCTGTTAATGCCGTAGGTTTTATTGCGCATTTCGTCGCTCATTTGGTAGCCCATTTCCCGCAGCAACGCATCGTCAATTTCAAGGTGCAGGCGTTCGGTGTCGAACAAAACGCCGTCCATATCGAATAAAACGCCTTTTAACATACAAAAACCCCTTTCCCGGCGGGCAAACCCCGTCTTTTTTATTGTAACAGAGAGGAAAGCGAAAGACAAATTCTAAAATTTTTAAAGGCTGAAACCTTGCAATGGGCGCGGCGCATGGTTAAAATGTAAGGAAAGACGCCGAAAGGAAGACGGAAGATGGAGATCCGAATTGTGGAGAACGAAAACCCGAAGCCGAAGCCGGACGAAGAAAACCTGGGCTTTGGCAAGGTGTATACCGACCATATGTTTGTGATGCCGTACACGGAGGAAGAGGGCTGGCACGACCCCGCCATCGTTCCCTACGGCCCCATCGCGCTGGACCCAGCCAGCCTGGTGTTCCACTATGCGCAGGAGTGCTTTGAAGGCATGAAGGCCTACCGCACGCCGGACGACGATATCCAGCTGTTCCGCCCGGAGAAAAACGCCGAGCGCATGGCCAGCACCCACCGCCGTTTGTGCATTCCGGAAATTCCGGTGGACATGTTTGTGGAAGCGGTAAACGCGCTGGTGAACCACGAGCGCGACTGGGTGCCCAGCGTGCCGGAAACCAGCCTGTACATCCGCCCGTGCACCATTGCCACAGAGGCGCAGCTGGGCGTGAAAGCGTCCTCCAGCTACCTGTTTTTTATCATCTGCTCGCCTTCGGGCGCGTATTACGCGGAAGGGCTGGACCCGGTGAAGATCTTTGTGGAGGACGAACTGACCCGTGCCGCGCCAGGCGGAACGGGGCATATCAAATGCGGCGGCAACTACGCCGCGTCCCTGGCCGGGCAGGTGAAGGCCCATGACCTAGGCTACAGCCAGGTGCTGTGGCTGGACGGCGCCGAGCGGAAATATGTGGAAGAAGTGGGCGCGATGAACGTGTTTTTTGTCATTGACGGGGAAGTGGTGACGGCGCCCGCCGGCAGCACCGTGCTGCCGGGCATCACCCGCATGAGTTGTATGGAACTGCTGGGCGACTGGGGAAAAACCGTGACGGAACGCCGCCTGTCCATCGACGAGCTGATGGCCGCCGCAAAAGATGGCCGCGTGAGCGAGGTGTTTGGCACAGGCACGGCGGCGGTAATTTCGCCCGTGGGCGAGCTGTGCTACAAGGGCGAGACTGTGGAGATAGGTGAAAACAAGATTGGCAAATTGACCCGCAAGCTGTACGATACCCTCACCGGCATCCAATGGGGCACGGTGCCGGATGAAAAAGACTGGGCAGTGCCGGTTCGTGACCGGACTGGACAGTAGCGGCGCGCTGTGCGCGCCTGGGGTGCGGGCAACAGGCTTGCGCCTTTGGTGGCGAGCATTCTTTGCGCGGCATTTCAACAACGCCGTGCGCCGGCCAATAGCACCCGAGCGCCGCACAACGGGGCGAAATTGGCTGACCGGGCACCGTCTTAGGAAAACATAGGAAAACACGGCCGCTTGGCCGTGTTTTTTTATTGCATCTATGCTATTTTCCTAACCGGCAATCCGTTTTCCACACAGCGCCGCAAAGCGAAGGCGCAAGCCCCTGCCCCAAAGCCGGAGCGGAAAAGGTGCAAGGTACTCTTGGAGCGATACCGGCCGCCGCCGGCTTAGGCTTTCCGCCGCCAGGTGGGCGGATTGAACAGAATAATGATGGGGAAGATCTCAAGGCGGCCCAGCAGCATCAGCAGGGAAAGCAGCAGCTTTGCCGGGATGGAATAGGCCGAATAGTTCGATGTTGGGCCCACCAGGCCAAGGCCGGGGCCGATGTTGTTGAAACAGGCCATCATGGCGGAGATGTTGGTTTCCATATCCATGTTTTTGCTGAGGGAAAGCAGCAGGAACGAGGCGACGCCGATGGCGCAATAGGCCGCAAGGTAGAACAGGGTGCCGTTGATGACGGCGTCGTCCAGGGGCTTGCCGTTCAGGCGCACGGCGCGTACGCTGCGCGGGTGCAACAGGCGGTGCAGGCTGCTGCGCATGGATTTAAACAAAATGAGCAGCCGCGACACCTTGATGCCGCCGCCGGTGGAGCCCGCCATGGTGCCGCAGGCCATCAAAATGAGCAGCAGCGCCCGGCTAAACTGCGGCCAGGCGTCAAAATCCAAGGTGGCAAAGCCGGTGGTGGTCATAACGCTGGACACGGTGAAGGCGCTGTGGTGCAGGTCGTACCCAAACCCGCCGATGCCGCCGGCAAAAAACAGGGACAAGGTGACAAGCAGCGTGCTGCCCAGCATGATGGCCACATAGGTGCGGAATTCCTCATCTTTTATGATGGTTTTCCACTGTTTTTTTATCAGGAAATAATACAGCGAAAAATTGACGCCGAAAATCGCCATAAATACGGTGCAAACATTCTGTAAATAGGGAGAATAAGACGCCATACTGTCATTTTTAATGCCAAACCCACCGGTGCCGGCCGTGCCGAACATGGTGCAGAAGGCGTCGAACACGGGCATGCCCCCCACCAGCAGCAGCACAAGGTTCAGCAGGGACATCCCCACGTAAATCAGGTACAGGGCCTTCACGCTTTCGCGTGTCTTAGGCAAAATTTTGCCGATCTGCGGGCCCGTAGACTCCGCCCGCAGCAACTGCAAACTGCCGCCGGCGGCCTGGCCCTGGGCGTGCACTACGGCCAATATGAACACCAGAATGCCGATGCCGCCCAGCCAGTGGGAAAAGCTGCGCCAAAACAGCAGGCCGTGGCTGATGTTTTCCACCTGGGTGAGGATGGAAGCGCCGGTGGTGGTAAAGCCGGAAACAGCCTCGAAAAAGCAGTTGACATAGTTTCCAAATTCGCCCGAAAACCAAAAGGGCAGCGCGCCCAGCGCGCTGATGATCATCCAGCCGCCGCCGGCCACAACAAAGCCTTCACGCGGGTAAATGACGCCGCTTCTGCCGCGGCCCAGCAGGTACAGAGCCAGCGCCACGCCCATGCAGATGAAGATGGCGGCGACAAAATAGGCGGCAATGTGATATTCGCCGTACACCCGGGACACCAGCATGGCCGGAATCATGAACAAACCTTCGGCAAAAACGATGTAGGACAGGTATTTCCCGATGAGACGAAGATTCATAGGGGGAATTCACTCAGCTTTCAATAATATCGTCGAGGGCCAGGATACTGGGGTTCGCGGTGACGACCACAACGGAGTCGCCCGGGCGGATGACGGAATCGCCCTTGGGGATGATGGTTTCGCGGCCGCGGGTAAGGCTGGCAATGAGCACGCCGGGGCGCAGCGGCAAGGTGACCAACGGGATGCCCACCACGCGGGAGGACGCGCTTGCCAAAAACTCCATGGCTTCCGCCTTGCCGTCCGCAATGGTGTGCATGGTCAAAATCTCGCCGCCGGGTGAATTTTCCATGGCGCGCACATAGCGCACGATGATGTCCGCGCTGGTGAGCTTCGGGCTTACCACGGTGTTGATGCTCATTTTGCGGAACATATCTGTGTATTGGCTGCGGTTGCATTTGGTGATGAGGACCGGCACGCCCAGTTGCTTACCATACATCGAAAGCACGATATTTTCTTCGTCGATGCCGGTGAGGGACACCAGGGCGTCGCTGCGGGCCACACCTTCGGCCATCAGCACATCGCGCTCGGTGCCGTCGCCCTCCACAATGTCGGCCTCGGGCAGCATTTGAGACAAAAACACACAGCGGTCCGGGTCTTTCTCGATGATTTTCACATCCACGCCGCTTTTGATAAGCCGCGCGGCCAGGTACAGCGCAATGCGGCTGCCGCCCACCATGGTGACATGGGTCACTTTGTGGGCGCCAAGGCCGAGGTATTTGATGAGGCTGGCCAGGTATTCGCCCGGGGCGGTGACATAGAGGTCGTCGCCCTCCTGGATGACGAAGTCGCCGTGGGGGATGATGGTTTCGCCGCCGCGCATGACGGCGCACACCAACACGCGCACCTTCACGGCCGACGCCAGCTTGGACAGCGGCACGCCCACCAGCGGGGACTTTGCGTCCACCATGAAGCGCACGATCTCCACGCGGCCACGGGCAAACTGCTCACGGGCGATGAAGGAGGGGAACTGCAGCAGGTAAAAAATCTCCCGCGCGCAGGCCTCCTCCGGGTTGATGGCGAAAGAAAGGCCAAGTTCCTCGCGCAAGAACGTCAGATCTTCGGAATATTCCGGGTTGCGCACACGGGCAATGGTTTGTTTGCAGCCCATTTTGTTCGCGATCAGGCAGCTGAGCAGGTTGATCTCGTCCGACGAGGTGGCGGCGATGAGCAGGTCGGCCCCGGCAGCACCGGCTTCTTCCAGCACACGGCGCGATGCGCCGTGGCCGTGCACCGCTCCGGCGTCGCAGTTTTCCTGCATTTTTTCCAAAACCTTGCTGTTGGTGTCCACCACGGTCACGTCATGGTTTTCTTCCGTGAGCATTTGGGTAAGGGCAAAGCCCATTTTCCCGTCGCCCACAATCACGATACGCATTTAATCCTCCGACAAAGTACGTCAAAATGTTATTTTGCCTATTTGATCAATTAAAAGTAAACATAAAATAAATAGAAAAAATAGATGGATAAATTGTGTAATAAATAGCGCGTTAAATGAGAGAAAATACAGAAGGCCACACCCGCCCATGTTACACTCGATATCATAATACCGCTTTGGGCGGGAAAGTCAAGCGGATTCGGTAGAATCTGCGGGCAGTGCCGCCCAAAGCGGCAAAGCGAGCCTCTATATGTGTTCGGCCCATTCGGCCTCGCAAAAGCCGGCCAGCACAAAGTTGTCCCCAACCAGCAGGGGCCGTTTCACCAGCATGCCGTCGGTGGCAAGCAGGGCCAATTGCTCGGCTTCCGGCATGGCGGGCAGCCGAGCCTTCAGGCCAAGGGCCTTGTACTGCAGGCCGCTGGTGTTGAAAAAACGCTTCAGCGGCAGCCCGCTTTGGGCGTGCCAGCGGGCCAGCTCGTCCGCCTTAGGGTTTTGGGTTTTGATATCCCGCGTTTCGTAAGACGCGCCACGCGCGTCCAGCCACTTCTGGGCTTTTTGGCAGGTGGTTCAGCGGGGGTAGCATACAAACAGCATGGGAGGCCTCCTTTGCTACTAGCAAACAGGGTGGATTGCGTGATTTATTTGTGCCATTATGCGGCTATCGCCATAATTGTATTGTAACAGACGGACGGGCCAGTGGGGCGGCCGACTGATTTTTTTTGCAAAAAATGGTATACTGGATTATCTTTACATGCGGTTAAGGAGATGGAATGTTGCAGTTACCTTCAGGCGCTGTGGATGAAGTTTATCGCCATTTGGCAGAGGACGCGACATCGCGCGATTTGTTCACCGCGCGCGTCAATTATTCCAACACGGGGGACCTGAGACATATTTTTGATTTACCCGCGCATGATTTTAACCTCACTGCCGGCGTCCAGCGGGGACGGGAGATGCTGGCGGAGCGCGCAAGCGCCCCTTGGGTGGTGTTTGGCGCGGGCGACGACGGCCATGGGTTTGTAAGGGCGTTTAAATGGATGAAATTCAGTTGTTTTATCGACAACTACAAAAACGGCAGGCAGGACGAAACAACCGGATTGCCGGTCGTTTCGTTGGCGGAGTTTCAAAAAAACTATGATCTTGCCGGGCATTGCTTCGCCATTTGCAATTCGGCGCGCGCCGCAGCGCATTCCATGTGCCGCCAGTTGCTGGAAAGTGGTGTTCCCCGCGCCAACATCCTGTATTTCGGCGGAGACTGGAGAAACGTGCACGCGCAATATTTCGATTTGTTCCAGCCTGTTCCAGGCGAAGCCTTCGTTGACTGTGGCTGTTTTGACGGTGGAACGGCGTTCCGCTTTGCCGGGTGGTGCGGCGCAAAGGCGTACCGAAAAATTTGGAGCTTTGAGCCGGATCCCGTCCAGTTTGAAATATGCAGCCAGGTGCTGGCCGCCCTGCGGGACTGTGAGGTGCTGCCCTATGGGCTGTCGAACAAGCGTGAGCGCCTTGCGTTTATGCAGGCGGGCGAAGGGAGCAGGGTGGTATCCGGTGACAAAGCGGCGGGGACGCAGACCATTGAGGCCGTGGCCCTGGACGATGTATTGGACCATGAAAAAGTGACTTTTATCAAAATGGATATCGAAGGCGCAGAGCATGCCGCCCTGCTGGGGGCAAAGCATATCATAGAAAGCCAAAAGCCCAGGCTTGCCATCAGTATATACCACGATGTTGAGCATATTATCAGCATCCCGAAGCTATTGCTGGCGCTGAACCCGGCGTACCGATTTTTTCTGCGCCATTACAGCATCCTGGACAACGAAACCATTTTGTACGCCGAGTAAGGCTGTGCGCCTTCCTGCGGTGCATCGCATGACCCATGGCATTTTATGCTTTCCAACAGCCTACGTATAAAAGCAAATCCTGTTTTCAGGACAAAAAACCCGCCCTGAATCTTGCGATTCAAAGCGGTTTTTTATGGTGCGCTGCGAGGGACTCGAACCCCCGGCCTACTGGTTCGTAGCCAGTCACTCTATCCAGCTGAGCTAGCAGCGCAGGGCAATGTGCAAGAAATATGATATCATGCACAGGGGCGATTGTCAAACAAATGATTGTCTGCTATTATACCTTATATACAAGAGGGACGGCGGGCGCGGCGCGCGGTGCGCGCGGCGCTTAGCCGGAGCCCACGGGAGGTAGCAATTGAGCGAAAATACCATTCTTGTTCTTGCTTTTTTGGGAATTGCGGCGGTGGCCGTGGCCATCTATATTTTGTACCGGTACATGCAAAACCGCAAAAAACGGGCAGCCGGGCGCGAATATGGCATTGAAAGCGCCGTGGGCGCCGCGCGGCGGTTTGCCACATCCAACGGGTTCCGGTTTTTGCCCGGGGCAACCTATGGTGCCAAGGGCCGCACGGCCGCACTGGACGCAGTGGTTGTGGGTTATTTTGGCGTGTTGGGTGTGCGGGCCATGGGCTACAACGGCGAGATTTACGGCGCGGCGGGCGACGACGGATGGCTGCAGGTGGCGCAGGACGGCACACGCACCCAATTTGCGAATCCCATCACCGGGGCGGCGGCGGATGTGCGCGTATTGCGGGATGTGCTGATTGGCCACGGCCTGCGGCAGGTGCCGGTGGAAGTGGTGAGCGTGTTCACCAACAGCAGTGCCCAGCTTGCCATTCCAAAGGGGACCGGCCACCTGACGCTGAAAGATTTCAAGGCGCTTTTGGGAAAAGAAAAGTATCTGGCCGACACCGGGCTGGACCTGGAGAAGGTTTTCATGGCGCTTCAGGGTGAAAAATGCTAAAAATTGTCGATGCACGGTGAAAAAACACGTTTCGAATTTACAAATTGTTCATATTGTTGTCATATTCCATACGCATTGAGGCGGTATACTACAAATGCAGAGACGAGGAAGCCGCAACCTTTTCTCTGCGCATGATTCCTCCTCACACCAATGAGATACCCCTTTTGAAAAACCCGTGCCACCCCGCACGGGTTTTTCGTTGCCATTTTTTCTGCATGTAATTCCCTTCCCCTCTGTGTTTTTTGCGGCACACAGAGATTTTTTTTTGCAAAAAAGTGCGTCCGTATATTTGCATTATAATGCGCACTTTGCTATAATCTAAACACATGGGGAACAGGCGCCGGTGGCGGTGAGGCGGTACATTTTTTATGAAATTCGGGTCCGTGAAATTTTTCAAGCGGCTGATTTTAGCCGTGGTTGCCGCGCTTATCGTGGTGCCGCTGGTGCTGGTGTTTGTGTTTGCGGCGCTGTGGCAGGGCGAAAAACGCCGGGCAGACGGGCTGGCCGCGCAGATGCTGGTTGCCCAGCCGGTGCTGGCCGCCGAGGGCGAGATTTTCCCCGACGCGCCCGTTGCCGTGGCGGTGGAACCGCAGGAGATGGCCTCCGCCGTGGCCAGCGCCGCGGGCGAAGTGCACGGCTACCAGCAGATGTACCCCACACTGTACGCCGAAACGCCGAAAGCAAGCGCGCCAAAAAGCGGCGTGTGCTATCTCACCTTCGACGACGGCCCATCCTCCAACACACAGGCCGTTTTGGATATTCTGGACAGGTACAATATCAAGGCGACGTTTTTTGTAACGGGCGAAGGCAGCGTGGCCAACGAAGACGCTTTGCGCGCCGCCGCCAAAGCGGGGCACACCATCGGCGTGCACAGCTACACCCACAAATACACAGAAGTGTACGCGTCGGTGGAAAATTACCTGGCCGATTTTGAGCGCATGTACGACCGCATTGTGGAAGTGACGGGCGAAGCGCCCACCATTTTCCGCTTTCCCGGCGGCAGCGTGAACAACTTTAACATTTCCGTGTACCCGGATATCATTGCGGAGATGACGCGCAGGGGGTTCGTGTATTTCGATTGGAATGCCGCCGGCAGCGACGCCGTGGCGGGCGGGGCCTCGGCCGCCGCCATCACGGGCAATGTGCTGCGCACGGCCGCCGGCTGGCAGCGAACGGTGGTGCTGCTGCACGACAGGGACGACAACGGCACCACAGTGCAGGCGCTGCCGGGCATTATTGAGGGCCTTGAGGAACAGGGATACCGCTTTGAGCCACTGACAAACAAGGTGGCGCCGGTGACATATTTCAGCCTTGAATAAAGGCCGCGGGGCCAGACGCCGTGAAGAGAAGAAGGAGAGAGAGCAGATGAGCGCGAAAGACAATTTTGCACAGGCGATGAAGGAACTGCTGAACAGCGAGCAGGATGCCGCCGTGATGGAACAGGAAGAGAAAAAGGCGCCGCCAAGCTCGTTTTCTTCTTTCAGCCAGCCGGATTTGCGCCCGCCCCGCGCGCCTGCGCCGGAACGCCGCGAGCCCCAGCGCAGTGCGAGCGCACCGGAGCCGCGCAGTGCCCCCGCCCCGCAGGCGGAGCAGCCTGTGGCCGCGGCGGCAGCGCCTGCGGCCCAGCGCAGGGGTGCGTCCAGCCCCGCCATTGAGGAAAAAATTGCCCAGGCGGAAAGCTTTGACGTGTATGTTGGGCAGGACAACACCGCTTTGGAAGGCGCGCAGGGTGTGACGTACATTGCCCCGGGCACCGTGGTTGTGGGCGACATCAACACCACCAGTGATTTGCAGGTGCTGGGCGAAGTGAAGGGCAACCTGAAGGTGGCCACGAAGTTGGAGCTGCACGGCAAGGTAATTGGCGACGTGGAAGCGGACGAAGCCGCCATCACCGGCTCGCTCATCCGCGGCAATTTGACGGTGCAAAACCTCGTCACCATCGACGCGGACACCACCATCGTGGGCGATGTGAGTGCCCGGAACGCCGAGATTAACGGCAAGGTGAAGGGCAATTTGACCGTGGACGAGCGCGGCCATTTCAAAACCAACGCCACCTTGGTGGGCAATTTGATCTCCGGCACGGTGATCATCGACGAAGGTGCCATGCTGAAGGGCGATATCGCCATTACCAACGCGCAGTACGAGGATATCAGCGTGGAAGAGCCGGAGTTCGACATCGAAATTGACTAAATTCGCGTTTGGAGTGAAACGCACGTATTAACGTCATGAATAAAGCATCACGTAAACACCCGGAAGCTGGCTGCTTCCGGGTGTTTCTTTGCGCGCCGCGGGTGCGGCGGCCAATTTTTTTCGGCCGTTTCCGCCGCCGGTTTTTGAGGCGGCTTTCATGAGATATGCTTGCCGCCGGGGCGCGGCGCCTAAAGTGGCAATCGTTCAAACAAGGGCCCGCCTGTAACAGCGCCGCTTTTACCGTTTGTTTCACAGGCTTCCCCGCCGCCATCGCCCAATGTAATGAGGCCATAGGAAGCCGGGCCGCCACGCGGCATGGAGATGGAGCCGGGATTGAACAAATGCACGCCATTGTACTTTTCGTAAAAAGCGCGGTGGGTGTGGCCGAAGAGGACAATGTCCGCGTCGCGGGATTTTGCGGCGCGCAGCAGGCCGGAAGTGCCGGACTTGGCGCCGTGTAGGTTGCCATGGGTGTAAAAAATAAGGTGGCCGGCGCATGGCACAAGGCCTTCGTCCGGGTCAAAAGAGCCAAAATCGCAGTTGCCGCGCACCCGGTACAGGGGCATGGTGGGAAAACGCTCCGCCAAAACGTCGGCACCGCGTGTGCCGTCGCCCAAAAAAAAGCAGGCGGCAGCGTCCGCATGGCGCGCGGCGGCAGGCGGCATAGAGGTGATGTCGTTGTGGGAATCGGAAAAAACGAGGAGTTTCATGTGTGTGCGCCGGGTGTGGCGTGTTCCTTTGCTGTGTTTGTTATGTATAAGATTGGGGAGGCTGGTTGGACATGCACAGTTTGATCCGAACCGCTACGGCAGCCCCCGGCGTGCGGATCCTGTCACGGGACATGTCCTCTTTTCCGGCACTGCGCCGGCGTGTGAGGGAGGGAAACAGGCACGCTTCGCGGCCTGCCAAAGAAATCAGCTCGCCGGCTCCATTTCGTCCGTTCGAACAAGCCCCGCACCACCCGCTCCATACCGTTGCAAACGTGGTTCAAACCCCAATCGCCTAACCCTGCTTGCCGGCAAGGGCCTGCATCTCGCGGTATATCTCACTTTTGGGGTGGCCGGTTGCGGCGGCGGTGCGTTTGGCTGCTTCGCTTTTGGAAAGGTTTTCCGCTTTGGCAAGGTCTGCCGCCATCGCCGCCGCTTCGCTGAGGGATGGCTGTTCCGGCTCAGGCGGCGCGCAGCCCGCCACCACCAGCACGAACTCCCCTCTCGGCGGCTGTGCCGCATAATGTTCGGCGGCCTCGCCCAAGGTGGTGACGAGGAATTCCTCGTGCAGTTTCGTCAGTTCGCGGCAGACGGTGAGGGCGCGTTCGGCGGAAAAGGCGGCGATGAGGTCTTGCAGGGTGTGTGGCAATTTGTGGGGTGCCTCGTAAAACAGCATGGTGCGCTGTTCGGTTTTCAGCGCTTCCAGTCGCGCGCGGCGCTGGCCTTTGTTCATGGGTAAAAAGCCCTCGAACACAAAGCGGGTGGTGTCTTGCCCGGAGGCTGAAAGCGCCGCGGCGCCCGCAAAGCAGCCGGGAACGGGCGACACCGGCACGCCCCGGCGGCGCGCGGCGGCCACCAGCACGCTGCCGGGGTCGCTGATAGCGGGGGTGCCCGCGTCCGAGCACAGGGCACAAGACTCGCCCGCGGCGATCCTGTCTGTGATATCGTCCGCTTTGGCCGTTTCATTATAGCCGTGGCAGCTGATGAGCGGCTTTTTTATTTGCAAATGGTTTAACAGCCGCAGGGTGACGCGGGTGTCCTCCGCGGCAACAAAATCCACTTCGCGCAGTATGTTGATTGCGCGCAAAGTAAGATCATCCAAATTTCCAATAGGTGTTGATACAACATAAAGAATACCGCTCATTCAAAAATCCTTTGTGAAACAAGTTGGTTACAATATATGCCATATTGTGAAAATCACAATATATAGAATCGTTAAAACCTAAAACAACAAATCACGAAACCCGTGCCGGAACCACGACAAAGGTGTTTCAAGCATTGGGTGGCAATATTGGCGGCGGGGTTGCCTGGCTTAATAACAGACGGGAGTTTCCATCAGGATGTCCGGCTCGATGATAAGCCCCTCGCCCGCGCGCTTTCGGGCGTCCACCAGGGCCAGCCACGCCGCTTTTTGAGGCGCGTGGCGCACCAGCCGCAGGCGCTTCGGCACAAGGTGCGCCGCGGTAAGCGCGGCAAACAGCGGGCTAATCTGCCCTGCCGGGTAGCACAGGCAAAAGCGCCCGCCGTCTTTCAGCAGGCGGGCCGCCGCTTCGCACAGGCCGGCGAGGCCCTCCCCTTCCCAATGCCTTGCCGCTGCGCGCTGTGTGCTTGCGGCGCGCGCGCCTTCGGTAAAATAAGGTGGGTTTGCAATGGCCATATCGAACCGGTGGGTGGTGCGGTAGCCGGTAAAGCTGGCGCACACGGCCTCCATATTTTCGGCGCGGTTGTGCGTTTTCGCCTGCTGCAGCAATCGAATGGCGTCACTGTCTTTGTCTACACCCACAAGGTGGCCATGGCAGCCCGCGTCCAGCAAAGAAAGCAGCAAAATGCCGCCGCCACAGCCAAGGTCGCACACGGAAAAATGCGGCTTTGCGCCGCAAAACCGGGCAAGCAGCAGGGAATCTGTGCCAATGCGGTGGGCCTCGTCGGTATACACCGCCGTGCCGTTTGGCAGGGTTTCTGTTTTCAGCGGCATGGCGCCTCCGTTACAATGCAGCAAAACCCCGCGCCTTGGCGGGGTTTTGCATCGTCCGCGGGGGCGGACGTATTTGCGCATGTATTTCCCAAAAGGGCTTATGCCGGGGCAATGGCCTCTGTGGGGCACACGCCGGCGCAGGTGCCGCAATCGGTGCATTTGTCCGCGTCGATCACAAATTGCTCGCCGCCGTCCGAAATGGCGCCAACCGGGCATTCACCTTCGCAGGTGCCGCAAGAAATGCACTCGGAACTGATTTTGTAAGCCATAAGGTGTTGTCTCCTTCCATAATTGCCGCCGGTGCGCTCAATAATATAACCGGCATTCTGGAATATCTTCACATTCCTAACAGCATTTTACCATAAATTTGGCGGTTGGCAAGGTGTAAATTGTCAACTTCGTAATTTTTTGGGGAACTTAACGCCTTGGGGTGTGAATTCACGCTTCGGGCGTGGCGGTGTTCGTCTCGGCCGGCGGGGCTTCCAAAGGCGCTTCGTCTGCTTCCGGCGGCTCCGGGATAGGTGCGCGCTTGCCGCCGCGGAGGTACTCGCAGTTTTTGCGGTGGTAAAACCGCGGCATATAGTCAGTTCCGGCTTCGAGGCGCACGCGCAGCTGGCCGCTGATGAGGTTCACCTCGGTGACGGTGCCCTGGCCGTCCGGGGTTTTTACCGTGCTGCCAAGGCCTGGGGTGATACGGTTCAGGTGTTCGTAGGCGGGCTGCTCATAAGACAGGCAGCACATCAGCCGCCCGCAGGAGCCGGAGATTTTGGCCGGGTTCAGCGAAAGGCCCTGCTCCTTTGCCATTTTGATGGAAACCGGCTGGAAATTTTTTAAAAACCGGCTGCAGCAAAAAGGCTGGCCGCAAATGCCAAGGCCGCCCAGCATTTTCGATTCATCGCGCACGCCGATTTGCCGCAGCTCGATGCGGGTGCGGAACACGGCGGCGAGGTCCTTCACCAGCTCGCGGAAATCCACACGGCCGTCGGCGGTGAAGTAAAAAATAATTTTATTGCGGTTGAACGAATATTCCACGTCGATCAGCTTCATGGCAAGGCCGCGTGCCTCAATTTTTTCCTCGCAGGTGGCGAAGGCCTTTTTCTCGTCCTCGCGGTTTTGCCGCATGCGGCGCACGTCGGCGTCGTCCGCCATGCGCACCACGCTTTTCAGCCCCTGGGTGATGGAATAATCCGGCACGTTGTGGGGCCCCTGGGCCACCTCGCCGCACTCCTGGCCGCGCTGGGTGTCCACAATCACATAGTCCCCAGTGTGGATATCGAGGCCCGCGGGGTCGAAATAATAGGACTTTCCGGTGGATTTGAACCGGACGCTGACAATGGTTTTCATGTGTGTTCCTTACTATGTATTACGTATTTACGTTTTAATATTTTGTGAAATATTTTTGCCCGTTTTATTTTCTATTTTACGCCTATTTTGTGTTTTATTTATGGCTTCGCGGTTTGCACTTTTTGTGCCCGCCCTTCGCGCAGCGCTTTTGGTGCGCATGTTCAACGCCCTATCTCCACCGCCAGGGCCGCAAAGGTGATTTTGGGCGCGGCGTTTGCCACAAGGGCGCCGCGCGCGGCGGTGACGAGACCGATGGCCTGCCCGGCCAGGTCCCGCGGAAGCAGCGGAATGCCTTGCACCTTTATTTCCCGCAGGGAAAGCTCCAAAAGGCATAAAAAATCGTACAATAGGGCCTCGCGGGCGGGGCGCATGTCCTCGCCCTGGCCTTCATATGTGGAAAAAATTTGCAACAGCGCGTATTTGTCGTTTTTGGCCAGGGCCTTCACCAGCAAAAAGGCTCCCCGCAAAATGTCCAGCCGCTTTTCGTTTTCCAGCGCTTTCAGGCATAGGCCATAGCGGGCGTCGTAAACAGTAGTCAGCAGGTTTGGCATGATTTCAGGCAAATTCGGTGGTTTTATAGCGGATAAACGGCATTCACAAAGGACGGCGCCGATGGGGGTGAGGGTGAAGACGGCGCAGCGGCTTTGCACGGTGACAGGCAGGGCCGAAGGGCTGTAGGCCTCCAAAATAAACAGCACGCCGTCGGGCGGCTCTTCTAAAATTTTCAACAGGGCGTTGGCCGCCGGGCCCGCCAGCTTGTGGGCGCCCTTCACCAGCACCACGCGGCCGTTCGCGCTCATGGAGGTGAGGAACGCCTCGCTGCGCACGGCGCGCACGTCGTCGATGGGGATGCCCCCGGAGGCGCCTTTGCCCGCGAGCACCAGCACTTCCGGGCTTTCCAGCCGCAGCACGGCTTCGGCGGCGGGGCCGCCTTCGGGGAACAGGTAATCCGCCGCAAGGCAGCGCGCAAAACAGCCGCGCCCGCAGCCATCCGGCGCCGCAACCAAAACGGCGTGCGGCAGGTTCCCCGCTGCCAGCGCGGTTTTTATGGTTTGCTTTACGTCGTCATTCCCGAGAAAGGTATCCAGTTGCATCAGAGTTTTTCAAACCGTTCCACGTCGGTAACGAACACCGTCGCGCCGCCAACGGTCACTTCCAGCGGGTAGGCCGCGGCCACGCCCACGCCGTAGCTGGAGGAGCTTGGCACCACCTCCGTGCGCTTGCGGGAGCAATCGGCTATGATGCCGATGCACTCGTCTACCTTATCGTCTTGGGTGCCGATGAGCAGCGTCATGTTGCCGGCCAGCAGGAAACCGCCCGTGGTGGACAGCTTGGTGACGGCGAAGCCCGCCTTGATCAGTTCCTGCGTGACATGGCGGGAGTCCTCTTTATTGACAATGGCGGTGATGAGTTTCATGCAAAACACCTCCGTGCGAAGAATCTGTTTTAAACGGGAGACAGCCTCCGGCTTTATGCGGCCTGCGGTGCGCTGCAGCAAGGGCCGCGCGGCATGCAATTTGCCTCGCTTTTATTTTACCACATCGACAGCCAGAATTCCAGCGGCGGCATAAAGCGTGGCGGCGGCTTCGTCCAGCACCTCCCCCGGCACCACCGGCGGCACGCCCGGCGGGCAGGGTGCCTCAATGAAAGCGGCCACGCGACCCACGGCTGCGGCAAGCGAAACGGTCTCCGTTTCCGTCCAAAAAGCCTCCCGTGGGGTGCAAGCGACCTCCGGCAGCTGTGGCTGGGGCGGCAAAGGCCGCATATGAGGCGCATCTGCGCCGTTGGCGCGGCATATTTTTTCAGTTTCGGTGCTATCATGAGCAGAATTATCAATAAAAGAGGTGTGTCCGGCAAATTTTGCGATATAATTTGCTAAAACAGTCGTTAATTGTGCAAAATTTTCGTCCGTGTTATAGGGCGAGGCCATCAGCGCCACGCAGCGGCCGTCGGTATATTCGGGCAAAATGCCCCCGGCGGCGAAGGCTTGCTCCAGCGGTGCTGTGGGCAGGCCGGCCATGGCGGGGTCAAGACAAAGGCGCAGGCGGTCCGCGCTTTGGCGCACAATGCCCCCGGCGTTTGCGGCTTTTACAGCGGTGGCAAGCCGTGCGGCGGCGGCTTCAAAATTCGGCGGGCACTGGGACAACAGCCCCGCCAACCAGGCCAGGCTTGCCAGCACCAAGTAGCTGGGGCTGGTGGAGGAATACAGGTTCAGCGCGCGGCGGGCGGCTGTGGCGGCGGCTTCGTCCGCTGCGCCAAGGTGCAAAAGGGCCCCGGGCGTTACGCAGGGCAGTGTTTTGTGGGCGGAGTCACACGCCGCGTCGGCCCCAAGGGTGATGGGGTGGATGTCTGGCCGCAAAAACCGCAGGTAAGCGCCGTGGGCGTTGTCCACCAGCAGTTTGCCGCCGTGGGCGTGGCAAATTTCGGACAGGGCGCGGACGTCCTGCACGTGGCCGTAATAATCCGGCGAGGTGACGTAAACCGGCGCGCCGGGGTATTTTTCCAGAGCGGCGGCGAGGGTATCCGGTGAAAGCAGGCCGTTTGCAAGGGGCAGCCAAACGGGCACGGCCCCGGTGAAGCACAGGCTGCGCACCGCCGCGGCGTGGCAGCCGCGCGCCATGATGACCGGCTTGCCCGGTGCCGTGTGCAGGTGCAGCATGGCCTCGATGCAAGCGGTGGAGCCGGCGGCGGAATACAGCGTGTGGGCGCTGCCGAACACGCCCGCCATCAGGTGCTCGCTTTCGGCCAGGGGGCCGGCCGGGTGCTGCAAATCGCACGCGCCGTCTATCTCGGTCAAATCAAATTTTGCGGCGCCACCCAAAAAAGGCAGGGCGTCTCCCCTGCCTTTGTGGCCGGGCACAAAAAAGCGCGTGTCCAGCCGGGCCAGCTTTGCTATCTCACTATAAAAGGGAATGTACCCGGTCGGTTCGGCGCACATCAGCGGTTGCGGTTTTGCCAGTTGCGGCGGTTGTTGCGGATACGGATCATCTCTTTTACTTTATTGATAAGGGTGCGGCCGAAGAACAGGAAAAACGCCGCCAAGCTGCACGCCAACGCCACCAAAGAGACAATGCCATAGGCGGGCGAGCCAATGAAAGATAAAATGACGTCAAGCAGCAAAAACGCGCCGTAGCCAAGGGCCAGCCACTTTGCCTTCAGCGGAATGATAAAAAACAGCATGAAGGTGGTGTCTGGCGCAAGGGCCGCAAAGGCGAGGAACAGCGAAAGGTTGAGGTAGGTGTTGGTGCTGTAGCCGGTGATGAGGCAGGCGATGATGGCGCCGAGCATGCCAATGAGGTAGTACACATTCAGCCGGAAGCCTCCCCAGAAATTTTCCAGCGACGTGCCGATGGAATAGTAAAAGAAAAGAGAAATGAGCAGCCAGAGGACCTGGTTCATGCCGGTGGTGGGCGGCACAAACACAAAGGTGATGAGCCGCCACACCTGCCCATGGAACAGGGCGCTGCGCGTGAGGGCAAGGTACTGGGAAAGCCCCACGCCATAGGGCGCGCCCACGGTGTCGATCAAAAACACGGCGGCCATGCCGAACACGATGATCATCATCAAGTGCGGAACATAGTATTTGCCGAATTTATTCTCAAGCTTGTAAAGCCATCTCATTGTTTGCTGCCTCCATATCCTTGGCGGCGGGCACAGGGCACCGCCGGTTGTGTATCATAACGCCAAAGGCCCGGAAATCCTTTCAGAAAGGGCATGTTTGCATGGCCCTGCCCCGCAGTGTGGATACCCGTATATTGTAACAGAGGCGTGTGGGGAGTTCAACAAAAAGTTAACGAGACTTTCATGACATCACAAAACTTTCAAAATCAAAAACCCACAATTGAGTGGGTTTTTAACATTTTCAACAGGGTTTTCAACAATTGCGGGCAGCGTGGCCCTATACTTGCTGTAAAATGCAAGTGGTTACGCAAAAAAATTCGAAAAATTTCTGCGGTGGATTCTGTGCGATATTGCCAAAAGGAGGCAAAAGCGTTTGTCGAACGAAGGAAGCGCGGCTAGCCACAGCGGGAAAAGCCGCAGCTGGGGCAAATGGTGCAACCGCCCTCGTACCGCACGGGTACTCCGCACTCGGGGCATGCGCCGCCGTTTGCCGTGGTGGAAACAGGCGCCGGGCCGCCCTGGGAAGCCGGAGGAAGTTTTGGCGACGGCGCGGGTTTGCCGCCGCCGGGCGAAGCATGCCCCGCGGCGATATGCTGGTCCACCTTTAAAATCACCTTGGCAATGGCGTCCGGGCAGGAGGTGCAGTTCATACCGGCTTGGCGGATGGTGGACGGGCAGCGGATGCCTTTGAGCTGGGTGGCAATCTCTTCCACGGACATGCCGCTGCGCAGGGCCACGCTGCACAACCGCGCCGTGGCCTCGCTTTGGCTGGGGCAGCCGCCGGCCTTGCCCGTGCTGGTAAACACCTCGCAAATGCCGTTCTCGTCGTAGTTTACCGTTACATATAAGTTGCCGCAGCCGATTTTCATCCGCTCGGTAAAGCCGGAAGTGATGGGCGGGCGCGGCCGGGGTGTGATGTAACCGTAAGGCGCGGTGGGCCCGGGCGCGCCGGTGGGGTCGGCAGCTTTGTTTTGAGCGTTTGCAGCGGCTGCGCTGAAGGAGACCGGCTGCGCAAAGGAGCCGATGGGCGGCACGCTGGTGGTGCCGGAGACAGTGGTCTCTGCGGCGCACGCGGCGGTGCCCTGGGGCGAAGCGACATCTGCTGTTTCGAGCGATTCATCGCCGGTTGTCTCGCCGGTGCTTTCGCCGCCGGCCGTGGTGGAAAGAACCTGGTTTTCACGGCTGCCGTCGCGGTAAATGGTGACGCCCTTGCAGCCGTTTTCCCATGCCAGGCGGTATGCCTCGGCCACGTCCGCGTGGGTGGCCGAGGATGGGAAATTCACGGTTTTGGAGACGGCGTTGTCCGTGTATTGCTGGAAGGCCGCCTGCATCATGATGTGGGCAGTTGGGTCAATATCGTGGGCAGAAACAAACAGTTCCTGCAATCCCTCCGGAAATTCATCGATGCCGTGAAGGGTTCCGTTTTGTGCAATTTTTTGCATAATTTTGTCGGTATATAAGTCATATTCCCTTAATTTGTGCTCTAATATGGGATTCACTTCTATCATTTTAGTGTTATCCATAATATTGCGAATATAGACATATGCGAAAACGGGCTCTACGCCGGACGAACAGCCCGCGATGATGGAAAGGGTGCCCGTGGGGGCAATGGTGGTGATGGTGGCGTTGCGCAAAGCGGGGCCGTTTTTGTAGATGGACTGGCCGAACAGCGGGAAAGCGCCGCGCTTCGTGGCCAGCTGTTCGGACGCGCGGCGGCCCTCTGTCCGGATATGGGACATCAGCTGCTTTGCCGTTTTCAGCGCGGCGGCTGAGTTGTACGGTTGGCCAAGCAGCAACAGCATGTCCGCAAAGCCCATCACGCCAAGGCCGATCTTCCGGCCCAATTTTGTGGTTTCTGCAATCTTTTCCAGTGGATAGGTGTTGACATCAATGACATTATCCAGAAAATGCACTGCCGCATGCACCGTTTTTGTAAGCAATGGCCAGTCAATTTTGTAGCCATTGTCACATGATTTAAGCACTTTAACTAAATTTATACTTCCCAAATTACAACTTTCAAAAGGAAGAAGGGGTTGTTCGCCGCAGGGGTTGGTGGATTCGATTTCGCCGAGGGAAGGTACAGGATTGTCATTGTTCAAACGGTCCAGAAAAATGATGCCGGGCTCGCCGTTTTGCCAGGCGGAATCCACGATCTCGTCGAACACATCCCCGGCGTTCAGGCGGCCGGCGGGCTGCTTGGTATGCGGGTCGATCAGGTCATACTCTTCACGCCGCGCGGCAGCTTCCATAAAGCCGGCGGTGATGCCGACGGAGAGGTTGAAGTTGGTGATGTCGCGGTGGTCACTTTTGCAGCGGATGAACTCGAGGATGTCGGGATGGTCCACCCGGAGGATGCCCATGTTCGCGCCACGGCGCATGCCGCCCTGCTTCACGGCCTCGGTGGCCATGTTGAACACGCGCATGAAGCTGACCGGGCCGGACGCCACGCCGCCGGTGGTGTTCACCACCGAGCCGTTCGGCCGCAGGCGCGAAAAAGAAAAGCCCGTGCCCCCGCCGGATTTATGGATGAGCGCGGCGTTTTTGATGGCCTCAAAAATGGCTTCCATATCGTCTTCCACCGGCAGCACAAAGCAGGCGGACAGTTGGCCGCCCGGCCTGCCCGCGTTCATCAGCGTGGGCGAGTTTGGCAAAAACCGCAGGGAGGTCATCAACTCGTAAAAATTGCCGGCTGTTTTGGCAACGCCTGCCTCGTCGCCATAGGCGGTGTCCGCCTCGGCCACGGCGTTTGCCACACGCCGAAACAGGCCTTCCGGTGTTTCCACCGGCGCGCCGGCGGCATTTTTTAAAAGATAACGGCGTTCCAGCACCTGTTTTGCGTTGTCTGTCAGTTCCAGCATGTCGGCCTCCGTTCCGGTATGTTTGTGCCTGCATGATAGGCGCGGTGGGTTTCGCACAGAAGAGAGTAAATCCATGATACCACAATATGTTGTATATCACAAGCAATATAGCACTATATATGTGGTTCTATCCACAATAAATTGAGGAAAGGATATTTGACGAAAAAGCGCTGCGCACTGTATACTATAAAAAGGTGTGCGCAGCGGTTTTGCGTGCGCCGCAGGAGGGGATTGAATGGCGCTTTCGCAAAACCCGGCGGCTCTGCCGGACCTGGCTTTTACGCACGCGGGATGGTTCCACGCGGACGATGTTTTTTCCGCGGCGCTTTTGCGCATTTTACGGCCGGATATCCGCATTTACCGCGGGTTTGCCGTGCCAAAGGGGTTTTCCGGCATCGTGTTCGACATTGGCGAAGGCGAGTTTGACCACCACTCCAAGGACAGGGAAAAGCGCGAAAACGGCGCGGCCTACGCGGCGTTTGGGCTTTTATGGCGCAAGTTCGGGCATTTTCTCGCCGTGCCGGAAGTGGCAAAAATGTTCGATGAAAAGTTTATCCAGCCGCTGGATATGGACGATAATTTCGGCACGGGCAATTTGATTGCCACGCTGGTCGGCTCGTTCAATCCCCCGTGGGACGCGGAGGGCGGCGAGGACGAGGCCTTTGAAGAGGCCGTGGGCGTGGCCGAAAAGCTGTTGGCCCACCGGCTGGAAAGCATGGCGGCGGCGTGGCGCGGCCGCAAAGTGGTGGAGAAAGCGCTGGGCCAGATGAAAGACGGGCTGGTGCTGCTGCCGGTGTATGTACCGTGGAAGCCGGTGCTGGTGGACTCCCCCGCCGAGTTTGTGGTGTTCCCGTCTTTGCGGGGCGGCTTTTCGCTGCAGTGCGTGCCGCGCGAGATTAGCGGCAAAACCGGCCTGAAGGTGCCGCTGCCCGGCGCCTGGCGGGGCCGCCGCGCGGAAGAATTGCAAGAGATAACGGGCGTTGCGGACATCACCTTTTGCCATGCCAGCGGGTTTATGGCGTCTGTGGGCAGCGTGGAAGGCGCCGCGCGCCTGGCCGGGATGGCGAAGGAGGCGGAAATGCAGCGCCTGGCGCGCTCCGCCGCAGACAAGGCTGCCGCACAAAACGGCGGGCAAAGTACTGTGCAGGGTGCGGCGCAAACGCGCAAAACCGGCGGCGGCGTGTGAACTGGGCATATCTGGTGCGCTGCCACGACGGCACACTGTATGCCGGATGGACGACGGACGTGACGGCGCGCGTGGCCGCGCACAACAGCGGGAAAGGCGCGAAATATACCCGCGGGCGCGGGCCGGTGGCGCTGGTTTATGCCGAGCAGTTTGCAACCAAAAGTGAGGCATTGCGGCAGGAGGCAGCCCTGAAGAAGATGAGCAGGGCTGAAAAAGAATGGTTCATCGCGGCGCATAAACGGAGGAAATAACAGATGAAAGCCATTAAACTTGTGCCATGTTTGTTGATTATGCTTATTGTTATGTCTGCGTGCAGCGCAACCAGCAATGCGGGAGACAATTTTGGGAAGGCGCTGGAGGAGTGGAGCGGCGCGGATTTTGAGGCGACGGAGCTTGTGCTGAAGGACGACGGCGATTTTTCAAAGGAGCTGGGGTTTGTGGTGGCGGGCTACCCGGACACGGACGACCTGCAATCCACCACCTTTTCCTGCATCAACGGCTGGATTGGGCAAATCGACATCCGCACGCCGGAAAAGTTGACGTTTGGCCTGCGCGTAGCAAAGGAAGAGGGTTCGTCCCTTGTTAATACCTATAAAGAAAAGCACGATGTCGATGTGAAAAATAGCGAAATTGGCGGTGTGGAGGTGCGCGCGGCTTCTTCCAAGGGAAACGGCATGCTGTACACCTGGCAAAGCGGCGGCTTTCAATATTCGTTGCACAGCCTGGTGGGTGAACCCACAGGCGCGCAGCTGGAAACCATTGTGAGCGGCGTGAAGGCGGAAGCGGCGTAAGAGCCTTGCTGTGACTTGTTTAGTGCGGAATTCGCATATCAATATGGAGATTATATGGAACTGTTGATAAAAAACGCACAAATTTATAAAGACGGGCAATTTGCGTGCGAGGATATACTGGTGCGGGACGGTTGTTTTGCCCCGCCGGCACAAGCGCTGCCGGGCGCGGAGGTGCTGGACGGCGAAGGCTGCCTGTTAGCGCCGGGCTTTTGCGATATGCACGTGCACCTGCGGGAGCCGGGCTTTACGGAGAAGGAAACAGTGGCCACCGGCACGGCGGCCGCTGCGGCAGGCGGGTTTACCGTGGTGTGCGCCATGCCGAATGTGCTGCCCGTGCCGGACAGCGCCGAAACGTTGGCTGTTTCGTTGCAGGCGGCCCGCGGGGCAGGCGTGCGGGTGCTGCACTACGCGGCCATCACAAAGGGGGAAGCCGGGGAAGAGCTGGCTGACATCGAGGCACTGGCGCCGCAGGTGGCGGGGTTTTCGGACGACGGCCGAGGTGTGCAGAGTGAGCAAATGATGCACGGTGCAATGGTTTTGGCAAAGAAGTGCGGCAAGATGATCGTTGCACATTGCGAAAACGAGGTATTATTGCCGGAGGGCGGCGTGTGTGTGCAGGAGAACAGCGCCTTTGCCGCGGCCCACGGTTTCACCGGGCATTCCAACGAAAGCGAATGGAATGAAGTGGAGCGGGATATCCGCCTGTGCGAAGAAACGGGCTGCCGGTTGCACATTTGCCACGCCTCCACAGAGGAGACTTTCCGCTTGGTGCGGGAGGCGAAACAGCGTGGCCTGCCCGTTACCTGCGAGGTGACGCCGCACAACTTACTGCTGAGCTGTGATGACATTCAAGCAAACAACGGAAAGTATAAAATGAATCCGCCTTTACGAAACGTAGAGGACAGAAATGCGGCTGTGGCGGCGTTGCTGGACGGAACTGCCGACGTGGTGGCCACGGACCACGCGCCCCACGCCGAAGTGGAAAAGGCGGGCGGGTTTGCCCACGCGCTGAACGGCGTTACCGGGCTGGAGCCGGCCTTTGCGGCGCTGTACACCGGGCTTTGCATGCCGGGCCGCGTGAAACCCGAATGGCTGGTGGAGAAAATGGCGGTGGAGCCGCGGCGCATTTTGGGCCTTGCCGCGCCGGGCTTTTCCATAGGTGCGCGGGCGGATTTTACGCTGTTGGATGTGAAAACCGAGCGCGTGTGCGACCCGGCTATGTTCCGCTCCAAAGGGCACAGCACGCCCTTTGCGGGCATGGCGCTGCGCGGCTGGCCGGTGCTTACCTTCGCGGCGGGCAAAGAGGTGTTCCGGCGGTGATGGACGCCGCGCGGAGGCGGGAAAGCCGTTTGGCGCGGCAAACTGACCAGATGGAAAACAAAGCAGACAGGCAAAAAATGTGTGCGGAGGAAAAAATGGCGGCAAACGCGGTTTATGTGGTGGAGGAAAATGTAACGATTGCACGCGATGTGTTCCGGATGCGGCTGGCGGGGCCAACGGCGGCCTTCACCGCGCCGGGGCAGTTTGCCGAAATTGGGCTGGAGGGGTTTTACCTGCGGCGGCCCATTTCCGTGCACGACTGGGATGAAGGATGGTTTGACATCATTTACAAGGTTGTGGGCGAAGGCACTGCGCAAATGGCCATGCTGGGCAAGGGTTCACAGCTGGATGTGCTGGTGGGGCTGGGCAACGGCTACAACCTGGGCGCCGCCGCCGGGAAAGACGTGGCGATTGTGGGGGGCGGCGTGGGTGTTCCGCCGCTGTACCGCCTTGTAAAAGAGCTGATATCACTTAACATAACCCCTAAAATTGCCATTGGTTTTGTGAATAATGCCGATGTGATTCTTGTCGACGAATTCCAAAAGCTGGGGTGCGAGGTGCACTTGGCCACGGACGACGGCAGCGCCGGGGAAAAAGGATTTGTGACAAGCCCTTTGAAAAAAATGACGTATCAATATTACTTTGCCAGCGGTCCCATTCCCATGCTGAAAGCGGTGCACAAGGCCGCGGCGGCGGCGGGCGCCGCCGGGCAGCTGAGCCTGGAGGAGCGGATGGGCTGCGGCTTTGGCGTTTGCATGGGCTGCACGTGTGAAACAAAGAACGGATACAAGCGCGTGTGCAAGGAAGGACCCGTGTTCATGTCTGACGAGTTGGTGTGGGGGTGAGACGAAGATGAAAGAGCAGACGAAAGCGGTGAACCTGACAACACAGCTGTGCGGCGTGGAACTGAAGAACCCCATTATGCCCGCCAGCGGCACCTTTGGCTTTGGCTACGAGATGCAGGAGTGGTATGACCTGAACTGCCTTGGCGCCATCGTGCTGAAGGGCACCACAAAAGAGGCGCGCTTTGGCAATCCCACCCCGCGCATTGCCGAGGCGGCCAGCGGCGTGCTGAATGCCATCGGGCTGCAAAACCCTGGTGTTGATGCAGTATTGGCAAATGATCTGCCGAAGCTGCGGGAATGCTATAATGGCCCAATTATTGCAAATATTGCTGGGTTTAGCGTAGATGAATATGTTGTTGTGGCACAAAAATTTGATGAAAATGACGGCATAGATATATTGGAAATCAACATATCCTGCCCTAATGTGAAGCACGGCGGCATTGCCTTTGGCACAAACCCGAAGGACGCGGCAAAAATTACCGCCGCGGTGAAAACCGTGGCAAAAAAGCCGGTGCTCATCAAGCTGTCGCCCAATGTCACGGACATTGCCTCCATTGCGGCGGCCTGCGAGGGGTCCGGCGCCGACGGGCTGGTGCTGGTGAATACGTTTTTGGGCATGCGCATTGAGCCGAAAACCGGCAAACCCATCGTGTTCACGGGGAAATGCGGGTTTTCCTGCCCGGCCATCAAGCCCATGGCGCTGGCTATGGTGCACACGGTGTGCGCCACGGTAAAAATTCCGGTGGTGGGCGTGGGCGGCATTGCAAACGCAAACGACGTGTTGGAGTTTCTTTCCGCCGGGGCTGTGGCGGTGCAGGTGGGCTCGCAAAACCTGGTGGAGCCCTGTGTGTGCCGCGACATTGCGGCCACGCTGCCCGCCGTGATGGCGGGGTATGGTCTTGGCCGTATGGAAGAGGTGCGCGGCCGCGCCCAGTGAGATGTTACAGCGCGTAAGGATGCCGGCAGGCGCTGCGTTGAGAAATTTTGGTGTTGGTGCGAGACATTAATTGGCTGTAGTATGTTGTTTTAAATTCTCAAGAAAATGAAAAAGACACAAGCTCAGCAGTCAATCATGGGTGAAAGGATGAGGGGGAGATTATATGGCAAAGGATGCTATTATTGCATGTGATTTTAAAGACCGTGCAACCACACTGCAATTCCTGCAGCGGTTTGGCGAGGAAACGCTGTACTTGAAAATCGGGATGGAGCTTTTTTACGGCGAAGGGCCGGACCTTGTGCGGGAAATCAAGTCCATGGGGCACCGCGTGTTTTTGGACTTGAAGCTGTGCGATATCCCGAACACGGTGCAAAGCGCCATGCGCAACATTGCAAAACTGGGCGTGGACATGACGAATCTGCACGCCTTTGGCGGCAACGCCATGATGAAGGCCGCGCTGGCCGGCCTTGCGGAGGGCGCACCCGGCGAAGTGCCGCTGCTGCTGGCGGTGACGGTGCTTACCAGCATCAGCGCGGATGTGCTGAAAGGCGAGCTTTTGGTGGACACGCCGCTGCCGGAAACGGTGGCCACCTATGCAGGCCGCGCGAAGGAAGCGGGCCTTGCGGGTGTGGTGTGCAGCCCGCTGGAGGCGGCCATTGTGAAACAGCGCTGCGGCGCGGGCTTTTACACGGTAACGCCGGGCATTCGCTACCCGGACGGCGACATGGCGGACCAGGCCCGCGTGACCACCCCCGCCGATGCGGCCAAAAACGGCTGCGACTACATTGTTGTGGGCCGCCCGGTGACGGCGGCGGCAAACCCGAAGGAAGCCTACCAGCGCGTGAAAGCCGATTTTTTGGGGCTGGGCTGATTGCGAAGAGCCAAGCGGGGCAGGGTTTCTGTGTGCACAGTTTTGGACACATGGACGCCCGGTTGTGCACATGAAGACGTTTTTGTGTACGGGGATACATTTTGCAGCGTAACAGCAGATGATGGATATAATGGATATATATGTGTGTATGGCTGCAAATATAAATTGCGATATAATACGATAAGAGATACTCAAGGAGGCAGGCTATATGAAAGACACCAGCCGCGAAATTGCAAGAGAGCTTTTGAAAATCAACGCCGTGTTCCTTCGGCCAAACGAGCCGTTTACGTGGGCAAGCGGCATCAAATCGCCCATTTACTGCGACAATCGGTTGATTTTGTCGGCGCCGATGGCACGGGCAAAGGTGGAGCGCGCCATGGCGGAGATGATCCGCGCGGAGTACCCGCAGTGCGAGGTGCTGGCCGGCACCGCCACGGCGGGCATTGCCCACGCCGCGCTGGTGGCCGACATTTTGAATATTCCCATGTGCTATGTGCGCTCCGCCGCCAAGGACCACGGCCGCGAAAACCTGATTGAAGGCCGCGCGGAGCCGGGGCAAAAGGTGGTTGTGGTGGAGGATTTGATCTCCACCGGCGGTTCCGTGCTGGACACGGTGGATGTGCTGCGCAATAACGGCTGCACGGTGCTGGGCATTGCGTCCATTTTCACCTACGGCCTGGAGGCCGGCAAGGAAAAGCTGGCCAAAAAAGACGTGAAAAACGCGTCCTTGAGCAACTATGATGTGCTGATTGAAGAAGCGGTGGCGCAAAAATACATTGACGAGGCGGATTTGCCGAAGCTGCGCGCATTTCAGGCAAACCCGCGGGACGAGAGCTGGATGGAGTTATAGTCGGCAGTGCCTTCGATGCCAAAAAAAATGAATAAATATTCACAAAACACTTGATTTTATACAAAAATTCTGTATAATCAAACTACAGTATTCTAGCAGGATCCAAAATGGGCGCGGTAAAACAGCGCCGTGTGTAGTTAAGATTAGGAGGAAGAACAATGGCAAAGAAGGCAAATGTAAAAAAAGTGGTGCTAGCCTATTCCGGCGGCCTAGATACATCCATCATCATCCCGTGGCTGAAAGAAAACTACGGCTGTGAAGTGGTTGCCATGGCGGCCGACGTGGGGCAAAAAAGCGAACTGGACGGCCTTGAGGAAAAGGCCATTGCCACGGGCGCGTCGAAATTGTATATCATGGATATCCAAAAAGAGCTGGTGGAGGATTTTATTTGGCCCACGCTGAAGGCCGGCGCCAAGTACGAAGGGTACCTTTTGGGCACCAGCTTTGCCCGGCCGCCCATTGCGAAGGCCCTTGTGGAAATTGCCGAAAAAGAAGGCGCCGACGCCATCTGCCACGGCTGCACCGGCAAAGGCAACGACCAGGTGCGCTTCGAACTGACGGTGAAGGCCCTTGCGCCCCACCTTACCATTATCGCGCCATGGCGCGAGTGGGACATCGAGAGCCGCGAGGACGCCATCGAGTACGCCGAAAAGCGCAATATCCCGCTGAAAATCAACCGGGAGACGAACTATTCCAAGGATAAGAACCTGTGGCATTTGAGCCACGAGGGCCTGGATTTGGAAAGCCCCGCCAACGAGCCGAATTACGACAGCATTTTGGAGCTTTCCGTTACGCCACAGAAGGCGCCGGACGCGGAGACGGCCCTTTCCCTCAGCTTTGAAAAGGGCATTCCGGTGGCGCTGAACGGCAAAAAAATGGACGGGGTTGCGTTGATCGAGGCGCTGAACGACCTTGGCGGCAAAAACGGCATCGGCATTTTAGACGTAGTGGAAAACCGCCTTGTCGGCATGAAGAGCCGCGGCATTTACGAGACGCCCGGCGGCTCTATTTTGTACCACGCCCACGAGGTGCTGGAGACCATCTGCCTGGACAAGGAGACCGCCCATTTCAAAGCCACCGTGGCGCAGAAAATGGCGGATCTGGTGTACAACGGCCAATGGTACAGCCCCCTGCGCGAGGCCATCGACGCCTTTGTGGACGAGACCCAAAAAACCGTGACCGGCGAAGTGAAGCTGAAACTGTACAAGGGCAATATTTTGAACGCGGGCGTGACGAGCCCCTATACCCTGCACGACGAGGACATCGCCAGCTTTAAAACCGGCGACAACTTCAGCCACGCCGACGCGGAGGGTTTCATCAACTTGTTTGGCCTGCCCATCAAGGTGAAGGCCGTGCTGGACAAAAAACGCGCTGAAAAGTAAAAAACGGAATGCGAAAGCGCCCGCGCCGGGCCGGAAGGGCACGATAAATCGACACAGCGTTAAAAGGGGAACAGGCAATGGACCTGCTCCCCTTGCTTTTTTTTCATATTCTATGTATGATATTTAGGACAAATGCGGCAATTGGCACGGCCCGCGCCGGAGCGGGAAAACACACAGGGGGTGAGCGAGGGAATGGGGTCTGAGCAGAACCTTTTGCTTCGCTGTACCCTGATGGCGCTGTGCCTTCTGCTTTTGCTTACCGGGTGCGGCGCTGTGAAGGAGTTTGTGGACGAACAGGCGGCAGGCGACGACGCCGGCAAAATTGCTGCGGAGGACGACACCTATGTGCGCACGCCGCCGCCGGTGGCCATGCCGGCTTTCAGCGACGCGCCGGCCTATTACAACGACGACGGCGTGCAAAACTGCACTGTGGACGTGTCGAACCTTTCCAAAGGGTATGTCGGCGTGCGGTACAATTCGCCGGGAGAAGACACCGGGCGTTTTCGCGTGCAAACGGGCGATTACACCTATAACTATATCCTGAAACCCGACGGTTCAGACCAGTTTTTCCCCTTGGCCATGGGCAGCGGGCAATATGATTTCTCCGTGTTTGCGCACATCGAGGGAGAGAGCTACACGCCGCTTTTGAACGGCAGCGAATACGCGGAACTGGAAAGCGAGCAGGCGCCCTTTCTATACCCCAACGGCATCGTGAGCTACACGCCGGATTCCTACGCCGTGACGCAAGGGTACGAAATTGGCCAGCACGCCAAAACCGATTTGGAGTTTGTGCAGGCCATTTACGCCTGGGTGCGCGACAACGTGACCTATGACAAGCAAAAGGCCGTGGATGTGCAGCAAAATTTGGAATACGCGCCCGATGTGGACGACACCATGCGCGACAAAACGGGCATTTGTTACGACTACGCCGCCATGACGGCCGCCATTTTCCGCTCCAACGGCATCCCAACGAAGCTAATTAAGGGTCAGGTGGACACGGGGGACGGCAAGATGATCGCCCACGCGTGGAATATGATCTGGCTGGAAGAAGAAGGGTGGATCACGGTGAGCATCCCCACAACGCCGGAGGAGTGGCAGCGCATTGACCTGACCTTCGCCGCGGCGCTGGGCAAAGGGCCGAACGAGTATGTGGGCGACGGGACCGACTATGTTGACATCTCTGTGCACTGACGCTGTTTTCTTAAATTGATTGCCATGGCGCAGCGCACGAAGCATAAATGAGCCATATGAGGAGGCCGGAAATGGCGCAGGATACGAAAAAGAGGCTGCCGCCGCACGAACTGGCGATATTCTTCGACAGTTTTGCCATGCTGATGCAGGCGGGCGTGGCCGCGAATGAAAGCCCGGAGATCATTGCGGAGGACACGAAGGGCACCCGTGTGGCCGAGGCCGCCGGGGCCGTGCAAAAGGCGCTGGAAAGCGGCGAGACCTATGTGTTCAGCGAGGCGATGGAAAAAAGCGGCTGGTTCCCGCCATACGCCGTGGAAATGGCGAGCCTTGGCGAAACAAGCGGCCGGCTGGAAGAGGCGGCCTCCTCCCTTGGCATCCATTACCGCCGGGAGGACACGCTGAACCAGAATATCCGCAGCGCCATTATGGGGCCGCTGATTTTGCTGCTGATGATGGGCGTGGTGCTGGTGTTTTTGCTGGCCTTTGTGCTGCCGGTGTTCCGCAATGTGTTCGCGTCGCTGGGCCTTGCCGGCGGCAGCGGCATGGGCGCCGCCTTTGCCGTGGCGTGGGTGTGCATGGCCATTGTGGGCGTGCTGCTGGTGGTGGTTGCGGCGGTGTTCTTTGTGTACCTGACGCCCGGCGGCCGCGAAAAGCTGGGGCGTTTGGCCCAAAAGCTGCCCTTTACGGGGAATATCCATTACCTGCTCACGGCGAGCCGCTTTACAGAAGCCCTCTCCATGCTGCTGACCAGCGGCATTGGCAGCAGCGAGGCCTTTGGCCGTGCGCGGGCCGTGGTGGACAACAAGCAGTTTGAAAAGGAACTGCCCGCGGCGCAGGCGAAAATAGACGAAGGTGCCGACGTCAGCCGCACGCTGGTGGAGCTGGGCGTTTTGCAGGGAACCGAGGCGAAGATTTTGCTGTCGGCTTCCCGCGCGGGGCGCACGGAAGTGGCGATGCAGAAAATCAGCACGATTTACATGGACGAGGCGAACGAGCGCATCGACCGCACCCTTGGCGCGCTGGAGCCCGCGCTGGTGGGCATCGTCAGCGTGGCCATCGGCGTCATCCTCATCAGCGTGATGCTGCCGCTGACGAATTTGATGAGCTCGCTGGTTTAAACACAGGGACCATGTTCCCGCGCGGCGTAACGCGCCGACAAAGACGCTCAGCGTCACAAAAAGGCGGTGGCAGGCATGACGAAACGGAAAAAAGCGGCGTGGCCGCGCATACTGCTGGCGGTGCTGATTTTTGCCATCGCCGCCGTCATTTTGTCCGTCGGCACCGTGGACTTCGGCGCGCGCGCTGAAAACGAAGCCGTGGCCAGCGCAAAGCGGGCCATTGAGCGCGCGGCTGTTTTGTGCTACGCCACGGAGGGGTTCTACCCGCCGGGCCTTGACTATATCGAGGCAAACTACGGCGTGCAGGTGGACGAAAGCCGCTATGTAGTGAATTACGACGTGTTTGCTAAAAATGTGATGCCGGTGGTGACGGTGAAGCCGCGCAGCAAAGGCAAATAGCAAACGCGAAGCGCGACTTCAAAAATGCGAAAGGAGGCCGCCGATGAAACGGAACGCGCGCGGAGAAGGTTTTATGATGGCGCTGCTGCCGCTGGGGCTGGTGTGTGTGTTTGCTGTGTGCTCACTTGCGCTGGCGCTGATAGGCGGCCGCGCCTACCGCGACATTCAGGAAGACGTAGCCCTGGGGTATGATTCCCGCATTGCGGCCACCTACCTGCGCACCAAGCTTTCGCAGGACAATGTGGCGGGCGCGGCCACCCTGCGCACAGAGGGCACCTACGAGGTTTTGGTGCTTGCGCGTGCGACGGACAGTGGCAGCTTGGAGACCCGCATTTACATGGACGGCGGCAAGCTGAAGGAAGCCTATGTGCCCGCCGGCACAGCTTTTGACGCGTCCCTTGGCACGGCGGTGGCCGTGTTGGACGACTGTGTGTTTACCATCGACGAAAATGGCCTGTTTACGGCGGATATCGTTTGCACGGACGGCCAGCCGCAGCGCATGCAGTTTGCGCTGGCCGGCGGGGAAGGAGGCCGCGTATGAAAGTTTCCCCCACAAAAAACCTTGGGTTTGTAGCGGGCCTTCTGGTCAATATTTTGGTGTTCATTCTCTCCTGCGCCATTTTGGCGGGGGTGTTTGGCAAAGCGGGCCAGCTGTACCGCGAGACCAAGGACAAAAACGAAGCGGCAAGCGAGGTATACTCCCTGTTTGCCGAGGCCCGGGCCGAGGGCATTGCCGCTATCGACAAAAGCGGAGATGTTTCCACCAGCCGCACGCTGGTGTATTATTACAACAAAAGCTGGCAGCCCGCGGAGGGCGGCACCTACGCCTATGAGGTGCGGCTTGCCGTAACGCCACAGGCGACGGCCGCCGGCAGGCTGGACCGTATCGAGGCCGTTGCCACGGACGTGAAGGGCAACGAACTGTGCCGGATGCACACGGCGGTGTACGCTGCCGGGACATAACCGTACATATGGTGCATAGGCGCACGTCCCGTGCGCAAGCACATGTACCATGTGCAGAAAAAGGAGGTGTGGCAAATGGAACAGGACGCGGCGTACAAACGGGCGGGACGCTCGGCGCGCACGGGCATGGGCGTGGGCACCACGTCTATCCTGATGATTTTTACCGTGCTGGCCTTCGCCACATTGGCCATGCTCAGCATGTCCACCGTCATGTCCAACGCCACCATCCAAACCCGCGGCACCAAAGGCGTGATTGCCCTGGCCGCCGCCGAGGGTGAGGCGGCCGAAAAGGCGGCGGCGCTGGATGAGGCCCTGGCGGGGATAACCGAAACGGGCGACGCGTATTTTGCCGCCGCCGAGGCCGCCGCCACAGGGTTGGGGTTTGCGGCCGGGCCGGAGGAGCGCCAGGTGGCCTACACCGCCGACGAAGGCGACAGCCACGAGGTGGTGATGGTGTTGGAACTGCAGGAGCCGGGCCAAGATGCGCGCTTTACCGTGGTGCAAATGGTTTCACAATACACCGGAACCTGGCAGCCGGAAACCGGCGCGGGCCTGTTTGTACCGTAATCGGCGGAAAACAACAAAACAAGCAGAAAAAACATATAAAAACAGAAAAATCTCGAATTGCTACGGGAATTGAGGAGAGTTGTTATGATAGAGTTGATGCCAATTTTGAAGCAAGCCTGCGAAATAGGCGTGTCGGATCTGTTTTTTGTGGCCGGCTATCCGCCGGCGTGCCGCCGGGACCAAAAGGTGGCGCAAATCAGCAAAAACGTGCTGTCTGTCAGCGATGTGGACGAGCTGGTGCGCGATATTTACAAGCTGGCGGGCGAGCGCGACATGGGCAACCTGCTGATTGAAGGCGACGACGACTTCTCTTTCTCTCTGCCGGGGGTGGGGCGCTTCCGCGCCAACACGTTTCGCCAGCGCGGCAGCCTTGCGGCAGTCATCCGCGTGGTGCTGTTCGAGTTGCCGAACCCGGCGGACTTGAACATCCCCGACAGCGTGATGAAGCTGGCCGCCATGACGAAGGGGCTTGTGCTGGTAACGGGCCCCGCCGGCAGCGGCAAATCCACCACGCTGGCGTGCCTGGTGGACAAAATGAACTCCGAGCGCGCCGGGCACATCATCACCATGGAAGACCCCATTGAATATGTGCACCGCCACAAGCGCAGCATCGTTTCCCAGCGCGAGGTGCGCTGCGACACCGAAAACTACGCCAGTGCCCTGCGCGCGGCGCTGCGCCAAAGCCCGGACGTGATTTTAGTGGGCGAAATGCGCGACCCCGAGACCATTGAAATTGCCGTGACGGCGGCGGAGACGGGCCAGTTGGTGCTCTCCACCCTGCACACCATGGGCGCAGCCAACACTGTGGACCGCATTCTCGACATTTTCCCGCCGAACCAGCAGCATCAGATCCGCGTGCAGCTGTCCATGGTGCTGGACGCCGTGGTGAGCCAGCAGCTGGTCCCCTCGGTGGAGGGCATGCTGGTGCCCGCCTTCGAAATCATGCTGCTCACTCCGGCCATCCGCAATATGATCCGCGAAAGCAAGGTGCACCAAATCGATTCCGCCATCTACGCGGGCGCGGCCCAGGGCATGACCACCATGGACCAGAGCATTTTAAACCTTTACAAAGAAGGACGTATCACAGCCGACACCGCCATGCAGTATTGCGTGAATGTGGAAGAGATGCGCCGGAAGATCCAGGGCTAGAGTGTTTGGCGGGAAACATCCACCAAATGCGGCAGAACAGCCAACAGGAGGAAGATTTTGCAGGAATTTGACCGGGAGGCTTTTGCGCGCCTGTGCCGGCAGGCGGCGGGGAGCCCCACGCCAGAAGAAGCCGCCACCCTGGCGGACAAACTGCTGCCCTTTGGCGAACTATTGGCCGCAAAGCGCAGCCAGGCGCTGATTCAGGGCAAAACACCGGAAGAAGACGAGACCGGGTTTGTGCAGGCGGCAAGTGCGCTGTGTGCGGCGCTGGGGGCAGACAAAAACCCGTCGCAGGTGCTTGCGCTCAGCACGGCGGCAACAAAGCTGTCTCCCCTGTCCGAGCAGTTGTACGCCTACACCCTGCGGGCGCTGGGGGCGCTGGGCATGTACAAGGCCATCATCACGGAATACCACCGGATGAGCCGTGTGTTTGCCGAAGAGCTGGAGCAGCCGCCCAGCGCCGAAGTGACGGCCATGTACAAAGAGGCCAAGGCTGTTATCAACGTGAAGGACGAAGACACGCTGGTGATTGGCGACGAGTTGAAAACCGTGCTGCGCGAAGGGTATGACGAGGAAGGCCCGCTGTTTTGCACCTATGACGTGCTGAAATATTTGTTCAACATGCAGTCGCGGGCAAGCGGGCGTACGGGGCTGAAGTCCATTGTGCTGCTGCTGACGCTGGAAGGCGTGGGCGGCGGAGAGATTTCGGCGCGGATGATGGCGCAGGCGATGCAGGCCGTGCGCGAGGGCGTGCTGAAGCACGAATTGCGCCGCAGCGACACCGTGGCGAAATACTCTGCCCATCAGTTTGTCATGATGTTGAGCGTGTCCCGCGAGGAGACCGCAGCCAGCGTAAAGGCGCGCATCCAAACAGTATGCAGGCCGCTGCTGGAGCGCTACGGCTTGAAGCTGCGCTTTGCAACCATCACGCCCCAGGGATAAAAACAGACGAAAAAGGCGGCGCGCCCCTGTTGGGGGTGGCCGCCTTTTGATTATTGGGCGAAACGCGGGCGAAAAAGGGTTTTATAATCAATTTCAAAAAATTAGCAGAATCGACACATAAACGGCGTAACATATAACTATCTTACCTGTTTATTTTTGCTTGGGAAGGAGATGGACCCATGCCCATCACAGCAGCCATTGCCGTGCCCCACGCGCCCATTTTGGTGCCGGAGGTTGGCCGGGGCGAAGAAAAGAAAGCCGCCGCCACGGTTACGGCGCTTGAAAAGGCGGCGCGGCTTCTTGCCGCGCAAAAGCCGGACACCATTGTCTTGTTCAGCCCCCACAGCACGCTGTACAGTGACTATTTCCACATTTCGCCGGGGCAAAACGCCGCGGGGGATTTCGGCAGCTTTGGCGCGCCGGGCGTGCAGGTTCGGGTGGACTATGACGAGGCCCTTGCGCTGGCCGTCGAGAAAAACGCGCAAAAGGCATGCCTTGCGGCGGGGCCGCTGGGGGAAAAAGAGCGCGCGCTGGACCACGGCGTGCTGGTGCCGCTGTATTTTTTAAACCAAGCGTACACCGGCTACAAGCTGGTGCGCATCGGCCTTTCCGGCGTGCCGCTGTATGACCATTACCGCTTTGGCCAGTGCGTGGCGGCGGCCTGCGAAGGCAAAAACGTCTGCATTCTGGCCAGTGGGGACTTGTCCCACCGGCTTGCGGCGGACGGGCCCTATGGCTTCACGCGGGAGGGCCCGGTGCTGGACGCGGCCATCACGGCGGCGCTGGGAGACGGAGACTTTGGCCAACTGCTTGCCATTGACCAGCAACTGGCCGAAAAGGGCGCCGAGTGCGGTTTGCGCTCCTTTGTGATGATGGCCGGCGCGCTGGACGGCCGCGCCGTGCAGTCGGAACTTTTGAGCTATGAGGGGCCCTTTGGCATCGGCTATGCCGTAGCCACATTTTTGCCAGGCGGCACGGATGAGGCCCGCCGGTTTGGCCGCCGATATGAACGGGCGGCGGAAAGCGAAGTGGAGGACGCCATGGAAAAAGAAGACGCCTATGTAAAGCTGGCGCGGCTTTCTTTTGAAACCTACGTAAAAACAGGCAGGCGCGCGGCGTTGCCGGGGGGCCTGCCGCCGGAGATGCTGGCGAAACGCGCGGGCGCGTTTGTGTCGCTGCACCGCTTTGGCAGGCTGCGCGGATGCATCGGCACCGTCGAGCCTACAGCGGCAAACGTGGCGGAAGAAATTTTGCAAAACGCCGTGAGCGCGGCCACGGCCGACCCACGCTTTGAGCCGGTGCGCCCGGAGGAGCTTTCCACGCTGGAGGTGAGCGTGGATGTGCTGGGTGAGGCAGAACCGGTGGATTCCATCGCCGCGCTGGACCCGAAGCGCTATGGGGTGATTGTTTCCAGCGGATGGCGGCGCGGCTTGCTGCTGCCGGATTTGGACGGTGTGGACACCGCCCAAGACCAGGTGGATATTGCCCGTCGCAAGGCGGGCATCGAGCCGGACGCGGCTGTGCGGCTGGAGCGGTTCGAGGTGGTGCGCCATGCGTAGCCGCGGGCCGATGGACCGGGGAGAGGCGGCGGACAACAGCGGCACACAGCTCACATGTGACATCTGCCCACGGGCGTGCCGCCTGCGTGAAGGCGACACCGGGTTTTGCCGCGCCCGCCGCGCGGAAAACGGCAACGTGGTGTACGCGGGCTACGGTCTTTTAAGCGCTCTGGCACTGGACCCCATCGAAAAAAAGCCGTTCGCGCGCTTTCATCCGGGCAGCCTGATTTTGTCCGCCGGGGGTTTTGGTTGCAATATGCGCTGCCCCTGTTGCCAAAACCACGACATTTCGCAAACTTCCCCGCCCCGCCCTGCCGGCGGCGCAGGCGATGCATCCGGCGCGCAGGCCATCCGCATGGCGCCGGAAGCGCTGGTGGAACGGGCGGTGCAGCTGCGAGAGCATGGCAACATCGGCATCGCCTTCACCTACAACGAGCCCGCCGTGGGGTATGAATTCGTGCGGGACACGGCGGCCCGTGCAAAAAAAGCCGGCTTGCTGTGCGCCATGGTGACGAACGGCTATTTCACCGGCAAGGTGGCCACGGGCCTGGAAGGGCTTATCGACGCCTTTAACATCGATTTAAAGTGCTTTACACAGGCGGGTTACCGTTCCCTTGGCGGCGGCCTTGCCGCCGTGCAAAATAGCATCCGCCGCACGGCGCGTTATGCCCATGTGGAAGTGACAACGCTGGTGGTGCCGGGCCTGTCCGACGATGCGGACGACATGCGCGCACAGGCGCGGTTTTTGGCGGACGTCTCGCCGGAGATCCCGCTGCATTTGTCCCGCTATTTTCCGCGCTGGCAGGCGGACGCGCCGCCCACGCCGCCGGAGACCTTGCGGCGGCTTGCTGGAATTGCCAATGAATATTTGCAAAATGTATACTCGGGAAATATATAACAAATAGTATAATTTTGAATTTATTATGCTTTTTTGCAGCGGCGAAAAACAACGCAAAAAGGCAACCGAGAAGAGATTGGGTATGCAAAAGCCCTTCGTCAGCTGCAAGCTGCCTAATATACAACGTCTTTTCGTTGTATATGAGGCGGGGCGGAAGGTAGGAGGAGGCTGCGTACCCAGCCCCCTGCCCGGGCGGTCTTTTTCGGCAAGCAAAAGCCCCGCCGGTTCCCGGCAGGGCCTTGCTTTATTGGGTGTTTGTAGAGTAGTCGTTTTTTAGGAAGAGCGTTTTTTGTATTGCTGCGGGCTCATGCCGTATTCCTTTGTAAAGGCGCGGTAAAAACCGGCGTAATCGCCGAAGCCACATTTTTGGTAGGCCTCTTTCACGGGCACGCCGTTCAGCATGGCGTCGCGGCCAATTTGCAGGCGGCGCATCAGCACATAATGGTACAGCGAAGTGCCCATCTGCTTTTTGAAGCTGTGGGCCAGGTGCGACGGGCTGTACTCAAACTGTTCCGCCAGGCTTTCCACGGTGATGGCCTCGGTGCAGTGGGCATGGATGTAGGTGAGCACAGGGGAAAGGCGGTTGTCGTTGCCGGAAAGCAGCACGTCGTTGCCGTTTGCCTTGGTGATGCGGTTGATTTGCACCATCAGCGCCGAAAGCATGGCCTTCGTCGAAAGTTCGGCGTTCATGCGGTCACTGCGGCACTCCGCCGCCACAATTTCAAAGGCGTCCTGCACGCCGTCAAACACGTCCGGCGACAGGCGCAGCAGGTAGCGGTGCTGGTTTTCCGCCTGCTGGTAGGCGTAATCGGCCTCTTCGTCCTGCAGTTTCAAAAAGGTCATAAAGCGGCGGGTCATCCACACGCCGTGGCGCTCAAACGGGCAGCCGCGCTGTTTCAGCGTGGCGCTTACCATCACGCCGGCGGGCACAAACAAAATGTCGCCCACCTTCAGCTTGTAAAACTGGTCTTCCACCCAGTATTCCGCGCCGCCTTCGGTGACGCAAATAAGCTCATACATTTCACGCATAGACGACGGAATTTGGCCACCTGCTTCGTCCCGGCTGGTGCCGCCTTCATAGTCTACCCCGCGCTGTAGCATGGACGCTGCCATACTGCCCCTCCCTGCTTCGATGCGCCACCGGATTCGCACGACGGCCGCGGCATCTTTGTCTCCTACAACATAAATCGCAATGTTATTATACCGACTCTATAAATAAATGTCAAATAGAAGCTTTTACAGGCGATGTTTTGTTTTGCCTGCATCATTGCACAGCGGGGCAAAGCGCTAGCGCGCGCGGGCCGAACGGCGGCGGGAAAGAAGGCTCAACATTCCAGTATATAGTGTTGATACGTTTAAAATAAACATAAAAACCAAAATGATGCCACACCAAAGCGGCCACAAAGGCACCTCGTACAGCATCAGCGCCCCCTGGCCGAAGATGGCCAGTGTGTTCAGCGCTATTTTCAACACATTATAGCGAATGCGGATGAAGCGGCGGGTGTTTACGGCGCGGATGACAAACACCAGCAGGTAGCTGACGAATGTTGCAAATGCTGCACCATTTGGGCCAAACTTTGGAATGAGCAGCGCGTTCAGCACAAGGTTTGCCGCGGCGCCGGCCATGGTGGTAACGAGCGACAGGCCTGAGCGTTTTTCAACCATGTACACGCTGTTGAGGAAGGCGACGAAACAGGAGAATATGCTGGCCGCCACAAGGATGGGCACATAGCGCCAGGCGATGAAAAAGTCCGGCGCAACCAGCACGCCCATAATAACCTTACACCCGTACACCAGGCCGCTGCCGGCCAAAAACACCACGGCGGAAAGCCCGCCGAACACCTGTGAAAAAAAGTGGTGGCGGCCGCGGCCCTGCCCGTCGGTAACGGCGGAAAGCTGCCACGCCTCGGTGAAAATGGTGGAAAACAGCATCAGCAGCGAGGGCACCTTTGCCGCCGCCGCGTACAGGCCGTTTTCCGCCGCGCCGCGCATATAGGCGATGAAATAGCGGTCGCTTACCGACGTGACCCACCAGAACAGCAGGGCGGGCACCAGCGGCAGGCAGTAGTGCAGCATGGTTTTGTAAAGCGGCCAGTCAAAGTTCGCAAAGCGCACATAGCGCCACAGCCGTTCGATAAGGGTAAGGCCCAGGATGCTTAGGAAATCGGCGCAGATGATGGCCAGCAAATAGCCCACGACGCCCAGTTTCAGCACCAACAGGAACAGAATGTTAAAGCCCACGGTGTATAAAACCGACAAAATGCCGTCGATGGCATATAGGCGCGTATATAGTTTCGCCCGGGTAAACTGGCAGCAAAGGGTGCGCAGGCAGCTTACCAGCACGCAGGCGTACATCAGCACAATTTGGTCCTTCACCAGGGGGATGATGCCCACCAGCGGAGACACGGCAAGCAACAGGGAAAAGCCCATGCCGATTGCAATGAGCCCCGCCGTGAATACGCCGCGCTTTGGAACGTTTTTTTCCAGGCCAAAGCGGATGACCGCGTTGGAGATGCCCAGGCTGACGAGGGGGATGAGGAAATTGACCGACTGCTGCACCAGGTCCGCCGTGCCGAATTCCGCCTCGGTCATGGCGCCGGTGTACAGCCGCGTAAGCAGGAAGCTCAGGATCTTTGACGAAAAACTGCTGATGGCAAATAAGACAGTATTCGACAATAATCGCGTATATTTGTTTCCTGAACTGCTCAAACGTCCACCTCACACAAAAAAATACGTTAATACTGCCGCAAACTGCTTGAACTGCCAAAAAAACAGGTTGGCATGGGCCGTGTTTTGCTCATGGCTGCCTGAGGGCTTTGCGCCGGGCCTTGTAGTCCGGCATCAGGCGGGCCATTTCCGCGTGGAAGCCGGGGCCGTGGTCCGGGTGCAGGAAATGGACATACTCGTGCAGCACCACATATTCCTGCACGGCGGCGGGCTTTTCCGCCAGCCGCATATTAAACGTGAGCGTGCGTGTTTGCACGTTGCAAACGCCCCAGCGCGTCTTCATGTCGCGCACTTTCAGCGCGGGCTTTTTGTCGCCGAGCAAATCGGCAAACAAAGGAAAAATATCGTCGCTGATGCGAGAAAACAGGGCGACGCACTCGGGTTTTGTGTAGCGGCAGGGCACAGCGGGAGACTTGTTCAGCTGGGTGGCGCGGTTGGTTTCCACCCAGGCGGCCTTTTCCCGTAAAAATCCATCGATGGTGTGCATGGGCATGCGCAGGGGCGCGCTTACGGCCACGCTGCCGTCCGCGCGCACGCGCAGGTTGATGTTGCGCACGTTTTTTCGCGAAAGGGTGTAGGTGATGGGGCCGTTTGCTGCGATTAGCGTGCGTGTTTCCGTGGTGACGGTTTTTACACCGCTTTTTCTCATAGTTCCAACAACTCCAGGGAATCTTTCACCGAGGTGCCAGCCATGACGGCGGCCTTCAGTTTTTGCGGGGCGCCGCCGCCGGTGAACAGCGCGCCCGCCAAGTGGCCGCCGGAATAGAACAAGCGGCGGTAGGCGCCGGTTTCGGTGTTTTGGTACAGTGCCGTTTCGGCCGCAGAGTCGGACACGGCACCGACGGAAAGCATGGAAAAGGGCCCGAACTGGAACGGTGTCACCGGCACAAAGGGAACATAAGGGGCGCCTTCGTCGCCCGCCATGGAGGCGCCGGCCACTTCACCCATGGCCATGGCCGTTCCGGCAAGGGCCAGCACGCTTTGGTGGTATTCGGCGCAGTCGCCCGCCGCCCAGATGTCGGCATGGCTGGTGTGCATGAAGTCGTTCACCACAATGCCGCGGGAAAGGTCCAGCCCGATGGCGAGGGCGAGAGCGGTGTCACTGCGCACGCCGAGGCTTGCCACAACGAAGTCGGTGGTAAATTCGGCGCCGTCGCTTAAAACAACACCGGTTGCCGTGGCGGAGGCGACGGATTTGCCCGTGATGACGGAAATGCCCGCCTCGTCCAGCGCGGCGGTAAGCGCGGCGGACACGGCGGCGTCCGCCTGGATGGACAAAATGCGGGAGGCCAGCTCCACAATGGTGACGGACGCGCCGCGCACATGCAGGGCGCGCGCTGCTTCCAGGCCCAAAATGCCACCGCCGACCACCACGGCCCGACGGCCTTCGCTCAAAACCCCCAGGGCAACGGCGTCTTCGTAGCTGCGCAGGGTGTGCACCGGCACGGCGCCGGGCAAAGATTTCACCGGGTTGAATGGCTGCGAGCCGGTGGCAAGCAGCAGTTTGGTGTAGGGCAGTGTGGCGGCGCTGCTTTCCGCGGCATCTTCAACGCCGGCGTTTTTGCCTGCGGAACTGACGTTTGCAAAACCACCCACAGGCAGAACGGATTCCAACACCAGCTTTTTTTCGCCGGCTTCAATGGAGACCACGCGGGTGGCAAGCATCACATCCACCTGATGTTCAGCATACCACATTTCGGCTTCCATCAGCAACCCGCCAAGGCCGCTGCCGCTTTGGATAACACCGGGCAGCGCAGGGCGGTGGTACGGCAGGTGGTTTTCAGCCGTCACCATGGTGATGCGGCCGGTTTTGTCGCGTTTGCGGATGGCCTTTGCCGCAGCCAGAGCCGCCGCGCCGCCGCCGATAAGCACATATTTTTCATTGGTGTTTCCCATAGGGGCACCTCCTTTTGCACAGTTGTTTGTGCTGATGCCGCAACGGTTGCGCGGCAATGCCGGCCGGTGAGCGGCCGGCCGGGGAACAAAAACAGGCCGCGGCAGCGGATGAACCGATGGCGCGGCCTGCTGTTCCGCGCGAACGCCCGGAACAGGGTACGGTTTTGGAACTATTCAGTCACTTCTTCAAAATTTTCGGGGCCGGCCGCGCCGCACACAGGGCATACATCCGGTGGGGTCTCGCCTTCAAATTCCGCTCCGCACACGATACAACGCCACTTTTTCATAAACGCTCCTTTTTGTTTATAAATTCAACACGATACAAACACAATCCACAGCCGGCGTTTGTACGCCTGCCGGCGCGCAAGCGCACGGGTGTGGTTTGCTGCGATGGTTGGTCCTGCGGGCCTAGGCCTCCAGCAAGGCGGCGGCAAACTCTTTGCCAAACTGCACGGCCGCTTCAAGATCTTCCTCGGCGGGCTTCAGCCGCACGCGCAGGGCGGGCAGGGGCAGGTTCATGTTCAGTTGGGTAAGCCGGGCCAGAATGTTTCGGCAGGCCTCGCCGCTCCAGCCGTAGCTGCCAAACGCGCCGCCCAGTTTGCCCCGGTGGATAACCGGGCTCAGGCACAGCATGGATTCGTAAATGGGCGGCAGGGCGTCGCCCACCATGGTACAGCTGCCGAACAGCACGGCGGAGGCATCATAGATAGCGGCTTTCGCATCATCTATGCTGTCTGTAACCAAATCGAATGTTGTAATATCTTGAACCCCGCCTTTGCGCAGCCCTTCTATGATGGATTTGGCCAGGGTGCGGGTGTACCCGTAGGCGCTTACATAGGAGATTACAACATTTTTCACACTCTTATCGGGCGCTTTGCTCCAATTTCGATACATTTCGATGTATTTTTCGATATCAGTGCGCAGCACTGGCCCATGGCCGGTAAAAATGTATTTAATCTCAAGGCCTTCGATTTTATCCAGCGCATTTGACATGTGCGGATAGCGATAAGGGCCCATAATATTGTCAAAATAGTATTTAAACGCATAGTTGAAGCTCTCGGCAGACAAAGCGTCCTGCATTTTGTCGAGGAAGATGGCTTCGTTGGCATAGTGGCAGCCAAAGCTGTCGCAGGTAAACAGGGCGCCCGCTTCCGGAATCCAGGTAAACATGGTATCCGGCCAGTGCAGCATGGGCACATACAGGAAGTGCAGGCTCATGCCGCCGATATCGATGACATCTTTATCCGTTATCACCCGGTGCGGGAAATCGTCGTTTATGATCTCGCCCAGAAAGGTGATGGCTGTGCCGCTGCCCAGCACCGTGGCTTTTGGCGCAAGCTGCAACAGTTTTGCGATGCAGCCCGTGTGGTCCGGCTCCGTGTGGTTGCACACGATATAATCGATGTCCGCAATGGGGCACACCTCTTCAATGTTCGAGAAAAATTCTTCGCAGAACTTGTCTTTCGCCGCTTCCACCAGCACGGTTTTATGTTGGCCTTTTACAATGTAGGAGTTATAGGTGGTGCCGTAGTCAGTTTCCATAATAATATCGAAAACACGAAGCTTTTTGTCTAGCACACCCACATAATATATGTTGTCAGCCGCTTGCACTGCCCCCATAGCTTTCCACTTCCCTTTCGTCATAACTATACCAAATCAGTATATGTTAATATTATAGCAGAGAACAGTTATGTGTACAAGCGAAAAATGTAAATATGCCGGAAAAACGCCCTACATCAGGCGGGTGGAGGTTCCGGCACAAAGGCAAACACGGCCAGGACGGCCACCAGTAAAGCATGAGCGGCGGCCGAAAAGGCGGCGAAGGCGTTTGTGGCGGCGGAAGAGAGCAAAAGCTGCCAAACCGCGGGAGAAACCACGGCGGCGGCGCACGCGAAACAGGCGGCGGCCAAGAGCACCCGCCAAACGCGCTGTTTTGGCGGCAACTCCATATGTAAAAAACCGGCCGCCATAATGCCGAACAAGAAGCATTCCCCCACAGCGCGCAAAACAACGACGGTGGAAAACGCCGTGCCAAAAACAAAAATGCCGGCCACCGCAAGGGCCGCCAGCGCAAAGCAAAGTGCCGCCGCGCCCGGGAAGCCGCCCCAAAAACGGCGAAAAGCGCGCATGGCGTTTGCCGCCAGCACAAAGCCCACTGCGTCGATAAGCAAGTCGATGCCAAAGGCGCGCAAGGTAAAAAAGGCAAAAGCAAAACCAAATGCCGCCAGGAGGCAGGCAATTTTACGCATAGGCTCGCCTCCGGACGGCATTATTTTGTGGTGACGAGACGGTACTTCGAGCGGTATCTAATAATACCGGTGGAAGATGGCTAGTGGTCCTTCAGGAAATCCTCGAAAGACGCGTATTTTGTCTCGGTGCTGGTGCGGGGGATCACCTGGATGGCCTGGTCTTCAGAAAGCTCAGCTTCGGAAAAATCAAACACACCATTGCTGTTTTTTGGAATGTTTGGCGCTTCCGGTTTTTTTGCCGCGGCCTCGGCGGGTTTTGTGCCTTTGCCGCCCCGGCCGGAACGGCGGCGTTTGTTGCGGCTCATATCGTCTTCTCCTTTGGTTGTGGATTTTGCAGGCTCCTGCGGAATTTTTGCCGCAGAGCTATGTGCCGGGGCGGCAGGTTGCGCCTCGGCGGCGCCCCACACGGGGCGCTTTGTTACAATATTTTTGGCCGGCCCGCTCAACGCGCTTTGCAGTGCTTCCACCGGGGACGGCCGCTTGCCGCTTTCCCCGGGGCCGCGCGCGCTTTTGCCCTGCCGTTGGGGCTGGGCCGGCCCGCTTATGCTTTGCTGTGGCCGGCGCTTTTCCTGTGCGCGGGGCTGTTCGTGTGTTTTGGAATTTTCCGGTGTCTTGGAAGAAATCTGCTTTTCCTGCCCGCTGGGTTTCTCTTGCGCTTTGGCAGCGGGCTGCTTTCCTTGCTTCAACTGTTTGTTCGGTTGCTTTTGCGGAAAAAGCGCATATTTTTGCATATTATTATCTTTATCATGCGTATTATGCGGTTTTGGTACGCTCTTGCCGGTTTGCGTACCCGGCGTGGAAATTGCCGGCTGCGCCTTTGCTGCGGCGTCCGCCACCCAGCCGGGGGTGCGCTCTGTCGGGACGGAAAAGCCGATCAGGCGTTCGATGTCGGCGAGGAAGGGACGCTCGTCCGCCATGCAAAAGCTGATGGCCCGGCCGCTGTGCCCGGCGCGGCCTGTGCGGCCGATGCGGTGCACATAGGTTTCGGGGATGTTCGGGATGTCAAAATTGAACACATGGGACAGCTCGCTGATGTCGAGCCCGCGGGCGGCGATGTCCGTGGCCACCAGCACGCGGATGCGTTTTGCCTTAAACAGGCTCAAAGCGGCCTGGCGGGCCGTTTGGCTTTTGTTGCCGTGGATGGCCATGGCCTGCACGCCGCTTTTCGTCAGCACGCGGGCCACTTTGTCCGCCCCGTGCTTTGTGCGGGTGAACACCAGCGCGCGGTCGATGTCGCTGTCGCGCAGCAGCTCGGCCAGCAGCAAGGGCTTGCCCTGCTTTTCCACAAAATAAACGCACTGGGAAATGCTGTCCACCGTGCTGGAAACCGGCGTGGCGTACACCTTTACCGGGTCTTTTAAAATGCTGTTTGCCAGGGCGGCAATGTCGTTCGGGATGGTGGCGGAAAACAGCAGCGTTTGCCGCACGGCGGGCAGCTGCTTGATGACGCGCTTCACGTCCGGCGCAAAGCCCATGTCCAGCATGCGGTCGGCTTCGTCCAGCACAAAAATCTCAATGTTCGAAAGGCTGATGTACCCCTGGCCGATGAGGTCGTTCAAGCGGCCGGGGGTGGCCACCAGGATGTCTACACCGGCTTTCAGCGCGGCCACCTGCGGCACCTGGCCCACGCCGCCGAAAATGACGGTGGATTTGAGCGGCAGGTATTTGCCGTATTTTTCAAAGCTTTCAAAAATTTGCAAAGCCAGTTCCCGCGTGGGCGTAAGTACCAGGCAACGGATGGGCCGCTTGCCTTTGCCGGTGCTTTTTACACCAGCGCTGTTGGCGCCTGCACCTGCAGAGCCTGAGCCGCGGCCGTTCAGCAACTGCAGCGTGGGCAGCGCGAAGGCGGCGGTTTTGCCGGTGCCCGTTTGGGCGCACGCCAAAACGTCCCGGCCTGCCAAAACAGGCGGGATGGCTTTGGTTTGAATCGGACTTGGCTCGGTGTACCCGGCGTCGCCCAAAGCTTTCATCAGCTCATCCGAGAGCTGTAATTGCATAAAATCCATCAAAATTTAGTATCCGTTCTTTAAAACACAACGGTTTGGCGGGGGTACGAGGTGCCCGCGACGCTGTGTGAATATAAATTGCCAAATGGCGGAAGGGGGCCGCCGCGGACAAAACAAGAAAATGTTTTCACTATTGTAACACAATTTTTGAAAAAAAGATAGAGGCCGGGGTTGCGCTTTAGAGCACTGGGTGCGGGTGGGTGGCTTTTTGGCAGTGTGTGGGATGCATGTCGTCGAAAACGGCGAATATTCCCCGGCAGGCCTACCTTCCGCGGCCGGCGACATACAATTCTTGCAGAATGGGATGTCGCCGGCCTTGCGGCTGACGTCCCGCCGGGGGACACCCGCCATTGTCACCGACCGCCTGCGTTTGTGCCTCGTGGCATGCAAATACAGGAAGCAATCAGTCAGCGATTACCCAAAGGGCGAACACTACAGTGTTCCGCGCTTCAGCTTCCAAACTCCGACAGCACCAGGCCCTTGTTATGCTCCTCGGCCCAGCCGATGTTCCAAAAGCCGGTGAACAGCAGCAGCGGGTTGCCGTGCATGTCCTCCACGCGTTTCGAGTCGCTGGTCAGGTCCAGCCGGGCAATGTCGCCTTCGTAATCCTTCACCCAGCGCACGAACTGGTAGGGCAGGCGCTCCAGCACAATGTCCACGCCATACTCGTTTTTCAGGCGGTACTCCAGCACTTCGAACTGCAACACGCCCACGGCGCCCACGGTCACTTCCTCCATGCCGCCGCCGGGCTCGCGGAAGATCTGGATGGCGCCCTCCTGGGCGATCTGCTCGATGCCTTTCACAAACTGCTTGCGCTTCATTGTGTCTTTTTGGCGCACACGAGCAAAGTGCTCCGGCGCAAAGGTGGGGATGCCCGCGAACACGAAGTCCTCGCTGCCGGTGCGCAGGGTGTCGCCAATGGAGAAAATGCCGGGGTCGAACACACCGAGGATGTCCCCGGCGTAGGCTTCTTCCACAATTTCGCGCTCTTCCGCCATCATTTGCTGCGGCTGCGAAATACGGATGGCCCGTCCGCCCTGCTCGTGCCACACCTCCATGCCTTTCTCAAACCGGCCGGAGCACACGCGCATAAAGGCCACGCGGTCCCGGTGGCTTTTGTTCATATTGGCCTGGATTTTGAACACGAAGGCGGAAAACGCGTCGCTGTAGGGGCTGATCTCCCCTTCGCTCGATTCCCGCGGCAGCGGCGGTGGTGTCAAACGCAAAAAGGCCTCCAAAAAGGGTTCCACGCCAAAGTTGGTGAGGGCGGAACCAAAAAACACCGGCGTCAGCTTGCCGTGGGCCACGGCGTCTTCCTCGAAGTCCGCGCCGGCGCCGTCCAAAAGCTCAATGTCGTCGGCCAGCTTTTGGTGCGCCGCCGCGCCGATCAAGTCGTCCAGCCCCTCGCCGCCGATGTGCGCCTTCACAGCCTTCACCTGGGTCTCGCCGTGCACCACAGGCTCAAATACCAAAATTTCCTTCTTGTTGCGCACATACACGCCTTTGAAATCGCGGCCGCTGCCGATGGGCCAGTTCATGGCGCAGGTGTCGATGCCCAGCACATCCTCGATGTCGGTGAGCAAATCCAGCGGGTCCTTGGCCTCGCGGTCCATTTTGTTGATGAAGGTGATGATGGGGATGCCCCGCATGGTGCACACCTTGAACAGCTTTTTCGTCTGTGTCTCCACGCCCTTTGCCGCGTCGATCACCATCACGGCGGCGTCCGCCGCCATCAGCGTGCGGTAGGTGTCCTCGGAAAAGTCCTGATGGCCGGGGGTGTCCAGAATGTTGACGCAAAAGCCGTTGTAGCTGAACTGCAGCACGGAGCTGGTGACGGAGATGCCGCGCTGTTTTTCAATTTCCATCCAGTCGGAGACGGCGTGGCGGGTGTTTTTTTTGCCTTTTACGCTGCCCGCCTGGTTGATGGCGCCGCCGTACAGCAGCAGCTTTTCCGTCAGGGTGGTTTTGCCTGCGTCCGGGTGGCTGATGATGGCAAAGGTGCGCCGCCGGCGCACTTCTTGTTCTAAAGTCATGATAGTTTCCTCATTTTTATTTAAAATCATGTGATAGTGGCACATTTTTGGCGAGCAAACATATGCCGTCGGGCGCGGAACGCACCCGGCTCGCATGCGGCTGCAAGCCACACGCCAAATGAGGAAACCGCTAGAGTCCGTGTAAATCGATGCGCTCCACATGGGTGCACAGGCCGGTTTGGTCGTTCAGGGTGAACAGCACGGCGTTCAGCATGGTGGGACCCGCCGCAACAGAAAATTTCACGGGCACATGCTCCCGCTGTTTTTTGATGGCCTGCTCCGGCTCCACGCCGATGACGCTGTGTTCCGGGCCGGTCATGCCTGCGTCGGTAATGTAGCCGGTGCCCTTGGGCAAAATTTGCGCGTCTGCCGTCTGCACGTGGGTGTGGGTGCCGAACAGGGCGCTAACCCGGCCATCCAGGTAATAAGCCAGCGCCTTTTTTTCGGCGGTGGATTCCGCGTGGAAATCCACCACGGTGTATTTTGCCGAAGAAGCCGCCAACAGCTCGTCCACGCGCTTGAAGGGGTTGTCTAGCGGCTCCAGAAAGGCTACACCGGACAAATTGATGACACGCACGGTGCCAAGGCGGCCGATGTCGATGAGGGCCATGCCGGTTTGGGCCGTGGCAAAGGGGTAGTTGGCGGGGTACAGCACGGGCAGGCCGGCGTCGTACAGGCTGGCCCCGGCGCGGCGCAGGGAATGGTTGCCGCCGGTGACGACGTCGGCGTGGCGCAGCAGCACTTCGGCGGTGTCGCGGGTGATGCCGTTGCCGTCCGCCGAGGAGTTCTCGCCGTTCACCACCACAAAATCGGCTTTGGTGTCCGCCTTCAGGCGCGGCAAAGCGGACGAAAAGCAGGAAAGCCCGCTTTCGCCCACAATATCGCCGATGCAAAGGATGTTCATGGAAAATCTCCGCTCTTGCGTTGCCTGCTTGTTGCAGATACGTTTCCGAAGAGCTGCCTTCCGCGCTCTGCCGTGTACAGTGCGAATCACTGTTCACCGCCGAGCTTGCGGCTGACGCTCACCGGTTACGCACCTGCCGCAGGCAGGTCGTAAATTCAACCGGATGGCCGAGGCGCGTCGGCCCAAAAACCGAGCGCCCAAAAAATGCAAAAGCATCTTTTGCGGCGCTCGGGTGCATTAACATTATTAAAGGGTCACTTCGCATAGTCCGTGGCGCGGCTTTCTCGCACTACGTTCACTTTGATCTGGCCGGGGTAATCCAGCTCGTTTTCAATTTTCTGGCTGATTTCATGCGCCAGCACCACGATCTGGTCGTCGCTCACCTGCTCCGGTTTCACCATGATGCGCACTTCGCGGCCCGCCTGGATGGCGAAACTGCTCTCCACGCCGCGGAAGCTTTTGGCGATATCTTCCAGCGCTTCCAGGCGCTTCACATAGCTTTCCACGTTTTCGCGGCGCGCGCCGGGGCGTGCGGCCGAAATGGCGTCCGCCGCCATCACGATGAAGGCCAGCGGGGTTTTGGGCTCCACGTCGCCGTGGTGGGCCTCAATGGCGTGGATGATGGCCGGGCTTTCCTTGTACTTCTTGGCGATATCCACGCCGATTTGCACGTGGCTGCCTTCAATTTCGTGGTCCAGCGCCTTGCCGATGTCGTGCAGCATGCCCGCGCGCTTTGCCTGGGCGATGTTCACGCCCAGCTCCGCCGCCATGATGCCGGAAAGATAGGCGACCTCCAGCGAATGGTTAAGCACGTTCTGGCCGTAGCTGGTGCGGTATTTCAGGCGCCCCAGCAACTTCACAATGTCCGGGTGCAGGCCGTGGATGGCGGTGTCCATCACGGCGCGCTCGCCTTCGCGCTTCATCACCAGCTCCAGGTCCCGGCGGCATTTTTCCACCGTTTCCTCAATGCGCGCCGGGTGGATGCGCCCGTCCGTGATCAGCTTTTCCAGCGTTTGGCGCGCCACTTCGCGGCGCCCGGGGTCAAAGCTGGAAAGGGTGATGGCCTCGGGGGTGGCGTCGATGATGAGGTCCACGCCGGTGGCCGTTTCCAGCGCGCGGATGTT